>NZ_VDGG01000036.1 GCF_006861775.1 Psychrobacillus soli | reverse complement strand
AAATGTCCTTATATGGTTTTGTGATTGGTAGTTTCAATTTTTTTCCATCTAATATTGAGGCATTGGTTTTGTGCGGCCAAAAATCTATTTATTTAACGCTTGACTTATTTAACATTAAACGCTGTGTAATACACAACTCTGGTACAATTCAGAATTGCTCTGTATACAAAAAAAGCGACCGAAGATTTTCTTCAACCGCTTTACTTTTTATCCATTCTCCGGAGACATTGTTATTAGTGTAATGTTTTTTACTCTGAATCCTCAATATTGCTAATTATATTAATCGCTGTGTGTAATCGTTGCTGTTGTTTTAGTAAAACATTTTTGGAAACTTTTACAGTCATATGAATTCCGTTATCAAACACAATTTGCGATTTTCCATTCCCCAATTCGTTGACATAGAAATGATGATTAAAGATCCATACACACTCTGTATCCTTATACGATACTGTAGGAAATGCGCCAAACTCTTTTGGATTGATCAGAATCGGTGTTTTGTGATAGTAATTCATAATCAGTTTAATCGCTTTCATGCGGCCTTCTAAAGTAGAAGCGTAGCGCATGCAAGCATTATTAAGTAACTCAAGTACAGACATTTTTGAATAATGAATTCCATTTGTTGTCGTGATTTTCGATTTGTTGCCATTCGTAAAAACAGATTCAAGTGCCAATACTCGTCGATTAATCAGTTTAGAATCCTTTTCTTTCAAATATATATCCTCCTTTTGCCTCCTCTTCTACATATTATCAAATAACTATATCTATGTATAGTCTAAATTTACAAATAATAAGAATTTTTAAAACTTTTTACTCAAGTCTTTGGATCTATTCTTTTTCTATATTTAAAATACAGAAATTTCTATATAGTCTATACATTTCATGTTTTCTCTTGTACAGTAATATGGAGATTATTATATGTAACTACCAGATTAAAGGGGAATCAGTAGGATGAAGAGATTAATAGCAGTTTTTACTTTTATGTTTGTTTTATTTTCAACTTTTAGTACCGTTTCTGCCGCACCGTTGTACAAAGATGTTGGAGATGATCACGCAGCAAAAGCGGAACTAGATTTTTTAGCTTCTAAAGGAATAATCACTGGTAACCCTGCACTTAACTTTGGAGTGGACGCGGAGATAACCCGTTTGGAAGCAGCTGAAATGTTGGTGAAATCTTTACGTCTTAATTCTTCTAATCAGCCGGACCCAAATTTTACGGACGTAACAGCTGACCACGTAAACTTTCCTATAATGGCTGCCATTGCAAACGAAGGAATTATACATGCCGATGAGAATGGCGCGTTTAATCCGGATGTTCCTTTTACAAGAGGGGAAGCTGCTGTCTTCTTAGTAAGAGCTTTTGAACTAAAAGGGACAATATCTACACCATTTGTTGATGTGCTACCAACTTATTGGGTTGCAGAAGCTATTAACACGCTACAAACAACGAATATCGCCACAGGGTATCCGGACAATACATTTAAACCTTTAGCTAACATTACAAAAGCGGACTTTGCTATTTTTATCGCACGCATTTTAAATCCAGATTTCCGAATAAAAGCTCCAACTGTTCCGACAATACCAACTGTACCCGCTGTTCCTGCTTCTTGTGAAAAGCCAAGCAATACAAAAACAGTGAAAGTGAAAGTGAATGTGCAAGTTACATCCCTTTGGCACAAGCCAGGCATAGATCGAGCGGTGGATCATCCTGCAATCTCTACTCCAGTAGACATTTCTAAATGGATGAAAACGATGAATCTGAAACAAAAATGGTGGCTCGTAGATAAAACCGACACCCAAGCTTTGTTTGGAGAGGAAGTCACCGTTTTACAAAAAAGCGGAAAATGGACTAAAATTGCAGTCAAAGATCAGTATGTTCCTTATTTAAAAGAAGGTTATCCTGGTTGGGTTCCAAGTTCGCATTTGTTCGAAACAGCTACAGATACGTCTAATTGTTCGATCGCTATTGTGAATGCGAAATCTTCCACTCTATATAGTGATACAAATAAAAAGAATAAATATATAGACATCAGTTATACAACGATTCTTCCAGTAATAAAGGAAGAAGGCGAATGGCTACATGTGCTTACCCCACAAAACGGTGTAAAGTATTTGGCTAAAAAAGATGCGAAAGTACACAAAAATTATGCAGCAGTTCCGAAACCAACACAAAAAGATATCGTCAACAGTGCCAAAATGTTCCTAGGTTTGCCTTACCTATGGGCAGGTACTTCCTCTTTTGGATTTGACTGCTCCGGCATTATTTACTCCGTGTATAAAAACCATGGGATCCTTATTCCACGCGACTCGTTTTACCAAGCAACGAAAGGAACACCAGTCTCAAAAAGTAACTTACAACCTGGTGATCTCGTATTTTTTGCGGGTAACGGAGGAAAAGGAAAAGTGTATCACGTCGGATTATATATCGGTGATGGCAAGATGCTCCATGCACCAAATGCATCCGACAAAGTCAAAATCGAATCTATTTCTGCAGGCGTTTATAAACGAAACTACTCTGGGGCTAGAAGATACCTAGATTAGTAGATGGAATGGAGAAAGCACGAACTCATTTTATGGAGTTCGTGCTTTTTATGTTTTGTCCCTGTGTAAGATACTAATATGTTGCGAGTAAGCCTTGCAAGATTGCGAGTAGCGATGAATAAGTTGCGCAAATTAATAGGAATGTTGCGAATACGAAGTAGAAGGTTGCGCATATGCCTGACAAAGTTGCGAGTAAATTTCTTACACAAGGATTCCCCCAAAAAAGAAACAGCTGTGGCCATGAACTGCACCTCAGCTGTTTCTTTTTACTTATTCATTTGTTTCTTACACCGCCATAGGAATTGCACTTGAACCTGGCATTAAAGACTCAAAACTTGATAAGGAAATTTCCGGTGTTGGTACCGTAATTTCCGAATCCGGTGTGAAAGATTCTGGGCTAGGTACTAAAGTTTCAGAGCTTGGTACAACAGATTTTATTGCTGCTTCTGTCACCGTTACATTTACAGTCAACTCATTTTTACCGTATTTAACCGTAATGGATGTGCTGCCTGCTTTTTTCGGTCTAACTAGACCACCAGTTACACTAGCAACTTTAGTATCTTGTACTTTATACGTAGCGGCTTTTGTTACATCTCTTTCGGTTGTTGTTCCGTTTATTGTTGTTACTTCCTTAATATTCAGTAGTACTTCTTTTCCTAATTCCAGATCAATTTGTGTATTGTCTGCAACTAATGTTACTTCTGGTGCTGTAACCGTTACATTTACTATTACATTATTTGCTCCATAGCTAACAGTGATCGGAGTACTACCTGCATTTTTAGCTCTTACTACACCATTTGTTACAGAAGCCACTTTACTATCAGTTACTTTATACGTAGCAGCTGTTGTTACATTTTTTTCAGTTGTTTTTCCATTTGATGTTGTTACTTCTGTAATTTTCAACTGTGCTTCTTTTCCTGGTTCTAAGTCAATTTCTGTTTTGTTTGCGTTCAGTGTCACTTGCGGTTCTGTAACTGTCACATTTACAGTTACTTCGTTTTTGCCGTAATTAGCAGTGATTGTTGTAGTTCCTGCATCTTTCGCTTTTACTAAACCATTGCTTACAGATGCCACTTTACCATTTGATGATTTGTATGTCGCAAGAGTTGTTATATCCGTCTTTTTTTGTTTTCCGTCCGCAGAAGTGATGACTTCTGTAATTTTTAGCTGTGCTTCTTTTCCTGGTTCTAGGTCAAGTTGCGTTTTGTTCGCTTCTAGTGTCACTACTGGTTCTGTAACCGTTACATTTACCGTTACTTCATTTTTACCGTATTTAGCTGTAATTGTTGTGCTTCCTGCATTTCTCGCTGTTACTAAACCATCCTTAACAGAAGCAACTTTATTATCCGCTACTTTATACGTTGCAGCTTTTGTTACGTCTGCCTTTTTTGTTTTTCCATCTGCTGTTGTTGTTACTTCGGTAATTTTCAGTTGCGCTTCTCTTCCTTTTTGTAAGTCAAGTTCTGTTTTGTTTGCTGTGAGAGTTACCCCTGGTTCTGTAACTGTCACATTTACAGTAAGCTCATTTTTACCATATTTAACCGTAATTGTTGTGCTTCCTGCATTTTTCGCTGTTACTAAACCATTTTTGACAGAAGCAACTTTATTATCCGCTACTTTATACGTTGCTGCTTTTGTTACGTCTGCCTTTTTTGTTTTTCCATCTGCTGTTGTCGTTACTTCCGTAATTTTCAGTTGCGATTCTTTTCCTTTTTGGAGGTCAATTTCTGTTTTGTTAGCAGTTAATGTAACTCCTGGCACAATCACTTCTGAATCTTTTACTGTTAGATTTACAGTTACTTCATTTTCACCATGGGAAACAGTAATCGTTGTAGAACCTTTTCCTACCGCAGTCACTAAACCATTCGTAACGGTTGCAATGCTTTCATCTGCCACAGCGTACGTAGCTTCTGCAGTTACATCTACTACTGTTGCTTCCCCTTCTTTAGGTGTAGAAGTTTCTGTAACAGCCAGTTGAGCTGTTCCTCCTACTGCTAAATCAAGTTCCGTTGGATTTACAGCTAGTGTTACTACTGTCTCTTCCTTTTCATAAATGAAAGCTTCACCTACATTGCCCGCTGCATCTTGAACGACAACTTTCACAGAATCTGTTTCAGCTGTCACTGGGAATGAGTAAGATCCATCTTGCGCTAAATCAAAGTCTACTGCATCGGCAGTTTCTCCATTAACAGTTGCAACATAAGAAGCGTGTAGTTTGTCATTTAAGTCAAATTCTAAACCGTACAAGTACAATTCTTCATTATATTCAATGTACTTGTCCGTTACTTGCCCAGTTGCTACTCCATCTTTCACAGATCCTGCAATTACTGGTTTCGTTGTTTTCACAACAACTGGTCCAACGTAGTCACCAATTACACCTGTAGCAGAAAGTCCAGTAAAGTCGATTGTATATAGGCCATCTGGAATGGTTGTTGCAGGTTCACCGCTCCAAGGTTGGTACTCCCCATCAACAGTTAACTTCCAAGAGCCAGCTCCAAGGGAAGAACCAGCATGTAAGTAACCGATGTATCCGTCTCCGTATTCTCCACCTTCAGGATCCATGATATCCCAAAGTTCGATGTAATTCGTTGTCACATTCCCAGTCAATGTGAATGTAAGCTCGGCTGAATCTTTCACACCATCTCCGTCAAAGGATAGGTCCGTTTCCGAAATATTCATATCTCTAATTTCCGTAGCTACTACACCACTAAAATCAGCTGCGAATGGCAATGAAATATCGGAACCGCCCCCGTTAATGTGGATATATCCGAGTATTTCTGAACCATTTGGAGCTGTCGCTTTAGAAGCGGTCAACGTAACATTTAACAGTTGCTCTCCTGCAAGTGTAAACGATGATTTATCAACCGTTACTTTTGCATCGCCGAATGTTTTTGTCGTATCAACTGTCACATTATAATTTCCACCGGTACCCTTGCTATCTTTTACTAGAATTTGTTTCGTAACAGATAGATTTTCTTTTAACGATTGTGGACCAAATGTAACTGTCCCTTTCAAGTTTTCAACGATTGCTCCACTGCTGTCTAACACGGCAGTGTCTTTTGCATAGGCAAGTATGCTTGGATGAGCTGCTGCATATGCGTCTACACGACCAGCACCTTGAGCAAATACATCATATGTTCCTTTATGGAGAACTTTTGCTGTATTGGAAAGTGCTACTTTTACATCGAAAGCATTCCAGTCTGGATTTGCTTGTTTGATAAGTGCTGCAATCCCTGCGATATGCGGAGTTGCCATGGATGTTCCTGTTTTGCGGTCATATGCTTCATTGTAAACCGCATCTGGGAAATCTGTTTTGTACATTGGAATGGTAGACATAATATTCGTACCAGGTGCACTTACATCTGGCTTAATGTCAAAGTTTGGTGTAGAAGGTCCGCGTGAACTAGAGCTATTTACTTCATCCCCAGTTGTTTTAGTAGAACCAAAATTACCGAATGTTACTTTTCCTGCTCCAGATGCTAAAGCTGCACGAATTGCATCTCCATCTGTTTGGGACATATCATACGTTGGAATAAACGCAAAAGAGTCACCAAGGAATGTGCCAGATGGATTTGGTGCATTCGTTCCACCTGCAAAGTTATGGATAATCGTTGCTACTGCACCATTTTCTTTTGCATGGGCAATTTTATCGACAAATGCTATGCTACCACGTGAAATCAATGCAACTTTGCCGTTTACATCGATTCCTTGATAATCCTTCGCTTCCCCGTTTCCAGGAACTGCAACTAAGTCAAATTCACCTTGAAGTTGTGTTGCTAGATCGGCACCGAAAGTAGTACCCATTAATTGTAATTGTTTTGTAAGATTGTATGCACCAACTGTAACATTCACTTGTCCGTTGTACATTGTTTCCGGATTCGTTGTGTTACCAACTGCGATACCTAAGCGAGCCGTAGCTGGAGTCCCCATCGTCCCACGGTTAGGACCAGAATTACCTGTCGCGATGACAGAGATTGTGCCGGCCATCATTGCGTTATTAATCGCAAAAGATCCGCTATCCGTTTCTGTGTTAGCGCCGCCACCAAGTGATAGGTTAATAACGTCCATACCTTCAATTACAGCTGTGTCAATTGCTTTTACAATACCAGAAGTAGCTCCACTGCCGTAAGCACCAAGTACGCGATAAGCGTAAAGATCTACTTTAGGTGCAATCCCTTTAATACCGTATACATTCGCACCAATTGCAGCAATTGTGCCCGCAACATGTGTACCGTGAGAAGTATAGAATGAACTTCCATTCGCATTAAATTCGGGAGTTCCTGCTGGGCGTTCCGATGGCAATGTTTCGGAAGCATCATTTTCCGCACGAGTTTTTGTGTAGGTAGATGAATTAGGAATAAAGTTCTTTCCACCTTTATAAATGCCTGCAAATTCTGGATGATCTTTATCGATTCCAGTATCCAGTACGGCAACTTTGATGCCTTGCCCTTCGATTCCTTCATTCCAAAGTCTTTCGATACCTAAGAATGAAATACTTGTATTCATCTTTGCATCTACGATTTTATCTTTGTTAATCGTAGAAGGTTTCGTCGGTTTCGTTTTTTGTTGTTCTTCCGACGCATGAACGATTGTGTCCGGTTCTACTAGTGTAACTCCTTGAACAGTTAGTAGTTTTGGGAGATCATTCGCTTTTACAGTTGCGGCGAAACCGTTTAATACTGTATCGAATGTATACCCTTGTTTAATGGCAATATTTTTTAAGTTTAGTTCTTTTTTAACAGTTGCTTGTTGTGAGCGTACTTTCGTTCTTACTTGATTTTCTTGTGCTACTGAAAAGCTTTTTCCCTTTAATTCGTTTATTCCTTTTTCAAGGGCAACTGGTTTTTCTGATAAATGTATGATTACTGCAACTTCTTGGCTACCCGATAGGTCTTGTAAATCTTTGTGTAGTTTTGGTCCACCATCCAACACATTCAATTGCTCTGCGATTGCTGCTTTTAATTGTAACGTGCTTTCACTTGCACTATTTTGTTTGAATGGCTTTACATCTACATTTGCAGAAGCAGTCATGGCCGGACTAAACATCGTAAAGATCATCGCTAGTACCATCAATGTGCTAAATAGCTTATTTACTATTTTATTCTTCAACATACTTCTCCCCTTTTTCCACAATTATTTATTCTTCGAAACTATAAGTTTGTCCTACTTACTGCTATTGCTTTTTTATAATAATCGCTTCCTTTCTTTGAAAATCGTTACCGTTTAAGTAACTTTCATGATGTAATAAATCTCAAATATATGTGATAGTCTTTGATGTAATAACATGTCTCTGTGCAAGAGGACATTCATACCCTACTCTGAATTGTTTTTGATATGTCTTGCACAGAGTTTAATATAAAAAGTTTAAGGGCTTAAGAAATGGAATTATATCTCTTACTTCTTAATATTAGTATGAATATTAGGAAAATTGAAGCGCTGTTTTTATTCATAATTATGTTAATTAATTAGTCATATTATTATGTATATTAGTAATTTTTACCTGTTTTTCACAGTTTTCTACATATTTATTATATATTCGACAGTATAAGACATAACTGACTTATCATTTTGTGTGATACAATTTGAATATTATTTTTAATTATTTTGAAGTTGTGTCTTACAGAGGCTCGTTAAAAATTAAAAGCAAAAAGAAAAATCCGGTGCTTTCTATTCTAAAACGAATAGAGAGCACCGGATTTTAATATGGCTTCATACTATGTTTTTTTATTACTCAAACGTGATTTTAAATTCTACGTCTAATGCTGAACCATTGTCCACTGTAATTTTAAGCGTAACTGTTTTCCCTTTTAGATCAGCTAATGAATCTGCCCCTTCTGGGAATGCTGCTGCAGTATACTCTAGAGCTTTTATGGATGTAGGATTGAAACCATTCACTTTCGTTACTCCTAGTTGCTTCGTAAATGTTTGGTAGAATCCTTTTCCTAAAAATTTCGGAATTCCAATGTCTTCTTTCACAGTAACTATAAGAGAATTAGAACCATTTGTAGAAACTGTTGCTTGATCAGATTGCGTTGTATTCAGTTCAGTTACTAAACCAGCAACCTTTTCATTTAGGATTGCTTGTTGAGTAGATGTAACGGAAGTATAGTCAATAGTAGTTTTCAACTTAGCAACTTCTTCTAATAATGCCCCAACGAATTTGTTTGTAGATGCATTTGGAAGACGGTCTAATAGTGCTTCGATTTCTGCAAACTTAGTTTGAGCCTCTGATTTTTTGCCATTTTTAAATAAATCGTTTACTTCTACAATTTTCATGTAGATAGTGACTGGCACCATTAATTCATGGCGTTTTTCATCTGCTGGCTTTTTGTACTCCTCTAATAGGAGATCACGAGCTGCTTTACCAGAGAAACGGTATAGAATCGCTGTTCTACCTTTTAGTTGGTACGATAATTTGTGGTACGCTTTTTCCACTGCTGCAAAGTCATTTTTTGCTTGCGCTGCTTCAATTTCCTTCATAATGGGCACTAAGTATTCTGTTGCATAATTAAATGCATCAATATATGGTAATAAACCTCCTGAAACTTTTTCTTTGTATAGCGTATCGATTTCTTTCAACTTCGCATTCTTTTGTGCAGTAGATAGTTTAGAGGAAACTACCGCACTTCTTGTAAGTTCATAATTTTTCTTTACACTGTTTAACGCAGGGTATAGTGCGCTACTTGGTGCAAGTTTCCCATCTAGTGACGGGTACACATAATGTGTCGTCGCTTTGTTCAGTTCCGCCTTCGCATTGTTCACCGATTGATCAACTGAAGTTGCCCCTAGTGCTACTGATGAAAACGATAAAATGGAAGTCGTTAACAATACTGCAGCTGTTGTTTGTTTGATAAAACGTTTACTCATATTTCTCCTCCTCTTTTAAGGTAAAACATCGATTAATTTCCAATATTTTTCCACAATTTAATTTTACTATTGAATTGGAAACTATTCAACGTAGAATTTTGATAGTTTTGCAGAAAAAGGAGCTATATTTTTGTTCGATAATAATTGCAACATGTCATCGAAAATAAACAAGCCAATCTGCGTATTTCGCAAATTGGCTTGTTTTCCTTTTTCTATCGTAGCTTATACAAGTTTAATTAAATCCCATTTTTTTCTTTTTTCCATTTTACTAACGGATAATTACTACCTGTTGGTTAATCGTTGTATTCACTTTAATATCTATATTATATTTTATTGACGGATCAGATGCTTTTTCAATTATAACTTTCATACTCTCAATCGAAAATTTAGTGCTCATGTCCCAAGTATTAACTGAAAATCTTAGAGTATTCTCATTTATCACTTCCACAGTTACACCATCATTTGGACCTCTAAAAAGATAGCCATTATCAAACCCTGATACACCATCTGGAAATTCAATATATACCTTATAATCTGAACCACCTATTAGCTTTTCTTTATAAATTTCTGTAGCATTTGGAGGATACCTAGTTACTGTATTCCCTAAAGTTCTATAAATGGCTTTGTTAGTAGCTACTGCTTCTGTCAAGGATACTTTATCGTTTAGTACAGTAAATGATACACCATCGATAGTCCAGTCTATTGTGTTAACTATTACTGATGAAGCTGCAGCTACTGTAACTGTAAACGAATCAGTTACTGTGCCACCTCTTCCATCTGAAGCGGTTACTGTAATATTGGCTGTACCTTGAGCTACTGGTGAGATCACTATATTCGTTCCATTTACTATTACTGTTGCTTTCGTAATATCACTAGAAACAGCTGTAAGTGTTAGGTCATCACTATCTGAAAATGTACTACTTGCGTCAACTATTACATTGCCTGCTCCTACCTGAGCATTTTGATCTGTAATAGCATTAGCTACTGTTGGTGCTTGATTGATATTCTCGTCTTCTTCCTCTTGAACAAGTGTTTTTACTGCATCGATTACTGTTTTTGCATCTGTTAATGCTTGTGCTACCGCAATAGTTGTTGTTGCTGTGGTAATCTCGCTGGCTCCAGTTGTTTTAGCAGATTGTATTAGTAACCAATTTTCTGCGCTGTAGTCTGCTTCGTTTTTATAATTCATTAACTCTATAAACGCTAAGTTTCTCGCAGTGGCTAGCAAGTTTTGGTATTCTGCTTCCTCTTGAACAAGTGTTTTTACTGCATCGATTGCCGTTTTTGCATCACTTAATGCTTGGGCAACTGCGGCTGGTGTTGTTGCTGTAGTAATCTCGTTGGTTCCAGTTGTTTTAGCTGATTGTATTAGCAACCAATTTTCCGAGCTATAGTCTGCTACGTTTTTATAATTCGTTAACTCTTCGATTGCTAAGTTTCTCGCAGTGGCTAGCACGTTTTGGTATTCTGCTTCCTCTTGCTCAATTGATTTAACTTCATCGATCGCTGCTTTGGCATCACTTAATGCTTGGGCAACTGCGGCTGGTGTTGTTGCAGCATTGATTGTACTTGTCCACGATGTTTTTAATGATGAGATAGTGATCCAATTCGCTTCACTATAATCATCTTTTACTGCTTCTTTATAATCTGTTAACTCTGCAATAGCTTTACTTTTTGCTAGGCGCAATTTTCGTTCTGCGGAACTTTCAGAAGGTGCTTCGTTGTCCCCTCCACCTACTGATGGGTTGTTTGGAACTTCTGGTGTTGGAGTTGGTATCGGAAGAGTAGAGAAAAGTGCTTCTGCATCCTTTACTTCTTTGGATAACAAATTCGAATAATTTGTTTTCCCATTGATGGAAGTTTTCGAAACAAGTGTAAGTACCTCATCCATTACATTTCTTGCCTCTTCTTTTTTCCCTTCCTTCCATAATCTTAATACTTCATTATTTTTCATGTAGATTGTTACAGGAATTCGTAATTCGTCTCGTTTTGCATCAGATGGCTTTTTATATTTTTCTAATAATAAATTCCGGGGCGCTTTTCCGGTGAAGCGGTATAAAATAGATGTACGGGAACCTAATTGATACGATAACTTATGATAGGCCTGTTCAACACCCTCTAAATCTCCTGCAGCGTGGGCATCCAACATTTCTTCTAAAATTGGATCCAAATACGTAACTGCATAATTATATGCATCAATATAAGGTATTACTCCTTTAGTGATTTTTTCTTCATACAATGCGTCTAATTCTTTTATCTTTTCTTTCTTTTCCTTGGTAGAAAGATTCGAAGATTGGATTTTTTGTTTTACCTCTTTATAATGCTTTTTCACATTATTCAGCACTGGGTATAATTCTTTACTCGGCTCTAATACACTTTTAAATGCAGGGTCTACATAATAGAGTGGAGCTTTTTTCATCTCTTGTTTCACAGCATCTATTGATTGCTGGATAGTCGTCTCTTTACCATAGGATACTGAAGTAAATGAGAAAATAGAGGATGTGAGCAAGGCCGCTACGACAATTTGTTTAACTATTCTTTTTTTCATTCTAGATGTACTTCTCCTTTTAGGGTTCTAGTCTTTTTTATTTATTCCCTTGAGAGTATTATAGAACTTTAGTCTAGACATTTTCTGAACATCACTGACAAAATACGACAAAAAAACCACCATATTGATTAATATCAGGTGGTTTAAGGGACTATTTTAATATTTTTATTAAATCTTCAAAGTTTTCCTGTGGCTTTATTCCTAACTGCTGCCATAGAATCGTTTTATAGTTTTCATAGACTTGTACTGCTGCTCGAGTATTTCCTAGTTGTACATAATATCGAACCAGTTGTATGGTATATCGTTCTTCCCAAGGGTCCATTTCTATAAGCTTGTCTATCGCTTCTTTTGATACACTGTCTGTTTTTGTTTCTATGTTGTAAGAAGCGAGATATTTCTCTAAAAACTGTGTAACCCCTTTTCGCAACTGTTCTCGTTCTTCCAGCGCCCAATCATAATATTCTTCTGCTAAATAATGATTTTTATATAAATCTATGACCTTTTTAACATTTTCTACTTGGACTAGTATTTGATTGAAGACTTTTTTTATGTCTTGCACATCGCTATTTAACTCTATCGATAGAGAATAGCGTTCATCTACATACTTGATGGAATCATGATACCCATGATTTTTTAGTTCTTTTCGCAAATGATATACAGTTGTGTGCAATGCTACGGATGCTTTATCTAATGGACGGTCTGGCCATAACTCTTCCATAATTTTTTCCCTGTGTACAGGTTTATTTTGATGGATGAGATAGGCACAGAATTCTTTCACCTTTTTCGTTCTCCACTTGATTGGTTCATTTTGATGGTCAAGTAATCGGAAGCCTCCTAGAAAACTAGCTTTTAGTGATGGCGTTTCATTGGAAGGGGGGCTAGGTTGTTTTCTACGCTGACTAATTCGTCTCACTGTTTTTTCTAAACGACTCTTTTCAATCGGCTTTAGAATATAATCCAATGCCTGGACATTAAATGCTTCCAAAGCATACTCGTCATATGCTGTAACGAATATGATATCCGTTTGAGAAGCAGTTACATCGATTTTTTCTGCGAATTTTATTCCGTTCATTTCCTTCATCTCGATATCAAGAAATAGAATATCGGGCTTATGTGCTTCTAGGCTTTCTAATCCTTCTAGCGGGTTAGAAAACTTGCCTATTATTTCGATTCCTCCAATTTCTGTTAGTATTGCTTCTAATAATTGGAGCGCCAAAATTTCGTCATCGACCAATATGGCTTTTAACATTTAATGTCCCTCCTTTTCCAAATGTATGAGTGGAAATCTTAATTCTACAATTGTTCCTATATGTTCTTCACTTGTTATTTGAATAGAGGCATCTTCATAATATTTCAGTCGCTTCTCTATATTTTGAAGTCCAACGCCTTGCACTTTATCCTTTTCAATATTCCAAATTTGTTGGAGTCGTTGTTTAGTCATCCCTGTTCCATTATCTATTATTCGAAAAACAATCATGTCTTCTTCCCTATTAACGGTGAGCTTTACAGTTCCTTGACCTTCCTTCTTTTTCAATCCATGAACTATAGCATTCTCCACGATAGGCTGCAAAAGTAAAGGAGGAATTAGACAATGGAACGATTCCTCCATTTGTACTTCCCACACTAGCTGCTCTGGATATCTAGTACGCTGAATATTCACATAGGATTGAATCAGGGAAAGTTCCTTCTCCAGTGGCACGAGACTATGCGTATTTTCAAAGGAAAAGCTCCCTCTCATAAAGTTAGCGAAATCTGTAATCATGACACGTGCCTTATCCAAGTCTACATAACTGAGAGATAGAATGGAGTTTAATACATTATAAATAAAATGTGGCTTTATTTGCGCTTGTAAAAAAGCTATTTCCATCTTCACCGCATTTTCGGATGATTCTTTCATTAATAGCAAGTTTCTTATTCTAGTTTTTAACTCGGAGATATCCAAAGGTTTGTGTAGAAAATCATTTGCACCAGACTGGAATGCTGCAATCATATCTTCTGGTCGAACGGCAGCCGTTAGCATTAAAATAGGAAGCTCAGAGGGTAGATAAGAATTCCTCAATTGTTGACATACTTCATAACCAGAAACTCCTGGCATCATAATGTCTAATATGACAAGATCCACATCGGGATGTTTTTTCATCTGCTCCAAAACTGCATTTCCATGATCAACTGCGATGATGAAGTATTCTTCAGATACAAGCGTGTCGATGAGTACTTTCAAATTCACATGATCATCATCTGCTATAATTACTTTTTTTCCACCCTTATTTTCAATAACTGAAGGTATAGGTGGTGAAAAAAGTTGTTGCTTTGTCTCGTTGAGGTGAATTGCTTTAGGAAGTGTAACAGCAAAGGTAGTCCCTCTATTCACTACTGATTTTACAGTAATAGTCCCCCCTTGAATCTGCACGAGCTCTTTCGTAACACTTAAACCTAGACCAGTTCCTCCAGCTGTATTGCTGTATTGGCGAAAAGGCTCGAAAACAGTTTTTAAATTTTCAGTCGTCATTCCTATTCCTGTATCACTAACTTCTATTACTATATTTTCATTTTGTTCAAAGCAATTAATTTCCACTTTGCCTCTAATAGTATATTTAACCGCATTGTCTATTAGATTATATAAAACTTGACGAAGTCTTTCCTCGTCTGCAGATACAAACTGCCCACGTTGGATATGATTAACGATCTTCACATCTTTTTCTATCATGTATGTAAAAGTTTCCACTACGACATGGACGATGGAAAATAGATCCACAGAGGTAATACTGACACGCAAATTACCTTCTTCCAATTTCGAAAAATCCAAAATATCGTTTACAAGGTTAGATAAACGCTGAGCGGTTCCTACGATTAGACCCATTTTCTCTTCTTCATTTACCGTCAAGGAAGATTTTCTATCCTCTAGCATCGATTGAGAAATTGCTATAATTCCATGTAAAGGGGTTCGAAATTCATGAGAAGTCTTTGCAAGAAACTCGTCCTTCAACTTATCCACACGTAGAAGAGCATTGGACAACTCCTCTTTCTTTAGGAAGGAATCCATGAAACGATGGGAAATATAAAGCGAAAGCATCGTCAAACAAATAAAAGGAAATAAAGGTGGTAAAATATTGATCGCATAATTTGATGTAACATTTAGCGTTCCGATAGTGAAATAAATTAAAATGGTCAAGGTGCTAAAGATTAAATAATAGGTCATAATCCGTCCATAATGATGGAACTTGAACAAGATAGTTTTTTTGTTCGTCGAGGGCCGGAGAATCCAGCAACTTATTAGGAACAAACTCCCACTCTCCATTCATTTCTACCGGTTCTGCTCCGTTAAACTCATAATTCCGTAAATCTAAAACGCCATTCACTGCTTTTGGTGAAATCGCTTTATCTTTGACTAGAATGATATTCATAGCAAGGATATTCATAGCAACGACACATATTAGTAAAATCCCAATAATGGTGATAATCTTTAAATAGTTTTTTTTCATGCTTTTATGTATCCTTCAATTATTTATCATTCTATCTTGAAAATTTCTTTTGAGATATGTTGATTGTATGTGGAAATACTGAATAGTACAATATTTTTTTTATGGATTTTTGAGGGGATTGGTATCCAACATATAGTACCTGTATAAGATGCAATTCAGACTCTATCCTGTTGTAATCCTTTTTTGGTAGTCATATGCCGTACATCATTCCCCTTCCAAAAATGTCCTCCTACCTCGTCCATTCTGCTTTACAACAAAAGCCCAAACAAAAAAAGCAACCATAATCCCTAAAAAGTCTATTCCAACATCAAACAATCTGCCGTTTCGATTGAAATACAACTGAAGAATCTCCGTAAAAGCTGCGTATACACCAGTTACTAAGAGTGCAAAACCCTTCCGCTTCCACCAACGAAAATATAATGTATACAAAAGAGCAAACGTCAGCATATGACCAGTTTTTTGTATGATATAAAATTCACTTGTTAACGCGATATCACTCGTAATGAGTAAATCCAGGTAATTGGGTGAAGGTTCAAAGCTAAACTGGACAACTTGATCATACAAAAAGATATATGGATCTGAAGTAGTTGTCGCAACTAGTATCCAAGCACTCCACAGAATAGTAAGTAGAGGATACATCATGTGGAATCATCCTTTCTAAGCATTTACTGCCAGTTCAGTAAATAGTCTACCCATCCACATGAGTTCGAAACAAAATTACCACATAAATCCCGATTCCAACAAATGCCCCCGCACTATCAATAAACACATCCCTTACCTGAGCCCCCCTACCGGGAACAAAAAGCTGATGCACTTCATCTGATATGGCATACAACACACAAATGGATAAAGCCAGTCCTATCCCTTTATATCCGTCTACCCCACTTAACCGTAAAGAATGTATAAGAAGCACACCTAGCACTAAATAGATAAGAAAATGTGCATTCTTTCGAACGAAATGATTTAAATTTCCAACAATAAAATTAGAATGAGGAGCAACTTTTTCTACCGCCGTTACAATAACTTCGGTTATTCCTGTACTCAACTCGTTAGACTCATTAGCCGGTTGATTCGAAAAATAAAATATTAATGCCATCCACAGGAAAACCGATGTATAGGCTAGGAGTTTCTTCATATTTTGGTCCCTCTTCCGTCATTAAACATGCAAATTAACTATTCTAATACTAATATAGCATTAAATAATGCCCACCTGAAAAATCAGATGGGCATCATTTGACGTGCTTAAAAGGAAAATAGTTTCGGCGTAGGAAATCGAAATTCAATTACACTTTTGTTGTTTATGAGGTTATTGTATATTTGACTAGACCTTTGGCATTAGCATATAAAGCTGCTTGGGTTCGATCAGATAAACCTAGCTTTGCAAAAACCTGACTGACATGCTTTTTTACAGTAAACTCTGTTATATACAGCGATTTTGAAATTTCTTTATTGGAATGCCCTTTACCCAGTTCTATTAATATTTCCTTCTCTTTTGGGGTTAATTGTTCAATATGTCCATCTTCTTCAACAGTTGAACTTACTTTCATGAGTAAATCTAATACTGCCGGATCATAGTATTTTCTTCCTCTGCTAATCATCAGTAAAGCATGTAGGAGCTCTTCAGGGAGTGCTTCTTTTAACAGATAACCAGCCACACCAATTTCTTTTGCTTTGTTAAAATCGTCCTCACTTGTGGAAGAGGTAAGTATAACAAATTTACTAGTTATCCCTGTGCGAGAAGCTTCTTTTATTAGATCGAGACCTGAGTCGTCTCCTAGTCGAAGATCAACAATCGCTATATCAGGTGTTTCATTACGAAGAAGTTCTAATGCATCTTTTCTAGTTGCAGCTTCTCCAATTACATCTATTAATTCGTCTAATGAAAATAATGATTTTAATCCTTTTCTAATCAATGGATGGTCATCAATAATTACGACTTTCATTATCCAAGCACCTCTTGTTTTTTTAGCATTTTTACATTTGGAATCTCAATTTGAATTTTTGTTCCTACACCTTGTAAGCTATCAATGGAGAATGATCCACTAAAAGAACTTATAATACTTCTCATATTCATAAGTCCTATTCCGTTTTCTTTTTCATGATTATGCAAATGAATCCCAATTCCGTTATCTTCTATTTCTACTATTATTTTATCTTCTAATGCAGCTAATGTAAGCACAATTACAGTGCATTCTCCATGTCGGACTGCATTTCCACATGCTTCGCAAATAATTCGATAAAGTCCATTTTTAATCTTTTGTGTAAGAAGAGACTCATCCCCAGATAGTTGATAATCGATTTTAATGTCATGTAACTTTGCATATTCGGTTAAATAATCTTCTAGAATGACAAAAAATGCTTTATTCCCCTTCTTCACAGAGCTGAGCTTATAAATCGATGCTCGGAGCTCTTTCATAGTTGTATTGGCAGTCTGGGATAGGAATTGGTATTCTTGATCCAATTCTTCTGTTGTAATACTTCGACTCTTGACCCGTAAACTATGCAACGAATAAACAATTCCAAATAGTCGCTGAGAAACGCTGTCATGAATTTCGTTTGCGATACGATTCTGTTCCTCCACGATGAGCATTTGATCCATTATTTGATTCATGTGTATTCTTTCTAGTGTCATTTCACTAAGTTCGGCTAAAAATTCAAATGTACGATTGAGTATAATTGAATTTTTCACCTCTTCAAAATCGGAAACTTTCACTCCTAAAACTCCAACATGTTGGGAATTTCTTATTATTTTCATCCAAAAGTATTCCTGGTTATAAGTACTAATAAACGATTCCTTTTTCCCATGTATATGATGCCAATCATTCCTTAAATCATTTTCTAAATTTGCATTGCTTGTTTTATTGGAGAAGTAGCTGATTTGCGAATGGTAATCAATTACCCAAAAGAAGGCTGCATTTTCTTGCATACATTTTATTAAAGTGATTGTAATTTCTTCTACTAGTCTCTCAAGGGATTTATGAGATGAAAAGCTGTATAGCTTTCGGTACAGAGACATAATATTTTCCAATGTGTCTTGATACTTTCTATTTGTCTCAGCAAGTTTTTTATTTTCAATTAACAATTCTTCTTGCTGCTCATTTAGTAAGGTAGCTTTTGAATCCAATTTTGGGGTAAGCTCTGAAGATTTTATCATTTCTAAATCGACCTCCTCCTAAACTCATAATAAAAGCCTAACTAAACTGGATAATAGATATCCAAATTTAATCAGGCCGGTTGCACCAGTAACTCCATACTTCCCAGGTGCCCAAATGCAGGAAGTACTTCACAGTTTCCTTTATATTTACTATTTTATATAGTTCAGTATAACCAAATAACGTCAAATATTACGTCACTTTACGCGTGCTTCTATTAACTATTTTTGTCTTAACACAGGTATTTATGTCTATCCATGTATTCATTAATTGATAGAATAGTAAGAAAGAGACTGGGACAAAACCCTCCTCGAAAATTGAAAAGCCTTGTATAGTTTACTAATAGTAAAATTCATAGGTCTTTGTTTTTTAGACATTAAAATAAGGACATTTTCTAGTAAAATCTAAGTACCTCTACAAAAACTTATACAGAGGGATGTGGTTACCGCAATTCACATTCTCTGGTTGCAAATATGTCAGATTATGATATGTTTCTGTTTTTATTTTTATGTATTTCATTCACTCCAAAATAGAAGATGCGTTTAGATCCCTGTAACCGCAATAGAGAATCACCAAATTTATGCATATAAACAAATATAATGCATACTTACTTAAAAACAGCCCCGTAGAGAATATTCTACAGGGCTGTTTTAATATTTAGCGGAGACAGCTCAGTGGCTATGGAGCCATTTTCATCCGTCTGTACCGTCTGATGACCATTAATACAATTACCCCACTTGCAAGTAAAGTACCAAATAGTATCCAATTGAATATATTTGTGGACGTGGTAGGTATGCTTGTACCAACTGAAGGTGGACCAACGCTAGCAACCTGTCCTGTTGTCATGGCTTGGACTACTGTGCTATCGTTTCCTTCCGCTGCAAAAGAGAATACAAATGCTGACTCAAGCCCTTGAAATTCATTGCCAAGATGCTCTGGAAAGCGAATAGTGATATCTAAATTTTCTTCGGTGCCGCTTGTAAGTTCTCTTTCTTGTAATGATTCAAGTTCGGCCAATTTCCCTTGATATAACTCCTCATCACCTGCTTTTATTTCCACTAAAAGCTCATTGAAAAGCTTTTTTTCTCCACTGTTTTGTAGCTGCATACGGTAAACAAAATCAGTATTGCCGGAATTCTGAACTGTAATAGTCCTAGGCGCCCAATCACCGGGCTTCATGTTGCTAATATCAAATAAATTATCTTTTGGTGATAGACTGATGCCTATATCGTTCTCAGCGTTGTCATCTTCACCCTCTGCAAATACATTCGTCATAGAATAGAAACAAATCACGCTAATCAATAGAAGTAATGTGAATAACCGAAAGAGTTTAATCATTGTAATGCCTCCTTACATTCCCTATCGATCATTTTAGGAAGTACTATTCCCGTTCTCTTCCACTACTACATCTGCTTGTTTTTTCGGGTTCAATTCGATTACAGAGATTACTTTCCAAATTGTAAATGCTGAGTAAATAAGCAACAGGAATCCAGGTATTAAAAGTAGTAATGCTCCATTCTTAGACTGGGAAAAATTAATGAAATATCCAACGTAAGGTAATGTGAATCCAGTATATTTCGCTACCACATTGTCGGAAAGAACTGGATCCATATCCTCCGCATTGTTATTATCACCTTTTGTCCGGTAAAGTACGGAGTCTCCACTTTTGACTACCTCTGTAATCCGGTGTGTGATCAAAATATCTTTTTCTGCCTGGAATGTAATGACATCGCCTTCTTTAAAGGCGTTTTTATCTTCGGCCGCCTTAACGGAAATGATTGAACCTGTTTGAATTCCTGGCTCCATGGATCCTGAAAGAACTGTTTTTAACTGGTAACCAAAAAATTGCGGTTCTCCTCCAGAAGCTTTCGATATAACTACTACAGAGGCTACGCTGATTAGCAGGATCATCAATATGGTAGAGACAATGTTATTTACCCATTTTTTCATCTTTTCTTTTTTCGTTTTCTTGTTATATCTCATTTGTGTCATCCTCCGCTTTTTGTATGTTTTCTTCTTGTTTTGCAGCATCGTTCATTTCATCAGCATTGTTTTGCTCGGTACTATTTTCGGAAGTTTCATCTTTTGTTGAATCCTTATCTGTCGGGTTCTTTTCCTTTGATTCGGTTACAGTTTCATCCTTGCCTTCCGCTTGTTTTTCACTTTCATCATTAGGCTTCTGTAGCTCTTCCTCTTTACTTTCATCCATATCCGTTGTGGTGTCGCCTTCTTTGTCGCCTTCACCGTTTCCATTTTCTAATTCATTCTGTTCTTCATTTTTCTGTTCAATTGTTTCTATGTTTTCCGGTGCTACTATTTCGCTTTCTACTAAAAGTTCCTCATTAGCGTTACAGTCGGCGATGATTTCCTCACTTGAAGCAGTATCATTTTCTACTACAGGGCTACCATCTTTGCCTACACATTCTAACTCTTCCGTAGTATCCAAACCAACTATGTCTTCACAATCAATCACTTCTTCACCGTTTGAAATTACATCGGTTTCGCTTTCTTCTATAGGAGTATCATTTTTAGCTTCACTGTCAACCTCGTTTTCACCGCTTGATATTACATCTGTTTGACTTTCATCTGTAGGAGTATCATCTTTAGCTTCACTGTTAATTTCTTCTTCACTGCTTGATAATACATCCGTTTCGCTTTCTTCTATAGGAGTATCATTTTTAGCTTCACTGTCAACCTCGTTTTCACCGCTTGATAATACATCCGCTTTGCTTTCTTCTATAGGAGTATCATCTTTAGCTTCACTGTTAATCTCTTCTTCACCGCTTGATAATACATCCGTTTCGCTTTTTTCTATAGGACTATAATTTTTGATTTCGAGGTCAAGATAGACTATTTCACCTGTTACCTCGTCAATGGTGTATTCTTGGCCACATGCATTGACAAAAATTTGCGGAACTTCCCAAATATCGGAAGTGATTGTCTCAAAGACCTGCGACTGACTGCTGAAATGTGCAGATGTGTTAGACGTCATATAACCGGTGCCGAAGATGACTAAGTAACAAATGAGTGCAATTTCAAAAATCAGGAAAAGATCGTATTTCTTTTTCTTATATCTGCGTCTACGTTTCTTTTTCAATCCGATCCCGCCTTTCTAATTTTTATTGTTGGAATTTCTTTAAATATATTCCTCAAAACACAAAATATCTTTATATGCTGAGAAATATATATAAGGAATGTACCTATGATTGGAAAAAAATAAGGGAGGAGAATTAATCTCCTCCCAGGTTATATATTATTTCGATGCTCCAGCTGTCTGCTGTGCATCAAACTTCCACTTTAAAGATAGATTTGCATTTTGGTAGGCGTTTTGGTCTTGTTTATTGTCATTGAATCTAAACATTACGTGCAATTGATCCTTTGTACCAGCTTTGAGACCGCTGTTTTCCCCACCCTGCCATCCAAACCATTTCGGTGATTCATTTTTAACGGCATCCGCTGACATATTTGCCAATTCGCTCAAAGTCATGGAGTCAATCACATTGCTAGCTCCAAGAATACTGCTTTTGTCTTCGTTTATCAGGAATTCTACAACAATGTGATCTCCAAAGCCAGCTACTGATTCAGTAAATTCGGTAGTCAACAATACTTTTGAAATATCAAGGGTACCGTTGTTTTCCAATTTGAAACCACGATACATCCAGTCACCCGGCTTAATGTTTTTTACATCAATGATTGTTTCCGGATTAACTGCCAAATCCAATGTCCCAGCAGCAAATGTATTAGTTGATGTTTCTACGTCGTTAAAATAAGCATAAGTTCCCCCGCCGATCATACTTACAGCCAATGCTCCAGTTGCGATACCCATTGCTAGTTTCTTTTTAAGATTCATTTTATATTTCCTCCAATTAGTCGTAGTTTTTAATTTTGGTATTACTTGTTTCCTTTTTAAGCTTTGTTTCGAATATTTCATTTTGTCCAAAGTGGTTTATTACCCCACTTTAGAGAATTCTTTGACTAAGTTTATCAAGGTATACTTGGTTCCTCAGCCTGCAATAGTGATAGATAAAAGAAGAATAATGCCACATTCACTTGTATATTCGATTCTAGATTTAAGTTCCTCTATTTATGTCGTTCACCTCTCCCTTAAGACTTCGTTTGGTCACCATGCAATGGAACTAACTTCAGTATATACAGCGCTAAATAATTCAGCCTCCCTCGAACGGTTACTTTTTGATTTTTCAGTATTCTCCTTCTGGATGATTTCCTTGGTATACTTTTGTACCACTCAATTGATTATAAAAGGGTGTAATAAACTAAAAAGTTATAAAAAAGTGTTTGCATTCTCTCGGCGACTGACAAATTTTTAAATCCTAGCCTTTTCGCAAGTGCAACTATCTTTCAATCGTACAACTAAGTCACTGAGTCATTTACTTGCTCTCGATGAAATGGTATTTGCGGTTTAGTGGTACTTACTTGCAAAACCGTATTATTCTAATTTTGTAGCCAATAATTTAACCCTCCTTCCTTCCTAGTTGGAAGAAAAGAGGGTTATTATATTTCATGCACGCTTGAATTGTAATATAAATTCAGAATAGTATAGAATTGTTTCCAACACAGTGGAGCGTCACTCGGGAGTGCTTTTTTAGAGATCTCTTATTTTTTAATTTTAGGGAGCAACTATTTTGAGATAATCCACAATCCTAGCAATTAAATCTTACAAAAGTTCAATTCTACAAATATCGTTTACTTTTCTAATACTTCTTACTTAAGTCCACCATATTTTCTGTTCCTTGTTTGATAATTTTCAATGGCGTCCATTAAACAAGCTTCATCAAAATCTGGCCATAATGTATCGGTAAACCAGAACTCGGTATAAGCAAGTTGCCAAAGCATAAAGTTACTTAGACGAATTTCACCACTAGTACGGATAAGTAAGTCTGGCTCGGATAATTCTTTAGTCATTAAATGACTACTTATTAATTCCTCTGTGATTTCATTACTGGAGATTGACCCGTGCTGTACTTTGTTAACAATTTGCTTTACTGATTGAACAATTTCATCTCGACTACCATAGTTCAATGCAAAGTTTAAAATAAGCCCATTATTATGAGAAGTCTGTTCAACTGCTTTATTAATTGCTCTTTTAGTATGTTCGGGAAGGAGATCATGATTCCCCATCATTTGTACCTGTACGTTTTGCTCGATTAACTCGGGTAAATATTTTCCCAAAAACTCTTCTGGCAACTTCATAAGATAATCTACTTCTATTTTTGGTCTTTTCCAGTTTTCCGTTGAAAATGCATAAAGGGTTAAGGTTTTAATACCTACTTCATTGGCGAACTTGGTTATTTTCCGAACGGTTTGCATCCCCTCAAAGTGACCAGCAACCCTTGGTAAAGAGCGATTCTTAGCCCATCTACCGTTTCCATCCATAATAATCGATATATGAGAAGGCAATTGTTCTATTTGCGCTAGTTCTTTTCTTCTTAATAAATCATTATTCAATGCTGGCTGCTTTTTACGCATAAGCTTATTTAGCATACCTATCCTCCACCCTATATCTTTTCCAGTTTTATGTATGTATCTATCTTATCAGAAATTCCTTTACAAGACTTCATAAAATTTGACAAACAACTTTAAGATACGACAGACAGCGTTCTCCGCTGATTGGGTAGTTCTTATAATTTTAATGAATTGCCAAAATAGTGTTGAATTATATATAACACACATACACTTTTTTATACGAAACTTAAAGGTATTTCTATCGAGGAGTAGACTTGTATGAAATCAGAGAAAGAAAAGATGTTGAATGGGGAGCTGTATAATGCAGCTGATCCTGAACTATTAAACGAAAGAATGAATGCACGAAGATTGACACGATTATTTAATGAAACAATCGAAACGGATGACGAGCAGCGTACAGAGTTAATCAAAGAGTTGTTTGGTTCCACTAATGGTGCTTTTTATGTCGAACCAACGTTTCGTTGTGACTATGGCTACAATATTCATGTAGGGGAAAAATTTTATGCTAACTTTGACTGTGTGTTTCTAGATGTATGTGAAATCCGAATCGGGGACAACTGTTTTATCGCTCCTGGTGTGCATATATATACTGCGACGCACCCGTTAAATCCACAAGAAAGAATAACAGTTCTCGAGTATGGAAAGCCTATACATATCGGTCATAACGTTTGGATAGGCGGTCGAGCTGTTATTAATCCAGGAGTGAAAATAGGGAATAATGTAGTGATAGCTTCCGGAGCAATCGTCACAAAAGATATCCCAGATAATGTGATCGCCGGTGGAAATCCAGCTAGGGTAATAAAAGAAATTGAGAATGTACAATGAGTTACGAATAAAGCCATAAGTACGTGAAATACTATATAGGCAAAACAGATTAAAAAATTTATTGCTTTTGTGTACATGTAAGTTGTAGTGGGTAAATACCAGTTTTTATGACGGAAAATGAGACCAAGCACTGCACTCTAGCAGGGATAACCCTTTAAAATCGATGGATGGGATTCCCGTCTTACAAACATGAAAATCCCGTTCATCAGTATCTTGGTGAACGGGATCTGGTTATTAATAACTACCTTTTAAAAATTGAAATTGTATTATTTTTTCAGAATAGTACAGAATGTTCTCTTGCACAGGGACAACATATTTTGCTGGGCACTTCTCAATTCTTATGGAATATGTTTAAATAAAGATATACCATTGTTTTCAGCTCTTTCTTGAAACTGGCCGGTTTCATAAGTTCTGTAATTCGAACTTCCTACAGACTGAAGGCAGTGGTCTTTTTCCGCTTCAGCGAGTGGTAAAGATATTATTTCCTCTTTTTTAGATAACTCTATGATTTTATCCTTTACTTGATGGATATATTCGTCTACGACTGGATAACGGATGACACAATCTGGAGAAAAAATTATCCTGGATTGTCTTGTTTGACTACAAATCTGCTCAATTTGTTGACTGATACTATCGATATTACCTGATGTAATATAAGCTCTTTTCAACCCTCCGATAATTACTTTATCGCTTTCCTTCAAGAACCTTTCAATAGAAGGATCACTGTCCCATAAGTGCCAATTGATCGCTTGAACGGGATATTCTTTCACTTCATCAAATAAAACTTCCTCACCATGTAAATGCATTACATTAAACCAGGAATCATTCTTAATCGCATGTAAAACAGCTAAATCAAATGGAACACCAAATTCTCTGTATTTCTCAAGTGTGATTGATTTCCTTGTTGCCATTTGATTTGCAAAGAACACTCCATCACAACCTCTTCGTAATGCTTCTTTTGCAAATTTTATAATGGTTGCACTAATAATTTCTAACCCTTTTTTTAATTCATTGGGGTGATATTGGAGATAAAATCCAATATCTTCTGTAATTTTTTGTGCCATCGTTAAAGGAGAAAAAATTGTACATATTATTGGCTTAGTACCATCTACTTTCTTTATCAAACTATCTAGAGCTTCAAGTTCTCTTCCCAATGAACCATAAGTCGGTTCAATAATTTTTAGTTTTTCCCAATCTTCGGCATGCTGAATTGCATATTTCTCAACTTTTGCAACACCACCTTGTTCAATATCATTAAAGTTACACTTGCATTCCCAAGCTTCCGCCATATAAAGTCCATTCGGCATATGTTTAATAAAATCAACATCAAATTCCTTTGAAAATTGATAGGTTACTTCTGCTTGCTGTTCAGGAATTAAATCAATTCCTGGAAAGTGTGTCCAAAAACTATAGGGAAGTCTATCGACGGGTTCATTTTTTAAGAGTCTACGAATCCTTTCAAAAGAGCTCATCATATATTTTCAGCACCACCCAACTCCTGTTTCTTCACTTTTCTAACTAATTGTTTGGAAAGGATTTTTAATTGAGTTCCAAACAAAGAGAAAATAATTAGAACAATTAGTATTATTGAGATGGGGTGAAGTGCAGCGGCAAGTAAATCACCTTGGTTTATCAATAACGCTCTCCTTAGTTCCGATTCTGCAAGAGGACCTAAAATAAAACCTAGAACTAGCGGTACTAATGGAAATTTTAATTTTATTAAAAAGTAACCGAAAATACCGAAAATTATCATCACCACTGCATCAGCCAATAAGTTTCGATCTGCTAAAGTGCCTGCAGTACTGATTACAAAAATGAGTGGTGCTAACAAATAAACGGGAACAATAGCTAACTTCGAAAAGAATCTAGTGCCTAGTAACCCGATAATGATCATTACAAAGTTGGCGAATAAAAATCCCCAGATCAATCCATACGTTGTTGTAGCATGCGTCGTAAATAGTGCTGCACCTGGACGAAGACCATGAATTAGTAATCCTCCTAAAAAGATAGCTGAAACTGCATTACCAGGTATCCCTAAGGTTAATAATGGAATTAAAGAACCACCAACAACTCCATTATTTCCTGCCTCTGCAGCAGCAACGCCTTCAATTTCACCTTTACCGAAGTTTTCAGGTGTCTTAGAACTTCTTCGAGCATATTCCCAACTGACGGCAGAGCCAATGCTCATTCCCGCACCAGGAGTAATCCCTGCAAATGTTCCAATAACGCCGCTTCGGAAAATTGTTTTAATAGTTTTTTTCATATCCTTCAAGTTAGGAAGAATATCTCGTTTATTAACCTTTACACCTGCATTTTGTATAGTTGCAGATTTTTGTTCTCCCAACTCGAATACCGCACCCAATGAGTATAGGCCGATTATTACAGCTACAAGTGGAAGCCCTTCATATAAAGATGGCAAGCCCATTGTATATCGGTAAGATCCTGTAATCGAATCTATCCCAATAGTCGCCAACAATACGCCTAATGCTCCAGACATAAGCCCTTTGACCATAGATCCTTTCGATAAACCGACTATAATGGATAATCCAAATATAGCCAATAAAAACATTTCAAATGAGCCAAATAGTAATGTCAATTTTGATAACGGGGGTGCTAATAAGAACAGGAAAATGGCACTAATACTACCACCTATCCACGAAGCGATTGCCGCCATTCCTAACGCCTTACCACCCTGCCCTTTTTTTGTCATATTATAACCATCCATCGCAGTGATGATATTCCCTGGTTCCCCCGGTGTATTGATCAAAATAGCAGCAATCGAACCTCCATAAACTGCACCTGCATAAATTGCAACTAATAAAATCAAACCAGTATCTGGTGCAAATGAAAACGTTAAGGGAATCGTAAGCGCCACTCCGACAGATGCATTAAACCCTGGTACACATCCTACGATAATACCGATAAATGTTCCTAAGAATAACACAACGATATTATGAAAACTCAATGTGTTAAGCAATGCTTGAAATACTGCCTCCAATTCCATCACCTCCTTTTATAAATTTAAAATACCTTGTGGAATAGTAATATGTAGTAGCGAAGTAAAGAAAAAGTAAATTACAAAAGTAAAAGCGATAGAACAAATAAATACCATCTTTTTACTTCTTCCACCTAGATAAAACATAATACTAGCCAAATAAATCGGTGTAACAATCAGAAAACCTATTGGACTAAGTAAAGCTATATACAAAATGGATAAGATGGAAATTACATAAAACTGCTTTGAAGGTTTTATTGGTAATTTATTTCTTTCCTTCTCTATTTCTTTACTATTTTCTTTTTGTTCTTTTATAGTTTGGTATAAATAGATAGTGTTGATAAATATTATTGCCCCACTCACCATTCTAGGGAAGATACCTGCGTCCCCACCAAATTTTGTAGACTCATATAAAAAGTAACCACTGATAATGTAGATTAAAACAATAACTCCATATGCCATAATTTATTTCCTTTCTAATAAATTTTTTGCTTCATATGTGGCGTTTACCAAGGATTTCTCTCAAATTCTTCCACTAACTCATCGTTGTAATTTTCCAAAAATTCTTTATATTCTTCGGGTCCCATATAGTCTAAAGGTAATGCCATTTCTGTTGCCTTCTTGATAAACTCTTCATCTTCCATTGTTTTCTTAAGAGCATCTGCCAAAAATTCGACTTGTTCTTTACTTACTCCCTTAGGTGCTGCAATTCCGCGCATAGATATTTGTGTTAAATCTAATCCCTCTTCCTTGTATGTTGGAACATCTGGCATTAAATCCATTTTTTCTTCTGATCCCACAGCTAGCACTTTAATTTTTTTATCTTCATACTGAGATATGACTTCCGAAGCATTTGTAATGAGCACATCTACATGCCCACCCATCAATGCTGCAACAGCTGGTGATGTTCCTTCAAAAGGAATCTTGTTGAACTCGACATCTTTCATTTCCTCTGCCCTGCGTAATGTTAAAGCCTCAGATGTCCCTGGACCACCATAAGCCATATTAAGTTTTCTTTTTTTAGCTTCTTCAAAAAGATCTTCCAAAGAGTTAATCTGACTATCCGCATTCACTACAAACGCTCCTGGATCGGATACAATATTTGCTATTAGAGAAAAATCATCTAAATTATATTTTACTTCGTTAGGTCTTTGAATTGGATGTAATAACGTCGTAGGTGGATTAATCATCCCAATTGTGTAACCATTATCAGGTGCACCCGCTAATGATGTAAAACCAATTTCACCTGCAGCTCCTGGTTTATTGATAACGGCAAAGCTAGATCCAACGTATTTTTCAGCATAATTTAATATAGTTCTTGCGGCAACGTCTGTTCCTCCACCTGCATTAAAAGCTACAATGACCTCAATTGGTTTGTCAGGATATTTCCCTTTTCCTTCTGGTTTATCCTGACCTTCAGCTTCCTCTGAACAACCTGCAATGACTATGCTAACTATGAACATTAACATTAAAAAGAAATAATTAGGCTTTTTCATTATTTTCAGTATCCCCCTTTTAGATAACAACATATTTATATTGAATAGCTCAATTCTTTTTGAAGCTCATTTGAAACTATTAATAAAGAATTCTTCAGATCTTCTATAATATCATCGGCATTTTCTAGTCCCGCTGAAAGGCGTATTAATCCATCAGAAATTCCGAACTTCTCTCTTTCTGATTTCGGTATAGATGCATGAGTCATAGAAGCTGGATGTTGAACTAAAGTTTCCGGATCTCCTAAACTAAACGATATCATTGCTAACTCTAACTGATTAAGGAATCTTTTCGCTGTATCAAAATCCCCTTTCAATTCAAACGTTACAATTCCACCCATACCTTCCATCTGAGTTTGAGCTAATTCATATTGAGGGTGGGAAATTAGACCAGGGTAGTTAACTTTTGAAATAAATGGATGTTCGTTTAAAAACTCCGCAATTGCCAGCGCATTTTCATTATGTTTTTTCATACGAATAGCCATTGTCTTAATCCCTCTTAGTATCATATATGCTTCCCATGCATTTAAGTTTTGCCCTAAATCGCCCATCAGATTTTTTCTAATAAATGAAATGTCTCTTTTGTTACCTACCACTAAGCCTGCTATGACATCGCCATGACCATTAATATATTTCGTTGCACTGTGAACAACCAAATCCGCTCCTAGGTCCAATGGTCTTTGAAGTAAAGGTGTCATAAAAGTGTTATCGACAATTACTGCCAATCCCTGTTCATGTGCCAACTTAGAAAGTGCCTTAATATCTAAAATTGTCAAACTTGGATTGGAAGGTGTTTCAATGTACAGCACTTTTGTATTACTCTTAATACTAGCTGCAACCGCTTCCAAATCCGTGCAGTCTACAAAATCAAACTCAATACCAAAACGTGGGGCTAATACAGTTAAAAAGTGATGTGTTCCCCCATAGATATCTTTTGTCACTAATACATGATCACCAGATGTAAGATAGCATAACAATGCATTTGAAATCGCCGCCATTCCACTACTAAGTGCAAGCGCTTCCTCACCTTGTTCTAAAAACGCAATTTTCTCTTCCAATAATTTAATAGTTGGGTTTCCATATCTTCCATAGTACACATCATTCGTTTTTCCCATCACTGTATCAATCGCACTCTCAACATCCGTAAAAGCATAGGCAACCGCTGGAACGATTGACGGTGAAACGGCCCTCGTTTTTTCATCTGGTTTAGTAATCGCATGAATAATTTCAGTTTCTAAACTTCTAGTTCTCATTGTAAAGCTCCCTTCAATTCTAATCATTTCTCTTTGAAATACCACTTTCATATTTCGTTACCGCGGTAATTGCAATTTCCGCGCTTTTCATGATATGTTCTTCCATTACACTCGCAACTTTATCTAAATCTTTTTCTCTCATAATTTTTAATATAAGATCATGATCACTTTGAATAGGTTTTTGGGACTTAGTTTTCTCAAATGGTACCAGTCTACGGTACCTATCAATGTGATCATTCAACTGTCTTAATATCCTAACCGAAGTTTCAAGATCACTTATTTCATATAAAATGTTGTGAAAGGCTTTTCCATATTGAAGGATATCATCAACCCTATCACTTCCTGACAACAAGTTTATCATCTGAACACAATCCTCTAATTTTTCCAAGTCTTCATTTGTCGCTTTTTTGGTTGCATGTACAACAATAATTCCTTCTAATGCGCTTCTAATTTTAAACAGCTCTCTTAGTTCGCTAGTTGAAATGGAAGCAACTTCTAATCTTCCATTTTTCCTTCTGCTAACCAACCCCTCCCATTCTAGTCTTTGCAAAGCCTCTCTTAATGGGGTTCGGCTAATTTCCAATAGGGTTGCTAATTTTTCCTCGATTATCGCCTCTTCCGGTGGTAATTCACCTTTAATGATCAATTCTTTTACTTCAAAATACGCATAATCCTTAGCCGACTTTTGTTGATAATTAGGACTCGTCACTTACATCACCTCATTAACGTATAATTGTATACAATAATACTTAAATACATAATAATTAAATAACTTGTTAATGTCAATTAGAATTTTTTGATTTTTCTAAACAAAAATGAAATTCAAACGATGCTCACTTCTTTAAAGGCATTATTTCGACTCTTATGTAGTAAGATACGATTAAATTTGTCAATAACATTCAGAACTATTTCTGCTGTATGACGACCCTTCGATTTATTACTTTCTACAGCTTCGTTTACTTATTGTTGATCTCTAGCTTGTTCATTCCTATTGATCTATTGTCACAACAGTGTAGAAATATTTAAAGCACTGGGACGCTTTTGAATATGCATGGAGTCACGAATAAAAACATAGGTAAGTGAAATACTATATGGGCAAAACAGATTTAAAAATTTATTGCTTTTGTGTAAATAAGTTGTAGTCGGTAAATAAATGAAAGAATAACGGAACAAAAATAGGAGGAACTTTAAATGGAAGAAAAAATGGGCGGCATCGAAGTGGGAGAGATCCTAACGGTTTTAGATGAAGAGGATCGCGAACAAGAAATCGAAGTAATCGGGCTTTTAACGATTGAAGATAAAGAGTATGCAGCTGTTGCATTTGCAGAGGATATAAAAGAAGAAACAGAAGAAGACATGGACGTGTTCTTTTTCCAAGTAGTTGATGGAGAAGACTTAGCGGAAATCGAAACGGATGAAGAATTTGAAAAAGTATCTGCAGCATTTCTGGAAGCTGGAGAAGCAACAGAAGATGAAGAATAGGAAAATTGGGAAATAGAGGGTGATTTCCTCTTTTTTTAAAACTCACAAGTAGAATATTTTTGATAGGAATAAAGTGGAGTATTATAAATTTAAGGAAAACTGGAACTTGGCGTTTACACCTGTTCCTTCCTAACAAATAGTATGAAGAAAGTATACTTAAATAAAATATCCTAATAATTGGATACATGAGACAAACCGGACCGTGAACACGACAAAGTTAATAAAAACCCTTATATGAACTGCCCCGTAAACTAGAAAGAGACGGGTATTCAATCGTCGAATAACCCGTTTTCTTCATTTGTTATCTATCTATTTAACATTGTAGGGACGCTTTTTAAAATGATTATTGAGTAGTTGAAACATAACAAATCACTATTTATGAAAACACGAAATAACGCCCACCCGTTCGTCGAGTGGACGTCATTTCGTGCTTGCCAATTTCAGTGAATTATCGATAATTATCTGAATATTTTATATTTAACTTAACACAGAGACGCGTTTTCATATTACATCATAAAACCACTTTCATCATAAATGCTACGGACAGATTAAGCCTAACAAAAAAATCGGATAAATCGCAGACTAGCAAGCTTTCAATTTTTTTGATTTTATAATTTATAGTATTCCGATGTACAAACATCCGTTGCGCCACTTCATTGACACGTCCGTTCGTTTCTAAATATAATTTTAATACTGCACTTAAGTCCGTATCGTTTGCATTATCATATTGTAAAAGCGGTCCAAGCATGGTTTGAAAATATTTTTCTCCCCCATCTTTTTCTACATATGATAATAATAATTCATACACACCCAGTGACTGCTCGTCCTCTATCGGTTTAAAAATTAATCCGTTGCTATTGATTTTATGAACTTGCTTCGCTCTAATAAAATGCTTATGTAGCTCATTTAATTTCTTCACTTCTTTTCCAAGTGACATAAATTGTAGCTGTGACTCGGGAGCTTTAATAGTAAAAAAACTACTTACTTTTTCCTTTAATAATTCTAATTTAGAATTATTCAGTTGAACGGAACAAAGAATGAACGAGTCTTCTATATTTACAATGGCAATTTTCCCATCCAATTGATAGGAGAAAAATTCAATCTTATTAGTTAGTTCATTTATAATTTTATTATTCATTTCAGGATGTAGTTTACAACTAAACATTGTAAAGCGCAGTTCATTTTCAGGTTTAAAATCATATTCTTCAAAGATAGGTATATACAAATCTTCTCGCATCGGTGCAAGTAATGCTTTTTCAAGAGCTTTAGAAATTTCCATTTCATACTTTTCTGCTTCTAAAATATACATGCAAAACACTTTTATTATACGCGCCATCTTTACTTCCCATGGTACTGTGAATAATGGAAATGCCATTTCATTACAATAGGCAAGGATTTCATCGCTAATATTCGGAATATATGGTCCAATGTTCACTACCATTCCGCTAGCACCATTACGTATGTTTTCTTTTACTAATTCCAATAAATCAAAGTCTTTATTTTCATATATCCCTATTCCAGTTGTGAAAACAACTTCTTCTCCATCTAAAAAAGTAGAAATCTCTTCATTTTCTACCATATGCACCCATTTCACAGATTTATCCATACCCTCATGACCGGCTAGTAGTTGTATATCAAAACTATTTACAACATATTTATATAATACATTCAATAAGACACTCATTCCATTACCCCTTTTCTATCTTACCATGAGCATCTTTAGTCATATATGGAAAAACGCTTTATGTTAAAAGTAAGGAAATTCCCGAAATGAATAAAAGAATATACGTTAACTTTAAAAAGTTTTGGTGGTTTATCTTTGGAAATAATTTGATACCAAGCATAATACCCAGAATCAATGGAATGATTGACCAAAGTATCAATGGGATGGTCGTCTCGTTCACATGTCCTAAACGAACTTGATTTATAAATAAGAAGGAATCTAAAATGACCCAAAGCGGTGCTAAAGTGGCTCTAAATTCTTTCTTCGTTTTCAAAGCTGTGGCAGCATATATAACCAATAATGAACCACCTGATAAAAATAATCCATGTACTACTCCCGCCATTACAACTATCCAGATTAGAATGTTCGGAGAAAGGGTAAAATCCTTCTTCGCAAAAAACTTTCGCAAGGCAATAAAAATAATGAGTAGTGCATAAAACTTCAATAAAATGGATACTGGAACAACGTCAAATAGAAGTATACCTACAATCATACCTAGTATCATATAAATGGAGATTTTAAAAAGTTGCTTCCAATTCGTATCTTTATAGCACGATATAGTGATCCAAATACAACATAAAAGTGAAATTACATTTAAAACAGTCTTTGCCTCATCTACGCCAATCAATTGCATAGATGCAGGCATTGCAAGCAAGGTACCTGCAAAACCAGTCATGGATTCAACAGTATTAGCTATGAAGACGACCAAAAGAAACAAAAATTCCTGTGGAGTCAGCAAACTGGTCATCTTCCTTTCAGAAGGATTTTTCTTTATATCCCTATAACGTAGTTTTCTATCTAACTAAAACGCTTTTCACTTTTGCATCTGTTTTGTCTGTTTTGGCTATGGAAAAACCAGTAAATCCAAAAATCATGGCAAAAACAATACATAAGTAACATGGGATTGCCCACATCCAATAATTTCCGACTCCTACCCCTAAAACCTCTAAATAATAAATACCAGATACTCCCCAAGGAACAAATGGTAAAATCATGGTGCCGGCATCTTCTAGAGTCCTGGATAGATTTTTACGATCTAATCCCATCTTGTTGTAGGCATCTTTTAACAGTGTGCCAACCATGATAATAGAAATTGAAGCAACACCTGCCGTGAAAACAAGCGCAACACTACCAGCAATTGTTACCCCTATTAGTTGCCATACTTTCTCTACCTTACTATAGAATGATTCTAAGATTACCTCTAAGCATCCAGCTACTTCCACTATCCCAGCAAAAGCATATCCACAAATAATGGTTACTGCAATAGTCGTCATAGAGAAAATTCCCCCACGATTAAGTAACTTTAGGACAGTTTCAGAAATAGCGGAAGCATCAAAATTTGCTGAATGGACCATTGATAGATTAAATCCGCTGACCATAGCTTGTAGACCATCAGTAAAGGAAAAAGAGTTGGATAACATTCCTACTATTAGTGCTACAACTGACGAAAGAAGCATAACTGGTACGGTTGGCTTTTTATAAAAAGCACCCCAAAAAATAACTAAGAATGGTAAACACATAAAAACGTTCCAATTATAAATAGAATCTAGCTCACCAGTAAGTGTCTTAATAGCCGCAATATCTACGTTTTCATTACCGTACATCTGCTGGCCAACTATCATATAAACAATTATCCCGATTAAAGAAGCTGGAATGGTCGTATACAACATATGTTTAATATGATCAAAAAGGTTTACTTCGCAAACAAGCGGAGCCAAATTAGTCGTATCAGACAATGGCGATAATTTATCCCCAAAAACTCCCCCTGCAATCACCGCTCCCGCTGCCATCCCAAGCGGAATATTTAACTGCGCAGCTATCCCCATAAGCGCAACACCAGCTGTAGCTGTGGATCCCCATGCAGTTCCTGTTGCAGTAGAAACTACGGCAACGATTATAAAAGCTGTCACTAAGAAAAATGCCGGACTTATAATCTTCAATCCATAATAGATTAACATTGGCACAGTACCTGCATATACCCAACTACCAATTACAATACCTACTGCAAATAGGATGAAAACTGCTGGCATTACATTACCTATTCGAGTAGAAACACCCTTTTCCATTTCGTCCCATGTTAGACCAACTCTCCATCCAATAAAAGCGGCATATGCAGCGGATATAACTAATAATATTTGAATCCCAATTCCAAATATCCCAAAACCTATACCAATGACTAATCCCATAAAAACTAGACAAGATATAGCCTCGAATAATGTTGGCTTTCTTTTTACTCTTACCTTCCCCATTCCCATTCACCCTTTTTATACAAATTCTACTAATTGCTGAACCGACAAACCATCCAAACCAAGGCTCTTCAAATGAAGTCCATCGTTATTAAAATCCTGTTCTAACAGGGTCCCACCTAAAATTATTACTGCATCTATATTCGGCGTTGGAACTCCCGCTACTTTTCCTAAATCGGACCAGAGAACAAGACCACTAGAAATATCCTCAGTAAAGTAACGTGATTGAACACTTACAGGGCCTTTGATTTTAGTGAATACTTCACTTGTATTAAAAAGGGTTTGGAGATCTTCCTCTTCGTTACTAAAATACCCTCTTCTTGCTCTACTTTGGACCGCATCCTCCAGTTCAAATCCAAAAGCCTTTCCAATTGCCATACGCTCACCTTCAATAGCATGAAGCAATTTAATCGTATGTTCCGTAATCCCTTCTTTATAAAGCCAAAACTCCCCTTGAGAATAATCAATTCTCCCTGCATTCAACAAACAAGGACCTGGATGAACCTCCGGATTTCCATTTTCTAATGTCGTATGCCATATATTTTTTGCCGCAACGAAGCAATCATAAAGTTGTGAACAAACAGCAAGTAGTCGCTCTGTTTCGGTATGTGGATACGCGGCTAGAAAAATCTTTTTTACACGTAAAGACAATTCTGCAATAGCTTCCGCAGGGAATGCACGTGTTCCATAGGTAAGTGAATTTGTTTCAGCTATACTAAATTTCTTATTAATCCCTAAATCTCTTGCTTTATTTACAAAACGTACACATCCCATTGCCGCAGCCCCATTTAGCAAAATCACTTGCTCTTCTGATACAATCGGTGCCAATAGTTCGGCAAATTGCTCAATTGCAAATCCCGGGACCGTCAGCATTATAACATCTGCTCCTTGAATAGCTTGAACAATATCAGTAGTTACCAAATCCACTTCGTAGAAAGATTCCTGATTTAGTTCCATTAATAAGATACCGCCTTTTTGTTTGATACCTTCTAAATTTTTTCTAAATTGAGGAAGTTCATATAAACTTACTTCAAATCCTCTACTTTTTAAATCCGCTGCAGCAGTAATTCCGCCATTTCCAGCCCCTAGTATCGCAACTCTTTGTACCTTCTTCATCCCAATCCCTCTTTCCAATAATTAACTATATTAAATAAACTTACAATGGACCCCTTTCTTTATCTCACATAATTCAGTCAATTAATATATTCAAGTAGCTAAAATATTTTGTGCTACAGCACAACCCCCTATTTATAGAATACATTTGAAACTAGTTAGGACTGTTGTTTACACAGTAACCAACCAAGAGAGGAAGGTTGGTCGTGTTCAGCCATTTGTAGAATAAATTTGCCTCCAGCTTCCTTCAGACTCCGCGTGGACATATACACACATGTGACGATCAAAGGAAAATACGAAATAACACCCACCTCTTCATGGTGAGTGTTATTTCGCATTTACTTAATTAATAGTTACTTATAGACAATTGCAGGTGGGTACATTTCCTAGCGTCACTACAAAATGGATTCCTAAAATATTAAAAAAAATGAATGAAGAATACCCAGGTATCGAAGTTTCTATCCTTGAAGAGAATTATGAGGTGATACAACAGTTAGTTTTAGAAGGGCAATTGGATTGTGGTTTTGTAGCGGACAACCCTTTTTTTTTTTCACTATCCTTTCCCCCTTTAAAAAAGGATAAGTTATTATGCATAATCAGCGCAGAACATCCTTTAGCCCAGTTAAATAAAGTAACGCTAAAGGTATTAAATCAAGAACCTTTTATTTTACCGGGGAAGGGCGGAGATATCGAGTTAAAAAAGTTTTTTAAAGTTCATAATATAACACCCAATATTAGATATGAAATTATGGATACGAACCAATCTATTGTTGCAATGGTAGAAAGTAATTTAGGGATTAGCATCCTTCCTCAATTACTGTTAAATAAAATATCCAAAACGGTTATTACAAGAAAACCAGAAATTGATTTTTCTAGAATGATTGGTCTAATCAACTTAAAAAATCCCTCCCCAGCTACAAATCTATTTATAATTTTTTTCACTAGCACCGCATTAAAATAATTCAACACTATATTTAAATCTGAATCTTCTGAAAAATAATTTCTCCATAAAAAAATCCTTTATAATGGTTTGGTGGTAGTAACCTATCCAAATCGATGCTAGTGATTTGTAATGGATATATATTAAAAGAGAGAAGCACTCAAACGCTCCTCTCTTGAAACCTTTACCGATAAAGTGGTGGTTGTCAAACTACTATTTTTTTATTGGAAACGATCCTTATGTTCACGATGCCTTGGGATGATTTTCTTTTTGTTTTCTAATAAGTTAATGTTCTTGTTTTGCGCAAGGCAACCACCCATCCAATATTTAGTAGCACTTTCATTTTATCGGAACAGTTACTTTTCCTTTTTCGAACATTTATAGTAGATATTATTTAATGGTGAATTGTAGTGTATGGTAAGAATTGTGTAGAATTTTATCTAACACAGGGGCGCGTCACTCATTTGACTCGTATGCAGATGGAGCAATCGGTATTCCTTTTTTCTTTTCAATCCAGTTCACTAGTAAAAATGTTGTTAAACTCGCTACACATCCAACGATTACTGCCATTATCCCAAAAGGTTCCTTCGCTAACTGCCACGAAACCCCTACAATTGTACCTACAATAATAGAGTAATAACCCGAATTTGGTGTAACCTTCTCCCAAAGTAAGCCGAGAATGTATGCTGCAAATGGACCTGTTGATCGAATGGTAAATGCAAATACAAGCAAAGGAATAATCTGTTGACTGAACAACGATATTCCGATTGCAAACAAACCTGCAATTAGTACAACATACTTACTAGCTTTTAATTCACTTTCTTCCTTCACTACTTTCTTTAGAAGTGGTCCATGTATATCTTTCACATATACACTAGCTACAGCAAGTAAATTACCAGAAGCACTGGATAACGTAGCTGAAATAACACCAGATAATAATAATCCTGCAATTAGAGGTGGCAATAACTCAATCGAAACCGTTGCAAGCGCATTATTTGCCTCAATATTTGGAAAAGCAGATAAAGCAATTAATCCCAACACTGCTGGTATGAATGCATACACGGTCATAAGAACTCCACATAATAGCGATCCCCATACAGCGGTCTTTTCATTTCGAGCAGAATAGTAACGTTGCACTGCCTCTTGACCAGTTGAAAATGTCATGAAATACAAAATAATTAATCCTATAATCGTTTTCCAACCAATTTTAGTAAACCCTAGCTGTTCTGGAGGAGGGCACTGAAAAACTTACGTTTTTAAATTCATATCGTTTTTTCAAACAAAAACAGGCAACTTCTTGTTCGATTTTGAACAAGAAGTTGCCTGTTTCTTTAATTTTTTCTATTCTTTTTCTTTTAA
>NZ_VDGG01000035.1 GCF_006861775.1 Psychrobacillus soli | reverse complement strand
TTCAATGACCAATTAGTTGCTCTAAACCATTTACTGGATTTAAACATTTGAAAAAACTGTAAAATCTTGTTTTTTACGAGTCTACGCGGATAAGTAAGCCATTTATGTGGATTTTCGCTGTAGGCGACGACTCCTGCCGGATGAGTGAGCAAATGAGCCATCCCTACGACGCCTAAGCGGCGGGGATGGCTCATCGCTCACCCGGCGGAAAGCGTTCGACTGCAGCGAAAATCCCAGCGAACACTTTATCCAGCTCACTACCGCGCATTATCCCTAAATAGTGACATACCTTATGCTATTGAGAGAAAGTTATTCACGTGCGATAGACTTGATAGTTTCTTAAAACAAAAAAAATGGCTGGGATACTATGCATCCCAACCATTTTCCTTGCATTTATTTACTTGTTTCTCTTTTTACGATAGGAGCTACTTCTGTTGCAAGAAGTTCGATCCCTTTTGCAACCTCGCTAAAAGACTGACCACCGATATCTATTTGCGCGATAAAACGGTTGTGCCCAAATGCTTCATGTTGAGTAAGAATTTTTTCTACGATCTGTTGGGGACTACCTACGAATAGTGCGGTTTCCGGACTTGCTATATGTTCAAAATCCGCTCGGGACATTTTCATACCCATTCCTCTTTGCTTATTCACATAAGACCAATAATTAGCGTAATAAGGATAAAATTCGTCCTTTGCTTGTTGGCTTTCTTTTGCAATATAAGTGTGTCCATTTACAGCAACCGGTAAGCTTTCTCGTTTGTGTCCCTCTTCTATACCCGCTTGTCTATACAAATCTACAAGGGATTTATAATCTGTTAGCGGTCCTCCTAATATAGCAATCGCCAGTCCTGTTCCAAGTCTCCCTGCTCTGATTGCGCTCTTAGCAGTCCCACCAACTCCAACCCATAATGGCAGTCTCTCTTGAATTGGTCGAGGAGAAATCATTGCATTGGTCAGATTAGAACGAAATTCACCTTGCCAGGTCACTATTTCTTCCGCATTTAACTGTTGAAGTAACTTTATGTTTTCTTCAAACAAAGCGTCATAATCATCCAAGTCATATCCGAAAAGAGGAAAAGACTCTACAAATGCTCCTCTACCCGCTATGATTTCTGCTCGTCCTTCGGAAATCACATCTAATGTAGCAAAATCTTCGAATAGGCGAACTGGATCTAAGGTGCTTATAACACTTGTAGCACTTGTCAATTTAATATGCTTTGTAGCTTGAGCAACTGCAGCTAGGACAACCGCTGGAGACGAGACCGTGTAATCCAATCGATGATGTTCTCCAACACCGAAAACATCTAGACCCGCTTCATCCGCCAGTTTCCCTAACTCGATCACTTCTTTTAAACGCTTCGGTGCACTAATTGTTGCTCCAGTATGTGGATTTGGACCGAGATCTCCAAATGTATAAATACCAATTTCCATTATTTACTCAGCTTCCGCTACAACAGAAAAACGTTCATTTACATGCTGAGCATTTTCAATTTCATCTACAATAGCAATTGCATAATCTGCATAACTAATATAGCTGTCGCCTTTTGCGTTTACGATCAGATTGTCTTTACCTAACTGATAAGTACCTGTTCGTTTACCTTCTGGATCAAAGTAACCAGCTGGACTTACAAATGTCCATTTGATATCTGTTGTTTCTTGTAGTTCTTGCAAGTTACGTCCTTGCCCATCAGCCGTTGGTTTAAATATTTCAGGAAAATCAGGTGTATCCATTACCCGGATTGTTTTTGCCTCGTCTACAAATAGGCTTCCTGCTCCGCCTACTACAATTACTCTTGTATTTGTGCCTTTAAGTACTTCTATTAAAGCATGCCCTGCATCTACATGTGCTTGCCCTTCACCAAGTGGAGCCCCAAATGCATTTACGACTACGTCAAATTGTTTCACATCATCTGTAGTTAAATCAAATATGCTTTTTTCTATAACTTGAACATGTTGATCATTCAATTTGGAAGCATCTCTTACAATTGCAGTTACTTCATGGCCTCTATCAGCTGCCTCTTTAAAAATTAAATTACCTGCTTTTCCTGTTGCTCCAATTACGCCTATTTTCATCTTACTTACCCCCGATTAAATTTTATTTTGTTGTAACTAATTTTGTTACAACTATCCAAAAAAAATTGAAAGTTTATGATTCAATTTTTTGACTTAATGCTTGAACTAGCTCATCCATCGTAACTTCCTTTAAAATTGCCTCCATTGCATCTTGTGCACGGAACAGTATTAGTTCAAGTACACCTTGAATATTAGCACCTACAGGACAATTCGGATTTGGATTTTCATGCATTTGAAAAAGTTCCCCTTCGTCCACTACTTCAACCGCTTGATACACATCTAATAATGTGATTGCATGTAACGGCTTTAGAAGATTAGCACCACCAAGTCCGCGACGAATGTCAATGAACCCCGCCTTTTTTAGCTTCCCCATTACTCTTCGGATTACTACTGGATTTGTATTAACACTTTCTGCAATCCATTCAGAAGTACAAACGATGTTTCTATTTAAATTTACAAGAGATAGTATATGAACAGCGACTGTAAAACGACTACTGATTTTCATATCTTTTCACCTCCAGATGTAACCATCATAATTACATCGGTTCTTTTTGTCAAATATTTTGATTATTACTTGTAAGGTATCTCATCTTTTACTTTTAAAATCTTGAATATTTCTATAAGATAAAAAGAGAACCTATTAGAAATGAGGAGATTAAATTGAGTGACCTATCGGCAAATCTAAGTACAGAACCCAAAACCACTACGTTACCTCACAGAAACGCTCCTAAAAAAGTCATTTTTGCGCGTGCAATAATGATTGCTATCGGTGCCATTTTAATGGCAGTTGGTTTAGAGTTATTTTTAGTACCAAATCAAATTTTAGACGGAGGAGTCGTCGGGGTATCCATCATCATTTCTCATCTAACAGGGGTCCGTTTAGGTATTTTTATTTTCATTCTGAACATCCCATTCTTTTTCCTAGGCTATAAGCAAATTGGAAAAACCTTCGCATTATCCACCCTATTCGGTATTACTGTCTTATCCATTTGCACTTCTTATTTACATAATATTGATCCCTTTACGACTGATTTATTGCTCTCTACTGTATTCGGTGGAATTATTTTAGGTATGGGTGTTGGTCTTGTAATTCGCAACGGTGGTTCCTTAGATGGTTCTGAAATACTTGCAATTTTATTCAATAAAGCCCTTCCATTTTCAGTTGGTGAAATTATTATGATTATTAACTTAGTTATTTTCAGTGTGGCCGGCTTCGTGTTCACTTGGGAGCAGGCGATGTATTCATTTTTGGCCTATTTTATCGCATTCAAAACAATTGATATTGTAATTCAAGGGCTAGATGAGTCGAAATCCGTTTATGTGATAAGCGAACGCATTGAAGATATCGGGGACGCCATTATGGATCGACTTGGACGTGGGGTAACCTACTTACACGGGGAAGGTGCCTATACTGGGGATAATAAAAAGGTGATTTTCACGGTCGTTACTAGGTTGGAAGAAGCGAAATTAAAATCAATTGTAGAGGAAATCGACGAACATGCATTTTTAGCAATTGGCAATATCGCAGAAGTTCGCGGTGGACGATTTAAGAAAAAAGATATTCATTAATCAAAAACCGATCTCATAAGAAATGAGATCGGTTTTTGCATTATACGTAAGATTTTACTTCCTCAACAAGCATAGTTCCGTTTTTTGCTAAATTTGTATGGAAAGAGAATGCTTTTTCAAGTACATGTGGAGTTTGTCCACCTCTAGTTAAAGCTTCTTCAAAGTATTGACGTAATTGTGCTTTATACATTGGATGTACGCAATTATTAATAATTAGTTGTGCACGTTCTCTTGGAGCCAACCCACGAAGATCGGCATATCCTTGTTCTGTCACAACTACATCTACATCATGCTCTGTATGGTCCACATGCGCTACGAAAGGTACAATACTGGAAATGTTTCCGCCTTTTGCAATAGACTTTGTAACGAAAATCGCGAGTTTTGCATTACGAGCGAAATCCCCTGAACCACCAATACCATTCATCATTTTCGTTCCAGAAACATGCGTAGAGTTGACGTTACCATAAATATCAAACTCAAGCGCCGTGTTAATAGAGATTAACCCGAGTCGACGAATAATTTCCGGATGATTCGTAATTTCTTGTGGACGTAATACTAATTTATCTCGATACTTTTCCAAGTTTCCATATACTTGCTTCATCATCTCTTCTGACAATGTAATGGAACATGCGGATGCAAAATTGACTTTGCCTGCATCGATTAATTCGAACACAGAGTCTTGTAGCACTTCAGAGTATACTTGTAAATCTTCAAACTCAGAATCAATCAGTCCGTGTAACACGGCATTAGCAACCGAACCTATTCCCGCTTGAAGAGGAGCTAAATTATTAGAAAGTCTACCTGCATGTACCTCTTCACGTAAGAAAGAAATTAAATGCTGTGCCATTTCTTCCGTTTCGTGATCAGGCGGAACAATTGGAGAAGGTGAATCCATATATTTGGTAAAAACAATTCCTCTAATTTTATCCGTATCAACAGGCATGCCAACTGTACCGATTCGATCGTCTGCTTTCGTCAATGGAATCGGAAGTCTTCTTCCTTGTTCGGCCGGTTCATATAAGTCATGCAGACCTTCTAATTGTTCGGATTGATCCACATTAATCTCTACAATAATATTTTTTGCGTGCGTTACAAAAGCTAAAGAATTTCCAACAGATGTAGTAGGAATAATCATCCCATCTGCTGTAATCGAAACCGCTTCGACTATAGCGAAGTCAATTTGTGGTAAGACTCCGTTACGTATCATTTCAGCGGTATGAGATAAATGTTGGTCGACAAATAAATGATTGCCGGCATTAATATTTTTGCGCATTGTCGCATCTGCTTGGAAAGGTAAGCGTTTATTAATAATACCTGCTTCTGATAATACTTTGTCCAGATCAGAGCCTAAAGAAGCTCCTGTAAAAATATTTACTTTAAATTTTTCTTTCTTCGCTCGCTCGACTAATGCAAATGGAACCGCTTTCGCGTCACCCGCACGTGTAAATCCACTTAAACCTAAAGTCATACCATCTCTAATCCAAGAAGCAGCATTTTCCGCTTGTACAACAAGATCATGTAAGCTACTATCTTTTATGCGCTCAAGATTCTTTTCCATCGTTTTATCCCCCTCCTATAATATATATGTCTAATTTTACCGTGTATTGTCGAAATTTAGAGAAACCTTGATGAATACAGGTTTTTATTGAGTAAAACAGAAATATTAAAGACTAAAGCAGCAATATTTTATCACTTTCCTTTTTAGTATGTTATTTCGCTAATGCAAACATACTAAAAAAAAGCTGGAATAAGGGCATGCTTTTCCCTTATTCAAGCACATTTTAGTTAAAATCCTAATAGCTTTCGGAAATAACTGGAGTATGATTGACTAACGGATACTTTTTCGCCATTTTCCATCGCTAGAAGAAATGTAGAATGTGTGTCTGGATAAATTTCCTTTATATGATGAACATTTACGATAAACGAACGATGACATCGTATGAAAGATTCTCTTGGCAGCCGGTACTCAAAGTTTTGTAAGGAGCTTGTATGCATTCCAGAGAAGGTCTTCGTCACTATATGTGTCTTTCGATCTTTCGCTTCTAAATAAATTACATCGGAAAAAGAAATAGGAATCCATCCATCTTGCGTTTTAATCGTTATTACAGACTTTCCTTCCGTAAATGCTGGATAAATGGCTAATATACAACCTTCCAGTTCTCCTTCATGTTGAAAAGGTACAGCCATGCCGTGATATGGAACCCCAAACAATTCGCGGTCAATGAACTCAGACACTTTTTGCTTGCCGCTCATTGCTTTATAAGCAAGTGTCCCTTCTACAATAGGATCACCAGGCGTTATTTTCAAATCGATTCGCTTACTCGGTCGATAATAGATATAGTTTTCTTTATCGGTTATAGCAATGGATACTTCATCTGAAAATAACTCGCCTATTACGTCTAAAAGTCCAACAATGGATAGATCCTTCATCCTGTGCTCTCCTTTCACTCTACTTTATATACATACAACTATTTCGCGCGAAAACTGTTGTTTCTTCGTAATACAACGATCAATTATTTGAAAACCTACTGATTCTAATCGCTCATCCATCGATTCAATCGTGACAATAATGACTTTTTCCGCTATTCTTCTAGCATGTTTCAAAATCGTAAATTGTTCTTCCCATGATGCATGCGTATATAAATTATAAGGTAGATCAATTATCGCTACATCGTAGTCTTCAGTGATGTCTTCAATTGCACTTTTTCTTACATCCCCCGTTAAACCAAAATACGCGATATTCTCTCTAGAGCCAGCGCAAACGAGTGGATTAATATCTCGTCCGACTATATTAATACCCATTGATAAGGCTTCGACAAGAACTGTTCCAATTCCACAGCAAGGATCGATTGCTCGAATTCCTTCAGGACGCGGAACTGCGATATTTGCTACTGCGCGAGCCACTCTCGTGCTAAGTGCAGTTGAATACTCTCTTGGTTTTTTCATATGATTAAACCAAATAGGTTCACTTTTCGTATACACTCCAAAGTACCAGCGACCCCCGTATGGAACGACTGCATATAGTTGATCCGGATTATGTAAATCGAAGTCTCCTTGCATTTCACTGCCAATTGCTCGTTCTATTCGAAGACGCTCTTGATTTTCAATTTTATCTTTCCCTTGTCGATCATTAATCTTCAGGAAAATTACCTTGTTTGTTTCTTCTTCATTACCAAAAGCAGTCGCCTGTGCGATAATTTCTTCCACAGTATCTCCTTCTGCTAAAACTTCTACTCTTCCCTTTATAAAAGGGCTTCTACTAGGATCTATCTTCACATCGCTTTTTACTATTTTTGACTCTGTATCTGTTCCAAAAAAAGAGCGCATCTCTAAATGACATAGGGAGCGTTCTGCATCGTTATATGCAAATGTATAAATGAATGCCGGTTGTCGGCTAAAGTTCGTCAATGTATTCCCTCCAATAATACCTCTATTATAACACGCAAAAACCGATTCCTCTTTTGGAAGGAATCGGTTCTCTATTCGTTCATTGTACTTCACTGTAAGTAGTTATATATTTCCTCTCCAATTTCGGTTAGAATTCGCTTGGACACTAGGTCATCTTCTTCCTTTGATAAAACAGTTGCGACTAGTTTCCGTTCGCCAACGTAAAAAATGCCAACATCATGACGAGTTCCTGGAATCCAACCTGTTTTATGCGCTAGTTCCCAGGAAGTCATTCCATTATTGAAATTCGAATATGGAGAAGGTAGTTTTTCTGGTAAACAATCTTTTATTTGTTGCTTTTTCATAATAGCGGTCATCTGCTCACTAGCTTCTGGAGACACTAATTCTCCTGTAGCTATCAGTCTTAATAGTCTTGCAACATCAGACGCTGTTATTTGATTGAACCCTTTTGGATTAGGTTTGTTCATCATTAATTTATTGTAAAAAGTGCTCTTTTCCATACCTACTGCTTTCATCGTCTGTACGATATATTCTACCCCCACTTGATCTATTAGTACATTCGTTGCTGTGTTATCACTTTGAATAATCATCAGCATCACGGTATCCTGAATAGATAGTGACGTTCCCGGAGTTAAATGTTGAAGAACACCTGAGCCACCTACAAGGTCTTCTTCTTTTATAATGATTTGATCCGTTAAAGCTAGTTCCGCGCGTTCAACAGCCGAGAAAACTGCAGCCATGATGGGTACTTTTATAACACTTGCTGCATAAAATAGTTCATCCTCATTCCATACCCACTTTTCACCTAAATCCAAATCTTCTAAAACAATTCCCCATGTCCCCACTGACTGTTTAGTTAAATTTCGAATTTTATTTACTAGTGTTTTCACCTTTTATACCCCTTAATTTAAAATTATTATATTACAATCTATTATAATCGAATAATAGAATATATTATGAATAGTATATAAATTAAAAAGGTGGCAATCCCTATTCAACAGTTATTATTACTACAACAAGTAATTGATCACATAGACGAACATATTAAAGAGGAGATTAATCCAGAGGAACTAGCCACTCTCGTTGGCTATTCTCCTTATCATTTTTATAGAATCTTTGATAAACATATTGGATATACCGTTATGAACTATGTTCAGAAAAGAAAACTACAATTCGCTTTGTACGAGTTAGTCCAAGGTAAAAAAATTATTCAAATAGCACTAGATTATGGATTTGAAACGCATTCCGGTTTTACAAAAGCTTTTAAAAAATGTTTTGGAAGTCCTCCAAGTTTATATAAGCTTCATTGTCCGATCTCCTTACCACAAAAATTGGATTTACTCAGTCTTCGTCAAAAACAGACCGGTGGAATTGTTATGCAACCAAAAATTGTACACAAAGAAGCTTTTGAAATTGCTGGGAAAACATTTGAGAGTTACTTGGAAAAGGTTTCTTATACAAGGGATGCACCCGCTTTTTGGGAGCAAAGGATTTCAGCTGATGAAGCAATCGAAAGAACTCTGTACAATCTATTGTCTCCTGAAAAGCATGGGGAATATTGCATTAATCTAAGTGGAACCGAATTGAAAGAAAGCTTTACTTATTTATTTGCTGTAAACTACGACCAAGATATCCATCTTCCTAAAGAACTGACAAAGTTGAAAATCCCAGCAGCAACATATGCAGTTTTTAAAACCCCACTCGTGGAAGTGGAACAATTCGTCCATTCTATCAAAGGAACTTGGCAATATATTTTGGAGGATTGGTTACCAAAATCTCATTACGAGGTCGATGAAAACGTCTATGACTTTGAATATTATGACGAACACTGCCATGACTGGGAATATGAAAAAATATATATGGAAATTTACTTACCGATTAAGAAAAGAGAAATGGACTAAACTAAATTCGATAAATATTACTAGTTTCGTCTTTTTCCTGCGTGGTAAATATATAGGGAGAAACAGATTAATCATCTGAATAGATCTCCCTTCGTTTTTCTCATAACTATTTGACAATACTGATCGTCAGAATAGGAGCCTCACTCACCTTAGAGTGAGGCTTATTAATTTATTAAAGAAGAAATAAAGGTAAAGTCAATTTAATAGAGAATAGAATTATTTATACATACTAACAGGAGGAAACTAGATGAATGACAAATTATTAAGAATAGGAACTACATATATACCGGTAACTAATATAGAAATTTCTGCAGAATGGTATATAAATAAATTAGGTGCTGAGTTAAGTTATACAGATGAAGACAAAGCAATTCTAAACTTTGCTAACCAAAGTATTTTTCTTGTTAAATCTAAAGCAGGTCAAAGCTCTAACTTCTATGATATCTATGATCAAGAGCGTTTCTCCATAACATTTGAAGTAGATGGATTAAATTCGCTAAAAGCTATTCATCGTGATTTTATTGATAAACAGATAAAAGTGGGAGAAATCGAAGACAGAGGACATACTGGAAAGAACTTTGTTTTCTATGACTTAGATGGCAATAAATTTGATGTATGGAGTGAATTAAGTCCAACATTCAAAGAAAAATATATTATCTCGCAATAGAATAGGTAATTATTAAATTTCATTCAAGGAAACGTCAAAGCCTGAAAAATGAAAGCATCAGTATCAAGACTGATGCTTTTTCAAAATGATATTATATAAAAATAGAACTGGAGTTAACAAAATGGCGCTAACAACAATCGCTGTTTTTATCGTAAAATTTGTTGCAACATAACCAATTACAGGTCCTCCTCCAATTTGACCGATAGCATCTACTTGGCCTTTTACGGAAAAAAATGTTGCACGAGTAGAGGATTCTGGAATAACCTTGTTCAGCCAAATATCCTCTAGCGGATACATCACTTTTCTTGTTACTTGAATAATGATATAAAATACTAATAAACCAATGGCATAAGTTGACAATGCAAAGCCGATTAATGAAGCAATAATAAATAAGCTACACGTAAACAGGACGGCATAAATATGCTTTAAATTTAGATGGATAGAGCCTCTATTCATTAAATGGAGTACTACAAAAGAAATTAGCACAACCATAAATTGAATACCCCCAGTTAATAAAACTAGCTTTTCATCCGTTAGCGCTACTAAATTAGATACATCAAAAAAATGGGACATCCATAAACGATCGAATCCTTCACTATAAAATCCAACGAATAAAGCAATAAGGAAAAGCATTCTTATAATAAAGCTAGTTCTAGAATGAAAAATAATTTTCCCCATACTCCCCTTCATACTTTCCCAAGTAGATGTTCTCTCCGTTTTATCCAATGGTTTAAAGTTTTCTTCCTTCATAAATAGGATTAAATATACCGCCAACCCAACCATACAAAGTCCGCCAATAATGATTGGTAGATTAATCATATAAAGACCCGTTAATATACTTAGAGGTATCGCTATGACTTGCCCAAGATTACCGGCCTTTGCTCCTCTTATAAATGCTAATGAAGCACGTTCTTCCCCTACTTCATCTGCAATCCAAGCCTGCAGGGAACCACTAGTAAAAGTATAACCAATCCCCCATGCAACTTGTGCTAAAAGGACAGTCGTAAAATAAGGGAATAACCCCTCGATTAAAAAACCACCCCCTATTAAAAAGTACCCAATTATAACGGAGAGCTTCCGGCTTTTTAAATCCGAAATTACTCCAGTTGGAATTTCAAATAGAAAAACGGATAGTTCCAAAACAGTTCCTACTAAAACAAGTTGCAGTGGATCAAGCATGACAATTTTCACTTGATATAACAAATTTACAGTGAAAATAAATGTAAAAAATAATTGCGATAAAAAACAAGTATAAATATAAACTTGATACGGATTTTTTGTCTTCATTATAGTCATTTTTCTCCCCCTCCTATTGATTATAGAAAGGGTGAACGCCGTTTTCTTGTCCAAATTTGCGATTGTTTACAAAAAAAATGCTTCTACTTTATCTATGATATAGTAAAAGTACAACTGAATAACGTGTAGATTTAGGTGCTATTTTCCTTTTGTAAAATAGCTTAAAAGGGAAGTTCGGTGAAAAACCGACGCTGTCCCGCAACTGTAAATGGGAGCATTCTTTCAAATCCACTGTTAATCCTTAATGGGAAGGGAAAGAAAAGTGATGATCATGAGCCAGGAGACCTGCCTATTTCAAGTACACACCAAAACCTACGCGGAATAGGAGGTGTTAAGTGCAGCTATGAACAAGCAACTGCTTGAAATTGCTGTCGTACGAAAAAACGTAATCGGAAAGAAACACTGGAGGAATCGACTCCTCTTATTTCACTATGCCGTTTATAGTGGTTTTCTTTTCTTTACGTATTATTCGTCACGACAACAATCAACCATATTCATTCACTTGAATTAGCATCTTCCTTTGTAACAACTAAGGGAAGATGCTTTTTATGTTCACGATGGAAAGGAAGTTAGGACATGACAGTTGGAACAAAAGAATATTATGTCGAAAATTTTAAACATACATTAATGACAAACAGTGTAGCAAATGAATCAACATCACTTAGCGCTATTTTTAAACACCATGAAGAAGAAATAAGTAATGCACCAAATTTGGATGGAAAAGATAAAGAATTATACAAACGTAATTTACAAAAAGCATTCGACCAAACAAAAGATGAAGTTTTTGGAAGGATTGAAGAGGAATAACATAGAAAAAGTGCTAAAACGCCTGTGTCTTGCCTGATTTAGCAAACGTGATCGATGCATATAATAACGAAAGTGCGTAGTAGTGACCGCTGTGATTTTCGCTGCAGTCGTACGCTTTCCGTGGGGTGAGCGATGAGCCTTCACCGCCGCTTAGGCGTACGTTGTGAAGTCTCATTTTGCTCACTTGATCCCACTGGAGTCGACGCCTGCAGCGAAAATCAATGGAAAATTGCTTACTTATCGGCATCTACTTGAAAAAAACAAAATTTTATTCTAATTTCTTCAGTGAGTGTATCCAGTAAATGGCTTAGGGCAACCAATCGGTCATTGGAGGCAATCAATTATAGTCTGAGAGCAACTAAACTCGACGCGAGAGCAACTAAATTGCATATGAAAGCAACTAATTCTTAAAACAACAAGTTTACTTGGTATGAGACGATGAGGCTTTCGACATATTCTAAGAATAATATGCCTTAAAGCCCCCAGAACTCGCACACAAGCATCTGTATGAATGGTTTGTCGCGTTCAACCATTTATTATTCATATCGGTTTTCAATAAGTTAGCATTTTCCATTGAATTTTGCGGAGGGGTGAAGAATCCAGTGGAGGACAACAGGATGTTGGTCACGAAGGCGTTGCCACACGATGTGGCGCCCTGAGCCTTTGTTCCTCTGTTGAGCACGATAAGCCATCACATCGCATGCGTCAGCGTCGGTGATGGCTTATCGCTCACCTCACGGAAAGCGTCCACCCCGTAGCACAAATCACAGCGGATACCTTAAGACGCATTATCTCTATATCACGTATAAAACAAGGAATGCCATACCTCATGTTACTTTAAGAGATTATCCAAATATCTCTAGTTTCCTAGACAAAAAAAGCGTGCCGAATCAACAAATGATCGGCACGCTCTACAATTAATAATTTATCTCTGCATACTTATTCCACTAATGGTACCGCCTGAGAAAGCTGGCGCATCCATATCTACCGCAAACAAGATAATCGTTGTATCTTCCTGAGCTTTAAGTCCAGGAAGATCTTTTTCTAAATCCGTCACAGCTTCTTGTTTATTGACAATATAGTCCCCAATTTGAATGGAACCACTTAATACATACAGAAAAGGTTTCTTTCCTTCATAAGAAGGAACTTGGAGTATATCTCCTGCCCTAGGATGAGCATCTAAAACGTAAGCATTTTGGCGAACAATCAGTGGTGCATCTGAACCCTCAGGACCAACCATCTCATACCAGTCGCGGTTATTTGTAGGTTTATCATGAAACTGTATATTTGGCGGAAGGTTTGCTTCACGTGGACGGAAAAATATTTGAAGCATTTCAACATATTCCTCTTTTACCTTTTCTTCATGCCAAAAACTTACACCTGCGTTCATCATCATCAGTTTACCCGGTGAAATTTCGGCTTCCAAACCCGCTGAATCCTTATGATACGAAGTGCCCTTCCACACATAACTGAAGATTTCATCGTTCACATGTTCATGCATTTTAATTGTTAATCCTTTTTTCATCACCGCATGATCAATATTGCTTAGCGTTCCAAATACAGAATCTTCTATGCTCTCTTCAAAAATATCGCTTGGTTGGATACGAGTAATCGTGAACGGTCCTCTAAAAGGTTGATAATGATTTCCTGCTCGAAGAACTTGAATCACTTGCCTCTTCCCCTTTACGAATTATAAATCTTGATAGTCCCTCTGATATTTCCCGCCATCTTTTACTTCCGAGTGATACAAAGCTTTTAAAGCAAAACTTTTTTCTAAATCATGTTCCTTCATTACTTCTTTCAAACGTTTGGAAAGATCTGCACTGTGCTTCACTAGCTGCTCCATCTTGGATTTCGAATATTGCATGAACCGTCAACTCCTTTTCATTCAATTTGTCATTAAAGTATAACACTAACAAAAGATTTTTCTTATAATCACCTTTTTTAAAAAATTTACATACATTACTTTGACAAAATAAAAATGAAGTGTTAACCTTATAAACAAATGTTTCCCTCGGGAAATTTAATGGCACTAACGAAAAAAGATGATTTTTTTTATTCTAAAAGTTTCCCAGGGGAAATAAAGTAGAGCGTAGGAAAAGGGAGGAATTAAATTGAAAAAGATTTTGTTTTTATTCATTACCGCTGTTTTGTTAGTTGGATGTAGTAACAATGTTAGCGGGGACGTAGAAAAAGAGGAAAAGCCATTAGTTGTTACGACAACCGGGCAAATTGCGGACGCGGTTAAAGAAATTGCTGGAGACCATGTAGAGATAAAATCGTTAATGGGACCCGGTGTAGATCCCCATATGTACAAAGCGACACAAGGGGACTTACAAACATTAGAAAAGGCAGATATCATTTTTTATAACGGTCTAGAACTGGAAGGAAAAATGAGTGATATTTTTGAAAAAATGAAGAAAGAAAAAACGGTTGTTGCGATTGGGGAAGCAGTTCCACAAGATCAGATATTAAATGATGAGGCACATCCCGAGCTATCAGATCCACATATTTGGTTTGATATAAACGTATGGAAAATAGCAACGAAAGAAATAACCAAAACACTTTCAGAAGAGCTTCCAGACAGTAAAGAGGAATTTGCAAAGAAGGAAGAAGCATATTTTATACAATTAACCGATCTATCCGATTGGTCAGATCAACGAATTAGTGAAATTCCAGAAAAACAACGAGTGCTTGTAACAGCACATGATGCATTTAACTATTTTGGTAATAGTCATGGCATGGAAGTACGTGGTTTACAAGGTTTAAGTACAGATGCCGAGTATGGTTTAAAAGATATTCAAAATATCGTAGATTTTCTAGTAGAAAATAATATTAAAGCCGTTTTCATCGAGTCCAGTGTTTCTGACAAAGCGATGAAAGCTGTTATAGAAGGCGCTAAAGAAAAAGGTCATACAATCCAAATTGGCGGAGAACTTTACTCGGATGCAATGGGTGCGGAAGGAACTGAAGAAGGCACTTATATTGGCATGTACGAACATAACGTCAACACAATTGTCGATTCACTTAAATAGGAGGGAAGCAACATGGACGCGTTACAAGTAAAAAATTTGTCGGTTGCTTATGAAGAAAAAGTTGTATTACAAAATGTAAACTTAACTATTCCAGTAGGTCACCTAACAGGCATTATTGGTCCAAATGGAGCCGGGAAATCTACATTAATCAAAGCAATACTTAACCAATTACCAAACAAAACAGGGGCTGTTCATATTTTAGAACGCCCCCTTAACGCAAAAGACCATACAGTCGGCTACGTTCCACAGCGAAATGCAGTCGATTGGGACTTTCCTACAAATGCTTTAGATGTTGTCCTAATGGGACGTTACGGACATATAGGTATGATTAAAAAACCTTCAGCAAAAGATAAACAAATTGCCATGGATTGCCTAAAAGATGTGGGAATGGAAGCTTTTGCTGATCGATCAATTGGTCAATTATCAGGAGGACAACAGCAGCGTGTATTTTTGGCTCGTGCACTAGCACAAGAAGCAGAAGTCTATTTTATGGATGAACCCTTTGTTGGTGTGGATGCTGCAACAGAGCGTACAATTATTGCTATTTTAAAAGATTTAAAAGCAAAAGGTAAATCTGTTTTTGTTGTCCATCATGATTTACAAACTGCTGCTGACTACTTTGATTGGATCATTTTGTTAAATCAAACGATTACCGCATCAGGTCCAACAGAACAAACGTTTACAGAAGACAATCTACAAGAAGCATACGGCGGGAAATTATTTTTTATGGATCAGACGAAATCGAACAAAACGTTCAACTAAGAGAGGTGAAAAAATAATGTTAACTGGAAACTTACTTTGGGTTCTTATAGGAGCTATTTTGCTAGGAGTAGCAGCCGGTTTAAATGGAACCTTCGCCTTTCTACAGAAACAAAGTCTAGTAGGAGATGCTGCTGCACATGCGGCACTCCCTGGTATTGCAATTGCGTATTTAGTATTTCAGCAAAAAGATTTACCAATCCTTATGTTAGGTGCGGCCATTACTTCTGCACTTGCTGTATATATGATTCAATGGATTGTGGGGAACTCTAAGCTAAAAGCAGACGCTGCAATTGGGTTTGTTTTATCCGTATTTTTTGGTATTGGAATCGTTCTCCTTACCATTGTCAATCAAAGCAGCGCAGGAAATCAAAGTGGTTTGAATGATTTTATATTTGGAAAAGCGGCTACCATGGCGAAAAGCGACCTAGTTTGGCTATCAAGTAGCGCCTTGTTAATCATACTAATGTGTTTACTATTTTTTAAAGAATGGAAGCTAATGATTTTTGACCCCGTATTTGCAAAAGGTATCGGATTGCCGGTTGAACGATTACGTGTTCTATTGACAGCTCTTACTGTACTAACGATTGTTACTGGAATACAGGCAGTTGGTGTTATATTGATGGCAGCTATGCTCATTATACCTGCAGCTGCTGCTAGATTTTGGTCTAATCATCTTGGAATTATTCTTGTTACAAGTGCTTTCTTTGGGGCTCTTTCCGGAGCATTAGGTACCATTATAAGCTCTTTTCGTACAGGACTATCAACAGGACCAATTATAGTACTATGTGCTGCTAGTCTCTTTTTAATATCCTATTTTTTCGCACCGACAAGAGGATTCATCTCTAAATCGCTAAAGAAAAAAGCATTTAAGCAAAGAAACGTAGTAAAGGAGGCGGCGAACCATGAATGAATTCTGGGTGCTCTTAACTGGATCATTAGTTGGTATAACTTGCGGGTTAACTGGTGTATTTTTAATCCTGCGCAAAACAGCTATGATTGCAGACGCTATTAGTCACACAGTGTTATTTGGAATTGTTGTGGCATTTATGATTACGCAATCATTAAGTGGATTTTGGATGCTAGTTGGCGCTGCAATCGCTGGATTACTTACTACTTTTCTTGTGCAATTGCTCCAGTCAGGTGGCTTACAAGAAGATGCTGCCATTGGGGTTGTGTTCACTTCCCTATTTGCACTAGGTGTGTTGTTTATCACTTTATTTGCAGGAAACGTCCACTTAGATGTGGAGCATGTGCTGATGGGTGAAATTGCATTTGTTCCATGGGATACATGGGACATTTTAGGTTTTTCCATGCCGAAAGCAGTTTGGATGTTGTTAATCGTTCTTTTATTCAATATATTATTTCTCTTTTTCTTTTACAAAGAGATGAAGCTCACTACTTTCGATCCGGTTTTTGCGCTATCTATTGGATTACCAATAGTAGCTATGCATTATTCTTATATGACACTCGTTTCTTTAACGACTGTTGCGGCTTTTGATAGTGTAGGGGCAGTTCTTGTTGTAGCAATGCTCATAGGACCTGCTGCTACTGCTTATCTGATGAGTAAAAGCGTCTTAAGGATGATGATATGGAGTATGTTTTTTGGCATTACTGCAGCTATAACAGGATATTATCTGGCCAAACTATGGAACACATCCATTGCTGGTATGATGGCAGCCATGATAGGTGTAATATTTATGCTCGTGTTTGTATTCAAGCCACATGACGGTTGGATATGGAAGATGTTCAAACGTATAAAATTGAAAGATACAAAAGTGCATGTTGAGTCCTAATACGTTATAAGCCACCGTGTAACTGACATACACGGTGGCTTTTCTTTTGTGCAGAAAGCTTTGCTATAATAAAGTCATTCACTACAAAATGAGCAGAGGTGACGTCGTGTATAAAACCATTGGTATACTTGCCCATGTAGATGCAGGAAAAACGACTTTTTCCGAGCAACTGCTGTACCATACAAAAACCATTCGACAAAGAGGGCGTGTCGACCATCAAGACTCTTTTCTCGACAGTCATTCGATTGAAAAAAACAGAGGAATTACGATTTTTGCGGATCAAGGAATCTTCTCGTATAACAATTCCACTTATTATGTCATCGATACTCCTGGTCACATCGATTTTTCACCAGAAATGGAGCGTGCTATCCAAGTGATGGACTTCGCGATCCTTATTATTAGCGCGGTAGATGGTGTAGAAGGACATACAGAAACAGTATGGCAATTGCTACGGAAACATCAGGTACCCACTTTTTTCTTCATCAATAAAACGGATTATGAAGGAACCGATGTAGCGAAAGTATTAGAAGAAATTCGTGCTAATTTATCTGATGACGTGTGCGATTTAACAAACGCTTTCAACGAAGAGTTTGTTGAATTTTTAGCAGAACGCGATGAAAATCTTCTTGAAAAATACATGGATACTGGTTATGACGAAGATTTATGGATACAAGCTTGTAAGCGTATGATCCAAGAAAATAAAATCTTTGCTTGTGCAAGTGGCTCTGCATTAAAAGACATTGGAATAATCGAGTTTTTAGATAAACTGCATTTATTAACAGAATCCTCTTATAAACAAGAAGAAGCATTTTCTGCTCAAGTATACAAAATTCGTCATGATGAAAGTGGAAACAGAGTGACATTCCTTAAACTATTAAGCGGCAAGCTAAAAGTGCGAGACGAAGTGCATTACGGGGAATTAGCAGAAAAAATTACACAGCTTCGAGTATACAGCGGAAATAAATTCAAAACAGTTGAACAAGCAGTAGCGGGTGAACTAGTTGCAGTGACTGGGCTAACAAATGTCTCCATTGGCGATGGAATTGGTGCCATAAACAACAAGACGACCTTTGATATGATTCCAACTTTAAAATCAAAAGTATTTTTTGACGATTCTATTCATGTCAAAGAAGTGTTGCGTTGCTTTAAACTACTAGATGCAGAAGACCCTTCTTTGCATGTTTATTGGGATGAGCACTTTCAAGAAATTCATGTGCATGTAATGGGTGTTATCCAACTGGAAGTACTTGAACAAATTGTCCTAGAACGCTTTCATTTCACTATTTCTTTTGGTGAACCGAGAATTCTTTATAAAGAAACAATCGATACAACAGTTAAAGGCTATGGTCACTTTGAGCCGTTAAAACATTATGCAGAGGTGCATCTGTTAATAGAGCCCACAAAACGTGGAAGCGGCATTACTTTAGATAATGTTTGCCATGCAAATGATTTGTCCATTGGCAATCAAAATTTAGTGCAACATCATTTATTGGAACGTGAGCATCATGGAATTCTAACTGGCTCTTCATTGACAGATGTCAAGATTACCCTGCTTACTGGACGCGGACATAACGAACATACGCATGGCGGGGATTTTAGAGAGGCAACCTATCGAGCTTTAAGACAAGGTTTAGAGAAAGCTGAAAATGTGCTTCTAGAACCTTTTTATGACTTTAAAATAAAAGTGGATATGAACCTCATAGGTAGAGTTTTATCTGATATTCAACAAGCGCATGGAAGCTTTGACTCCCCTGAGAATGTTGGTGACAAGGTAATTGTCAAAGGACGAGTACCTGTAGCAACCTTCATGAACTACAGTACAACGTTTGCTTCATTCACTTCTGGCAAAGGAACGCTCAGCCTACTATTTGGAGGGTATGATCGGTGTCACAATAAAGATGAAGTTATTGAAAAGATTGGCTACAATAAAGAAGCAGATCCAGAATACACTTCCACCTCTATTTTCTGTGCGAGAGGAAAAGGCTATAAAGTTCCTTGGGATGAAGCGGAGGAAGCGATGCACTGTAAATAATACAATTCTAAGGGGGAATATCTTTTGATCGCAACGATTCAACAAGAAAATGATACGTACTCGGCACGTTATGAACGACATTTTCCACATTCAATAGAAGAAGTTTGGTCTATGCTAACAGACAACGAAAAGTTACAACAATGGTTTACAGAACTTCGAATTGTTGACTTACGCAAAGGTGGTCTAATCAAGTTCGATATGCAAGATGGGACATTCATTGATATGCAAATTTTAGATTATGAACCTTTGAAGGTTTTAGCTTTTGAATGGGATAAAGATATTGCCCGATTTGAATTATCCCCTCTTGCTGAAGGCTGTCAATTAACATTCATCGAAACAATTACATCTATCACGGAGCATACAGCAAGAGACCTAGCAGGTTGGCATGTTTGCTTGGATGTAATTGAAGCAATATTGGACGATAGACCAATAGCTAGAAACGATGAATGGGAAGTTTGGTATGTAAAATACAAAGAACTTTTAGAAAAACTTGTAAAATAACTTTTTAGTTAAGCACCTTTCACATAGAGAGGTGCTTTCATCATTCATACCGGTATATCATAAACCGTTCATTCGTATTTTGTTTATATAACTCAGGTATCCTTACTTCCTTCAGCAACTCAAACGCAGTATTCACTTCCATGAATTGAATGTACTCCATCGTCGGATAATAAAGTATAACGTCGACTGAACGCGGATATTGTTCTACAGATAAGAGAATATTATCAATAACCTTTTGAAAAATTTGAATGGAAAAAGGATTAAAGAAATAAAATCGATTTTCATTCGGTTCGATATCATACCCTTCGGCAAAAATTTGCTCAAAACGAATAGATGCCCTTGAATGCTTCGCTCGCTCCATATATTTAGTTAAGTTTTCAACCGCCTCCTGATATAGTTGTCCATTCATCTCTACCCCTGTTGCAGCTACATGAAGATGGTGATGAACGTAAAATGGGAAGCGACCTTTACCGCAACCGAAATCTACAAACTTATCAGAAGTTGTACATACATACTCATCAAAAAGAGCCTCAAGTGCCATATAAGGGGTCGCTTCATAGCGATTGTAATGTGCGGATTGGTGTTGCCACTCCCGAATTCCTTCTGTTTTTATACGTAATAAACGATCATGATCTTGTTCTCTCATGGTTATCCCTCCTATTTTAAGAATGTAGAAATAGTGCTTAACAGTCATTGGTGGCTCACTTCAAGTAAACTTGTTATTTTAAGAATTAGTTGCTTTCATCTGTCAATTAGTTGCTCTCGTGCTGATTTGGTTGCTCTTCGAAAAGAATTGATTGCTTTCAATGACAGTTTGGTTGCCCTAAGCCATTTACTGGGTTCAGGCAATTGAAAAACTAGATAAGATTTTGTTTTTAGCGAGTCGATACTGAATAAGTCAGCAATTTCCCTTGATTTTCGCTGCAGGCGGCGGGGATGGCTCATCACTCGCCAAATACATGTCGCTGCACCGACTTATCTGTCCGGCCTATTTGGTTCTCTACAGGTATAAGTGGATGCACTGTAAACGGTTCTCCCCTCAAAACAGCTGTCGATATAAAAGAAGGGTTCTCTATACTTAACACTTGTTTACCATTAATAGTTTTCTTTAATATCTCTAACTTAGCAATCCCACCAATATTCGTATTCTCTGTTTTTTGCGCAGAAAAAAAGTTACCAAGCGAATAAAACACATGCGTTTGGTGACCACTACTTGTCGTGAGCATTTCATATGGCTGAATGACATGCGGGTGATGTCCGAAAATAATATTTGCTCCCGCATCAGCAATCGCATTTGCAAGATTTTTTTGTTCTCCATTAGGTTCCAACTCATACTCCGTCCCCCAATGCATACTTACTACAATAAAATCTACTTTTTGCTTTAAAGCGCCAATATCCTTTGTGATTCGCTCTACATCGATACGGTTAACCAAATAATCCTTTCCACTGGGCGTTTCATGACCATTTGTCCCGTAAGTATAACTTAGAAACCCAAAGCTAATAGTATCTACTTGCAAAATACGATCGGTTTGTAAATCTTCCAATGATTCATATGCGCCAATATAAGGCATATCAACATTTTTCATATGATTGATCGCCGCTAGTACCCCAGCCTCCTCTTGATCGAGTGTATGATTATTAGCCATCGATATCATATCAACGCCAACTTTCTTTAAGTCATCGATAATATGCGTAGGGCTAGCAAAATCAGGGTAGCCGGATAATCCAAATTCAACACCAGCCGGAATAGATTCTTGATTGGCTAGTAGTATATCCAATGATTCTAGCTCTTCCTTAATAGGCTCAAATGAGGGTAGAAAACTTTTATAATGATACAGAGGAAAATGCAACAAAATATCTCCAATCATACCGATTTTTATCGTTTCTTCGCGATAATCAATATGAAATGTCGAATATTGTTTCCCGTGGAACTTTTCTTGGAAAGGTTCTTTTATTTGCAGATTAAAATAAAGTAAGACCGAAATTAGTATAACTAGTAGTGAAATGAACACTTTCATAGAAGCACCTCCCTCTTAATCATCTACTTTTAAAAATTTATTATGCTATCTTTATATTTTCTTTCCTTATTGTATCTGTTATTTTTCTAATCCGCTATTGACCTATTATTGATTAGGCATATAATAAAAGTGAGTAATCACTCATTAAATGAATAGGAGGTTTTATAATTGACTTCGACTATTGTATTAGAACAAGTAAGTAAAAGTTTTGGGAAAAAGACGGTTTTAAATAACATTAATATTAACGTAGACGCTGGACAAATTTTTGGCTTAATCGGTCCCTCTGGTTCAGGTAAAACAACATTAGTGAAAATTATTGTAGGAATGGACCATCCTTCTGCTGGTCAAGTACAAGTGCTCCATACGCAAGTTCCAAATTTGGGTTTGTTACAAAGTATCGGTTACATGGCACAAGCGGATGCATTATACAACGATTTGACTGGTAAAGAAAATCTTGCATTTTTTGCTTCCCTTTATAAATTGAACAAAGAATCACAAAAAAAGCGCATTGCTTATGCTGCCGATTTGGTTGAACTGACCCCTCACCTAACTAAAAAAGTTCAAAACTATTCAGGTGGTATGAAGCGCAGACTATCACTAGCTATTGCATTAATACACGACCCTCCAATATTAATACTTGACGAGCCAACTGTTGGAATAGATCCCGAGCTCAGAAAGTCTATTTGGGAGGAAATAAATCGATTAAAAAACAATGGAAAAACAATATTAATAACAACACACGTAATGGATGAAGCGGAGAAATGTGATCAGCTTGCGATGGTAAGAGATGGGGAAATAATATCCAACGGTTCTCCCAAAGATTTGAAAAACCATTACAATATTAATAGTTTAGAGGAAGTATTTTTAAAAGCAGGAGGTAAAAAACATGAGAACAATCGCATTAGTTAAGCGTGTTTGTATCCAAATGGTACGGGATAAACGAACCCTCGCTTTAATGATGGTCGCACCTCTAGTTATTTTAACATTGCTGCATTTTTTACTTTCCTCTGACACAACTACTCCAAAACTAGGCGTAAATGGTGTGGAAGAAAGTCTAATAAATGAGCTAAAAGAAAAAGAAATAGAAATCATCCAATATGATCAACTAAAAAATCCAGACCAACTTATAAAAGATGAGAACTTAGATGCTATACTTCAACTAGAAGGAGACCAAATAGATTTAACTATAACAAATGACGACCCTTCTAAAGCAAAAGTGTTACAAACTAAAGTACTGCAAGCTATTTCCACCGTAAATGCAAGCGAACAAGCAACTAATTTAGCCAATTTAGTTGAAGATATCGGACGTCAACTTCCAAATACACCAATCTATTTACCTCAAGCAAAAGTGCCAGAATTTAATACTTCTTATATTTACGGAAGTAGTGACACAACCTTCTTTGATCAGTTAAGTCCTATTTTAGTCGGTTTCTTTGTATTCTTTTTCGTCTTCCTCATTTCCGGTATTGGATTATTGCGAGAACGAACTACGGGAACACTTGACCGCTTGATGGCAACACCTATCCAAAGAAGAGATATAGTATTTGGTTATTTAATAGGATACGGTTTCTTTGCAATCATTCAAACAATAATCGTTGTTTTTTATGCTACGAAAATATTAGATATTATGCTCGTTGGCTCCCTTTGGAACGTTATTTTGATTAATTTATCACTAGCGCTTGTTGCATTATTACTTGGTATTTTATTGTCTGCTTTTGCGAATTCTGAATTTCAAATGATGCAGTTTATACCGATTGCAATTATTCCCCAAGTATTTTTCGCAGGAATTTTGCCGTTTGAAGGAATGCCGGAATGGATGCAACTTGTTGCGAAATGTATGCCGATGTACTATGGTGGAAATGCGTTAGTTGACGTAATGTATAAAGGTTTAGGCCTAAGTGATATTAAAAATGAACTATTTGTGCTATTAGGTTTTGCCCTTGTATTCATTGTATTAAATATACTTGCTTTAAAGAAATATCGAAAAATTTGAAAGGAGTAACTAATGTCAGAAGATGAAGTATTGTTACAACAATTATTTGAAGATGACAAATTAACAGAGAAACAAAAAAAGATTATCCTCGCTGCTATAGAGTCATTTTCCGAAAAAGGATATGCTGCAACATCTACTAGTGAAATTGCGAAAAAAGCGGGTGTAGCGGAAGGTACTATTTTTAGACACTATAAAACGAAAAAAGAGTTGCTTGTTTCAATTGTCGCTCCCCTTATGGCGAAGCTAATCGGTCCATTCATTGTAAATGACTTTCATAAAGTATTAGACCACCCGTATGAACATGTAGAAGACTTTTTGAGAGCAGCAATCCAAAATCGAAGCGACATCATAAAAAAAATGCTTCCAGTTATTAAAATTATGATGCAAGAAATCCCGTTCCAACCCGAGTTAAGAGAACAATTTTTAGAGCAAGTTGCCCGAAAAACATTCGATCGTATTTTACTCGTTATTAAAGAGTATCAAGATAAAGGGCAACTAATCGAAATGCCGACTCTAAGTGCTGCAAGACTTGCCATTTCAAGCATATTCGGCTATTTAATATCTCGTTATATTTTCTTTCCTGATAGTGAATGGGATGATGAACTTGAAATAGAGCGAACTGTTCAATTCATCATGCATGGATTAAGCCAAAGATGACGTAGAAGGGAGCGATTAACTCCCTTCCTCCCCACGAATTTTTCCTCTCTAACTACCTAAACGAATAATTTCCTTTTTCTAAAAGTTAATAGTAAAAAGATTTAATATAATTTCTATAATAAAATAGCCCTATCCAGTTCTCTAGAATTTCATAGATTATTCTATAGACGGTTTCTATGCCGTTAAATATCTAGGAAAGGAGAACTAAAATGTTTTTGAAAAAGATTAGATGGTACCACCGATTACACAGCAAATTTCAGCCAAAACAGGTAAGAAAAAAAGGTTATTTAAGTAGTACTGATGACAACAAGCATAATAGCAAGGTAGGCATTGTACTTCCCGTGTATAACCAAAAAAGAGATTATTTAATAGAATGTATACAGTCAATCGAAAAACAAACCTATCGAAATTTCAAGTTAGTTATTGTAATTGATGGTGCAAATGAGGAGACCTTAAAAGCAACCTACGAAGCTTCGGAAGTTCTCACATGTTCATACTCCATCATTCACCGTACTAATAATAAAGGAATTGCCTATTCTCTAAATGAGGGTTATGAGTACCTACTAGACTGCCCCTATTTAACCTGGATTTCTGGCGATAATAGACTAAAACCTAACTTTCTTGAAAGATTAGTAAATACAATGAACAGCGTCTCTTCAAACACGGTACTAGTTTACTCCATGTATCAATCGATAGATGAGCAAGGACGATCGGATTCTTTTGGACAAGCTTGGTATACATCACTGTTTAACATGATGAATCGTCCAAAAGAGGAAATTATGTTTACTTGTTTCATTGGAGCATCGTTCCTTTTTAGAAGAGAAGCATATGAAAAGGCAGACGGCTATGACCCAAATTATGGACTAGTTTCTGATTATGAATTTTGGATAAGGTTGATGCAGCTCGGTGAATTCCAATTCATACATGAAATATTGTTGGAGTATCGCTTAAATGGCAAGTACTCTCTAACTACCATTACACCTTCAGAAGAGTTATTTACGAAAAGAATGAGTGCCAGTGTGAATCATAGACAAAGGAACGGGGATATACCAAAAGTTACAGTTATCATTACAGCACATAACGACGAAAACTATATTAATAACTGTATTCAGAGTATTTTAGATCAAACCTATTCCAATTTTCATATGGTCGTACTAGACGTGGGCTCAACCGATAGTACATTAGAAAAAATTTATTCGGTGCATGATTCAAGAATGATTCCCATTCATCTAGACAAAAGACATAAAGCTGAAGCACTAAATATTGGCTTAAGTTATGTATTAGGTGAATACGTACTTGAACTAAACGGAGATGATTGGATTGATCCTAACACTTTAGAGATTATGTTAAATAAGATGGACACTTTACCTTCCAAAGTAGGCATGGCTTTTGCAAATCGACAAATTTGGGTAGAAGAGAATGGCCAATTAATAAAAGGAGCTGTATATAAAGGTATTCCAAGTTCAAATAAGTATGATGTATTACAGAACTTCAAAACTCATTGTCCACGTATGTATAGGCTGTCGACCCTAAAAAAATTAAAAGGTTGGATGTCATCGTTACACGGCGAACCACTTTTGGCAGATGACTTTACGATGTTTTTAAGAATGGTAGAACGGTTCGACACTCACTGGATCGATCAGACACTTTACCATCAACGTCAGCACAGCAAAAACTTAACCATCTTAGAAAAGGAAATGTTAAACCGACAGACTCGAATGGTTGTAAATGAAACACTGAAACGTTGGGGAGATGAATACGTACCGCATTTCGAGGAAGTTGACGGGAATATTACAAAACTACTCTTAATACGACGGTAAAATAAAGCTAAAGGACGAATGTTGAAAGGGAGGTGTAACTATATGGAGATAATTGTCTTTGAAACTCGGCTAGAGGGAATTATATTCACTCCACTAATACAGGTCATATCAAAAACAGAAGAACTAGATTGTCTTTTTGTAATTACCAAACAACATTACGAAATGTTAGACCAGGTTTTACTATTTTTTTCTATTTCCCCAACATATAAGCTAATTCGACAAATACAAAGAAAAACACCTTTCATTGAAAAAACAGGCTAGAATACCTAAATCATCAATGTAGAGGTGTTTTTTAATTTTTATTTATTTCGCATATATACATAGAAAAACCCAACCGCACTTAATAACCTTAATGAGGAACTAATATACATCGCCACATCCATACCAAATAGATCTAAAAACCAAATACCTACTTGTGGAGCGACAAATGCAACAAATGCCAATAACACATTGTATGTCGTAATACAATACGTACGAGATTGCGCTGGAGATTTTTCTAACAATAAATTAAACAAAATTAACACGGTGCCTGCTAAAAAGAAGCCTGAAGTCGTTTGAATAAGTGTTAAATAATACAAGTTTGTAGATAGCACTACTAAAAAAGGCGTTGTTGCCATACCAACTGCAGCCAATATAAACACGCCTAAATTTGAATATTTTTCTGCCCATTTTTTCCAAAGTGGAAATGTTAAAAATTGCATAAGCATACTACCAACCGAAAACATACTTATCCAAAAAATCGTTGCTCCTGCTACTCTAACATTGTAAATATTGAACAATCCCCAGGCCATTTGCCAAGCAAAGTTAAAAAAGAGAGCAGCAGCTAAAAACCAAACATAATTGGAATGTTTAAAAATACTCCAATCCATTGATTTCTTTTTCGGTAAGCCATTTTCTACTTTCACAACATCTTCTTCATGTTTTAATAAGAAAAATACCTCTAACAAACCAAAGACGAAAGCAATCGCAAACAGAATTTGATATGCAACTATACTTTCAGAAGCATCTCTCATTAAAATTCCAACAAGTAACGTTGATACTAACCCAACCATTGTCAGTAAACGATTGCGGTCACTGAAAAACTGTCCTCTTCTCGATTCCTTAATCATTCCACTAATTAGAGTTTGCCACCCTACATTTGCTACCGTATTCGGTACACTGATGAAGGCAATAATGGCTAAAAATATCCACGCATGAAAAGAAGGAGAAGGTAAATAAACAACAAGTACGATAAGCAAAAACATCAACCTAGCTAGAAGCACGGACATAGCTACTAGCTTCTTTTGGGCATTGGCTCGATTTAACAACACTGCTGCTGGTATCGTCATTAACAACGCGATTAGTGGAGGCAATGAACTAATTAGCCCCACTTGATAATTAGTAGCTCCTAATATTGTAATTGCAAATATCGGAAAAAAATTATTGGAAAAGTTAAGTGCTATAGTCGAAGCCATTCCATGATAAATACTAATCTTTTCATTGTACGTTTTCATAAATTCCGTCCATTCCGAAAAATAATATAGGATATGCTAGAATTATATACTCACATGAAAAGAAAACAAGTACTTCGAGACACAAAATTTATCCTGTTTGAGTGAATCTTTTTTTCGCGTAAACATACGTCACAGCAAGGGCCGAAACTAGTACTGCACCTTTAATAATATCAAATGCATAATACGGCAAATTCAAGATCGTTAAGCCATTTAACAAAATACCGATCACAGCTGCTCCAAAAAACGTTCCAATCGCATTTGGCTTCCCCGCCCCAAGAACAGAATACCCTACAAAAACAGCCGCTACCGCTTCCATTAACATAGGTGCACCAGCGTCAATTTGTCCCGAACCAACACGTGCAGTAAACAATATGCCGGCCATAGAAGCAAATATACCAGAGATTACATATGCAGCAAATTTCACTTTACGAATATTCACTCCCGACAACGTTGCAGCTTCTGCATTTCCACCAGTCATATATAAAACTCGTCCCCACCGAGTATGATGGAGTACTACATAAGCGATTAATACCATTCCTAGCATGATCCATACAGGGACCGGCAAACCAAGCATTCTTCCTTGTCCAATCCAAAGAAATGCCTCCGATAACTGCCCCGGAGCAGTGCCTCCAGCAGTAAGTGGCATATTGTTGTAAATAGAATAACCTTCCGTATATGTACGATGAAAGCCTGCAACGATATACATCATACTTAATGTCGCAAGCAAATCTGGAATCCCTAATACTACAATTAAAAAACTATTAAGGACACCCACTAATACCCCTACTAAAATCGGTAAAATAATAACGAGCCAAAGTGGCATTTCATACCACACCATTAAAGAAGCAGTAACGACCGTTGACAACGACATCGTCGATCCAACCGACAGGTCAAACCCACCTACTACTAATGTAAAGGTAACTCCTAACGCGAGTAACGTAACAATAGATATAGAACGCAAAATATCCGTAAAGTTAGCATATGTTAAAAATGCTTCACTAATGGAACTAAAATATAAAATAATGATAATTAATAAGGCAATAGCACCGTATTTAAATAGAAATTGAATCCCATTTTCTTTTAATTTATTCTTCTTTCCCACCGCTTGCATATAACAAAATCCTTTCCTGGGTCGCATCTCCCCGTGAAAACTCCTTCACGATTTGACCGTTATACATGACTAAAATACGATCGGAAATACCGATTGCTTCTTGAATTTCGCTCGAAAAATAGAGACAGCCCTTTCCACTCTCCGCTAGTTCACGAATAAGCCCAAAAATATCTGCTTTTGCCCCAATATCTACACCTTTTGTCGGTTCATCGAACAAATATAAAATGGAATCACGCGAAGTCCATTTACCGATTACTACTTTCTGTTGGTTACCTCCACTTAAATGAATGAGAGGTGTTTCCGTGTTATCTGTTTTAATTTGTAATCGTTTAATAATATCCTTCGCAAAACTTTTTTCAGCGCTTTTATTCATAAATAATAGATTAGAAAACTTTCGTAAGTTCGGAAAAGAAGCATTCGTTTGCAATGATTCGTGTACGAATAACCCTTCTTTTCTACGTTCTTCTGGTATAAGAGCCATCCCTGCACTAATAGCGTCTTTCGGATGTGCCGCTCTTACTTCCTTTCCTGAAAGCTTCACACTTCCACTTGTTAGTAATTCTAAGCCAAATAATGCTTTAGCTAACTCCGTTTTTCCCGCCCCTACTAGACCAACAATACCGACAATCTCTCCTTCTGAAACGGTAAATGAAAGATTGTTTAACTTATGACCGTCAGACAGTTCTTTTACATCCAGTAACGTTTCGCCTAAAGGGTAATTACTAGTATGTTGTTCTTGATGAAGCGAAGTACCAAGCATCGCTTCAATAATATCCTCTGCAGTTGCATCCACGGTTTGAAAAACGTCTACTAGCGTCCCATCACGCATGACCGTAATTCTGTCGCTAATTTCAAACACTTCGGGAAGTCGATGCGAAATAAATATACAACCAACTCCTTGTGCTTTCAGTTGATGAATGACAGAAAATAGTTTAGCTGATTCATGAAGTGATAAAGGAGCTGTTGGTTCATCAAAAATAATTATTTTAGCCGAACTAACAAGTGCCCTTGCAATTAATACTAATTGTTTTTCCGCTAATGTAAGCTTATGGGCAGGTTGTTGTACGGAAATATTCTCCGCTTGCAACTGTTTTAGTGCGTTGCTCGCCTCTTTGTATAACTTCGAAGTGGAAATAAATAAATTATTATGAGTCGCAATCGTATCAAGCATTATATTTTCAGCAACCGATAATTCGGGTACAATCGCTGTGTCTACTTCCTGGTAAACGCAGTAAATTCCCTGTTCTTTTGCCACTTTTGGGGAACGTAGGTGAACAATCTTACCATCTAGCAAGATTTCCCCTTCGTCTTGCTCGTACACACCTGATAATATTTTCATCAGCGTACTTTTGCCTGCACCATTCACACCTAGCAATGCATGTACTTCCCCTTTTTCTAGGTGAAATTTAGCATCCTCTAGTGCTTTCACATTTCCAAATGACTTGCGTATCGAATTCATCGAAAGAAAAGGATTTGCCACAAACATGCTCCTTTCTTAAAAAGAAGCTGCCCTTCATTAGGACAGCTGCTAATAGTTGAGTTTATTGGTTTTCCAACTCTTTTAATGCATCTGTATACCCTTGTTCACTTGCTCCCCAGCCTTCGATAAACTCGTGTAAACCATTTGTCGTCACTGTTTCTTCTGGAAGTTTAGATGCATCGACAAACACTGGATCTAGTACAACGTTAGCTTCTGGATATTCTCCATTAATCTTTTGGTATAAGTAACGCACTTGAATGCGGCCAATATCCATTGGATCCACTGCAGCTGAAGCAACCCAAGGACTATTTTCTTTTTGAATCATTTGTAAATCTTCATCGCTCATGTCTATACTGTACACTTTAATATCTGTTCTACCTGCCTGTTCAATAGCACGAACGGCACCTTTTGCAAACTCATCCCAAGCTGCCCAAACAGCAGTAATATCCCCTTCGTTCGGGTACTGTTTTAGTATAGCTTCCATTTGTGCTTGTGTATCTAAAGCTGTATTTTGTGTTGCTGCTCCGAATGTTGCAATTTCTTTAATTCCTGGATTTTCAGATAAAAACTGCTCGTAAGCCACTTGTCTTCTTTCCATTGGTGCAAAACCAGCTACCCAAATTTTCACGATATTGGCTTCACCATTTGCATCTTCCAATAACTTCTGCAATGTCATTTCCGCCATTTTCTGATCGCCTTGCTCTAAAACAGTAATTCCTTCTACATCCACACCTGCGTCAAATGCTACTACTGGAATTCCTTTGTCGACAGCATTTTGAACACCTTGGTTTAATGCTTCTTTTGTACCGTGATCTATTAAAATTCCGTCCATTCCTTGGTTAACTGCTGCATCTAAATTCGATGCCATTTTCGCTAAGTCACCTTCAGAGTTAAATACGGTAACAGTTCCTCCAAAGTTCTCCACTTGTTCCTTTACACCTTCAATATATTGTGCAGAAAAAGTACCAAGGTTTTGTTGTAAAATAAGTGCAATTTTCTTCCCAGCTAATGGATTTTCTGATGCTTTCTCCGAACTAGGCTTAGATGTTTCTTCTTTTGCATTGCTTTTCGGCTGACATCCCGTTAAAAAAAAAACGCCAATTATTAGTAGTACTGATATAAACGTGACTATTTTTGTTTTCATGATTCTTCTCCTTTAGTTGTACCAAGTAATGCAACAATGTTTTTGTCGTATTCCGGATAAATAATACCTTTTTCTGTAATGATTGCTGTTATTAAATGGGCTGGTGTCACATCGAAAGCGGGATTATACACCTTTGTATTGTCTGGTGCTACTTGTTTACCAGCAATATGCGTAATTTCTTCCGATGGACGTTCTTCTATTTGTATCGTTTTACCATTTCCGATGGATAGATCAAATGTCGAAGAAGGTGCTGCCACATAAAATGGAATTTGATATGCTGCTGCCAATAAAGCTAAGTTAAGTGTGCCGATTTTATTGGCCGTATCGCCGTTTGCAGCAATTCGGTCTGCCCCAACAATAATTGCTTCAATTTCCTTTGCCCCTATCGTATGTGCAGCCATGCTATCCGTAATAAGGGTGACATCAACTCCTGATTGTTGAAGCTCCCATACTGTTAGTCGTGCGCCTTGAAATACAGGTCTCGTTTCACAAGCAAATACTTGGAACTGCTTCCCTTTTTCACTACCTAAATGGAAAGGTGCTAATGCTGTTCCATATTTTGCAGTTGCAATTGTACCTGCATTACAAATCGTCATGACTTTTGTATGACCTTCAAGTAGCGATAAGGCATATTCACCAATAGCACGGCAAGACGCCTCATCTTCCTCGTATATGCTATCCGCTTCTTCTAACAACTGTTTCTTCGCTTCTTGCACAGTTTCTGCATGCTGTACTGCGCCACGTAAACGTTCCAAAGCCCACACTAAATTAACGGCTGTTGGTCTAGATTCAGCTAAGTACAACGCATCTTTACTTAATAATTGATGGAATGCCTCTAAAGAATTTGTTTCGTAATACTGTGCCGTTGCCGCTAATCCATAGGAAGCAGTAATACCTATTGCCGGAGCTCCTCGTACTTTTAACGTGATGATGGCATCATACACATCTTCAAGTGTTTCAAGCGTTATATATTCCACTTCAAGCGGTAGTTTCTGCTGGTTCAATATTTCGAGCCGATTATTGTTCCATTTGATTGATAAAGGAATACTCATTTTTGCAACTCCTCTAGTAACTCGATTACTGATTGGATAGAACTAATTTCTTTACGATTTAAGATGAATAATTCCCCTATTTGCAAAGCTTGTTTCTTCGCCAAAATTCTTTGTTCTTCGTCTACAATTCGATCCAAATCTTTCACATGTGCTAAACCAATTGTACGTCGGATTAATTCACAACCAGCAAAACCAATTGCATCTTGGAAAATTTTATCCAATACATATGTTTCAAATCCTTTGGTATCTTTATAAGATTCAACAGCTTCTTTTTTCCAAAGTTCCGAAAACTTAGATGAAAATACTTCCCAAGTCTTTTCAATATGCTCAAAGATTACAACCCGGCTCTCTCCTTCTCTTGTAATCGTTTGAAAGATCAAGTTAGCTAGAAATAGTCCAACATCAAAGCCAATTGGTCCATAAAAGGCAAATTCCGGATCAATTACTTTCGTTTCCATTTCACTCGCAAAAATACTACCTGTGTGTAAATCTCCGTGGAGTAATGCTTCCGCTTCGGTTAAAAAGCTTTTCTTTAATTTCGCAACTTCCAATTTTAAAAGCTCATTACTCCAAATGGCTTCTACATCTACTCGCAACGAAGATTCAAAATCATTTGTTTCATAATCAAAAAATGGATCTGTAAAAATTAAGTCCTCCGTAATTTTACATAGTTCAGGATTGGAAAACTCCGAAACTAGTTTCTTTTTTTCAAAAGGATGTAACGCAAAATCGGACGTATGGAATAAGGTTTGTGCAAGATATTCGCCAATATCCGTCGATAACTTTGGATAGGATTCAAGGCAGATCAATCCTTCTCTTGCAATGGTCAAACGTGATAAGTCTTCCATCACTGTAATTGCTAACTCTTCATCAATTGCGTAAACTTCTGGTACTAGTCCTGCTGCAAATTCCCCGTGTTTTTTTAGTGCACTCGCTTCAATCTTCGCACGCTTTAATGTTAGTGGCCAACTTTCACCAACTACTTTTGCATACGGCAATGCTTGTTTTATAATAATTCCCTTTCCATTTTTAGGATCGCGAATGCGAAAAACATAATTTAAATTACCATCACCAATTTCACTACACTCTAATTCCAATTCATCTGAAAATAGACCGAGTTTTTTGGCGTATACTATTGCCTGCTCTTCTGTTAAAGATTCATATTGTCTCTTCGTTGCAATTGTCATTTTTCTCTACCTTCCTTTACAAAATAAAAACCTCTTTCAAAAGAAAGAGGCGTAGAATAAGAGATTTCACGCCTCTTATCTTTCAGAAAGTTTCCTTTCTGATGGAATTAGCACCGTGCCTTAAGAGATTGTTATCTCGGCGCAAAAGCGCCCCGTCTCACAACGGTATTACGGTCGGTTGCTGGGCTTCATCGGGCCATTACCCTCTGCCTGCTCTTGATAAGAGTGCTATTATTTTTAACGTAATGTTATTTGATTAGAATCCTAGCATATTTGAAAAAGAAATGTCAATAACCTTTTTCAATTTTATAAAGAGTCTAAATACTATATTGACAATTATCTAATTACATGAAATAATCATTATTACTTTGACAATTAACTGAAATCTTAATTTAATAATTTTTCTTATTTAGAGCAGGTGGAGGGACGAGCCCTATGATACCCGGCAACCGGTCCAACTAATGGATACGGTGCTAATTCTTGCAGTCCATTGACTGAGAAATAAGAAGTCGTTAAACGTTTAACCTCTTCTTATTTGAAGAGGTTTTTTTATCTTATTTTCATTTTTAAAGGGGATTAAAAACATGAGTGGAGTAACTTCTGTTTATCAATTGTACGGGAATCCAGGGTCATTCGAAAAAAAAGCAGAAGGCATTGCTTTAGGTTTAACGATTGGTTCATGGACGGATTTACCATTACTTGAACAACAACAATTAAAACAGCATAAAGGGAATGTTGTATCGATTACGGAGTTTGAAAACATACAACACCCATCTAAACCAGAACAAATTAGAGCAGAGATAAAAATAGAGTATCCTAGTGTCAACTTTTCAGCAGATCTGCCTGCCATATTAACAACCGTTTTTGGTAAATTATCATTAGACGGTGAAGTAAAGCTATTAGACTTAGAATTTTCTCCAGAGCTTTTAGCAAAGTTTCCTGGACCGAGATTTGGTATCGAGCATATAAGAAACTTGTTAAATCTACATAATCGACCACTCATCATGAGCATATTCAAAGGGGTCATAGGGCGGGATATCGATTATTTGGCAGAACAACTTCGACATCAGGCACTTGGAGGAGTCGATCTTGTAAAAGACGATGAAATTCTTTTTGACAATCCACTCACTCCTTTTGAAAAGCGAATTACAACTGCCAAGGAAGTATTGCGTCAAGCGTATGAAGAAACTGGACATCGTACGCTTTATGCAGTGAATTTATCTGGACGTACGTCACAATTACGCGAAAAAGCGAAAATAGCAAAAGAACTTGGTGCAGATGCTTTATTACTTAACGTTCATGCATACGGGCTAGACGTACTCCAAGAACTTGTAGAAGATGATGACATTCAATTACCATTTATGGCGCATCCAGCTTATAGTGGGGCATTCACTTCTTCTCCATTTTATGGGGTCTCAACATCCCTTTTGCTTGGCAAACTGACACGCTATGCTGGGGCAGATTTTTCACTATTCCCTTCCCCTTACGGAAGTGTTGCCCTTGAGAAAAAAGTAGCTCTTTCTCTAGGAGAGGAATTAACGAAAGCTAGTAGCGTAAAACGAACTTTCCCGGTGCCTTCTGCAGGTATACATCCAAGTTTAGTGCCTCTTTTAATGCAAGACTATGGAGTTGATAGCATTATTAATGCCGGGGGCGGGGTACATGGGCATCCTGCTGGTGCGATTGGTGGAGGACTTGCATTCAGACAAGCCGTGGAAGCTGAGCTTGCTGGGATCCCTCTTGCAGAAGCGGCAAAGCAACATAGCGAATTAAGAACAGCAATCGAATTATGGGGGTAATTACAATAAAAAAACTAGTTATCTTTTGCGATTTTGATGGCACTATTACGACGCAAGACAATATCATCTCGATTATGAAAAAGTTTGCACCTCCTGAATACTTGCCGATCAAAGAGAATATTCTAGGTCAAAAGCAATCAATCCGTGAAGGAGTAGCTCAGATGTTTGCACTACTTCCTACTTCATTGAAAGATCAAATTATTTCTTTTTTGCTAGAGCAAGCACAAATTCGTGCTGGTTTTGCTGAATTTGTTTCTTATACGAGAAAAAACAATATTCCACTTTATATCGTAAGTGGAGGAATCGATTTTTTTGTGAACCCGCTGCTAAAACCGTTCGGACCATTTTCCGATGTTTATTGCAATGAATCGGACTTTTCGGGATATTCGATACGTATTAATTTTCCATATGGATGTGATGAGCAATGTACAAACCAAGGCTGTGGTTGTTGCAAGCCATCCATTATTCGTGAACTTCAAGGCAGTGATGCGTTAAGCATTGTCATTGGAGATTCTATAACAGATTTAGAAGCTGCTAAATTAGCCGACATGGTCATTGCACGGGATTTCCTCATTGAAAAATGTGAAGAACTTCATATTCCATATGAACCGTTTGAAAGTTTCCATGATGTCATTAACATATTAGATGCAAAGTTAGGTGTAGAAGTATGACAACGCTCCAAAACAAATGGGAAGAGTTAGCCAACATAAAAGACGAACTAGCTGCACGAGACTGGTTCATGGGAACTAGCGGAAATTTAGCGATAAAAGTGAGCGATGAACCACTACAGTTTTTAGTGACTGCTAGTGGGAAAGATAAAAAGAAGCGGACGATGGAAGATTTTTTACCCGTAGACGTTAGTGGACATCCGGTTGAAAAGACCGATTTAAAACCATCTGCCGAAACATTACTGCACTGTGCCATATACGACAAAACCTCTGCTGGCTGTAGTCTCCATATTCATACAGTAGCGAATAATGTTATTTCGGAAATATACGGTGATGATGGAAAAATTGACTTTCAAGGTCAGGAACTTATTAAAGCTTTTGATTTATGGGAAGAGGATGCGTTACTTTCTATTCCTATCATACCTAATCATGCAGATATACCAAACCTGGCAGAAGAATTTCGTTCCCATATACATGCTGATAAAGGAGCTGTATTAATTCGAAATCATGGTATTACTGTTTGGGGTAAGGATGGTTTCGAAGCAAAGAAGCTACTAGAAGCTTGTGAGTTTTTATTTCAGTATCAATTGGCATTACTTCAGATAAAATCAAAATAAGAGAGGGAGATTGAGATGGCTATTATTAAAATTCAAGGAACAAATGAAACAATTGAAGCACAAAACGAGGTTGCAGCATTTTTAGAAAACCAAGAAGTTGTTTATGAACATTGGAATATTGAAAAGTTACCAGTACATCTTCGTGAAAAATTTGATCTTAGCGATTCTGAAAAAGAGGAAATACTGCAAGCTTTTCAAGTAGAAATTGATGATATTTCAAAACTTCGCGGCTACCAAGCATCCGATATAATTTCTTTATCCGATTCTAACCCTAACTTAGATGAGCTATTGAAAAACTTTGAACGCAAACATATTCATACGGACGATGAAGTTCGATATATCGTAAGTGGTCATGGGGTGTTTATCATCCAAGGAAAAGATGAGCGTTTCTTTGAAGTTCATTTAACTCCTGGAGACTTAATCTCGGTACCTGAGAATATTACACATTACTTCACGCTTGCAGAAGATCGCAAAGTAGTTGCAGTTCGAATCTTCGTAACAACAGAAGGCTGGGTACCCGTTTACCAAGATGAAGTTGCTCAAAGCTAAATCAAAAACTCCTAATTTGCCGTAAAAAGCAATTTAGGAGTTTTTTATCAATTATTAAGTAAATAGAGGGTACTTTTATTTACAAATTCATCGGAAAGAGTATAATGTGAAGGTGACGCACGTCTATATTATTTACTAATTGATTCTATTTTTAGCTAAATGGATTCTACTAGTTGTTCTTTATAAAAAATAAGCAAACTTCACTTTGTTTGAGAAGATGGGGTGGTAAAACCAATGATACAAGAACCAGAATTAACGCTTGTCGAACATTTAACAGAACTACGAAAAAGGCTTATCATTGTTGCAACGACATTTATCCTATCTCTTGCTTTAGGGTTTTGGATGGCTCCAAAGACATTAACCTTTATTAAGCAACAACCTACAGCGGCCCATGTTGAGTGGAACGTATTTGGTTATACAGACGGTCTAATGATCTATGTTAAATGTGCTCTAATTTTAGCTATTTTAATTACTTTGCCAATTGCAATGCATCAAATCTGGTTATTCGTAAAGCCAGGTCTACTAGAAAAAGAAGCAAAAGGGACGATTTATTTTATCCCTGTTTCATTCCTTTTATTTTTAGCAGGGATAAGTTTTAGTTATTTTATACTTTTCCCACTTATGTTGAATTTTATGTCGAGTATTAATGATTCTATCGGTGCATTAGAAACTTATGGAATGCAGCAATATTTCACATTTATGTTTAACTTAATCATTCCAGTAGGTATCGTTTTTGAATTGCCAGTGATTATTTTATTTTTAACAAAGTTGGGTATTATAACACCAGATCGTTTAAGAAAAATGAGAAAGCTTTCCTACTTTATACTGGTAGTAGTTGGGGTTTCTATCACACCACCGGACTTTATTTCTGATTTCATCATCGTTGTTCCATTACTATTACTTTTTGAAATAAGTATTCTCGTTTCTAGCTGGTCGTATAAAAAGCAACTTGCAAAACAAGCACTTGTGGAAGAAAACTTAGAAAACTAACCTATTATTGCGAGGAGGAACATCCCATGCCAAACATCGGCGTACCAGGGTTAATCATCATTTTAATCATAGCTTTAATCGTTTTTGGACCTTCGAAATTACCTCAATTAGGTAGAGCAGTTGGACAAACTTTAAAAGAATTTAAAAATTCTACAAAAGATATCGTGGACGATGTAACAGAAGAATTCAAGCTAGATGACAAAGAAACAGACGCTAAAAAGAAAAACTAATACAAAAAGCCAGCTACTCTTTCATGAATAGCTGGCTTTTACATTTTTTTATAAGTTTTTAAAGAATACTCGAATTACATCTGCCCCGCCTATGAATGTTCCGATAGATCCGACCAGATTCGTTAATACGACGACCAATAAAATTCGAGTTACTTTGTTTCGCCAAAACCCTTTTATCGTAAAAACATCTTCAGAGAGTGTTTCAAAATCACCGACATTCGGACGTCGGAAATAAGCTTGAACAATTCCGGAAACCCAGCCGGATGCTATTAGCGGATGTAACGTCGTAATCGGTGCTACGATAAATGCAGATAATATAGCAAGCGGATGACCAAGCGCAAGTGCGGCTCCAATAGCTGCAAAGCTACCTGTCCAGATGATCCAGCTTAACGCTTGATCGAAACCAGCAGTTGGATTTGCTATAAAAGTATACACAACAATCGCGACTAGTAGAGCTGGTATTGCCCACCCTAAAATTTTTGGCACAATTGATTTTGGAGGAATTGCAACTAATGCATCTAAATTATGCTCCTTATGAATCTCTTTCGTAATACCAGGAACATGTGCAGCGCCTAAAACAGCAACTATCTTTTTTCCTGGTGCATCTTTAATCTTCTGTGCAAGATATTGATCTCTTTCATCGATTAATGGAGTCTTTAGCTTAGGAAAAGATTCCGTAAATTCAGCAAGTACTGCATTTAGCGTATCTTGCGTTTTCATTTTTTCTAATTCTTCTTCTGAAATGGTGTCCTTACTAAAAATACTAAAGACTACTCCGTTAAGTAATTGGGCTTTTCCCATGAATCCAAGATTATGCCAAATACGAGAAAAGGTGATTTGAATATTCCGATCTGCAAGCACTAGCTCTGCACCCGTTTCTTTAGCAGATTCAATCCCTTGAATCATTTCTTGCCCTGGTTTTATCTCAAATTGCTTTGCTAAACGATTTTGAAAAGAGGAGATTGCTAGATTCATCAAAAGTAATGTGGCTTTCTTTTCTTTAATCACTTTAAAGATGTCTGTCTCTTTCCACTTGCTACCTTCCATCACCGATTGATATCGTTGGTCATCTAGTTCTATACAAACAGAATCTGGTCTTTCTGCTTCAATTACTTCTTTTACTTGTTCTGCACTTTGTCTAGATACATGCGCTGTTCCGATTAATATTATTTCTTTGCCGTCTAAATTTATACGAGTAATATTCTCTTCTCTCACAAGTTTCTTCCTTCGTTGAGCATATTTCTTTTGTATAAATACATCACAAAAGACTGTCTATTATTAATAATGAAGTAGATTGGGGTAAATTTCAATTATGTTTTATTAATTAGTATAGGAAATATGAATAATAACAAGTAGACACTATAGGGAAAGTGCGCCGTAGTGATTTGAATGAAGTGTCCGCTATGATTTTCGCTGCAGGGCGGACGCTTTCCGTGGGGTGAGTGATGAGCCTTCACCGCCGCTTGCGCGTACGTTGTGAAGTCTCATCTTACTCACTTGATCCCAATGGAGTCACCGCCTGCAGCGAAAATCAATATAAATTGCTTACTTAATCAGTATCAACTCGCTAAAAACAAAATCTTATACTGTTTTTCTACTGTGAGAATCCAATAAATGGT
>NZ_VDGG01000034.1 GCF_006861775.1 Psychrobacillus soli | reverse complement strand
GCGGCTTAGGCGGACGCCTAAGCCGCGGTGAAGGCTCATCGCTCACCCGGTGGAAAGCGTACGACTGCAGTGAAAATCCTAGCGTTCACTAGTCGACGCAGTATCCCTATATCGCGTTCGATACAAGAAATGGCATACCTTATACTACTTTGAAAAAAATCATCCACATGTTTAGATTTTAATAATTTTCTATAGCATAAAATAATCCCAAAAAAGATCCAAATCCGAAGCGCTATGCTTCGGAACTTGGATCTTTTTTGGGATTAAAAAATTCTGGCGTTTTCTCCATTTGATCTAAAAACCCTTGAGACTTCAAACGAATTCCTACTTGTTCATTATAAATGGTTCGAACGATTTTTTTGATAAAGCCCTTTGTTTCTTTTTTTAACGTAAGTTTTCCAACTTGGCTTATCGGAACGGAGTAAAAGGTACGGATTAACTTCACTTGTGCTGGTGTTAACCTTATTAAATAGGGATCAACCGAAAAGCATCTGTGGCAAAGGAATCCAATTTGAGCAAAAGAAAATGCAAATTCCCCGTCCGTTGCTCCACAGTTAGTACATTGATGCAACACCGGATAAATACCAGCAATAGGAAGCATCTTCCATTCTACAAATAAACTAATTGCTTCTGGATCATACTCCTCAGAAATAGCTTCCAGCGCTTCTTGCAAAATAGTAAACACATGTGGTTTCGGGCGCTCATCTTCTATTAATTTATCTACTAGCTCCATGATGAAACTAGCATACGCAGTAGTAAAAATATCTTCTCGAATAGAGCGCATAGAGTCAATAATTTCCCCTTGCTGTAGGGATCCCATCCCTCTACCTTGCTGAATCAAAAAATAAGCATAGGTAAATGGCTGGGATATAGAAGACAGGCGGCTCGTTGGTTTTTTGGCCCCACGAGCCATGGCTGCTCTTTTTCCTAATTCTCGTGAAAATATCGTGACGATTTTATCCGTTTCTCCGTAAGATGAAGTCCGTAAGACAATCCCTTCTACTTTTTGAAGCAAAAGCCTTCCCTTCCTTCTTAATACTCGTCTTCTCTAAATCCATAATCGCGTAAATGGGTCGATTTATTGCGCCAATCTTTTTGAACTTTTACCCATAATTCTAAAAACACTTTCGTTCCGAGTAGCATTTCGATATCATGGCGAGCTCGCGTACCTACTTCTTTTAAAAGTGCGCCTCTTTTCCCGATAACAATCCCTTTTTGGGAATCTCTCTCCACAATAATCGTGGCCATTACACGGATCATATCTTTTTCGGTATCTTCTTCTTTTTTAATCTTATCAATTACAACCGCAATGGAATGAGGAATCTCTTCACGCGTTAAATGGAGTACTTTTTCACGAATTAATTCAGAGATGATGAATCGTTCCGGGTGATCGGTTACTTGATCCGCAGGATAATATTGAGGGCCTTCTGGCAAGTATTTTTGAATTGTTTCAAGCAAACGATCTACATTATTACCTTGCAATGCAGAAATCGGAACTATTTCAGCAAAATCATATTTGTCTTTATAAGACTCAATAATCGAGATTAGTTCATCCGGATGCACTTGATCAATTTTATTAATAACTAGGAATACCGGCGTTTCATTATTCTCAAGTAAATCAATAATGAATTCGTCGCCTTTTCCTCTTGGTTCTGTCGCATTCACCATAAATAAAATAGCATCCACTTCACGAAGTGTATTTTTCGCTACTTTTAACATGAAGTCACCAAGTTTATGCTTCGGTTTATGAATACCTGGTGTATCAATGAAAATCATTTGACTATCATCTAATGTTAAGACCCCTTGTACTTTGTTTCGAGTTGTTTGAGGCTTGTCACTCATGATGGCAATTTTCTGGCCAATTACTCTATTTAAAAATGTGGACTTCCCTACATTTGGACGTCCAATAATCGAAATGAATCCCGACTTAAACCCTTTATTATTTTGTTCCATATTCCATATCCTCCGTTTTAAATGCACCCGGTAATAATTCTCCAACTGTCGTTTCCGATACATCTCCATTTAAATTCGTTAAGAAAACCGGCATATCTTTTTCACAAAATTGTACTAGTACTTGTCTGCAGGCACCGCAAGGAGAAACAGGTCCTTCAGTATCAGCGACAACTGCAATAGCAGCAAAATCTTTTTTTCCTTCAGATACTGCTTTAAATATAGCCGTACGTTCTGCACAGTTAGTCAATCCAAAAGATGCATTTTCAATATTACAGCCGTGGATTACTTCTCCGTCTTTCGTTAAAAGTGCTGCACCTACTGGAAACTTTGAATAAGGTACATACGCATTTTCTCTTGCCTTAATAGATGCTGCTAATAACATTTCTTTATCCATCTTGTTCACCTCTAAAATAATATTCCCGACCATTTCGGGAGAAATATGATTAAACCAACGATTACTGTGCAAATGGCATACACGAGACACGCTCCTGCCGCTAGATCCTTTGCCTGTTTGGCAAGTGGATGTAGTTCAGGCGATGTTAAATCAACGACACGCTCAATCGACGCATTTACTAATTCTATCACGAACATACCACATATTAACATGATAATGATTATCCATTCCCATTTCGATAATCGAGAAAGTAGGCTTGCGATTAATACAATTGCCGCAGCTAGTATGTGGAAGCGAAAGTTTTGTTCACTTTTAACAACATGCACAACACCTTGCGATGCATATAAAAACGACTTAAAAAACTTACGAAAGTCCATGGCCTTCACGCTTTAAACCAAACGCTTGTAAAATCGTTTCTTGTAAACTGAACATTTCTTTCTCTTCTTCTTCCGTCCCGTGATCGTAACCAAGCAAATGTAAAAAGCCATGGACAGCTAAAAAGCAAAGCTCCCGCTCAAATGTATGTCCGTATGATGCCGCTTGTTCTGATGTACGTTCAACCGAAATAACAATATCGCCAAGTAATGTTGGAATATCCGCATCTTTAATCTCGATTTCTCCTTCTCCCATTTCTTCCATGGCAAATGAAATGACATCCGTTGGCATATCTTTTTGGCGATACGTTTTATTAATGTCTTGGATAACCTCGTTTGTTACAAATGTAACACTTACTTCGCTACCTTCTTTTACTGCTAATTGCGTAGCGGCAGAAGTTAATACTTTTTCGACAAGCGTCAGCGTTTCTTCAGATAGTGTGCTTGTTTCATCCATTAAATCTAGTTCTATCATTCTTTTAGCCCCTTACATCCTTATTTTGGGTATTCAATACGCGAATGGAATGTCCCATTCATCGTCGTACAGAAACTTTCTTCCATTCTCTTTATTTCCTTTAACGACAAATCGCATTCATCAAATTGACCATCTAATAATTTGTTTTTAATAATGGATTGGATTAGTTCCCTAATTTTCTCTGCATTTGGTTCTTTCATCGAACGGACAGCAGCTTCTACACTATCCGCAACCGAAATAATCGCAATTTCTTTCGTTTGAGGTTTTGGTCCTGGATATCTGTACAGTTTTTCTGGTGTGTCTTCCTTTATTTCTTTTGCTTTATAGTAAAAGAATTTGAGCAAGCTTGTTCCATGATGTTGTTGTGCAATATCGATTATTTCTTTTGGCATTTTATGTTTCCGTAATATGTCTGCCCCATCTTCGGCATGTGCAATAATAATATCACGGCTCGTTTCTGGTGGTAAATTATCATGTGGATTGTAACCACTCACTTGATTTTCGATAAAAAAACCAGGCCGTTTCGTCTTCCCAACATCATGATAATAACAACCTACGCGCGCGAGTAACCCGTTAGCACCAACCGCTTCACATGCAGCATCTGCTAAGTTTGCGACCATTAAACTATGATGATACGTTCCAGGAGTTTCCGTTAATATTTTTTTTAATAAAGGATGATTCGGATTAGATAGTTCGATTAACCGCATCGTCGACAAAATGCCAAATACGGATTCAAAAAATGGTAATATCCCAATCGTTAGTGCCCCAGATAGTATACCCGATAATACAGCTACTCCAACATAAAACAATATATCGGAAAATTCATACGTCGTTTTTGTCATTAATAAATAAAACAAGATAAATAATAGGTTTATCGCTGAAACGATGAAGCTTGCCCGAAATATTTGAGAATTATTATGTGTTCGCTGCATGGCGAAAATACCTGCTATACTCCCGAATAATATGTATAATGAAATTTCCATTTGAAATACATTCGTATAACCTTCTTGGAAAACAATGCCGGCATAAGCAGCAACAATAAAACTAGTAACGAATGCCGAACGCTCATTTACTAATAAGTAAACAAATACAGAAACCATTGCTGTCGGGAATATAAAGGCAATGACGACATCAAAATTGGACGAAACAGATTGTAACACTTTCATGATTAATACAGAAACAATTAGGCTAAAAGCAACAACAACCAAGTTTTTGGCGTTCGTATTAGCTTTCTCTTTCTTACGAAACGTTTGTGCAAATAGTACCCACATCGTAAGTACAACGAACAATCCAACACCGATCAATGGCTTATAAGAAGCTTTATCTGTTAACATCCCTAGTAATTCAATTTGCCTATAAACTTCTCGGTCTATTATTTCTCCTTTTTGTACAAGAATTTGTCCTTGTAAAATTCGAGTTGGCTCTACACTTGCTCTTGCCTGTTCAATCCGTAACTTCGTTAACTCTTCATTTTCGATTTCTGTTGCTACGATCGCCCCACGTGCTATATTGATAAGGACAGTCATATATTCTCCAGAAAATCCAAATGTATTTCCAACTTGCGAACCAATCTTTTCACGCGCTGCTGGAATATTTTCGGAGCGTATCGGTTCATTTAATGCTGTTTCTACAATAGTGGATAATTTCTCTTTTGATTCTCTTAAAATAGGAGTTGACTGCTTTAATAAAACAGTTAACGTTTCATCACTTAATGGAATAATACTTGCATTTTCCGCTAAAATATCCATTTCATCTTTCAACTTGGAAAGCGGTGTAACAGTCACCTCTTCTACAGCTTCGTCCGGAGGGCTTTTTTTAACTTCGAGTACACTGTCAAAAATAGATTGGATAATTGCTCCTTGGTTGTCTGCGGTTTCATCTTGAAATTGGTAGACAGGAAGAACTTCTAATTCTACTTTTTCTCTTTCTTCCTCTGTTTTGATCGGGTCTTCCATTGTTTTAACAGAACGTATCGTATCAGGTGATAGCTGGAATCGTTCTATATCATATTTACTTTCTTTCACATTTCCAATTAATAAAAAGAACATGCAAAACGCTGTTAAGAGAATGATAACGAAAGGGAGATATTTATGATTGCGCCATTCTCTCCATTTTAACAAAATGGGTTTCACTCTATACTCAGCTCCTTCACAGCTTGTCCTTTTATTATACCTCAAAGTTAAAGCTAGTCATTACTATTTCCTGAAAATTAACAAAAGCAACAGTCAGCTAATGGACCGTTGCTTTTGGAAATGCTATTATTGTTGCTCATCATATGCTTGAATTATTTTTGCAACTAGTGGATGACGAACTACATCACCCTGTTCTAAATATTGAAAATGCATACCGGGAACATTGTGTAAAATTTTCTCCGCAACGATTAACCCAGATTCAGCACCTTTTGGTAGATCTATTTGCGTTTTATCGCCCGTAATGACCATTTTCGAACCAAAACCAAGACGGGTTAAAAACATTTTCATCTGTGCTTTTGTTGTATTTTGTGCTTCGTCTAAAATAACAAAAGCATCGTCTAGCGTTCGACCGCGCATATATGCAAGCGGAGCAATTTCAATTGTACCACGTTCCATCAAGCGGTCTGTTTGTTCGGTCCCAAGTACATCGTGCAAGGCATCGTATAACGGCCGTAAATACGGGTCTACCTTCTCTTTTAAATCTCCAGGTAAGAATCCTAGGCTTTCGCCTGCCTCCACCGCAGGACGTGTTAAAATGATTTTTTTCACATGTGCATTTTTCAATGCTTGAGTTGCCATCACAACGGCAAGATACGTTTTACCAGTACCTGCTGGGCCAATTCCGAATGTTAAATCCGTATGTCTAATTCCTTGTATATACTCTCGTTGACCAATCGTTTTAGCACGAATAGCCTTTCCTTTTGTATTCCTTGCAATTTCTTCATCATACAGACTTGAAAAATATTCAATCGTTCCATTCAAGCTCATTTCAACTGCTGAAGTAACATCACGTAAGTTAATATTGATGCCTTTGCGAATAACAGCAAGCAGTTGTACCATGAGTTTTTTCGCTTCTTCTACGTTCTTCTCTTCACCAACAATTTGAATTTGTTCGCCTCTTGTGATGAGTCGTACCTTTAGTTCCGCTTCAATAAGCTTTACATTTTTATCTGATATTCCGAGAAGCATTACCGCTTCTGCCGGGTCCTGCAAGTTAATATCTAATTGTTTTTGTTCGCTCATGCTTCGTCTCCTTGGGGTATAACTTGTGGTATTGCAATATTTTCATTAACTAATAATAAGACCTTCCCTTTTACTTTATCATTTTGTATAGATACCTGCAAAACTTTATCTTCTAATATTTGTGTACCCGCAGGTAAGTCGTTGATTATTTTTTGAAATAATAAAGGACGTATTAATCGTTCCATCGATTTTTCATTCAACTCGTAAGACTCTTCTATATTTTTTTGTACATATCCTGCTTCTACATAGTTGCGTAAGAAAGATGGAAGAACGATTTCTTTCCAGAAAGGAACGTTAGACTGCCCCTTTTTTTGGATTACCAATTCCCTTTCATTTGGCTTTACAATCGCTACTGTTTTAGGAAGTTCAAACTGTAGTTCAATCCAATAACTTGCATATACTTTTCCTTCTGCACTCGTAATAATTCGTTTATCTCCTTGTGTAACAAACCCATTTACGAGTGTATCCCCTTTTTTAACAGCGACATGTTTTTGTACTGCTCTTACCCCTTTAACTAGTTCAAAATCTGTAATAACACCGCTTCTTTTAGCAATTAAATGAACCGGCGGCGCGTCTTTTATTTCTCGTTCGGTTTGTTTTGGTGCGAGCATTGGCGACACGATAAGCATAGAACCTGATTGGCTAAAATGTACCCATGAATATTCTTTGTACTTCAACAAAATCTTTTGCCTTATTTCTTGTTCAGCAGGCAAGGAAGAAGCAAGCATGTTTTCTTTAATATTCATCGCTTTTAGTTCTTCATATAGTAAGATATTGTTTTCTGGCGAATCGGATTCAATATGAATTGTCCAAATGAATTGTGCAAGACAGATAGGGATGATGAAAAAAAGAACGACGCCTATGAAAGCGTATGAATAAGGAGAAATAATTCCTTTTTTTGTTTCATCTACTAAGGCTACTTTTATTTTCATCGTTTTTCTAACTTTTCGGAAAGCCTTTAAGTCTTTCTTTTTTATCGAGAAATATAAGTAGTTATCGCTGCTATACACGCTGTATACGTTAATATTTATAGCAAACAGACGTTGAAACAAAGCATGTTGATCAGTTGTCATCGGTATTTGTACACGTATGAGGCTTGCCATTAAGTACGATCCTTCCTAGTTAAATTAAAAAAGTTAAGTTGTTCCACAGTTAAATGTAGCCTGCCAGCCGATAGCGATTTTATTTGTAAGCTATCGGCATTAATTTCTAATAAATAATGATCGTAAGAACATACTATGCTATTTTCATTTAACTTAAGAAGGGTTATTTCGTAATCTAAAATAATGTCACTAAAATTATCAATCATAATACTCGCGTGGAGTGGAAATAACTGTTTTATAAAAAACACCCCTTTACATGAATTTATGCATGTAAGGGGGTGTTCATGAGTTATCTTTTGGATTTTGGTGGCGCTAATATTTCAGACAAAATAATAGCTCGGACAAGTTCATCCTTCGTCTCCGGTAATACGCCCGCTATCACTGGTTTTGTAGCATTCACATCTGGTCTATTTCCTTGGTATACAGACAATCGTCCAGAAGATCTTGGCACACCTTGATTGCGACTTACTTCACGCTGCGCTTTTTCCACTGGTACCGCAACAACCGGTTCTTCCTTCATAACCGGCATTCTACGTTCCAGTTCCGCCTGTTGTTGCTGTTTAAACTCTTTTGCTAATTCTCCTAAATTTTTAAACGGATTTTCAGCAAAAGGTTTTTGTGGTGAAACTTTTTTGACCTGTTTTGGAGCATTTTTTTGCTCCGGTTTTTTTTTGCCAAACAATGCGCTAATAATACCAATGATAACGAAAATAATTAATGATTCCAAGGAGAAAGACCTCCTTTCCGCGGTTTTAGACTAGTCTTTCAACTCTTCAGTGGAAGGTTTATCTCCTCCAACTTTACTAATGGAGTCTCTCATACTAGTGTCCGCTTGGATGTTTTTATAGTTCATATAATCCATCACACCAATATTTCCTTCTCTTAATGCCTCAGCCATCGCAAGTGGTACTTCTGCCTCTGCTTCCACTACTTTTGAACGCATTTCTACTACTTTCGCTTTCATCTCTTGTTCAGAGGCTACGGCCATTGCACGTCGTTCTTCTGCTTTAGCTTGTGCGATTTTCTTATCCGCTTCCGCTTGCTCTGTTTGTAGTTCTGCCCCGATATTTTTACCTATATCAACGTCCGCAATATCAATCGATAGAATTTCAAATGCCGTACCTGAGTCTAATCCTTTGGCTAACACGGTTTGAGAAATTAAATCCGGGTTCTCAAGCACGCGTTCATGGCTAGTACTCGATCCGATTGTTGAAATAATTCCTTCACCAACACGGGCAACAATTGTTTCTTCACCCGCACCACCGACTAAACGGTCGATATTGGCACGAACCGTAATACGCGCTTTCGCTTTTACTTCAATCCCGTTCATCGCAACACCGGCGATAAATGGTGTTTCAATTACTTTCGGGTTTACAGACATTTGCACCGCTTCTAGTACATCTCGACCTGCTAGATCGATCGCTGCAGCTCGTTCAAATGTTAGTTCAATATTTGCACGGTGTGCAGCAATAAGTGCGTTTACGACGCGGTCTACGTTACCACCTGCTAAATAATGACTTTCTAATTGATTAATTGCTACTTTTAATCCTGCTTTATGTGCTTTAATAAGAGGATTAACAATACGTGATGGAATTACTCGACGCAACCTCATCCCTACAAGTGTAAAGATACTAATTTTTACTCCCGCCGCTAAAGCTGAAATCCATAGTGTAATTGGGAAAAACGTGAAGAACACCGATAGCAATATAAATGCTAAAACGATAATTACTATTAATCCAATCGTACTTCCAGTAAGTGCCATTATTCTTTCTCCCCTTCCACGACTTCTCGTACAACTATACGAGAGCCTTCTACTTTAATAATTGTAACATGTTTATCCTTCGCAACAAAACTACCATCAGATACTGCATCGATTCGCTCATTGTCGATACGTATAGTTCCAGACGGTCTAAGGGCAGTCATTGTAATGGCCACTTTACCAATTAAATCTATTCGATTTTCATTGGACACATATCCTTGCTCCGTCGTTGTAGCATCAGACAAGATAATCTTGTTTAATGCTTTCATCTGTTTTCCAAAGAACTTCATAATAATCACCATTCCCACTATAGCTACTGTTAAAGCAATTAATACAGCAATACTCATTTGCACAATATTGCCTCCTGCTAGTATTATACTAAAAATAATAGCAGCTGCACCTAATATACCACTAATTCCTCCAGGCAAGAAGAATTCAGCAATTATTAATAGAACTCCGATTACAAAAATAATAATCGTTTCATAGCCTGCAAGACCAGCAACTAGATGCCCGAAAAAGAAAAGCCCGATTGAGATAAGTCCCATCGTACCCGCAACCCCAAATCCTGGAGAGTACAGTTCAACTATCAACCCTAAACTTGCAATAGATAATAATATCGGCACAATAATTGGATGCGTAATAAATCGTGCAACCGATTCCAAAAATGTCTCTTCTGTTTCTACGACTTTCGCATTCACCAGATTTGTCTTTGCCAATAATTCCTCAAACGAATCCACAGTTCCTTTTGAATACTCCACTTCCAAAGCTTCTGATGAAGTGAGTGTCAATAATTTCCCCACAGGCGCTCTGTATTGTGGTAAATCCACAGTGTCGTCCGCCATTGCCTGTGCATATTTGGGATCTTTTCCAGTGCGCTGTGCTGCATTAATCATCTTCGCTTTCCATGCACTGTTTGCTTTTTCGTCTGCTGTATTGCCACTATTATCTATTACTGCTGCTGCACCGATTGTTCCATTAGGAGACATATAAATTTCATCGGTATGTAGCGCTAAATATGCCCCAGCAGATAACGCTTCCGTATTAATAAAAGCTATTTTTCGAATGGAAGTAGAGTCAAGCAAGTTAGAAATTTTCTCCGCTGAATCTACAAAGCCACCTGGTGTATTCAATTCAAATATAATTGCATCTGCTTTTGCCTCTTCAGCTTCATTAATAGATCTCTTCAAAAAAGCGTACAAGCCTTTTTCCACTTCTTTATGGACTGGAATTTTATAAACAGTCGGTGTATCGGCAGTAAAAGAAGGTACAACCATGAAAAATGAGAACAACAATAAACAGAAAGAAATAATGTACCGAGACAAGTTCATCCTTAAACCTCCCTTCTACTATATGTATACTACTGTTTACGGATGAGAACAATAAAAGTTTCATAAAATGAAAATAAACCGAGAAAATAAATTTTCTCGGTTTACATAATTGTAAATGTTAATCATAAAGTACGTGTTTTGAACGTAGGGATGGTTGGGATAAAAATACCACTTACGTTAACGAGCATCTTTTGATTTCTTTTTACGTTTCACGCTTGGGTTTTAGAAACCTCAGCTTTGAAGCTTTGTAAATTTCAATTAATTAGAATTTACGTTTACGGGCAGCTTCAGATTTCTTTTTACGTTTCACGCTTGGTTTTTCATAAAACTCGCGCTTTCTTACCTCTTGAATTGTACCACTTTTAGATACAGTACGTTTGAAGCGGCGAAGAGCATCTTCAAGCGATTCGTTTTTACGAACGACAGTTTTTGACATCTCTTTTTCCCTCCCTCCGAACACACGTCAAGCACATAACCTAGTGTTATGTACTAAAAAATTATACCGTATACTTTCATTCTGGTCAATACTTTGACTTAAATTAATAATCGGATTCACTTTCTAAGCCTTGGACAATTTCTACACCTGAGCTTGCACCGATTCTTGTTGCTCCAGCAGCTACCATTCCTTGTAGATCAGCCAAACTCCGAACACCACCGGATGCTTTTACACCAAGTTCTGGGCCAACAGCGCTGCGCATTAACTTTACTGCATGAACCGTCGCTCCGCCTGTAGAAAAACCTGTGGAAGTCTTCACAAAATCTGCTCCAGCAAGTTTTGAAATTTCACTTGCTCTTAAAATTTCTTCGTCCGTTAATAAGCAAGTTTCTAAAATAACTTTCACGATAGCTTTTCCTTTTGCAGCTTCCACTACAGCTTCGATATCTTTTTGCACAAAGTTATAATCTTGATCTTTTAAAGCACCTACGTTTATTACCATATCGATTTCTTCCGCACCGTTTTCAATGGCATTTGTCGTTTCAAATGCTTTTACAGCCGATGTACTTGCTCCAAGTGGAAAGCCAATTACTGTACAAACTTTTACTGGTGAACCTTTCAATAGATCCGCACTGACACTGACCCAAGTTGGATTTACACAAACAGATGCAAATGTATAGGTTTTTGCTTCCTCACAAAGTTTTTCAATTTGACTTTTAGTCGCATCTTGTTTTAATAATGTATGGTCGATTAATGCCGCAATATTTTGAGTCATTTTATAATCTCCTTCCGAGTTGTACGTACCTCTTTATCATAATGGATAATCTAAAAAAAAGCCAGTGAGATTCTTCTCACTGACTTAGACTAGTTCCTCTACATCTTCAAGCACACGAACAAATTGCCCGTCATTGTATGGATAACCAGCTTTTATTATTTTCACACGCACTAGTTTTCCAATTAACTCTTCCGTACCAGGAATGACTACTTTCAAATAGTTATCTGTATATCCTTCATATAAATCACTAGCAGGATCTAATTTATATTTTTCTTCTGGGATAATTTCTAATACTTCCCCTTCAAAACGGGATGCATACTCAGCCGCTAATTGATCATTCAATGTAATTAATCGATGAACACGTTCATTCTTTATCTCTTCATCTACTTGATTGTCCATTCTCGCTGCAGGTGTACCAGTTCGTTTTGAATAAGGGAAAACATGAAGCTCTGAGAACTTTTGGTCATGAATAAAGTTAAACGTTTCCATAAATTCTTCTTCTGTTTCACCTGGAAAACCGACAATTACATCCGATGTAATGGACAAATCAGGAAGTGCTTCTCTTAATCGGTCTAATCGATTCGCAAAAAACTCCATCGTATATTTTCTACGCATTCTTTTTAATACAGTATCGGAACCAGATTGAATCGGAATATGTAAATGTCTCACAACAATTTTAGAATCTCTTAAAACGTCGATTACTTCATCGGATAATTGACTCGCTTCAATCGAACTAATACGTAGTCGTTTTAAACCTTTTACTTTCGATTCGATATCTCTTAAAAGCTGTGCTAAATTATAATCTTTTAAATCTTCTCCGTATCCACCTGTATGAATACCAGTTAGAACGATTTCAAAATAACCAGCATCTACTAATTGCTGTGCTTGTCTCACTACTTCTTCTGGATCTCTGGAACGCATTAACCCCCGAGCCCACGGAATAATACAAAAAGTACAGAAGTTGTTACAGCCTTCTTGAATTTTCAATGATGCACGCGTACGATCCGTAAAAGCAGGAACGTCCAACTCTTCGTATACTCGATTTTTCATAATATTCCCAACCGCATTAATCGGCATACGCTCTGTTTTATACTGTTCAATATAATCAAGCATTTTCGTACGTTCTTGTGTTCCTACTACAATATCTACTCCTGGAATCGCCATAATTTCAGCGGGAGAAGTTTGCGCATAACAACCTGTTACACAAATTACAGCATCTGGATTTTGACGAATAGCACGTCGAATCACTTGGCGACTTTTTTTATCGCCAGTGTTTGTTACGGTACATGTATTAATCACATATACATCTGATTGTTTTTCAAATTCAGTGCGGTCATAGCCATTTTCTTTAAATAATTGCCATATAGCCTCTGTTTCATAGTGGTTAACTTTACAGCCTAATGTATGGAATGCAACGGATGACAAGTCCTTACACCTCTTTCATTCATATTCATAGGAAATTGCAGCAAGCGCATATAACGGTGCTGTTTCTGTTCGTAGTATCCTTGGCCCAAGTGCTATGGGTTGAAAATCATGTTCTAATAGAAGTTTTACTTCCTGTCTATCGAGCCCACCTTCTGGGCCAAAGACGATTAGTATCGATTGTTTATCATACACTTTTTTTAGTTGGTCAGCAAACTTTTTTCGTTCAGAAAGTTTTGCATCTTCCTCATCTGCAACAAATTTAACATCATACGATTTGGAAATCTCTATAAGATTTTGTAAGGAGATGGGGTTATGTATTTGCGGGATAAAGGAACGGTGAGATTGTTCCGCAGCTTCTTTCGCGATTTTTTGTAAGCGAGCAATTTTTTTCTCATTTTTTTGCTTGTCCCATTTTACGATAGAACGCTTTGCTTCAAATGGATAAAGTGTATGCATCCCTAGCTCCGTCGCTTTTTGGGTGATCAATTCCAGTTTATCACCTTTTGGAAGACCACAAACGATGGAAACTTTTATTGGCATTTCATTCGTTTGCTCATGAGTTTCTTTTATTATTAGCAAAACAGATTTAGCGGTTCCCTCTACAATTGTCATTGTATACGTTTGGTTATTCGCAACTACATATACGTCATCCCCAGGAGACATGCGCATCACTTGAATCATATGATGCGCATCCTCACCTGTAATCGTCACCGTATTATTTTCCTCTATAAGTTCATTTGTAAAATAACGTTGCATGACAGTCTCCTTACTGAACAGGCTTTCTTGAAATAATTGTTACCCAATCTTCCATCATCATAACTTCCTCGATTTCAAATCCAGCTTGTTGTAAGGAACTACGAACATCCTCTTTTTTCGTTGCAATAATACCGGACGTGATAAATAGGCCGCCATCTTTTACAATGGAATAAGCATCATTTGTAAATGTCATAATAATTTCAGCTAATATATTCGCAACGACGATATCTGCTTGTTCGTTCACATTGTCTAGCAGATTACCATGTGTTACTTGAACAACATCTTCTACTTTATTTAATGCGATATTTTCTTTGGCCGATTGAACGGCTACTTCGTCTAAATCCAGCGCATGAATAGAAGCAGCACCTAATTTTGCAGCTCCAATGGAAAGGACGCCAGAACCAGTTCCTACATCAATTACGCTACATGCCGGTTGCACTGTTTTTTCAAGTGCTTGCAAACACATAACAGTAGTCGGATGCGTACCCGTTCCAAAAGCCATACCAGGATCTAGTTCGATGATTAGTTCATCTGTATTTACTCGCTCATAGTCTTCCCAAGTTGGTACGATTGTAAAACGATTCGAGATTTTCACCGGATGGTAATATTTTTTCCAAGCAGTAGCCCAATCTTCTTCATCTACCTCTTGTACAGTTACACGATTATGCCCAAGGTCGATATTAAAGTTTTGTAAGTTGTTAATCGCAAGTTTGATCTCTTCTACCGTTTCCAGTAGAAAGCTAGTTTCCGCTAAATAAGCTTTTACTCGAACACCGTCTACAGGGAAATCATCTGGATTTAAGCTATAAATTTCACCAAATACATCTTCTCTTTCTCTTAATAACTCTTCTGAATCTTCAATAACTACTCCACTAGCACCAGCCTCATGCAAAATATTACTAATTGCTTCCACTGCTTCATTTGTAGTATGAATGGATAGTTCAGACCATTTCACTTGCTCCAACTCCTTTATTCGCCTTTTATCGTTCTTTTGATTTTATCAAATAATGAACTGCCTTGCTCTTCTGGAATATCCCCGCTAATTTCTGCAAATTCACGAAGTAATTGTTTTTGTTTTTCTGTTAACTTCTTCGGTGTGATTACTTTCACTACAACATGTTGATCCCCGGTACCGTATCCATGTACGTTTTTTACCCCTTTTCCTTTTAGACGGAATGTTGTTTGGGATTGCGTACCCGCAGGAACTTTTAGTTTCACTTTCCCTTGCACTGTAGGAACTTCGATTTCGTCTCCAAGTGCTGCTTGCGCATACGTTAGTGGTAACTCGTAATATATATCGTCGCCGTCTCGTTCAAATCTTGGATCTGCTTTTACGCGGAATACAATGTATAAGTCACCCGCTGGCCCACCATTTATGCCTGGTTCTCCTTGACCGCTTACACGTAGTTGTTGACCATCGTCCACACCTGCTGGAATTGTCACTTTAATTTTTTTGCGTTTGTTTACAGTACCTTTACCATGACAAGTCGTACATTTGTCTTTAATCATTTTCCCGGTTCCTTCACAATGATGACACGCACGTTTCGTTTGGATGCGACCAAATGGTGTATCTTGTGTCACATTTACCTGACCATGACCATTACAATGCGTACATTTTTCCGGATGCGTTCCTGGTTTAGCACCAGTTCCAGTACATGTATCACAAGTCTCTTCTTTTGCAACGTCAATTTCTTTTTCTTTTCCAAAAACAGCTTCTTCAAATTCAATCGTCATCGAATATTGAAGATCATTCCCTTTTCGAGGTGCGTTCGGGTCACGTCTTCTAGCACCACCGCCTCCGCCAAAAAAAGAACTAAAGATATCTTCAAATCCAAAACCATCTCCACCACCAAAGCCTTGGTTAGGACCGGCATGACCAAATTGATCGTATTGCGCACGTTTTTGTTCATCACTTAATACTTCATATGCTTCCGAAATTTCTTTGAACTTTACATCAGCGTCCGCTGCTTTGTTAATATCCGGGTGATATTGTTTTGATAGTTTACGATACGCTTTTTTAATTTCATCTTGAGAAGCACTTTTGGAAACTCCTAGCACTTCATAATAATCACGTTTATCCATTGTTCACTCTCCTGCTCTCTACCTACACATAATGAATATTGTAACACGTATAATTTTCTACGTCTAAACAGTAAGAAAAGCCAAAGCCGAATACGGTCTTTGACTTTTCGTTACCGACTAACTTACTAATTACTTGTTGTCTTTATCGTCGTTTACTTCTTCAAATTCAGCGTCAACAACACCGTCATCCTTAGCATCCGCTTGCCCACCATTTGCAGCAGCTTCTGCTTGCGCTTGCTCATATAGTTTCATTGTTAATTGTTGAACGATTTCGTTTAATGCATCTTTTTTCGCTTTAATATCTTCTAAGTTACCAGCTTCAAGAGCAGCTTTTAACGCTTCTTTTGCATCTTCCGCTGATTTTTTCTCGTCTTCTGATACTTTATCTTCTAAGTCTTTTAATGTTTTTTCTGTCATAAATACTAATTGGTCTGCTTCGTTTTTCACTTCAGCTTCTTCTTTACGAACTTTATCCGCTTCAGCGTTTGCTTCTGCTTCTTTTACCATACGGTCGATTTCTTCATCAGATAATGATGAATTCGATTGGATGGTAATATTTTGTTCTTTTCCAGTACCAATGTCTTTAGCTTTAACAGTTACGATACCATTTTTATCGATATCAAATGTAACTTCGATTTGTGGAACGCCACGTGGAGCTGGTGGAATATCCGCAAGTTGGAAACGACCAAGCGTTTTGTTATCTGCTGACATTGGACGCTCACCTTGTAAAACGTGAATATCTACTGCTGGTTGGTTATCTGCTGCAGTTGAGAATGTTTGAGATTTTGATGTTGGGATTGTCGTATTACGTTCGATTAACTTCGTAAATACGCCGCCCATTGTTTCAATCCCTAAAGAAAGTGGTGTAACGTCTAGTAATACAACGTCTTTCACATCTCCAGTTAACACTCCACCTTGAACTGCTGCACCCATTGCTACTACTTCATCAGGGTTTACACCTTTATGTGGCTCTTTACCAGTTTCTTTTTTAATCGCATCTTGTACTGCAGGAATACGAGTAGATCCACCAACTAAGATTACTTTATCAATTTGAGAAGCAGATAATCCAGCATCTTTCATCGCTTGACGAGTTGGTACCATTGTACGTTCAACTAAGTGAGCAGTTAAATCATCAAATTTTGCACGAGTCATCGTTACTTCTAAGTGAAGTGGTCCAGCTTCTCCAGCAGTAATAAATGGAAGTGAAATTTGAGTTGACGTAACACCTGATAAATCTTTTTTCGCTTTTTCAGCAGCGTCTTTTAGACGTTGTACAGCCATTTTATCTTGTGATAAGTCAATTCCATTATCTTTTTTGAATTCTTGTACTAAATAATCCATTAATACTTGGTCAAAGTCATCCCCACCAAGACGGTTGTCTCCAGCAGTTGCTAATACTTCAAATACTCCATCTCCAAGCTCAAGAATAGATACGTCGAATGTACCGCCACCTAAATCGTAAACAAGGATTTTTTCGTCATGATCCATTTTATCTAAACCGTATGCAAGTGCTGCTGCTGTTGGTTCGTTAATAATACGTTCTACTTCAAGTCCTGCAATACGACCAGCATCTTTAGTCGCTTGACGTTCTGCATCATTAAAGTAAGCAGGAACTGTAATAACCGCTTTTGTTACTTTCTCACCTAAGTATTCTTCTGCGAATCCTTTTAAATATTGAAGAATCATTGCAGATACTTCTTGTGGTGTATATTCTTTATCTTCTGCAGATACTTTTTCATTTGTACCCATTAAACGTTTCACAGAAGCGATTGTATGTGGGTTTGTAATGGATTGGCGTTTTGCTACTTCCCCAACTTGTTTTTCGCCATTTTTAAATGCTACAACAGATGGAGTTGTACGGTTACCTTCTGGGTTTGGAATTACTTTTGGTTCTCCACCTTCAAGTACAGATACACATGAGTTCGTTGTTCCTAAGTCAATACCGATAATTTTAGACATACTTATTTCCTCCTAAATATAAAGTGCATTTAATTATTTTTAAATTAAGTTTATTCGTTAACTTTAACCATAGATGGTCTTAAAATTCTATCTTTTAACTTATACCCTTTTTGTAGTTCTTGAAGCACGATACCAGAATCTTTTGAGTCATCTTTTTCTTGCATAACTGCTTGATGAAAATTCGGATCGAATGGAACGCCTTCTGCTTCAATTGGTTCAAGTCCTTCTTTGGATACTGCATCTAGTAAAGAGCGATAAACCATTTCTACTCCTTTAGCTAATGATGCAGCTTCTTCCGAAGTCGTTTCGACAGCTAAAGCACGTTCAAAGTTATCTAACACTGGTAAAATATCCGATAAAACAGACTGCGCACGGTATTTGTAATCCGCTTCTTTGTCTAATTGAACTCGACGTTTATAGTTTTCAAAATCTGCTCGTAAACGAATCGCTTTGTTTTGTTCTTCTTCTAACTGTTGTTTGACAAGCGTTAGCTCATCTACTTCCTCTACTTCTAATTCTACTTCTTCTACTACTTCTTCAGTTGTAACTTCTTCTTGTTCATCTAGCTTTTCAGTTTCAACTTCTTCTGCAATTCCATCTTTTTTTTCAGTCATTGATAGCAACTCTCCTTTATCCATACGGCCCATGTAAAATTTTCGACAATTCTCTCGATAAGTCGCCACTCATCACATCAAGTAAAGAAACGACTCGTCTGTAATCCATTCGAGTAGGTCCAATAATTGCAATGGAACCCATTTGTTCCTCCCCAATTTCGTAGGAAGCTGTAATAATACTACAATCTTCCATAGCTAAGTGGTTGTTTTCTGTACCGATCCGAATCTGAATTCCTTTTTGGTCTAAATGGAATAATCCAGGAATTTGGTTTACATGATCCATCCAATACATGATACTTCGTGCTTTTTCTACATCATTAAATTCAGGTTGATTTAATAGTTGCATTTTCCCACCATAGTACACTTTATCTTCATGTTCAATTGTCATCGCTTTGTTTAATGAACCTAGTAAATCATTTAGACGACCGTTTTTTTGGCGTAAAACTGCTATTGTAACGGCTTCTAATTTTGAAGGGAGCTCATGTAAATGAACACCTACTAAATGTTCATTAATCAAATTGACCATTCGTTCAATATCCGATGCAGTAAAGCTCTCAGGTATAGAAAATACGCGATTTTCTACATGTCCACTATCTGTCACAATAATTGCAACAGCGGAATCATCCGTTAATGGTACGATAGAAAACCTTTTGACACGATGTTTTCTCACATCTAAGCCTAACATAATAGAGGTATAATTCGTTAGTTCTGACAAAATTGCCGCTGACTTACGGATTATTTGTTCCGTCTCTACCATTCGTTCTTCAAAAACAGAACGAATTTGTTTAATCTCGTTTTTGGTAATTCGTTGTGGAGTTAACATATTGTCTACATAATAACGGTAGCCTTTTTGTGAAGGCACACGACCAGACGAAGTATGTGTTTTTTCTAAAAAGCCCATTTCTTCTAAATCTGCCATTTCATTTCGAATTGTAGCAGGACTAAATGGAACTTCCTCCTTTTTCGAAAGTTGACGAGACCCAACTGGTTGAGCGGTTTCGATAAAATCATCTACCGTTACTTGCAATATTAATAATTGCCTGTTAGTTAGCATGATTATCACCTCTGTTAGCACTCGTTAATAGAGAGTGCTAATACTTATATAGAAAATTTATCAAATCTCATGTAAACTGTCAACGTTTTAGCTTGTAAGAAAATATTGAAATACTTCGTTTCCAACAAAACGTCCTCGTTTCGTTAGTTTGATAAAATTATTCTCGATGGAGACAAGCTCTTTTTCAAGAAGTTCATCTATTTCTTTTCCGTACACTCCTTGTAATGCTTGACCATATCTTTGTTCAAATCGTGCAAGTGAAACTCCTTCGTTTTTGCGCAAGCCTAAAAACATTTCTTCTTCCATCTTTTCGACTTGAGAAACTTCTTTTTGCATCATAATAGGTTTTTCATCCACTTCAATTGTATGCATATACTTTTTTAGCGGTCCATGATTTGAATATCGCACGCTGTTTACATATCCATGGGCACCAGCACCAAGACCAATATATTCATCATTATCCCAATAAAGTAAATTATGTTTAGACTCAATTCCTTTATAAGCAAAATTACTAATTTCGTATTGCGCATAGCCATTACGCTTCATTTCATCCATCAAATAGCTATACATTTCTGCTTCTAAATCTTCCCCTGGTAATGTTAGCTTCCCTTTCGATAATAAATTATAAAAAATCGTTTTCGGCTCTACAAGTAGTGAATATGCAGAAATATGTGGAATGTTTAGACGGAAAGCTTCTTTTAAAGATGCTTTCCATTGGTCCATTGTTTGATTTGGCAAGCCATACATCAAATCTATACTAATCGATGGAAAATTTGTTTGTTTGGCATATTCGATGACTTTATATACATGATCATTGGAATGCGTTCTACCAAGTACTTGTAGCAACTCTTGATCAAATGTTTGTACACCCATACTTAAGCGATTTACTCCAAATTTGCGCATCAATTGCATTTTTTCAAGTGTTAATTCGTCTGGATTCGCTTCCGATGTAAATTCCACAAGGCTGTCCATGGGAATATGTGTATGAATTAGTGCAAGTAAACGTTCTAATTGTTTTACCGATAGCGAAGTCGGTGTACCTCCGCCGATAAAAATTGTTTCAACAGATGCATTTTTTAAATCATCCGCCCATAAGACCATTTCTTGTCCGAGTGCTTCAATATATTCATCTACAGGTTGATTTTGAAAAAAGAATTTATTGAAATCACAGTAATTACAAATTTGATGACAAAAAGGAATATGAATATACACTCCCCGTACCATAATAATTCCTACTCTCTATATAGGAAAAAGGGGGCTCTATACTCGCGCCCCCTTCTTTCTTTTTACTTATTTGGCTCATCCATTTTCAGAACGGCCATGAATGCTTCCTGAGGAACTTCTACAGAACCAACTTGTTTCATACGTTTTTTACCTTCTTTTTGTTTTTCAAGAAGTTTACGTTTACGCGAAATATCTCCGCCGTAACATTTTGCTAATACGTTTTTACCGATGGATTTAATCGTAGATCGTGCAACGATTTTTTGTCCGATTGCCGCTTGTACTGGCACTTCGAATTGCTGTCTAGGTATTAATGCTTTTAACTTCTCTACAATTACTTTCCCACGTTCGTAAGCAAAGTCTTTATGCACGATAAAGCTTAAAGCATCTACCTTCTCACTATTAAGAAGAATGTCCATTTTCACTAGTTTCGATTCTTTATACCCAATCAATTCGTAATCAAATGATGCATATCCTTTTGTACTTGATTTTAACGCATCAAAGAAATCATACACAATTTCCGATAATGGAATTTCATAAATAATATTCACACGTGCGGCAGATAAATAATCCATCGTAATAAAATTTCCGCGTTTACGTTGACAAAGCTCCATAACCGAACCAACATAATCTTCCGGAACCATAATTGAAGCCTTTACATATGGCTCTTCAATTTTATCGACTTTTTGTACTTCTGGCATCATGGATGGGTTATCGACTTTAATCGTTTCACCGCTTGTTAACTTTACGTCGTAAATAACACTTGGTGCTGTCGTAATTAAATCGATTTTAAACTCACGCTCAATACGCTCTTGAATGATTTCCATATGAAGCAGTCCTAAGAATCCACAACGATACCCAAATCCTAGTGCTTGGGAAGTTTCAGGTTCAAATTCTAAAGCCGAGTCATTTAGTTCTAATTTTTCGAGGGCATCACGTAAATCAACATATTTTGAATTATCGATTGGATATAAACCGCAGAATACCATTGGATTCATCTTTCTATATCCTGGTAGAGCTTCAGTAGCTGGGTTCGAAGCTAATGTAATCGTATCCCCTACACTCGAGTCTCCTACATGCTTCATCGATGCCGTTAAAAACCCTACATCTCCAACTGTTAGTTCAGAACGCATCGTTGCTTTTGGCGTGAATACTCCCGTTTCTACAACTTCGAATTCTTTGCCAGAAGACATCATTTTAATCTTATCTCCAGGTTTCACTGTACCTTCCATAATTCGAATGTAGACAATTACTCCGCGGTACGGATCGAACAAAGAGTCAAATATAAGCGCTTTTAGCGGAGCAGAAGGATCACCAACAGGTGCCGGAACTTTTTCCACGATTTGTTCTAATATTTCTTCGATACCGATTCCTGCTTTTGCAGAAGCATGTACCGCTTCAGACGCATCTAATCCGATTACTTCTTCTACTTCTTTTTTCACTCGTTCTGGATCTGCAGCAGGTAAATCGATTTTATTAATAACTGGTAAGATTTCTAAGTCATTGTCTAGTGCTAAATAGACATTTGCAAGTGTTTGCGCTTCGATTCCTTGTGCAGCATCTACTACAAGAATTGCCCCTTCACAAGCAGCTAAGCTTCTAGAAACTTCATACGTGAAATCGACATGTCCAGGTGTGTCGATTAAATGAAAAATATATTCTTCCCCATCTTTTGCTGTATATGTCAATTGAACGGCATTCAATTTTATCGTAATTCCGCGTTCTCGTTCTAGATCCATCGAGTCGAGCAATTGGCTCTGCATTTCACGTGATGTGACCGTTTGTGTTTTTTCTAAAATACGATCAGCAAGCGTCGATTTCCCGTGGTCAATATGCGCGATGATCGAAAAGTTACGTATTTTTTTCTGTCGTGCTAATCTCTCTTCATGGTTCATACTTGTTCACTCCTAATTAAACTACTTGAATTATAACAGATAAAGGATTGTTTAAGAAATATAACTATTACATTTTATGTACATTCTAAATAATCTTATTGGATAAAAGTTAAAAAATAATTTTTCGCCAGAATTTAATCTTATCAAAAACCCGTACATAACACAATCTGCTGCGAATGCTTTCCACACAAAAAGAGATGAGGCATCTGTGATACACTTCATCTCTTTTCGATATAAGATAATTTATTGTTAAGGGATAGTGCGTCGTACGGAGTTTCCACTAGCCTTCGCGCTTGCCGCTACGGCAACAAAATCCCCTCTTTTTATCTGGAGATGATTGATCAATCAAAAATGCGCAACATTTATAAGTAATGCGTTAAAGCTCTCGTCGACTCACTCCAAGTACACTTGCTATTTTGAGAATTGGTTGCTTTCACTAGCAATTTGGTTGCTCTCGCGCTGATTTGATTGCTTTCCGAGCAGAACTGGTTGCTTTCAATGATCAATTGGTTGCCCTAAGCCATTTACTGGATCATAGACGCTGATTAGCGAGCACTTTTTACGACAATTATCCCTATAACATCCAAATTATTATTTGCAGAAAGCTATAAAACCTACATGCACCGCTATTTTATTACTTATGAAGGTAATTGTTCATTTAACATATTGGATAATGCTTTTGCTAGAATCGCAATCGAACGATTAATTTCTTGTTCGTTATTATCAATGCCTCCAAGTTCTACAACAAGTAAATTTTTGGAAAGATCTTGGTTGTAAACACCGTCTACTCCCTTACCTTCTTTCAATAAAATCCCTCGTGAAATTCCAGGTACTAATTTATTTAATTGGTTAGAGAGATTTTGCGCAAGTTGCTCATTCCATCGATAGTTGGGATGCTCTCCGCCAACAACGAATATAAATTTAGCGTAGCTTTGTTCTCCACTTCTAAGCGTCGTAACATTTGCTTTTGCGGAATCTCTGTGAATATCTAAAACAATATCATATTCGTTTTGCCCGATTGCTTGTTGGACTAATGGACGAATTGTATGATAGTCATCCATTTCTTTTTTATTGTAGTTTTCTAAAAAAGTTGCCTGTAGTTGGTGAAAAGCAAACTGTGCATTAATCTGATCTTGAAAAGTCGTGATGTTGCTTATCGGATGATAAATAGCAACTTTTTCACCTTGTGCAGCAAGTATCGGTTGATAAGCTTCATGGGAATGAGTAAAGTAAACAAATGCTTTTTTGGGTTCTATTATTTCTTGAACTTGAACAACTGGTTGCTTTTTTTCCAATTGTGCTGCATACACTACAGGAATGTCCTCTTTTTTCTTTTCTTCCACTTGTTCCGGTTGTGCCATAAAAAGAGGTGTTTGGACGGTAGCAATAATGATAGGTGCTAAAAATAAAAGGATTAAGATGCTTGTTAAATTCTTCAGGGATTTAGCCATATATTCCACTCTCCTCACACAATCGTATGTGGAAAAGTGGAATTTTAGAACGACATCATCTATTAGTAATCCATGTTTCTAAGCTGTTAGATAGCAAATGAGCATATTGTTCCACCCATGCATCCGTTTCTTTCGGTGTCACGAATAAGGAAGGATTCTTTCCAACAAAAACCTCTTCAAACAATTTTCTTTTTTCTTCAGTTGGCCAAGTAACCCATTCTCCAAAGATTGGTTGTAAGACTGTTTTGTCAATAGTTGGTTTTTTGCTAGAAACCATCGGGGTTACTGCTAATGCCGATGAAGGACTTCCCTTCTCTTCTATTTTTGACGCGATATAGTGAACAACCTGTTCCATTGCATCCGCGTATAAAACTGGGCCGTCCACAACCATCGGTATTCCAATTGCAGTAACAGGTACGCCGTATACTTCTTCGGAAACTTCTTTTCGTTGGTTCCCAACTCCTGAACCAGGATGTATACCTGTATTGGTAATTTGGATTGTTTTACAAAGTCGTTCACTGTTTCTAGCAGCGAGTGCATCTAGTACGATGATTAAATCTGGCTTAAATGCATTGCTGATTGCTTCTATAAAGTCACTAGTCTCAAATCCAGTTTGTCCTGTTACACCTGGAGCGTACATAACTACCTTGATATGCTCTTCAGAAGTCAATGCAGAATTTTGTAAAATTTCAATCGCTTTAGGTCCTATTGCATCTGGTGTAATTAGTGCATTGCCAAGTCCTATTATTAAGATTTTGGATGACTTCGACAGTTTAATATTTTCATGCATTTCCCTTAGCTTATCGACGAAGACTCTTTCTAAATGTTGAAAGCTTCGATTATCATCCGGACTCACAGTTAAGTCTGTTAAGGTAATATATTTCCCTTTTTTCTTCCCTAGTTCCTTTTCTCCGTTTTCATCTACTTCGATAGAGGTTACTAAAACTGCTCCCTCCCTACTTTCATCAAATTTAATACCCTCGGATTTTTCCAACGTATTCTTATCTTCTTTTGAACGATGTCTAACCATTTCATCAGATTCGTCTAATAAATCTGTTCGTCCCCACATAAAATTCACCTCCAAAATAGTTTGGTCGATGTGTCAAGTAAATATTCTTTGCAATTATATATTGCAATTTGGTTTTGCGTTTGTTAAAATAATGCTTGTTGTATTAGACAGTTTCAACAAAGAAATGTATCATCTCGAGACCATTTTAGGAGGTGAAAGGTATGCCAAATATTAAATCTGCAATTAAACGTGTTAAGAAAAACGCAACTTTGAACGCTCAAAACGCTACTGCTAAATCTGCAATGCGTACTGCTGTAAAAAAAGCGGACAATGCTGCACTTAACAATGACGAAAACGCAAAAGAACTTATTAAATCTGCAATCCAACAATTGGAGAAAGCAGCTTCTAAAGGTTTAATTCATAAAAACGCAGCTACTCGTAAGAAAGCTCAATTAATGAAAAAAGCGTAATTTAAATAAGACTGACCGGATTTATTCGGTCAGTCTTTATTTATTTCCACATTTGTTGATTAACCAAAAGTAGCCAGTAAATTACTTATTAAAATTGTGATAACTCCCTAGGCTCTCTATAAACGGTGCTTTGGGAGTGCTTTGTACGAAACGAGTGTCTACATAATAACCGGACTTCTTGATGTGCAAGGGATGCGACTTTGTCGCATCCCTTGCACATTTTTTTTCGGTAATCGTGTGGAGATCGTTTGTCCGTGGCACTCTATAAGCACGGGTAATTTAAGTGCTAAAGCTTTTGAGAACGAAAGAATAGGCACTTACTTATCTAGATAAAAGCAGCCAAAGATGCAATTTTGGCTGCTCAGTCCTTCTATATATTATTTCCACCTTTTCAATTCGAAAGAAGTGTCCCTCTTCAATATAGCGTCACCATATTTCCAGCACTAACTTTGAAAAAAGTAAGCAAGATAGCAAGATAGAAAGCGAGAGAGTGACCGAAATTGCATCTTCGGAGGCCCACACGACGTGGGTCAGACAGCCGTTGCGACACGATGTCGCGTACTAAGACTGTGCTCCTTTAAATATCCGCAACAAGATTATCGAAAATAGTGTATCAGGAAGTGACACAGTCACTTTCTGATACACTTAAGTCCTCGGTAATGATGTAGTGATCATTTCGTCCAAAGCGAATCGAAAACGTACATGTGCTAAACCCGATAATTGTGCATTTTTCGTGAACTTCTAATGGTGAAAATTGGATAATAAACTAACTGGATTTATTTCATCAAAAACAGCTCTAATATCCGGTTCCGATTAATATTTAATGTTTTTAATTGCAAATCCACTGTCGCTAAATCATTTAATGTCTGTAATAATTTTGCTTCGTTATATAATATTGGGTTATCATAAAGTAGTTTCACACGGTAAGGATGGACTTTTAACTGACCCGCTATTTGCTGGGCATGATACCCTTTTTTCTTTAAATGACCTACTTGAACCATTAACCTCACTTGTGTTGCGATCAATGCATTTAACTTTAATGGATCTTCTTTTTGCTTTAGTAGATCATGATAAATGGCGATTGCTTCGCTTTTATTGCCCGCAAGATATGCATTTCCTAGTGTAAAAACGTCTTGTTCTAATGTTCGAACGAGTAATTTTTTCACTGTTTCTGTATCTATTTCTTGCGCTTCTCCTACGAACGTGGCTATTTTAGCTAATTCTGTTTGTAAATGAACTAAATCTGTTCCGCCAAATTCGATGAAACGCTCCATCGTTTCCTCTGACATTGTTTTGCCATGCGCTTTTAGTTCATGCAACACCCAACTTTTCAAATCATGCGCTTGTAAGCTAGTTGCTTCGATTATATTAGCGGTTTGTTTCATGGCTTTTGTAATTTTTTTACGCTCATCTAATTTCTCATATGGGGCGATAAAAACGACAATTGCTGTTGGAGAAGGACTTTGGAGCCACTTTTCTAGACTAACTGTATCATGCAGCACTTTTTCTTTTCCTTTTTCTGTTGCTTTTAAAAAGAAAGCATTTTTGGCAATTACTAGCTTTTTGTCTGAGAAAAAAGGAATCGTATCTGCTTCATACATTACTTCGTCCACGCTTTTTTCTTCCATATCGAAGGTTATTATTTCAACCTCACCTTGCTCATTTAATTGTCTCTTTAATCTTTTTAATGTCTCTTCTATAAAATACGCTTCTGTTCCGTATAATAAATACACATCCGACAAATCATTGTTCGCTATTTTCATCCATTTTTCTGAAATCATCTTGGATCTCCTTACTACTGTATGTTTGACTTTATTATAACGTAAAAGTAGTGAATAATTTGTGACATTGTCAGCAGGAAATGAGAAATGAAAGATTCCATGTAGATTTTTAATAGGCTATCCTATATAATTAGGTGGAAATAGGAGGGGTAATAATGAATGAATTTGAACAAAATGTACAGTCGAAGCGTAACGACGCAATCGACTCAGGCGTAGGTTTTGTAGTCTCCTTTGGATTTTTTACAATTATGTTCGCTATTGCAGTAATTGTTGAGTTTGTTTCTCGATAATCACTAGAAAAGGGTTTTGTCTATTGGGCAAAGCCTTTTTTTAGTTACTTAAAATTTGTTACCAATATTTCTCCCTTTTTCGTTATTTCAACTTCAATCGCTCCATCTCTACCCGTTTGTAAAAAAGGTATTTGAAGCGTTTCTAAACGCTCGACTACATCTGGATGTGGGTGGCCAAATCTATTCCCAAACCCAGCAGTAATGATCGCCACATCGGGATTTGTTAATGTTAAAAAAGATTGTTCGCTAGAAGTTTTACTTCCATGATGCCCCATTTTTAATAACGTAATATTTTTTAACGCTCCCCGGTACCTATTAACTAAATCCAACTCTCCCTCTTTCTCTAAATCCCCCATAAATAATCCATGAAAATAACGATTTTGCATGGATAAGACTAGTGAATCATTATTTCCTTCATACATAGAATCTATTGGATAGATATAGTGAAACTGAAAATAATTTGAGTCTATTTCCAGTCCCGCGCCTTTTTCTACCATAGGAATTTGTTGCTCCCTTACTTCTTTTAGCAAATCTTGCATGCCCTCTTTATTAGTAGATCCAGGTGTAATATGAATTTCACCTACGGGCACTTCCCCTAAAATCTCCTCTGCACCTTCCATATGATCCGCATCTGCATGCGTAATGACTAGTGTATCTATTTTGGTTATTCCTTTTCCTTTTAAAAACGGTACAACAATTTGTCTTCCCACTTCATAGACTTCATTCGTCACCTTCCATGCTTCCTGTTCAAAACGTAATAACCCTCCCGTATCAATCATGATTACTTCTTTTCTGTAAGGCATTTCAATCACGATACAATCCCCTTGCCCGACATTTAAAAAAGTTATTTTCGTCGATGAATCTAAATATGGGGTAATATGCATAATTCCAATTGGCGATAAAAGAAGTAAACTACATACAATAAGCCGCTTCTTTCGTTCAATCGAGATAAAAAAAAATATCACCGTCACATAAGCCGTAAACACAAGTAGCAAGGACGGCTTCATCGGATTCCACATTTGAAAAGGTAAACTACCTAAATACATGATAAAGTCACCTAATAAATTGCGTATCGGTTCATATAATTGGAAAAGAAAATCACTAAGCGTAGTAGAAATATACGTGAGTAACAAGAAAAAGAGGTTAATAGGTAAAATGATAAACGAAAACAAAGGAACAAAAACTAAATTTGCGAGGAATGAGGAAATGGAAATTTCATAAAATTGATAAAGAAGAATAGGATAAACAATCAATTGACACAGAGCTGTAATAACAAAAGATTGCATCACATAGGACGTACTATTTTTTAACAACACAGTCGAGTAAATAAGCGAAAGTGCAGCTAAATACGATAATTGAAAACCAATTTGAAAAATAACCCAAGGCGTGAGTAAAACAAAACCAATAACGCTTAACGAAAATGCATCATCGATTGCAAGTTTTTTCTTAAACAATAAACTAAGTAAAACGATCTCCGTTACGGAAACAGATCTCCATACAGATGGAGCTCCTCCAGCGATAAATGCATAAAGCGGAAGAGCAATAATTAATAATAAGTTTGCCGTTTCTCTTCGAATCCCGATCCTAATCATCGATTCATATACAAGTAATGCGAGTAGAGCTACATGTAGACCCGAAATCGCAAATAAATGCGTTATTCCTAGTGTTTGATAAGCATGTTGCATATCAGACGGCATCTGCTCTCTACTGCCGATTAAAAGCGCTTCCGCTTCTGCCTGTAAAGATGAAGGAAATGTAGTTTGTATATGCCACTTCATCGCAAATCGCTTTTCTGCCATATACGTAAGAAAGCTCTTGTTTTTCTCTATGATTTGATACGTTTCTACTGCCATTTGACCGACAGCTCCGTTACTTTTAATATAAGAATCCATGTCAAAAGCATAAGCATGAGAAGCTGGTCGTTTCTCTACCTCTTTAGCATCTACCTGAAATACCATACCAGCAACGGATGTTTGCATAAGCATATTTTTTTGACTTTCCGTACTTATTTTAAGTTGTACATACCATTTTTCACCGTCTTCAGATATTGCAAATCCTCGCATATATTGCCCATTTATCCGGTAAATATCTGTCCAAGTTATTTCCTTTACTTGAATTTCATTTGCCTGTATCGGCGTAACTGTTTGCACATAAAAATAAGAAGCAATACCAAAGATGATTGTTCCGGCTATATAAAGTACATGCTTTTGCTTGTACAATAGCCAGCAAAATAGCATGACAAATAACACCAGTAGTTTTACTGATCCATACGCACTAATAGTTGCAATTACAACAGATAAAGCTACATAAATAAAATTTCCTTGAATGGTTATACGCCGAATAATTCTGCCACCTTCTTTTCATAAGGCGCCAATTCTTCCATACTTGCTCCTTTCTCTCGTAACTTAGTTAACAGTTCCATATAGAGTGCAACCTTTTCATCACTTAAAAAGTCGATTTTACGTTCGTCAAACGGGACTTGAATCACTTCCACTCCCGCTTGTTTTAGCAGTTCGATTGCATATTCATTGTTTTTATAATCCTGTGCATAATAAAGGCGAGCAATTCCTGCTTGAATAATCGATTTTGTGCATGGTAAACAAGGAAAATGAGTCACATATAAATCTGCTCCATTTACAGAAACCCCATATTTGGAGCATTGTAATAATGCATTCATTTCTGCGTGAATGGTCCGTACACAATGATTATCTACAACGTAACAGCCATGATCGATACAATGATCTCCACCTGAAATAGAGCCATTATAGCCCCCTGCCATAATACGTCGATCACGAACGATTGTTGCACCGACTGCTAATCTAGTACAAGTGCTTCTTAATGCAAGTAAATGGCTTTGTGCCATGAAAAATTGGTCCCATGTAATACGCTCCATATAACTACCTCCAAGTAATATATACTTCTTCTAGTTTAGTAGTTTTTATCGTGTATAGTCAATATTACTTCACAGTTATTAGGGGTTCTAATTTTTCAAATGTTTTTTGTCCAATCCCTGTCACATTCATTAAATCTTGCTTTTCTTTAAAATGACCGGTTCCTTCTCTGTACGCAAGTATCGCTTCAGCCTTTGCAAGGCCGATTCCAGGTAAAGTAGTGAGCATCATGGCATCCGCTTTATTAATATTTACTAAATTGGAATTTTCGACTTTCGTTGCTGCTATTTCCTCTATTTCTTCTCCTTCAAGCGGTACGTAAATAACCATTTCATCTATTACTCTTTGCGCATGATTAATATTTTTACTATTAGCCGTAGCTAAATAACCTCCAGCAAGTTCAATCGCATTTAACACACGATCACCTTCTGCAAGTTCATAAACTCCTGGATTATTCACTGCGCCTTTGACTTCGATAAAAATTGCAATATCTTCTACATATTCAGTTGTTTCTTCTTGTTGTTCTATAAAGGAATCTTCAAAAGGGATAGGTTGTACATCATCAGCTGTGGGAGGTGCTGATTTGAATTGGGATTGTATAACGAAAAATAATACAATCGTGATCACTGTTGTTGGGAGTAACAGCTTTTTCTTGTATTTCTGAACTAATAAACGAACCAGAAATATCATCCTCTCGCAAAAAGAGGTAAATTATATGGAGTTATAAAAACTATACTAAATTTACCTCTCTTTGGAAAGAACTATTTAGTTGCGTGTATAAAATAACGTTCGATTTCTTCTTCATCTTGTTCTTCAAAAACAGACGTTGAAACGGTTACGGAAGCATATCCAATTTGTTTTAATAACTGTGTATATGATTCTAAAGAAAATGTACGTTGATAATGTGATTCTTCAAATCGTTCATAGTAACCCGAATCATCTCGAACAAAAAACGTCATATCGTGATAAATGGAATGTTCTTCATCCCCTATTTCTGTATGCCATATGTACGCAACTTGCTCATCTTCAAACGTAAACGGACCATTGGGAAAAATTACATCCATTTTATAAAGCGAATGTACATCGAAAAAGAGTTGGCCATTTGATGATAGTGCCTCATAAATACGTTCGAATGTTTGTTTTACTTCTTCCAAAGTGTCCAAATAATTGATCGAATCGATGGCGATGACTGCTACATCTACTTCGTCCATGCCATCTATTTCAGACATCGATTGGCACACGAAAGAAATGTCCGTACCTTGCTCTAAGCTACGGCTTTGTGCAATCGTTAACATCGATTCCGATAAATCTACACCTATTACGTCATAGCCGGCTTTCGCAAATTGCACACTCAAGACACCCGTGCCACAGCCAATATCGACTAAACGTTTTCCGCTAGATGCGGGTGCAGATGCCTGCACCCATTTTGCATATTTATCATATGGTATATCGGACATGAGTGAATCATAAATAAAGGCAAATCGGTCGTACATTACCATTATGCATCTTGCCCTACTTCAATCATTGGTGCATCTCCCCATAGACGCTCTAAGTTGTAATAAGCACGTTCGTCTTTATGGAATACATGTGCTACTACATCGCCCATATCTACTAAGATCCATCTAGCTTCATCGAACCCTTCTAGACGTTTTACAGGATATCCAGCGATTGTTGCTTGTTCCTCTAATTCTTTTGCAATCGCTTGTACTTGGCGATCTGAGTTTGCATGGCAGATTAAAAAGTAGTCTGCAAGTAATGATACCCCTTGCATATTTAATATGACGATATCCTCTGCTCGTTTATCGTCTGCTGCTTTAAAAGCAATCTCTACTAATGATTTTGTCGTTGTCATTCGTTCACTTTTCCTTTCTTTTGTGTCAAATCATTGTAACAATGAAATGAATCCGGAAATACCGATTGTTTTTTTTCGATCAAAAAGATCATACTTTGTTGGATACAACTAATCATTGCATCTTCTAAATCTATTTCCGCTTTTTCCCTTAAAAGCTCAACTCCGGGAAAATTGCGGCTAGGCTCTATCATATCCGAGACATAAATAATTTTTTCAAGTCGTGACATACCTGCTCGACCGGTTGTGTGGAATTTAATCGCGTTTAATGTATCTTCATCGTGTATATGAAATTCATGTTTCGCTACGTAACTTCCAACAGGTGCGTGCCAAAGTTCATGGTGAAAGTCTAATAAAATCGGATTCATCTTTTCCGAAATAATCTTTTCCCTCAACCATTCCTTCTCTGCATATTTCACACTATCATGTAAAATACCGGCAAGCTCTGCTTTTTCCGGGTCTTCTCCATATTTTGTTGCAAGATGAACTGCCGTCATAGCTACCCCTCTAGTGTGAATATAGCGTTTTTCGGGCATTCTATCCTTCATCTGCTCCATTACATGCTCAAATTTCATACAATTTCTCCTTTTGGATGAAATCAATCACTTTATCCGGAATAAGCAACTTCGTTGTTACTCCATTCATCAGTCGATTTCGCACAAGTGTAGAAGATATATCAATTTGAGGAATTGCAATTGTACTAATAGGATATGCCGATTCTATTTTTGTATTTGGTCTAGGAACCCCTACAAACTGTACTTTTTGAACGAGTTCATCTATACGATGCCAGTTCGGCAAATACTCCACTTGATCACCACCGATGATGAAGTAAAATTCGCTTTCCGGCTCTCGCTGCTTTAACATTTCCACTGTATCAATCGTATAAGAAGTGCCTCCACGCTCTAGTTCAATTGTTTCCACTGACAAATTCGGAATTCCACGAATCGCAAGCTGTACCATCTTTAAACGCTGAGCTGCTGTTACTTGCTCGTCCTCTTGTTTATGTGGTGGGGTTGCATTAGGCATGAATCGCACTTCATCCAGACGTAGTGCGTTCAACACTTCATTGGCAATGATTAAATGACCAATATGAGGCGGATTAAATGTACCACCTAAAATCCCTATTTTTTTACTCATGCCCGACTCGCTTTTGGAAGCTCGATTCGTTTATTATTTTTCGATGCTTTATATAATACAACCGTCAAACCGATCAATTGTACAAGCTCAGCTCGAGTCCCTTTTGCCAAGGCTTCTGCCACTTCATGCTTCTCGTCTTCACAGTTTTGTAAAATACTAATTTTGATTAATTCACGAACTTCTAATGCTTCACCTATTTGTTTAATCATCGCATCATTTACGCCACCTTTACCAACTTGAAAAATTGGCGATAGGTGATGTGCCTGACTGCGTAAAAATCTTTTTTGTTTACCTGTTAACATAATTTCCTCCTAATTGCTCGGTTAAGCGTTCCACCATTTGTTCCGTATTTGGTTTAACTCCATTCCAATACGTAAAAGCTATTGCCCCTTGGTGGACGAGCATTCCTAATCCATTTACCGTGCGAACATTGTATTTTTTCGCTTCCTCTAAAAAAGGGGTAACTAAAGGATTATATACAATATCCGCAACAATTGCATGTTCTTTTATTTGGCTAAGCTGAATTGGTAGCGTCGCCGTGTTGTTTTTCATCCCTTGTGGCGTTGTGTGAACGATCACATCGAACTGCGCTATAGTCGCTTCTGCTTCTTCTAATGTGATTGCTTGTCCAATTTGTAATTCTTCCACTAGACGTTTTGCATTCGCATATGTGCGATTAGCAATTGCAATATGCGAAAAGTCTAATTGTTTGAAAGCATGGGCAATACCTCTTGCAGCGCCACCAGCACCTATAATAAGAATTCGATTTGTTTGATCAATCGGTCCAAGTGACTCGATAAATCCAAAGCCATCCGTATTATATCCAACAAAACGACCGTCTCCCGTTTTCACAACTGTGTTTACAGCTCCGATCCCTTTTGCGGAATTGTCTACTTCATCTAAAAAAGGAATAATGGCTTCTTTATATGGAACCGTAACATTCCAACCACTGCAACCTAATAATTTTAATGCGTTCACTGCTTCCTCAAGCTTTCCTTCTTCCACATGAACGGGAATATAACTTGCATTTATATGTTGCTCCTCTAGCCATGTATCATGCATATACGGAGAAAGTGAGTGTGCGATAGGATTTCCTATAACTGCAAACCATTTTTTCAACTAAAAAACCTCCTATATAAGCGATGGTCGAATAGACACTTCAACGCCAGCTGGTGCATGCGCAGCTACAATTACGCCACCGTGCTGAACAGTAATCCAACCTAACCCTGAGAAAACAATATCTGTTTTTGCATCTTTAATCTTAAATTCATGACGCACTAAAGGTGGCAATAAATCTGCAAACTGCTCTGATGGCGGCGATAATAACTTTCCTTTATGTTCTGCATATAAATTGTCTGCATTATCAAGCTTCGTTCGGTGAATCGGAATATCATTCGCGATATGGCAAGTAAACGCAGAGCGATCTCCTTTGATAAAATCGAATCGAGATAATCCACCTAAAAATAAAGTTTGCTCGCTATTCAATTGGAACACTTTCGGCTTAATTTCTTTTTTCGGCGTAATAAATTTAAGCTCAGTTGGATCCAAATAATGCGCCATCTGATGATGATTTATAATACCAGGTGTGTCATATAATGCTTTGGTATCGTCTAATGGAATTTCAATCATATCAAGCGTTGTTCCAGGAAAATGGGATGTTGTAATGACTGCATCTTCTCCAGTTGCTTGTTTAATAATACGATTGATAAATGTTGACTTACCAACGTTTGTACAACCAACGACATACACATTTTCGCCTTTACGATAATGCTCAATTGCTTCCATTGCTTCTGGCATACCAGTTCCTTTATGTGCACTTACAAATAACACATCGATTGGAGACAACCCTAATTTTTTTGCTTCTTGTTTCATCCAGTTAATTACTTTATTTTTCTTCACGGACTTTGGTAATAAGTCTGCTTTATTGGCAATTAACAAAATTGGGTTATTTCCAACGAAACGATGTAATCCCGGAAGCCAACTTCCATTAAAATCAAATATATCCACAATTTTAACGATTAATCCTTTTTGCGTTCCTAATCCATTTAAAATACGTAAAAAGTCATCATCCGTTAACGAAACCGGTTGTAATTCATTGTAATTTTTTAATCGAAAACAACGTTGACAAATGATATCTTCTTTTTCTAATGAAGAAATTGGGGCATACCCCGGTTCTCCCACTTTTTCTGTTTGAATAATTGTTCCACAACCGATACATTTTGGTGCTTCTGTCACACTTCTTCCTCCCATGTTACTTGACCTTTTTTATCAAGATAACTAAAAATTCTTCGTTCCACTATACGATTAAATTTAGTAATAAACCCGTCTGAATTTGCGACTGGAATAACTAAAATCGTATGGAGCTTTTGTCGGTTTCCACCGAATACATCTGTTAAAAGTTGATCGCCAATAACAACCACTTCGTCACGATTGACGTTCATTTTCTTAACTGCCTGTTTGAAAGCTTTTCCTAACGGTTTTCGTGCATTAGAAATAAACGAGATCCCAAGCGGATCTGCGAATGATTTTACTCGAAACTCATTGTTATTCGAAACAATTGTTACTTGAATGCCAGCCGCTTTCATGACTGCAAACCATTCGATCAACTTCGGTGTTGCATTAGGACGATCCCACTCTACTAGTGTATTATCTAAATCTGTAATCACTGCTTTCACACCCTTTTCTTTTAAAAAGTCGGGTGTTATATGAAAGATGCTTCTTACAAATTCACTTGGTATAAAATATGAATACAAAAACGAACACTCCAATTCGGCGCTTTTTCTTTTACGATTATAGCATATTTGCCACAATCTCACCCATTCGTACAAATTTCCCGGGTTTCATGCTGGATAAAAACTCCATACTACCTTCCTCAAACAGCATAACTACGGTCGATCCAAACGAGAAATAACCGACTTCTTCCCCTTTTTTCCAAACAGGAGAAGTATTCGTTAGTTCAATCGAATTGACAAACATAGCCCCAACTTTAATATGGAAACAATGTTTTTGATTAGGCATACTAAGTTCCGTTAACAAACGATAATTCCCGCTAATTGCTTCTTTTCCATATTGAAGTCCCCATTTATTAACAGGATACGATTTTTTTCCAAGCTTATACTGTCGAATTACTTCCCCGTCTACCGGTGCGTGAATGCGATGATATTCAGCTGGACTTAAATATAAAATAATATAATTGCCATTTACAAACTGGTTAGCAACCTCTTGCGAACCAACTAAATTTTCTAATGTATAAGGTTTATCTTTCACTAGAAAAATGCCATCTTTCGAAATAGCACCAAATGTTTCTACAGTTGCATCCACAGGACTAATAATACTAGTTGTCCCTGGATGTATCGGTCTACTATTTGTTGTCACTTCGCGGATAAAAAAATCGTGCAAAGTAGAAAACTCATTAATAGGACGAGAGACGTCTAGTAATGTTATATTAAAATACTTAATATAAGAAAGTATGAAGGATTTACTAAGCTTTGATCGTGCAAATGATTGAATAACAGAGGAAGACCATCTACCATTCGTTAATTCAATCATCGATTGATATAATTTTTCTCTCATTTCTATCTCCCTATGAACAATAGTTTACAATTTTTACTTTTTCAACGTATAATAAACAAAATAGTTGATTTGTAAAGGAGTGATTTACAATGTATTTACAAAGTATTATGTCCAATACCCGAAAGAAATTGAGATCACATGCAGCTAATATGATTACTATTGCAAATCTTGCTTTTGGCGGCGCAGCCATTATGGCTACGATGAATGAAACTCCTGCATACAGTGTTTTATTTATATTTATAGCAGGTTTGTTAGACCGTTTTGATGGAATGGTTGCAAGAAAATTTCAAGTTGAATCGGCACTCGGAAAACAACTCGACTCAATGAGTGATATCATTTCTTTTGGCGTCGCTCCAGCATTGCTCTTGTATTCCTTAGTATTACAAGAATTTAGTACTGCCGGCATGGCAATCACCATCATTTATATCGCGTGTGGTGCATTTAGACTTGCCCGATTTAATATTTCGGAATCGAACGGATTTTTTACAGGTCTCCCGATTACAGTTGCAGGCGTTATTTTAACATTATCTTATTTTGCTATTGATATTATTCCTTCCGTTTCATACATGTTCTTATTCATCATTCTTGCTTTTTTAATGATCAGTACATTTACATTAAAGAAAGTTTAATACCTTTTTCCAAATTAAAACGGTTGCTACTTGCAATCGTTTTTTCATATTCTTATGTTTTTCGACATATACTAAAGCGTATAACTAGATGGAGGTGAATAGTATCTCTGGTCTTTTGACTGCATTTATAAGTGTTGTCTCAGATCTTCCTCTTGTTCTCGGTTACTTGAAGGGTCAGGCGTTTCATCAACCATTTACGCCAGAAGAAGAAAAAGTGATGATCGATCGTTTTTTGGATGGTGATCTATCCGCAAGAGATGAACTCATCGAACGCAATATGCGCCTCGTTGCGCATGTTGTAAAGAAATTCCATCCAAAACATGAGCTATTAGATGATTACATCTCCATTGGGACGATTGGATTGATGAAAGCAGTTAATAGCTATACGCCAACTAAAAAAACGAAACTAGCAACCTATGCAGCAAGATGTATAGAAAATGAAATACTTATGTATTTGCGTTCGCTAAAAAAAGTACAAAAAGACGTTTCTTTGCATGAACCAATCGGAATGGATAAAGATGGCCATTCTTTAGAGATAACAGATTTACTTCAAAATATGGATAAAAGTACCGATGAGCAACTTGTCGATGAAGAAGATACAAACAGATTGTATACACACTTGTCTAATTTAGAAAAACGAGAATTAGAAATTGTTATTCGCCGATATGGCTTACTTGGGCATGAGCCAATGACGCAAAAAGAAATATCGAAACAATTGAAAATATCTAGAAGTTACGTGTCACGAATTGAAAAACGTGCGCTTGTTAAACTATACCAATCGTATATTCATGAAAAAAACTCTTTTGATGTATCAAACACCAAAAGAGCTTAGAAGAACTTAATCTTCACTTGTCTCTGCTATCATAATGAATGCTAAAACAGCCGTTATTAAAATAGACATTCCCATCAAAAAGATCATTCTATTAACCCCCTCTAACATATTAAAGCCTTTGTTGCCTATATCATAGCATACAATGGATAAATTATTAATATGAAAGTGATTATTCTAGTTTGTCAAATTCATGACAAATTATAATCGCTCTACTACACGCAAAACGATTTCTGTCGAATGCTTAGCCGCAACCGGTAAAAATTCATCGAAACTAATAGAAGACTCTTTCCCAGCAATATCCGATAGTGATCGGATGACAACGAAGGGAACTTCGAACTGATGACAAACTTGCGCTACAGCTGCCGCTTCCATTTCACAAGCTTTCATCTGTGGAAAATGACCGCGAACTTCTTCTACTTTTTCAGGATTATGCATAAAAATATCTCCAGTTGCGATTAATCCAGTAGCCGCTTCATGTTCTCCAATTTCTTTTACTGCTTCTTCTGCCAATTTCATCAAATGTTTATCAGACTTAAACGCTGCTGGAAGTAGTGGCACTTGTCCCATTTCATATCCAAAAGCCGTCACATCGACATCATGATGTCGTACTTCATCTGAAATAACTATTGCACCTACAGAAAGTGTTGGATCATATCCACCAGCTGAACCAGTATTAATCACGTAGTCCGGTTTATATTCGTTTAATAAAATAGCTGTCGTCATTGCGGCATTTACTTTACCTATTCCGCTTTTTAATAGAATTACTTCATGATTTTTGTAAGTACCAATTGTAAATTCACTATTTGCAATTATTCTTGTTTCAGCATTTTCTATTGCATTTCTCAATAATTCTACTTCTTGCTCCATTGCACCAATAACTGCAATTTTCATCTTATTTTGCCCCTCTCTATCCATTACGCCTTGGCGTAATTACGTCCAGATTTTGAATCGAGCTTGAGGCCTATAGGAGGTAGGTCATACAGTCGTTGCGATAGGACATCGCGAACCTAGACTACCCTCATTGACTCCTTTCAAAATCTGTGACATCCGCCGGAGGCTTTATCTTCGTTCAGCGGGCGTTTAAACACCCGCTGAACAGTAAACAAAACCGCATTCATTCACCGGTGGAAATCTTTTGCTCCTGCGCAAGCTCGTCGCAGTGAAATATTTTGCTCCTGCGCAAGCTCGTCGCAGTGAAATATTTGCTGAATGAAAATAAAGCGCTTCTATTAAAATAAGTCAAAGACGCCCTTGAAGTCAAGAGGCGTCTTCTAATGTTGTTAACTTTTCTCTTTTCGTCGGTTTCCATCCTTGCCCATCTACCCATTCTAAAGAAATTCGGTAAATTTCTTTTCCATCTTTCGAAGTGACGGTCCCAATCGATTTTTGAGGGCTGCCACCATTTCCTAAATACTTCACATACATATTAGAAGGATCTAGTCCAGCAGCATATGCTAGTGCTTCTACCTTTTCTGCCCAATCAACCGATGAACTGTCATAACTAGAGACATGTTCCCCAGTTTGTGTTGTGCCAATTGGTTCCCATTCTGAGTCAACAGTATCATTTTCTTGGTTTGTATTGCTAGATTGCTCTGTTGTACTAGATTCGCTATTATTTTCCGATGAATCTACTTTCGTATCTTCTTCCTCTGCAGTTGGATTAGTGCTTGGCTCATTTTGGCTAATGGATTCGTTTACAGAAGAATCTTCTTCCTCTTGGTCGGTGGTTTCTTCTTCTGTCGTGTCCGCAGTATCCGCTACATTTTCTTCTACGGCAGCTTCTTCGGATTTATCGTCCGTTACGATATTTACGACTACTACGATGATTAGGAGTAATACTATTCCAATTAATATATTTAGTATTTTATTTGATTTTTTCTTTCGAATTTGTCTCAAATTCATGCGTCTATTATTTTCTTTCATACAATTCCTCCTCCGTTCATTAGAGAATACAATATAATAAGACGATTAGAAAGCGTATTTAGTTTCATTTTCCAGAACAAAATGCTAAATGGCTTCAAGTCTATCATTTTTTTATTAGTTTCCACAAAAGAAAGTATGTGCAGTATAGGGATACTGCGTGGTAATGCGTCAACTAGTGACCGCTATGATTTCCGCTGCAGTCGAACGCTTTCCGCCGGGTGAGTGCACTGCACCCCATTTATTAGACACATGAATGGGATGTCATAATATGAGAAAACGATTTAGCTTAGAAGAAAAATATCAAGCTGTTCTGCTCTATTTATCCGGTCGTTATTCTTACCGCGAAGTT
>NZ_VDGG01000033.1:33108-59000 GCF_006861775.1 Psychrobacillus soli | reverse complement strand
TTCACCGCCGCTTAGGGCGGACGTTGTGAAGGCTCATCGCTTACCCGGTGGAAAGCGTACGACTGCAGCGAAAATCCTAGCGGTCACTAGTCGACGCACTACCACGCAGTATCCCTATACTGCATTCAATTAAAAAATGACTTAACTTACTTCTGTTACATGTAAATCACTATCCCCTTGTATAGAATTTTATAATTTCCTAGGCAATAATAAAGGAAGTACGCAAAATTTTTGCATACTTCCTTTACACTTTATTGTCCACTTGGCTCAGTAAGACCATGTTTTACCGCATATAGTGCAGCCTGTGTTCGGTCTTGCACTTTTAGCTTAGCAAATATATTTGATATATGCGTTTTCACTGTTTTTTCCGTTACAAATAAAGAGGACGCAATTTCACGATTGCTTTTTCCTTTTGTTAGCTCCGCTAAAACATCTTGTTCTCTAGGTGTTAATGGATGCTCTTCATGAGCGGAGAGCGTTCTTACTTCATGTGCTTTTTGTAGCTGGGAAGTTGCTTCTGGATGTAATGTATTTTCTCCCCGCATTAATGCACGAATGGCTTCTGCCAAATCATCCGGTTCAATATCTTTTAACTGATATCCCGCTGCTCCCGCATTTAATGCGGGGATAACATGGTCACGATCGGAAAAACTTGTTAGCATTAATATTTGAATTTCTGGATATGTTGCTTTTATCCGTTTTGTCGCTTGGATGCCATCCATTTCTGGCATGACTAAATCCATTAACACAACATCTGGTTGTAAAGAAGTAGTCATTTCTACTGCTTCTTTCCCATTTGTTGCTTCCCCGACAATATCCATATCTTTTTGTGTTTTTAAAAAGAACATTAAGCCCCTTCTCACTACATGATGGTCATCAGCGATTAAAACACGTATCATTCCTATCCCCCCTAATACGGTAAACGGACTAATATTTCTGTCCCTTTATTCCATTCCGTTACCCAGTCTACTGTTCCACTAACTGCATGTGCTCTGTCTCTCATACTCTGCAAGCCTAATGACCGAAGGCTGTTCAATTCGTTCATATGGAATCCTCGTCCTTCATCTTTTACTACTAACAAGACATCTGTAGGAGTAATCGTTAAATATAGCTCTACTTGTAGGACGCCTGAATGCTTGCGTACATTATTCATTGCTTCTTGAGCGATTCGGAACAATGTCTCTTCAATTCTTGCAGGCAAGTTAATGACTCCTTTTACATTTACACTCAGTGCTAATCCTAGTATATCTGCATATCCTTTTAGCCCTTCTATTATTCCATTCTCTAAGCCTTTCGGACGAAGCTGCCATATGAGCGCTCGCATTTCGGTTAATGCTTCTTGGGTTAAATATTGGATTTCTTTGAATGTATCTTTTATTTCTTGCTGCTCCGTCATTTCTATCCCGCCGCGGGCAGTTAATGTGACCGAAAATAGCAATTGATTGACCGAATCATGTAGATCACGTGCGAGCCTATTTCTTTCTTGTACAAGTGCTACTTGCTGCTCTTGTTTCGTTAACACGATTCGCTTTATTGCTGAGCCAATTTGAAAAGCTACGGACTCTAGTAATGCAAGTTCTCCTTCTGAAAAACGAATCGTATTTGGTGTCGCTACATTCAATAGGCCAAATCGTTCTTGCCCTGATTGTAATGGAACTGTTGCATGATGTGTAATACCATCATAGTCTTTACTGCTTGTCTTTCGAGAATGGACAATTCTTTTACACTCAATAATATTAGAAGCTTTTTCTAATTCGCCATTTTGAAATCTTGAAACACACCAACAACCACCTTTTTGCAAATGTCTACAGTCATTTTGTTGTAATGCTTTCGGTAAATTTTCATGTGCAATTAGTTCTTGCTTTCCTTTTTCATTAATAAAAAATATCCAACCGGTCTCAAATAGCGTGCCTTCTAATAATTTTCGAAGGGCCCCTTTCAACATTTGTTCCATTTCTGTTTCTTCGTTTAGAAATTCTGCAATTTCTTTTAATAATTCAATATTTGAGCGTTCTTCTGCTTGCACTAAAAAAACTCCTTCAACTCTAGTACGATTACTTTCCATCATATCATTTAATCGTACATCACAGTATTAACATACATTCATACTTTTGACTGAAAAAAATTCATTCCCTGTATCAAAACCACGTAAAAACCAGCCCCTTTGCAAATCGAAGGGCTGGTTTTTAAGTTGGATATATTAATGAACACGTATTAAAGTGTCTAGGAATAGATTCTCAAGTAAGTCTTCACTCGTCACAGAACAAATCATTGCTTGCATATATTCATTGCGACCTATTTTGTCATATTTCCATAGGAACCCTTTCGTTTTTGTATATTCTTGAAGAAAAATACGAATGGTGCGTCCGTTCCCTTCACGAAATGGATGTAGCATGTTTAGCTCAGACTTGAAATAAGCCAATCTTTTTGCAGCAACTTCTAGGGATTCCCAGACAGGTTCGTTTTGTAATCGATAGAATAGATCAGAAGCATACGCATCTAAAAACTGCACTTGGCAAAATCGAGTAGTACCCTTCATCAGTTGCACTTTTCGAAATTGACCAGCAAATGGGTAAATGTCCTGAAAAAGTTGATAATGAAGATCGATAAAATCCTCTTTTGAAAAAGCAGTTATTTTGTAAACACCTTGTTCAATTTGAGCTGCACGAATGGAAAAAGTAAAAGCTTCCGCTTGCTGGAGCTCATCAAAATCGGTTATATCCAAAAGATTTGTATTTAATAAATAGTTATCATTTTCAAAATCATCGTACTTCGCCATTTGCTAAGGCTTCCTTAATCAAAGTCGGCGTTACTTTCTTACCGGAATTGACGATTTCAATAGCCTTTTGTTGGAGCGAATGACTTAAATATAAATTTTCGAGTTGCATATTTTTTAATACACGATTAAACTCAGGAGAATTCAATTGAATTTGCTTCATGGAAATGTCCCCTTTCTATACCTCTAACTAATTATAAGCGTATCAACAGGATTTTTCCACTTAATCCAATTACGATTATTTCGAATAATAAAGGGTATCGGTTTCCATTATCGCTGGAGCTCTTCGCTATTCCTCTAAATATTTATTCATTTCTGCTGAGAATGCTTCTTTTAGTATTTCTAGTTTTGTCATACTTTCTGCTTCTGATCCGCTTGTAACTCCGAAGTAATACTTTATTTTAGGTTCTGTTCCACTTGGTCGAACACAAACCCATGAGCCATCTGCTAGGAAGTATTTTAGTACATTCGATTTCGGCAATAAAATCTGCTCTTCCTTACGACCATCCGTAAATGTTCGGAGAGAAGATAAATAATCTTCCTGCGATAGTACCGCTACTCCAGCCACTTCTGATAACTGGTTGATACGAACTTGTTCCAGTAAGTTTTGAATCGCATTCGCGCCACTTACCCCTTTTTTCGTAACAGATACAAGACCTTCTATATAATATCCATGTCGCTCATATAATGCATATAAAACATCGACAAGTGTCATGCCTTTTTCTTTATAGAAAGCCGCGGCCTCTACGATCGCTAACACACTTTGTATCGCGTCTTTATCTCGTGCAAAGCTTTTGACTAAATAACCATAGCTCTCTTCATAGCCAAACAAAAACTCGTATTCTTTCGTTTCTTCATATTGTTTAATCTTTTCACCGATAAATTTAAACCCAGTCAACACATCTTCCGTACTTGCCCCGTAATACTCTGCAATCACTCGTCCTAAATCAGATGTCACAATCGTTTTAAACACACGACCGTTCGCAGGCATAGTCCCTTTTTCTTTGCGCTGTGTCAATAAATACTCGATTAAAATAGCACCGGTTTGATTGCCAGTTAACAGTTTGTATCCTTCTGCTGTTTTCACTGCTAGTCCAACTCGGTCTCCATCTGGATCTGCTGCAACTAAAATGTCTGCATCATATTCTTTCCCGTAACGAATAGCGTATTCAAAAGAGCTCTGTTCTTCAGGATTTGGCGATTTTACCGTAGGAAACTCACCATTTGGTTCCATTTGCTCCTCTACATAATGGATATGCTCGTATCCCACTTCACTTAAGATCCGTTTCACTGTTTTACCAGACGCTCCGTGAAGTGGAGTAAATACTACTTTTAAATTTGTTTTGGAAGCTAATTCCGGATTTTCTTGTACGGTTTTCAATTCATCTAAATATGCTTTATCCATTTCTTCGTCTAACTGGATGATTAAATTTTCGTTAAAATCGTTCTGTTTAATTTGAAGCGCATCTCCAGCTTCGTTTACGTAGCGAATTACCGCATCCGCATCTGCTAGATTTAATTGAGCACCATCTTCTCCGTATACTTTGTAGCCATTATATTCGGGTGGATTATGACTAGCTGTAATGACAATTCCCATATAAGCTTCTAACTTTCGGACAGAATACGAAAGTTGTGGGGTTGTTCTAGGTTCGCGATACAAATACGCTTTAATCCCATTAGAAGCAAGTGTATTTGCAGCTTCTTGTGCAAATTCAGGGGAAAACCTGCGACTATCATAAGCAATGACTACTCCGCGACTTATAGCGTCTGGGCCAGCAGCTTTTATATATGATGCTAGTCCAGTAGTAGCTTTACGAATCGTATATGTATTCATACGATTCGTACCAGCTCCTATTTCTCCTCGCATTCCTCCTGTACCAAATTCTAAGTCCCGGTAAAATGCATCTTCCATCTGTTTTTCATCCCTAGCTAAAAACTGAAGATTTTCCTGCCAAACAGGCTCTAAATCCGAAAAGTTATTCCATTGCTCAAACAATTGTTTATAAGACATTCGTGAAACTCCCATTCCTTATTTTTTGTAATCTATTCCATAGACGTCATGGCGGCGATCTTTTAAATGCTTAACCGTTCCGTCTTGTCGTTGGCGTCTTAAAATTTCTAAATCGACATCACCTATTAAAACCATTTCGACATTCGGTTCTGTTTCTCCCACAATTCCGTCTCTTGCAAATTCAAAATCAGATGGAGCGAAAATAGCGGATTGAGCATACTGGATATCCATATTTTCGGTTTGTGGTAAGTTTCCAACAGTACCTGAAATTACCGTATAAATTTGATTTTCCACTGCGCGTGCTTGTGCGCAATAGCGAACTCGTAAGTACCCTTGTCGATCCTCTGTACAAAATGGAGAGAAAATAATATTGGCACCCATATCTGTCGCAATTCTTGCAAGCTCTGGGAATTCAATATCATAACAAATTTGTATCGCAATTTTACCGCAGTCCGTATCAAATACTTGTACGGTATCGCCTGCACTTATGCCCCACCATTTACGTTCGTTCGGTGTTATATGAATTTTATATTGTTTATCAATTCCACCATCGCGATGAAACAAATACGCAATATTATATATTTCTTCATTCTCTTCTTCTACAAAATGGGAACCAGCAATAATATTAATATTGTATCGTACTGCTAAATCTGCAAATAACTCCATATACTGCGGTGTGTATTCCGTTAGTTTGCGGACTGCTTGGCTTGGAGAAGGCTCATCTAAGAAAGACATAAGTTGTGTCGTAAAAATTTCTGGAAATACGACAAAATCTGATTGTGCATCGGATGCGACATCTACAAAATACTCACATTGATGAGCAAATTCCTCGAAGGAATTAATCTTACGCATCATATATTGCACCGCACAAATGCGAACTGGATAGCTCGTTTTAAAATGGCGTTTCGATAATGGAATATAGTCTACATTATTCCATTCCATTAACGTAGCATATTTTACGGAAGCTTTATCGTCCGGTAAGTAGTTTGGGTTAATACGCATTAATGTGAACCCGTTCATCAACTGGAAGGTTAATACAGGATCATATATTTTATGGCGTGAAACAGCTGTTACATATTCTCTCGGTGGCATTTCGTTTGAATGTTTATGATAATTTGGAATACGACCACCGATAATAATCGATTTTAAATTAAACTGTCTTGCAATATCTTTTCTTCCTTCGTATAGCCGTTGACCTACTTTCATTCTTCTATATTCAGGATGTACCATTACTTCGATTCCATATAAATTATACCCATCTGGATTATGATTCGTAATATAACCCGAGTCCGTTACGTCGGACCAAGAATGGCGGTCATCATATTCATCAAAGTTAATGATTAAACTAGAACAAGAGCCGATTACTTTCCCGTTAAGTTCTGCAACTAATTGACCTTCTGGAAATATCGTTAAATGACTGCGTAAATGCGCTACTTCCCAAGGATCCATTCCCGGAAAACAAAGTCGCTGTATTTCTAAAATAGATTCTATATCAGAGAAAGTCGTTTGTCTTATAACCATACTTTTTTCAAATTGAGATAAATCAAATTCTTCCGACATAATATCCACTCCTCAACTTTTCACTAAGTTCTATTATATAACTCTTTTCCTGCCAGTTAAAATATTTTACATGTTTTCAAAGAACCCGTATACTTTGAATGGAGTTTAATGAGTTCAAAGGAGAAGCCTATGACAAAAAAAGTTGAAAATTCGATGCTATTTATATGGGTAGTGGCTTTTACCGCAACACTTGGTTCTTTATATTTTTCTGAAATAAAACAATACGAACCTTGTGAATTATGCTGGTATCAACGTATACTTATGTATCCACTCGTATTGATAGTAGGAATTGCGTACGTCCAAAAAAATCCAAAAATCGCGGTTACTTCTCTTGCTTTCTCTATTATTGGAGGATGCATATCTGCATACCATTATAGCATTCAAAAATTAGACTTTATGCAAGATTCTGCTCCAGCTTGCGGTAGAGTACCTTGTACTGGAGAGTATATCAATTATCTAGGATTTATAACGATTCCATTTTTAGCACTTATAGCATTTATTTTTATCGCTATTAGCAGTGTCATGATTTTGAGAAGTATGAAGGAGGAAAAATAATTATGAAGAAATTAGCCATATTCGGCGGAATTATTGTACTTGTTTTCGTATTAATCTTCGTATTAAATGGACAAAAAAACAAGCAAGCATTAACGGACAACCCTTATGATAAAGAAAACTTAAGACAGTCTACGATCGATTTATTAAAAGATCCTAACTATCAAAACATTATTATTCCAGATGATTTAAAAAAGAAAATTGATAGCGGAGAGCCTGTCACTGCCTATTTCTTTAGTCCTGAATGTGTGCACTGCCAAGAAATGACACCCAGACTAACACCACTTGCAGAGGAGAATAGTATAGATATCGTAAAATATAATGTACTGGAATATGAACAAGGTTGGGATGACTATTTAATCGAAGCTACACCGACAACAATTTATTTTAAAGATGGAAAAGAAGTAAATAGAATGGTTGGTGCACAACCAAATGAAAATATTCAAGCGTTCTTTGATCAAGTCGTATTAAAATAATTAGAAAGGTCGTGTCCTATAGACATGGCCTTTTTTAAAGGAGAATGAAGGATGTTACATACATTAACGTATACAGTGCCAGAAGATGGTCTAACGATTGAAACAATTTTACAAGACAAATGGAAGCTTGGTAAAAAGCTGATCCATGATTTACGTATGCAAAAAGCAGTAAGTGATACTAGTGGTGAACTATTACAATGGAAATTACCAAACAAAAAAGGCGATGTATTAGTTTTTACATGGGAAGGAGAGTCATCTAATTATCTCCCTTCCGATCAGATTCCCTTATATGTAGCATATGAAGATGAGTACTTAATAATAGCTTCCAAACCTCGTGGCGTTGCTACACATCCAAACGAAGTCGGTCAAAATCATACGTTCATGAATACGGTAACCCATTATTTATCAAGTAAAGAGCAAGCTTATGGGGAACATGTCCATCGTATTGACGAAGGCACGAAAGGATTAGTCGTAGTTGCGAAAAACCCTATTGTAAAAGGGATGCTCGATCGTATGCTTGAAAATAAAACAATTATTCGCACATACGAAGCAATTGTAGAAGGACAAGTAAAAAATCAGCATGGTACAATACGCGCAGCAATTGGGAATGATCGTCACCACCCAACGAGAAAAAGAGTTTCCCCATCTGGTCAACAAGCGATAACACATTATGAAGTAGTAGGTAGACATCCGGAATATACAAAGGTTCACGCTATTTTAGAAACGGGTCGTACACATCAAATACGTGTACATTTAGCCCATTTAGGTCATCCGATTGTTGGCGATGATTTATACGGGGCGAAAAAAACAGCTACTAAAACGTATGAACTGCATGCGTTTAAAGTGCAGTTTATGCACCCGATTACAGGGGAAATGATTATTGTGGAAGATAAAAGATAGTATAAAACCAGCTACTCACTAGTTATGATTTTGACTTGTGAGTAGCTCGTTTTTTATGTTTGTCATGTCGGACTTAGAATGTGTCTGGATCCATACCAGTTCGTTCATCTAAATTTAGTGCATCGATATGCTTCATATCTTCAGCTGATAATTCAAAATCAAATACATCAAAGTTGTCTACTATTCTAGTAGGTGTTACTGATTTTGGAATGACGATTAAATCATGTTGTAAATGCCAACGAATAATTGTCTGTGCTGGTGATTTACCGTATTTGTTACCGATTCCCTGTAAAGTCGATTCCTCGAGTAGCCCGCCTCTAGCTAATGGTGACCATGAAGTAACCGCAATCCCTTTTTCAGCACAATATGCCCGCAAATCCACTTGAGTTAGTCTTGGATGACATTCAATCTGGTTGACCATTGGTTGTACGTTTGCTTTTGCTGCAATTGCTTCTAGATGATGTTGGTGGTGATTAGAAACACCCGTTGCACGAATAAGTTTTTCTTCGTATAAACGCTCGATTGCACGGTAAGTGTCAACAAATGTTTCTTTTACAGGCCAATGGGTTAAATACAAATCTACATATTCTAATCCAAGTAACTCTAATGATTTTTCAAAAGCTTTTAATGTTTGATCATATCCTTGATCTATGTTCCATACCTTTGTTGTAATGAAAATATCTTCTCTAGCAAGTTTAGAAGTACGAATAGCTTTTCCTACTTCTTTTTCGTTTGCATAAAGTGAAGCTGTGTCAATGTGACGATAGCCATTATCTAATGCAGTTGATATTGCTTGTAGCGCAATATCAGATTCTGTCATTTTGTAAACCCCTAAACCAATACGCGGCATCTCTACGCCATTTACTAAATGTTTTGTTGAGCCCTTATGTAATTCCATTTCCCTCGTCCTTTCTTTCAAAGAAAACGACTGAGAAGATCAGTCGTTTTTCCTTTGCTTCATAGAAGAAGTGTCGTCAGATTGTGCTGGATCGGATACGCGATGGTCTTTTTCAAGCTCATTATCATCTCGTAGCTTCTCCATCTGTTTTCCTAGTTGCTTTACTTCTTCCATATTCGTAGCCATTGAACCGTTTTCTGGACCATTTTTCAAATTACTCATTTAAAAAATCACTCCTTTTCTATATCCTAGTAGAATTATGCAGTGGATGCAACCTTGAGATGAACGAGTTTCGTCATAATTTCGATTTTACCAATATTTCTTTTTAGCTTAAAGTAATGTATACTTAGTACAGAATAAACAGGAGGAGGCGCTTAATATGAGATTAATCCTTGTTCTTGGCGTTTGTGTAGCATTCCTAACTGCCATCTTCACTGCAGGATACGATGACAAACCAGGTGCATCTAAAAGATAATAAAGTATATTAAAACGGACGAGCCTACCATGGCATCGTCCGTTTTTTTAATGTAGATTAGGGTAATTTTGTTGTCGTAAAGCTTCGTATATTAATATTGCAGCCGTATTTGATAAATTTAGTGAACGAATATTATCATTCATTGGGATTCTTAACGCGCGGTCCGGATGAGCATCAATCAGTTCGCGAGGCAATCCTTTCGTTTCACGTCCAAAAATAAAGAAATGATCCTTCTCCACATCACTAAAGTCATAAGTAGTATGTGGTTTTGCCCCAAACTTCGTAATTAAATAATATTCAGCTTCTGGGTGTGCCGCAAAAAATTCATCTAACCCATCGTAATACGTAATGTCTACATGCTCCCAGTAGTCTAACCCTGCTCGTTTTAACATTTTGTCATCCGTAGAAAAACCAAGTGGTCGGATTAAATGTAATTTTACCCCTGTTCCTGCGCATGTTCTAGCAATATTCCCCGTATTTGCTGGGATTTCTGGTTGATATAATACGATATTAATACTCAACATTTCCACTTCCTAATTCTCTAAAATATAAAATTGAAGTCCTTTGCGTATTTCTTCTAATACTTCATCTGCTTCTTCGTTTTGCTCCGCTTTCTTTAAAGCAGCTAGTCCTTCATCGGTGTTTATCTTTCCGATTGCCCAAGCTGCTGTTCCTCTTATGACTAGACGGGCATCATTTTCCATAAGCTCGATCAAGGTTGGAACTGCCGATGCTTCTCTGAAATGCGCAAGCGCTATAATGGCATTTCGCTGAATCGGATTTTTCCCTCTCCAGGCACCAGACATATGCCCGTATGTTTCTTTAAACGTTCTATTTGTCATCTTCAATAAAGGTAGAAGCAATGGCTTGACAAGCTCCGGATCAGGCGTAAATGCTTCTTGATGCAAATTCGCTTTTCCTTTATTTTTTGGACAAATCGTTTGGCAAGTATCACAGCCATATATACGATTCCCTATTTTATCCCGAAATTCATCTGGAACCATTGTTTTTGTTTGGGTAATAAAGGCAATACAACGTTGCGCATCTAACTGTCCACCTTGGATTAAAGCACCTGTAGGACAAATATCTAAACAAAGTGTGCAATCTCCACATTGATCCTCCATTTGCTCACTTGGTGCAAAAGGAATGGAAGTAATCATCTCACCCAAATATACATACGAACCAAATTCGGGTGTAATAATTGCACAGTTTTTCGCACTCCAACCAATTCCAGCTCGCTCGGAAACTGCTCGATCAGAAAGCTCACCTGTATCTACCATGGAACGCAATCTAGCATTTGGAATATGCGTTAATATATATAACTCTAAAAGGGCCAGTTTTTCGCGTAATACAGTATGATAATCCGTTCCCCAAGAAGCTCTTGCAAAAATACCACGTCTTGCACCTTTTACACTTTGGGGAGCATTTTTCATCTTAGATGGATAAGCAATAGCGATGGCAATAATACTTTCTGCTTCTGAAAGTAAAAGCTCTGGATGCGTCCTTTTTTCAATGTCCGGCTCTTCAAAACCAGAAGCATATCCTAGCTCTTGCTGACGAATTAATCTATTTTTTAATTCATGAAATGGAGAAGCAGACGTAAACCCAATTTTATCAATTCCAATGGAGGCTGCGTATTCTATAAGTTGTTGTTGAAATTGATTGATATTCACAAATGTTCTCCTTTCTTATGCTACACTAAAGAAAATATGTGTAAGGATGGTTGCTATGATTGTTACATTAGATGATTCTTTATTGCAAATCGAACCTGCATTTAAATTAGGCATTATTCATTATACCAAAATTGTCGTTTCTTCTTCGCCTCAAATGCTTAAAGGTCGACTCCAATTATTTCAAGAGCAGCTTTTCTTTGAAATGGAAAACAAAGCTGTATCCGAATTTGAAGGAATAAAAGAATGGAGAGCATTGTGGAAAAAATTTGGTGCAGATCCAAACCGTTATCGTCCTTCTATGGAAGCGATGTATCGACGAATTGCAAAACAAAATTATATCACACCGATGCATTCTGCAGTAGATTTAAATAACTTCTTCTCGATGCGTTATGAAATACCATTGGGAATATATGATTTAGATAAGATACAAGGAGATATTACGGCTATTCTTGGTAATGAAGAGACAACTTATTTAGGGTTAAATGGTAGAGAAAACAAATTGCATAACATACTTACTCTGCAAGATACAGACGGAGCATTTGGCAGTCCATTTGTCGATTCGGTTAGAACTGCCGTTACAGAAGAAACGACCAATGCCATACAAGTCGTTTTTCTTCGTCCTTCGATGGATATTGGAGAAGGACAAAAACTGCTCCAATCAATAGGTACAATGTTCGTACAAATTCACGGTGGGGATGTAAGTTCCGCAGTGCTATCTAATGGAGATAAAGAATGGAAGAACTAATCCTATTGGATATCGCAAACGCTAACCAATGAGTGGACTTTACAATTTTCTACTATGTAAAACGCTCTTTTCTAATTTTGTGAGGGAGCGTTTTATAAAACATAATAATCTTGGATCATCCTAGAAATAATACATAGAAAATGGGGATTTATCATGGCAATTAATATTTGGTTCAATAGATGGTTTTCAACGGTAGCACATTATATGGAGATGATTCGACATAATCCAGATCAACAGGAGTTTGTTATTTACGGTACACACCCTAATCCAGATACTGTTTACTTTAAAAATTGTGATGTATCTGGATTAGAACCAGATATTTGTGGCGAAGAATATCTACTATTTTGTTTGGAGTACTGCACGAAAAATAATATTCATGTATTTGTCCCACGAAAAGAAAATGTCTTAATTTCACAGAACATAGACAAGTTTGAAGCAATTGGCGTGAAAGTTTTAGTATGTCCTATTGGGGATTTAATGGAACTGATGGATGATAAAGCGGCTATGTATCACTCATTAGAAAATAATGAAAAAGAAGGTCATTTTATTGTTGATATCCCTTCTTACCGAATTGTAAACGATGCGGAAGGCTTCAAACAGGCTTATGAAGAATTAAGTAAAGATAATACGAAACTATGTATTAAACCAATAGTAGGAGAAGGAGCAAGTGGGTTCCGTATTATCGATGATATTTCTGATACTATTCCTTTCTTATTTAGTACAGCTTCTTCCCAAAAGATCTCTTTTGAAACTATTTATAAAGTATTGCAAACACAAGAGCATTTTCCAGATTTAATGGTTTTAGAATATCTAGATGGCTACGAATATAGTATTGATTGCCTAGCAGGAGCAGATGGTACATTATTGGTTGCTATACCTAGAAAGAAAGGGAATGGGCGTATTCGAGAAATTGAATACAAACAAGAACTTATAGAAATCGCTGAGAAAATGGCTAAACAATATAAAATTCCTTATGTTTTCAATATTCAAGTCAAATATAAAAATGGCATTCCTAAACTACTAGAAATTAACCCTCGTATGAGTGGAGGATTACATATAAGCTGTCTATCAGATATTAATATTCCTTACTATGCAGTAAAGCTATTACTCGATGGCCAAGTAGAAAAATTGCATCCTAAATTCGGGGTGAAAGCAACTTATATTGAACAATCTGTTATATTGTCTTCCGTCGAAGATTCTGTTGTATTAGTGTAATACACTTTGTAAATAAAGACGCTCCTTTGCATTTATAAAGGAACGTCTTTATTATTATTTAATTAATAAGCTCGAGCGTAAAACACTCATCAAGAGTTTGCATTCCTTTTCATACTAATTCTCAAATAGTCCCGTTTGTTCTCCGTCGATAAGGAGCTTCCACGTGCCGTGGTCCTTCCATGTAAGTTTGCCCGTGTAATAATAGAGTGTTCCTCCCCCTCCACCATCTATCACGCTACTGTCCTGCTTAAAAATGGTGTTTTCTACTACGTTCCCTTTTTTATCGAGCAACTTCACTTCAATTTTTTCCTTATCTCCAAGTGTGCTTTGTAAATACACTTCATACGCTTCACCGATTGAAATTTCCTTTGGAGAGTCAACCATTGCATAGTGTTCCGTTTTAGGGAATGGTGGCAAGACATTAATTGTAAATGCTTCGAAAAGTACATCTTCCACATAAAACGATAACTGCCACACCCCTTCCTCTGGAAAAGGAATAAAGCGAGCTAATGTATGAGCATCCTCACTATAAAGACCGCTTGAGAGAACTCCTTCTGTTAACTCGATTTTTTCTCTTTTTGTATTTTCCGCTTCTACTCGGAAATTTTTGTCCACAAGCGCATGCTCATCTCCCCAGAAGTAAAGCATTAGCTTTGATCCTCTCCTCTTGTCCTCTGCAACAAATTGTTCATTAAAAACAAGAATCCCTACCCTACCTTCAATTCCAAGCACTTCTTGATCTCTATCTGGTAATGTAAAAGCTGTTCCTTGTGGTGCACTTAGTTTGTAATAATCCTCTTTTGTTAAAAAAAGAAATAATAAAACCGCGCATATGCCTACAATTGTAAGGATTGGTGCTAAAAAGAGTGGTTTCTTACGTGAATCCTGCTTAGATTTTAACGTAATTAATAGTTGCTCTTTTTGTTCATTCTCAAGAGAGTATTTAGGAAGGTTTTTCAAACGATTTTGCAGTTCCTTATAATTCTCCATATTCATATCCCTCCTTTTCCATGACTGTCTTCAGCTTTTTTAAGGAGCGATGATACATCACATTTATGCTATTCTCATTACTTTTCATTACACGGCTAACTTCCTTTGACGACATCTCCAAAATCCCTTTAAGAATAATGACTTCTTTATACGTAGATGGAAGCTTACTAATAGCATTGTATAAATGGCTGTTTGCTTGATTTAGAATTATATGTTGTTCCGTATTAATAGAAAAATTCTGTTCTTGTAATAGCGTATGCTTAATTTTGCTCCACACTCGATTTCTTCGATAACGATCGATTACCATATTTCTAGCGATGGATATGAGCCATGTTTTTGGATGAGCGCTCTCTTTATATTTATTTATTTTGCTCCAAGCACGAAGAAATGTTTCTTGTACAAGATCTTCTACGTCCATTGATCCGGTATAATATATTAGAAAACTAGTAATATCTCTTTCATATAGCTCAAACCATTTTTCTATCAAGTTTTTCTCCAAGGGATACCCCCTTCCTCAAATAATTAGACGAATGTATTTCGTTTATCTTACATGAAATGTTGAAAAAATAAAAAAAGCGCTGAAGCAATTATCTCTTCCTCAATACGGTAAATGTAGATGATAAATATTAATGGGATGTCGCACATAATAGGGATAATGCGCACTACGGCAAAGTATCTACTCTATTTTTACCTGGATAAGAATGTCATTTTATAAATGCGCAACTTAACAGCAGTTACTCGCAACATTGAAGTGCATATGCGCAACATTCCCCTTCAAACGCGCAACATTATGGGGCATTTGCGCAACGTTCATAAAAAACGAGTCCCAGTGACAGGCGTCTCACTTCAAGTAAGCTTGTTATTTTAAGAATTGGTTGCTCTCACCGACAATTTGGTTGCTCTCGTGCTGATTTGATTGCTTTCAGACTAAAACTGGTNGCACGACAGCAACCATATTGCCGGTGAAAGCAATCAATTCTTTAAATAACAAGTTTACTTGGATTGAGACGACAAATACGGAGACGCATTATAGGGATACTGCGTCGTAGTGAATTCAATAAGGAGGCCGCTTTATTTACGCCGGGCGAGTGACGAGCCGCTGCGTCGCTAACGCTCTTGCAGGGTCTCACACCGGCGTGAAAAATTCCAAAGAATGGCTAAGGGCAATAAAAAAGCTATTGAAAGCAACTAATTTCAGTACGAAAGCAACTAAAATCAGCATGAGAGCAACTAAATTACTAGTAAGAGCAACTAATTATTATTACAGCAGGTGTACTTGGTGTGAAACTATGATGATTTAGACATATTATTGGAACAATATGTATTAAAATCCGCTGAACTTGCTAGTTAACATCTGCCAGACCGGTTTTGTCGTGTTCAGCGGTCGCATTGTCGCGTTCTTAGTGTATATTGTCTCGTTCAACCAATTATTGGTACTTTCGGACACTGATAAGTTAGTATTTTCCATTGATTTTCGCTGCAGGCGTCGACTCCTGCCGGATGAGTGGGCTAATGAGACATCCCAACGTACGCCTAAGGGCGGCGGGGATGGCTCATCGCTCACCCGGCGGAAAGCGTACGACTGCAGCGAAAATCACTGCGGTCACGGAGTTTTCGCTCGCTAGCCTTCTCGCGAAAATATAGAGAATTACTGTTTTCTTCAAGAAAAAGCAGCCAAATTTGGACGTTTGGCTGCTTTCCTCATAAATACTACATTATTTTTAAAATCGATTCATTCTTCACTGGTTGTGCATCCGAAATTGAATAAGCTTTTTCAATCAATTGAACAGACTCATCCACGGCATCTTTATTTGAATATAAAACTGCTAACGTATCGCCTTTTTTAACCGATTGCCCATTAAGTGCTACCAATTTAACCCCAGCGTCGAAATCTAATACATCTGCCTTCGTTAAACGTCCTGCTCCTACTAAAAGAGATGCTTTTCCGATTAACTCTGCGTCAATCAGGCTAATAAAGCCATCTTTCGCTGCTTTTACCTCGATCTCATGTTTTGTCGCTTTCGCATGAACGTCTGAAGCATCTCCACCTTGAGCGGTGATAAATTCTTTCAATTTCGCAAGTGCCGCACCATTTGAAAGTGTTTCCAATACTTTTTGCTCCGCAGCTTCCTCACTCACATCCGTTGCAAGTTGATACATTTTGGAAGAAATCGCAATTGTAACGTCTAATAAGCCTTGTTCGCTTGCTTTATAATTGCTCAGGAAATCATAAGCTTCTGCTACTTCTAGCTTATTACCGATATTGTGACCTAATGGCTGATTCATATCCGTAATAACAACTGCTACTTTTCTACCTAAACTTTCACCGATTTGAATCATCGTTTCAGCTAACTCGGATGCATGTTCTAAATCTTTCATAAATGCACCTTTACCGCATTTAACGTCTAATACGATTCCATCTGCACCACTCGCTATTTTCTTGCTCATAATAGAAGATGCGATTAATGGAATGCTATCAACAGTTCCAGTTACATCTCGTAAAGCGTACAATTTTTTATCCGCTGGTGTTAAATTACCGGACTGACCGACAATTGCAATTTTATGTTCATTTACTTGTTTAATAAATTGATCCGCTTCCAATTCCACATGAAAACCATCGATAGATTCTAATTTATCTACTGTACCGCCTGTAATTCCAAGCCCTCTACCACTCATTTTTGCAATCGGAATATCAAGAGACGCTAAAATAGGCGCGACTAGTAAACTAACTTTGTCGCCGATTCCGCCCGTACTATGCTTATCCACTTTAAATCCTTCGATACTGGACAGATCAATGACATCGCCGGATTCCACCATCGCTTTAGTTAACGATGCAGTCTCCTTTTCATCCATCCCGTTAATAAGAATTGCCATAAGCATGGAACTCATTTGGTAATCTGGAATTTCATCTTTTGTATACTTTTGGATCATGTAATTTATTTCTTCTTCAGTAAGTGAATTGTTTCGTTTTTTCTTATCAATCAATTCAAGCATGTTCATATATTTTCCCGCCCTTAACGATTATTTTAAAGAAGATAAAAAGCTTTCCCCAAATGCCGTTTTAGCAACACCAAAGTTTTCCGTAATTGTTGCACCGATATCCGCAAAAGTTGTGCGAAGTGGTAATTCTTTTATTTCTTTCAATTTTGGCGAGTAAACCGTTAACGGCACAAACTCACGCGTATGATCAGTTCCTGGCATCGTAGGGTCATTTCCGTGATCCGCTGTAATAATGAGCAAATCTTCTTCTGTTAACTTTGGTAAAACTTCTTTTAAACGAGCGTCAAATTCTTCTAATGCTTTTCCATATCCGATTGGATCTCGACGATGACCAAATGAAGCATCAAAGTCCACTAAGTTTAAGAAACTAATGCCAGTAAACTCTTTATCTAATGTTGCAATAAATTTATCCATGCCATCCATATTGTCCGTTGTACGTTCTGTAGCAGTAATTCCTTCTCCATTAAAAATGTCATAAATTTTTCCGATCGCTAGAACGTCAAGTCCTGCATCTTGTAATTCATTCATCGCTGTACGACCAAAAGGTTTTAACGCATAGTCATGACGATTGGACGTACGAGCAAAGTTCCCTGGCTGTCCGATAAATGGACGTGCAATCACTCGACCAACTAAAAACTCCTCAGAAAGTGTTAGCTCTCTTGCCACTTCACAAATATGATAAAGCTCTTCAAGCGGAATTATTTCTTCATGAGCTGCAATTTGTAATACAGGATCTGCAGATGTATAAACAATAATTGCCCCTGTTTTCATATGCTCTTCGCCAAGTTCGTCTAAAATCGCTGTACCACTTGCAGGTTTATTACCAATTACTTTACGACCGATTTTTTCTTCTAAAGCAGTGATCAGCTCTTCCGGGAATCCATTTGGATATACTTTAAAAGGTTTATCAATGTTTAAACCCATGATTTCCCAGTGACCAGTCATCGTATCTTTTCCAACTGAGGCTTCTTGCATTTTTCCAAAATATGCAGTTGGATTTTCTACTCGTTCAATCCCTTGAATCGTATCGATATTGCCCAGACCAAGTTTTTGCATTTCCGGCATGTGAAGGCCATTCATTTTCTCTGCAATATGTCCTAAAGTATGAGATCCGACATCTCCAAAAGCAGCTGCATCAGGTGCTTCACCAATTCCAACTGAGTCCATAACAATTACATGTATGCGCTTAAATTTGTTCATCTTAATTACCTCCTCGTCTTTACTTCTAGTTTACCAAAAATATTCATTTTGTACAGGTCAGACCTCTGACTTATTTAATAGATTTAACTTGCTTTTATTATAACAATATTTGTAATTAAAACGAAATAAACAGCCAGTCGGAGTTAAAATTCCGTCGACTGGCTGTAAAAAGAATATGATTTCTACAAAGTATAAATTAACGATGTAACTTTGTTATTATGTATTTTTCAATTGTTTCAAGATAAAGTGATAGTCCTCGTCATTTATTATCCCACTTTTTCAAGTGTATAAAAAAACAGAACCAAATCTCGTTTCATAAATTAGAGAACACGTCATAGGGGGCTTCACCATAATGAGAACTTGACGAAATGTTTGCCATTTTATCAAGTACAGATTTTGGTGTTGAGCTATTTTTTATAAACTACTTTTGACATAAACAATTAATTTCTACTCATATAGTGTCATGGGGTGAAATTTTATTATTGGCTCAAGTATTTAGAATGGAGGATATGTATAAATAATCATGAGGATTTTCTTTTCATTTTACAATTAGGCACTGGTCTGTTTTGGATAATTACATATATACTCATTATAGAGCGTGGATTTCAAGATAAAAATTACGGAATGCCTATGGTAGCAATTTGTGCAAATATATCATGGGAATTCATTTTTTTATTTATTTTTCCAAATGATGATCGGCAAAAAATAATTACAAGCACATGGTTCGTACTGGACATTATTATGATGATTCAGTATTTAATCTTTGGTCGCAAGGAATTCAAAAAATATATTTCAGTAAAGCTATTCTACCCATCTTTTTTTCATAACACTAGTAGTAAGTTTTCTCATTATTATTGCAATGACACTTGAATTTAATGATTTTGAAGGAAAATATGCTGCTTTTTTACAAAATTTAATGATGTCCGGACTGTTTATCTCGTTATTATTAAGTAGAGGTAACTCGAGCGGTCAATCCATATACATCGCAGTTTTTAAAATGCTCGGAAGTTTATTAGCTGCTATTGCATTCTTTCTATACTTTAGAACATATTTGATTACGATACTCTCTGTAGCTATATTAATTTATGATTGGATTTATATTGTTCTTTTATGCAAGTTATATAGAAAAACAATTAATAATAGGCCAACTAAGTTATTCTGATGATGGTGAAAATATCCATGTGTCAAAACTTACAGCTGTAACACCATCTATTTCTTCCAATAGTCTCTTCGTCCCATATTACATACATTTGATCTCTTACTGTCAGGTAAGTTCCCTGTGTCAGAGACAATTCCACAACGTTTCTGATTAGCGCCGAAATGATTTCTTACACAGGGAAGGATTCACGCTCTCGGATGAAACTCTTTATAAACCTCTTTCAAACGTTTCTTACTTACATGCGTGTAAATTTGGGTAGTAGAAATATCCGCATGCCCTAGCATTTCTTGCACTGCTCGTAAATCCGCTCCATTTTCGATTAAATGGGTAGCAAACGAATGTCTGAGCACATGTGGTGTAATGTCTTTTTGGATGCCCGCATTCATCACATGCTTATTTAATAGCTTCCAAATACCTTGCCTTGTTAAACGTTTCCCCCGTTGACTAATAAAAATAGCATCCGTTCGTTCCGCTTGTTTCAAAAGTTTCGGTCTTGCTTCCTCTAAATAGGTCTTACAAGCACGGATGGCCGCACCTCCGAGCGGAATGATTCGTTCTTTTCCACCTTTACCGAATACACGGACAAACCCCATCGTTAAATGTAAGTCTTCTAAGTCTAAATTCAAGCATTCACTTATACGCATTCCGCTTGCATACATAATCTCAAACATCGCTAGGTCGCGAACACCTTGAGGTTTTGACAAATCAATACTATTTAACAAATTCGTAAGTTCTTCTACCGATAAAAAATTGGGCAACTTTTGATCGATTTGCGGTAGCTCTAGATGAATCGTAGGATCTGTACTAGTCACTTTTTCACGTAATAAAAACTGGTGAAATGAACGGATCGATGAAATATGTCTTGCAACTGTTCGTGCAGACTTACCTTCTTCTTTTAGTTTTCGAAGATGGACGAGAATATGTTGCCGTTCAACATTATCTAGCGTATGGAGTTGCCCAGTTTCTAAAACCGATTTTATGTAATCGACTAAATCTTTTTGATAAGAAGTTAATGTGTTATCCGCTAATTGACGTTCAATTCGTAAAAAATGTAAATAATCTTCTAAATGCATTAATCCGTTTTTCAAAAAAGTTCCTCCTAATCATTTACGCCTCGGCGTAAATACTTCCAGATTTTGAATTGCGCTTGAGGCCAACAGGATGTTGGTCATACAGTCGTTGCGACACGACGTCGCGAACTTAGACTGCCTTCCTCGACTCCCATCAAAATCTGTGACATCCGCCGGAGGCTTTACTTGACTCAGCAGTTATTTTTGCTGAGTCAAGTAAAAAAAGGATAGCATATGCTATCCTTTTTTTGGTTACTTATCTTGGCAGCGATGACACACTCCGTGAAATGTTAAACGATGGTCTTTTATTTTAAAGTTCCATTTATTTTCAACGATAGCTTCCACGTCTTCAAGTAAATCTTCTTGAATTTCATCTACTGCACCACATTCAATACAAACTAGATGGTGATGGAAATGAGCTGCCCCTTCTTGTCTTAAATCATAGCGGGATACACCATCTCCAAATTGAATCTTGTCCACTACATTCAATTCGTTCAATAATTCGAGTGTTCGATACACTGTTGCGAGCCCAATATCTGGTGATTTCTCTCTCACTAATAAAAATACATCTTCCGCACTTAAATGATCTTCTTCGTTTTCAAGCAAAACACGAACCGTCGATTCTCGCTGCGGCGTCAGTTTATAGCCCGCACCAGATAATTGTTTTTTTATACGATCAATACGGCTTTCCATATGACGCCCCCTTAAACTTCTTTCATTATACCAAAAAATGAATTCTCATTACAAGAGATACACTTAATAATAATTATTATAAAGAATTAATTATTAAATAATATAAATGGTATAAAGAAGAACTCTATAATAATAACAATTATATAAAGGGATAGCGAGAACAAATTGACCCGGTTTGCAAGTGCCAGAAGAAGTAAACAATAGATTAGTTGAAACGGGAACCACCAAAAGACATAAGGAAATGTAGATTCTTGTGTTTGAAGCAAGTAACTAGAGCCAAAACCGTAAAACGTAATTCGAAAGGCGCAAATGATTAAAATGAGTTTTCGCAAATAACGATGCTGATAAAACAAAAAGAAGACGACAGCGATCATAATATGCGGGAAAATAGTTTCCAGAAAAGTAGGTTGCTCTAATAATAGAACACGTGCGTCCAGGAGATTAATAATCCATTGCTGCTGTTCTGGTGTACTTTTTTCAAAGAGATATAAACCACCGATAAAGCTAAAAACGAGTACGCATAGTGAAATGAGAATAGTATAAGACTGGTTCAAGTTGGAACACCTCCCTATCTATTTTCATCATATGCTTGTACTACGTTTAATCATGTCTATTTTAAGTAGTTTTTTACCCAAAGATATGCAAAAGCAGTTTTCGCATCATATATTTGTTTACTCGTAATCATAGATTCCATTTCTTCCAAAGAAACATGCATCAATTCGACAAACTCATCCTCATCCAACTCTGCCTTTTCTTCTACTTTCACGATATTTTCCGCTAAGTAAAGATGAATAATTTCATCTGCGAAACCTGGAGATGTGGCAAACGATTGAATATATTGCAACTTATTTGTCGTATATCCTGTTTCTTCTTCTAGTTCCCTCAAAGCTGTTAATTCTGGAGCTTCGTTCGGTTCTATTTTGCCAGCTGGTATTTCAATAATCGAACGTTCTAAAGCTTTTCGATATTGTTCGACTAAAATAATCTTTTTATCTTCTGTAATTGGAATAATGGCAACTGCTCCTGGGTGTTTCACGATTTCTCTTTTGCCGGTCTTTCCATTCGGTAATTCTACTTCGTCTACTTGTAATGTGATGATCCTACCTTGGAATTTCATTTCTGTCTGTATTGTTTTTTCCTCAAATTTTTTCATTTTTTCATTTCCTTTCATTTGAAAGTCCCTTTCCCTCATTGTACCATGGAGTAAAGGACGTGAGACGTGTTGAAGAAAAGACAATTAGGGAAAAGTGATTTATTTGTTTCGGAAATAGGTTTTGGTTGTATGTCACTACCAGCGGATCAACAAGATGCGGAGAAAGTTTTGCAAGTTGCAATCGATCACGGCATCAATTATTTTGATACTGCAGATTTATATAATCATGGAGAAAATGAAAAAATCGTTGGAAATGCGTTGAAAAATTATCGAGAGCAGATCATTTTAGCAACAAAAGTCGGCAATCGTATGAAGGAATCTGGAGATGGATGGGTCTGGGATCCTTCGAAAAAGTGGATCACAACGGCTGTGCATGAATCATTAAAACGGCTCCAAACCGATTATATTGACGTATACCAATTGCACGGCGGCACCATGGAAGACGACGCTGATGAAGTGATTGATACGATGGAATCGCTGAAAAAAGAAGGGCTTATACGAGCATACGGCATCTCTTCCATTCGCCCTAATGTAATCGATCGCTTTTTAACGAAAAGTAACGCGGTTTCGGTCATGATGCAATATAGTTTACTAGATCGAAGACCAGAAGAATGGTTTCCATTATTAGAAGAACATCACTCTTCCTTACTTAGTCGTGGTACGCTAGCAAAAGGGTTATTAACTGCGGAAGGGCTAAATCGGGCACATAAAACAGGTGAGTATTTAGCCTATTCTAAAGAAGAATTGCTGAAAACGATTGAGCAATTGCAGGCATTGGGTACACCAATTACTGCTCTCGCGCTACATCATGTATTAGAGCAGAAAGCAACGGGTTCAATGATCATTGGTGCAAGTAGTACAGAACAGCTTTTAGAAACGGTAGAGGCATACAATACCGAGGTTTCTGGGGATATTCTATTAGAGGCTCGGAAGATTACTAAACAAGTTAAGTATAATGAACACCGGGCTTAACTCCATGAAAACGCTGTACATAGAAGTTCAGCGTTTTTTATTAGGTTATAGACTAGTTTTTGCGATTTGGAGAGACTATCTTGCGATTCAGGGGCGGGATCTTGCGATTTGCACATGGTATCTTGCGATTCAAGCTCTCCATTTTGCGATCTCACTTTTTAGTTAAATTATCTGTATAAGAAAGTATATGATTTTTGACAAGTTTCTTTTCTTCTACGTCATATCGACCAACTGAAAAGGATCCTTCTTATCCATAGGTATGAGGATTGTAGAAGGCTCTTGAACCACATCTTTCAAATCATCACCATGTCCTACATTAGTTATATAGGAACTAGTATTTTCCCCCACTGTCTCTACTAAGTGGACCTCCACATGCTCATATTTTTCGATATTACTGCAAGTAAATAAAAGGAAAAGCGGAATGATGAATAAATATGTTTTCCATAAATAAGGAAAACTTACATACTTGCTCAAACTAACTCACTCTCCCATCCGGTGATGCGATTTGCACAAAATAATACGTTTACAAGATGTATACTTTCCAAAAAAAGAAGATTTAAGAATGAACTGGTATTAAGATGTTTTACTCCTCACTAAACGCCCCAAATTCTTTATCATAGTAGGAAGCTCCTCTAAATCATCTACTACGAAATCAGTCTCAAACGCATCCCATTGAACATCCTTTTTCCAAATCCCTTTCATGCCCACATACTGTGACGCCATCACATCATTTTCCGGGTGATCTCCAATAAATACACTTTCACCGGCAGTTACTCTCAACCTTTTTAATGCTCTTTCAAATATTGCAGTATCTGGTTTTTTAATTCCTTCTGTTTCAGACACTAAAATTGCATCAAAATACTTTTCAATACCTAAAGCCCTTATATTGTCCATCTGAAATTGCCCAAATCCATTTGTAATCATCCCTAAAACAAAGTCATTCTTTTTCAATTCCTCTAACATACTGTGGAGATTTGGAAAAGGAACACAGTGGTGCTTAAATTCACTTATATAATCTTGCAATAAATTCTCCCAATCTATCCCTACGATATCGAATTCCTCTACTAATTGTTGATACACTTTATCTTTCCATACATATCCACGACGATCTAACTCAATGAATCTAGTCATATATTTCTCTCTAGGTATATGCCCTAAGAAGTTACTTAATCGTTCATATTGATTCACTATAAATTTCTTTACTGATTCATCCCGATCTAATAAAGTTCCATCCAAATCAAATAACACCGCTCGAATCATACATATCCCCCTCGTTAATTAATCGATCAATCCTAAAAAGTTTGTCTGTACAACCCCAAAAATAACAATTACCATAAATAACATTTCACTCAATGTATAAATATAATCCTTTCGATTGGTTGCATATTTCCATTCCATAAAGGCACGTACTAATTCATCCAAGACAAAATAGATCATTAATATACCTAAAAAGTACCACGGACTATTTGCCAATTTAGGAGATTCAAACTGCCTCATGTTAAAAATGATGAATACAACGAGGAACGTTACACTAAGTATTCCCCCAATTTTTTTATGTAGGCCATTTACATGGCTAGTGGAAAACAAACTTCTCTTATCCACTTTTAGTAACTTTGCCATGACTTTATTAAAAATAAACATCAATACAAACATAGCAACAATGAACAGAATAATCTTTCCCCACAGCATTTAAAATCCCCTTCCATTAGTGGTAGTTATTTCTATCTTTTTAAATAGTTTATCATACGACCTAAAGATTTTATTGAATAATTCAATCAATTAATCAGATCAACATAACAGCAGCGATATAAAAGCAAAATCAGTGAAACTATAAAAAACACCACTCGAACAATGCTTGGCGAAGTTAAAATGCTAACAAATTAAACCCACTTCCTATTTATTAAGGGAGTGGGTTTAATTAAGATGATCGTTTTATAACTTAGAACTACCATAATGACAACTCATCCGATTGAACAATTAATGCTTTTTATGGTTGTTAGTGCTATTTTTTTGATCATCTTTTTCATCTTAACGGTTAATCACTAGCTCTAATAATTGGTTCAATTTATCCATATCAGAGGTTGAAGAATTATTTTGTTCTTGTGCTTTTTTAAGGTCATCAATTTGACTTTGTAAATTGTTCATTTATTGTTGTTGCTGTTGATTTTCCGACAAACCTACTTTCTTATTTTTTATTATATGCCTCCATTACATACAAGGGTACTTTACTGAAGTGCTATTAATATTAATCAAAGGACTAGTTAAATTGAGAGTTCAAAATAACCCTAGTCCCTATGCTATAAAAAATAACCTATTCGCCTTGGCGAATAGGTTATAATTAAAACTTCGAACCACCATATCCATACTCATCTAG
>NZ_VDGG01000033.1:29938-33098 GCF_006861775.1 Psychrobacillus soli | reverse complement strand
ACTAATTGTTTCTTTGTTTCTTTTAATTTATCGAGCACATCGGAAGAAAGCTGATCGAATAGACCATTTCCTTCTTCTTTTTTTGCTACTGGTTGTTTACAGCAAAATCATAGGAAGTAGTGTACCGTAAAGTTATTTAATCTCTTTCACACTCTTGTTGGTTTATAGGGGAAAAATCGAGGTTTACTACCTCTACTTGAGCGTCTTCGTTTTAAATTAATATAAAGACGAATAAAAAATGGAACTTTCAGAACTTATCCGTGCGACACCAGTGAGTTAAGACATGTGGAATTTTCTACTAAAATGGTCATATGATACAATGTACATACTAGAAAAGATATAGTTAAGGAGGATTCCATTTGAATGCAGACATTAATAAGTTATTACTTCAAATCATCCACACCTATAAAGAACAAGGACCACAATGGAAACCAGGGAAAGATTTACTACACTTGAAGAAACGAATAAGTAGACGTGATCTCCCTTTAGAATCTACTTTGCATCAATACAATAGTTTAATTATTGATATAGTTACAAATATCCGAAGTAACGTTCACATTTATTATCTGGAACATTTTGAACAACGCTACATTGTTTTTTCCGCAAATTATTGGATAATAATCATTGGTGAAGATAAAATTTTGGAAACAGCTATGATAACAAGATCACCTGAACGTTACTTATCAAAAGAAAAAGGATATACTTACATTGGTACAGTAAAGGAGGTTTTTTCATGGATCGAATGACATTAATAAATCTTTATGGTCAAGGGATCACTGATTGTGAAACAAGCCCTTTTGAAATGCTTGAAACATTCCATATTCGAAGCGAATTACATCAACTGTCACTTACAAAAGAAGAGAAAAAAATGGTAGCCGCCTATGATATGAGATTATTAAGTCATGCCGAACAAGTTTATGAGCACACAAGTAAAGCTTATGACTTTTCACAATCCAAAGAGTCGATAGACGAATGGTGGTGGCATTTGGATTCACTACTCAAAGGCGAAATTGTGTTCAGCGCTACATCCCTTTATGATGATGTGATTTAAAAGTATCAAAAACTAAAATTACACAAAATGCTCTTTTCACCATTGGAAAGAGCATTTTTATTTTATAGAGATTGTAAAAATTCTTATTATACATCAGCAGTATATGCGCTTGTCAGCGTAAGGTAAATGTGGACTATTTTACGCTTAGCGCTAAAATGAATAATTCAAGTTTGCATAAATATCTAATGCCAGTACAACTAACTATTATCCATCTACACTTTCCTTTATTATAGCCACTAACTCCAACCCAAACTCTTCCAACTTTTTATCCCCTATTCCTTCTACTTTTCGCAATTCATCCAGTGTAGTCGGTTTTATTTCAACTAGTCCGTCCAGCGTTTTGTTCGTAAATATGTAGAATGCCTTTCGTTCAGTTTCATCTGCTAGTCTTTTACGGAATTTCTTCAACTTCAATACAAGATCTTCATCTGAAAGTAGCAAGAGCTTTTTTTCCAGCGTAGCTGCTACTGGCACTTTCTCTTCTTCATAGAAACTGACTTCCTGCTCCTCATAAACCTCGATTGAATGCTTATCAATATGCTGTCCATGTATGTATGCCGCTAATTCATGCATTTTTCCATCTTTGAAATAAACAGGCGACTTCTTAGCTAATTCAGCTTTTATAAACGAAACAATGCCGTCAGAGCGAAAAACTTTATCCTCGATTTCTTTCGGTGCTTTCGCTAGATCAATCACCGTTTTTTCATTCGCAAATGCAACCGCATAGCGTATCGGGGTTTTGGTAATCACATCATGATCGACCAGCATCGATTGAAGAACTTCCACTTGGCGCTCAACTTGGCGAATAGGGCTATACATGCCTTCCTTAAAAACCGTACGACTCCCGCGATTCACATTTCGTATAAACTCTCCCTTTTCATTCACCGTGATATTGCCATAGTACTTCTTCACTTCAATGATTAAAAAAAATTGTCGCGTTACAAGAATAAAGTCAAATTGCGCACTTAATCCCTTATGCTCAATATAGACATCATGCAAAATCATTAGCGGTAGAAATGAATTCGTTAGTTCGAATAGTAACGACTGCTCCCCTGCTTTTCCGATTTTCAATAACTTTATTTGCTCCTCTATTTTCTTCCGATTTACATCTAACTGCTCTCCAGCCAGTTGTGTTTGCAAACGAACAATTTCTGCATCTATTGAATCTCCATGCTTAATGACAACGGGAGATTTCAGCTCTTCCTTATCCTTCAATACATCTATAACTCGTGACAAAAAAGTTTTTTTTACAAAGGACATGAGATAAACCTCTTTTCTATAAGTGCTAACTTACTGTAATGCTACCATATAACTAAGGAGTATAGTCATGGTTTTTGATAATTAATGAAGTATCTATTAATAGCCTACCGCTATTTTTCTAAATAAATCACCACACATTATCTTAGGGTGATGGTTTTAATTTGAACTACCTCACGCCACACTATAACAAACTTGTACAGAATGGTATTCCAACGTTCATCTGCAAATAGAGTACTATCTAAATCTAACCGCAAAAACATAGATGATAGCTGGAAATTTAGAACTGCCTATAATTATTGCGGTCTGGATTTCCTACTAAGTTTACTTGGATAACCAGACTTACTCATTAAAATGAAGAACTGTAACTAATTAAAAAGTTATATATTTCTTGCGACTCCATATATTATTGATATGAGCCATATAATCTACAATTGGGTTGATTTAGACATGAATTTCAAAGACTATAATGATGAACATATGGGAGTTTACAGTATGGTTGGACTATAAAAATCTTAAAAAACATAGACATGCTCTTTTTAGCATTATCCTTTAAATATATTCAGAAGACTAGCTCTTTGTAAAAAAACGCTCCCTATTTTACCAGTAATTCCACAAAGTGAGCGCACATATGACAAAAAACCAATTGTCACCGCCATTCGATTATTAAACATCATTGATAGTAAGCAAAAAAACTACCCAGAAATCTGTAAATTAGATTTCTAGGTAGCCTTTTTATTTATCACTATAATTCACTTAAAACTTCGAACCACCATATCCATACTCATCTAGTAGTTCTTCAAATGTTTTATTTTTTTCTTTTTGCTTTTTCTCAAAAGCAAGCTGAGCTTG
>NZ_VDGG01000033.1:20205-29928 GCF_006861775.1 Psychrobacillus soli | reverse complement strand
CTAATTGTTTCTTTGTTTCTTTTAATTTATCGAGCACATCGGAAGAAAGCTGATCGAATAGACCATTTCCTTCTTCTTTTTTTGCTACTGGTTTAACTTGTTGCTTTTGTTTTTTCTTTGCCAAATGGTTCACCTTCTTATATTAACGTTTAACGATTGTAGCTACTCCTTGTCCTCCGCCGATACATAGTGTTGCAAGGCCAGTTTTCGCATCTTGTTTCTCCATTTCATGCAGTAAAGAAACAAAAATACGTGCTCCACTTGCACCGATTGGGTGACCAAGTGCAATAGCTCCACCATTCACATTTAGTTTATCATGATCAAACGATAATTCTCTATCTACAGCAATTGATTGTGCAGCAAATGCTTCATTCGCTTCGATTAAATCAATATCAGAAAGCGCGATTTGAGATTTATTTAATACTTTTTTCACTGCTTCTACTGGTCCAATTCCCATTACACTTGGATCTACGCCTGCAGATGCATTTGCAACAATGGTTGCTAGTGGTTTTAAGCCTAACTCGTCCGCTTTTGCTTTAGACATTACGACTACAGCAGCTGCTCCGTCATTAATACCGGAAGCGTTCCCTGCTGTTACGGATCCATCCTTTTTGAATGCAGGACGAAGCGTACTTAATTTTTCTTGTGTAGATCCTTTTTTCGGATATTCATCCGTATCAAAAATGATTGGATCCCCTTTACGCTGCGGAATTTCCACTGGTACGATTTCATCTGCAAATTTTCCTTCTGCTATTGCACTCACTGCACGTGCTTGAGAGCGCGCAGAAAAGGCATCTTGCTCTTCTCTTGTAATATTATACTGATCGCATAAGTTTTCTGCTGTAATTCCCATATGATAATCATTAAATGCACACCATAGACCATCTGAAATCATGCTATCTACTACTTTTTGATCGCCCATGCGGAAGCCATCTCTTGCATTTTTTAATAAATAAGGAGCTTGGCTCATATTTTCCATTCCACCAGCAACGATAATGTCCGCATCTCCAGCAATGATTGCTTGTGTTGCAAGATGGATTGCTTTAAGACCAGATCCACATACTTTGTTTATAGTAAGTGCAGACACTGCTACAGGTAAACCCGCTTGAATAGAAGCTTGTCTCGCTGGATTTTGTCCTAAGCCTGCTTGCAAAACATTCCCCATAATTACTTCATCTACAGACTCTTTCGAAACTCCTGCTTTTTCTAATGCTTTTTCAATTACAATGGCACCTAGCTTTGTTGCAGGTACATCTTTTAATCCTCCTTGAAATGAACCAATAGCCGTTCTTACAGCACTTACGATAACTACTTCGTTTGTCAATTTCATTTCCTCCTCATTTTCCCCTAAATTTACTTTACCAAATCGATTACCCTCTTATTCTACTAAATATCTTTATAAGTTGCTTGTTTAAGCAACCATTCTTACAATAGAATTGGAGGGATGCTCATGTTAAGTTTACCAAAAATAGTGACAATTATCGAGGTTGGACCACGAGACGGTCTACAAAATGAGAAAAATGAAGTGCCAACTGAAGTAAAACTTCAGTTTATCGAAAAACTTCAACTCGCTGGAGTAGAAGAAATGGAATTGACTTCTTTTGTATCACCAAAATGGATACCTCAAATGAAAGATGCAGAAGAAATTGTGGCTCGCACTAAAAAAATTGGAAGACAATTTGTATTAACACCAAATGCAAAAGGTGTAGAACTAGCAAAAAAAGCGACCGCGAGTAGCTTTGCAGTATTTGTAGGAGTATCCGATACATTTAACCAAAAAAATATTAATAAAACAACCGAAGAAAGTATGCATGAACTAAGACCGATTGTGGAAAAATTATTAACAGAAGGTCATTTTGTTCGAGCATGCATTTCTACCTCTTTTTACTGCCCTTACGAAGGAGCAATAGCGCCAGCTAAAACAATAGAATTGTGCAGAAAATTTGTTTCCTGGGGCGTACAGGAATTAAGCGTTGCAGATACAATAGGAATGGCGAACCCGCTAGAATGCTTCATGCTTTTTGAGTCCTTAAAAAAAGAGTTTCCTAACACGCTTATTACGGCGCATTTCCACGATACCCGAAAAATGGGCTTAGCAAATATTCTAGCAGCATTGCAAGCAGGAGTGGATCGGTTTGATACATCCGCTGGCGGTTTAGGAGGTTGTCCTTTTGCACCAGGAGCAACAGGAAATGTAGCAACTGAAGATGTTGTGAATATGCTAAAACAAATGAGTATTGACACGAATATTAACCTAGAATCATTGATACAAGCAGTTGATATAGTGGCTCCGTATATGTCCCGTCCAATTGACACAGGTATGTATAAATTATCCAAATGCAAGTAGGAGTGGAGGCAATGAAGAAAAGAGTAATCGTTTGGACGAGTATTTTTACAAGTGCCGTCACAGCGATCACCACTGTTTTTGGATTTCTTGTTACGAACAAGCTGATGTATATGAAGAAAAAAGAAAACGACTTCATATTAAATCGTGAAATTACGTCAAAACGACTAGACGAGGCTTGGTTTCGTGCAGTGAACAAAACAGAGCAGTGGATCGAGTCAAAAAATGGGTATTCCTTAAAAGCAATTTTTGTGGAACCACTAGAAACAAAAAATTATGTGATTATTTGTCATGGCGTAACCGAGAATAAAATTAATTCGCTTCGCTTTGTTCGCATGTTTGAAAGACTAGGATTTAACAGTGTGGTCTACGATCATCGAAGACATGGGGATTCTGGTGGAAAAACGACCAGTTTTGGTTTTTATGAAAAAATTGACTTACAATCTATTGTCGAAGCAGTACGGGACCGGGCAGGAGATAGCGCAATCATCGGCATCCATGGTGAATCGATGGGCGCAGCAACTATGCTACTCTATGCAGGTTCTATAAAAGATGACGCAGATTTCTACATTTCCGATTGTGCTTTTTCCAATTTCGAGCAGCAAGTTACACACATCATTAAACAAACAACTCCACTCCGAACAGGACTCGCCATTCGATTTGCTAATTTATTTTTAAAAATGCGGGATGGCTATACACTTGACCTTATATCACCAATTGACGTAGTAGATAAAATTGAAAAACCAGTATTATTTATTCACAGTTTGCAGGACGATTTTATACTCCCCAAAATGACCGAGGAATTATTCGAACAGAAAAAAGGACCCAAAACATTAAAACTTTTTGATATTGGCTTGCACGCTAAATCGTTTAACGAAAATAGCGAAATGTATGAGCAAGTAGTTGCAGATTTTTTACAAGAAAATAAGTTACTTAATAAATAAAACACTTTTGTTTATAAACAAATTTCCCAACTAAAATTTCGCAAGAATGAGCAAGGATCCCATTTTACACTTGTACGTTTTCGGTTCGCTTTAGACAAAATGTTCACTACAGTATTACCGATGGCTATATGTAGCAGAAAGGGCGTTACTTTGGAAAATGAAAGAATAGAAACATTAGGGAAGGACTAAGCAGCCAAAATTGCATCTTTGGCTGCTTTTATTCGGCTAGGAAAGTGGCTATTCTATCATTCCCAACAGTTTTGGCACTTTGATTACTCATGATTTTGGAGAGTGACGGAAGAACGACTTCCACACGATTTTCGGAAAAAGTGCGAACGCGACAAACCGGTCTAGTAGATGCTAGCTGACGAGTTCGCGGCTCCCATCAAGTAAACTTAAACTTGCTATTTTAAGAATTGGTTGCTTTCATCGGCATGTTGGTTGCTCTCACACTGATTTGATTGCTTTCCGAGTAGATTTGATTGCTTTCAATGACCGATTGGTTGCCCTAAGCCATTTACTGGATTCACACAGTCGAAAAACGGAGGAAATTTTGTTTTGAGCGAGCTGATACTGAATAAGTAAACAATTTCCTTTGATTTTCGTTGTAGGCGGCGACTCCAGCCGAGGCCAACACGATGTTGGTCACGAAGGCGTTGCCACACGATGTGGCGTACTTAGCCTTTGTTCTGCTGGGAGCAAAAAGAGACATTCCAACGTACGCCTAAGCTACGGGAATGGCTCATCGCTCACCCGGCGAAAAGCGTCCGACCGCAGCGAAAATCACAGCGGCCACTAGTCGACGCACTACGACACAGTATCCCTATATAGTGACATACCATATACTTTATAATTCCCTAAAGCATAAAAAAACACTCTTTGCAGAGTGCTTTTTATTTATTTTGCATTTTATTCATTTGGTTCATCATTTGTTTTACTTGTTTCTCAGAAGGCTTACGTCCCATTTGTGCCATCATCATACGAAGCATTTGTTCATTAATAGGTGGGTTTTCTTTTAAGTATTTCATCATATATTGACGTGCTGCAAAGAAACCGATTGCCGCACCAGCGATTAACGCAACGATTACAATAACAATCCATATCCAAGTATCCATATTTTCTCCTCCTTTACGTTCTTGTCTACGTGTACAAGACACCACCCCAAATTATACTATATATTTCCCATGCATTCTATATAAATTAAAAGAAAAAAGCAATTCGAATACTATTAACGACAAGTATTCGAACTGCTATTATGCATTTCTTATTTTTGCAGTAAGTTTTTCATTTTCGAAACAACATTTTCTACGGAGAAACCGTATTCTTTCATTACAATTTCACCCGGAGCACTTGCACCGAACTGATCGATTGCAATAACATCTCCTTCAAATCCAACATAACGATGCCATCCTAGAGATGACCCCATTTCAATCGCTAATCGTTTTGTTAAATGAGATGGTAATACTGATTGTTTATATGCTGCATCTTGTTTCTCAAATAAATCCCATGATGGCATGGAAACAACAGAAACTTGAATACCTTCATTAGCAAGCGCTGCCTGCGCTTCTACAGCAAGACTCACTTCTGAACCTGTAGCAAGTAGAATTGCTTCCGCGTTTTCATTTGGCGAAACAACATATGCACCTTTAGCAACGCCGCTACTCGCTTGTTCTACTGAACCTTTTAATGTTGGCAAGTTTTGTCGAGATAACACAAGTACTGTCGGATGATCTTTCGCTGAGACTGCAAGTTTCCATGCTTCTGCTGTTTCGTTTGCATCAGCAGGACGCACGACTGATAAACCTGGCATAGCGCGTAAAGAAGCTAAATGCTCTATTGGTTCATGTGTTGGTCCGTCTTCTCCAACAGCAATACTATCATGTGTAAATACATATGTTACAGGTAATCCCATAAGAGCCGATAAACGAATCGCTGGTCGTACATAATCACTAAATACGAAGAATGTTCCACCGAAAACGTTTAAGCCACCATGAAGTGCCATACCGTTTAATGCAGCACCCATAGCAAATTCACGCACACCAAACCAAATATTTTTACCAGCATAATTTTCAGCAGCAAAATCTCCAGCATTTTTCATTGTTGTTTTGTTTGAACCTGCTAAATCTGCACTTCCTCCAAAGAAAGAAGGTAGATTTTGTGCGATTGCATTAATCGCATCTCCTGAAGCAGAACGTGTCGCATGAGACGTCCCTTCTTCATAAATTTTTAATGCATCTGCGAAATCTGCCGGTAGCTCTCCACTAATTGCTTGCTTAAACGTAGAAGCAAGCTCTGGAAATGCCGCTTCATATGCATTAAATATTTCATTCCAAGCAGTTTCTTCACTTACTCCTTGGCGTTCTGAAGCTTCTTTGAAAGTTTCATACACTTCTTCTGGCACATGGAAATCACCTTCGAAAGCCCATTCGTATGCTGCTTTTGCTAAAGCTGTTTCATCTTTTCCAAGTGGCATACCATGCGCATCCGATTTACCCGCTCTATTTGGAGAGCCGAATCCGATAACGGTTTTTACTTCAATGATTGTCGGTTTATCGTTTTGACCTTTTGCTTTGTCAATCGCAGCAGAAATTTCAGCGATATCATTACCGTCTTTTACTAAGATATAATTCCATCCATAAGAATCAAAGCGTTTTTCAATTTTCTCCGAGAAAGATTTATGCAAATCTCCATCCAAAGAAATGTCATTACTATCATATAAAACGATCAACTTATCTAATTGTAAATGTCCCGCAAGAGAAATTGCCTCTGCTGCAACACCTTCCATTAAGTCGCCATCTCCACAAAGAGCATATGTGTAATGATCTACAATCGCATGATTTTCTTTGTTGTATGTAGCAGCTAAATGAGCTTCTGCCATCGCCATACCTACTGCCATTCCAATCCCTTGTCCAAGAGGACCTGTTGTTGCTTCTACACCAGCAGTATGACCAAACTCTGGATGTCCTGGCGTTTTAGAGCCCCACTGTCTGAAATTTTTAATCTCTTCCATTGGTAGATCGTAACCACCAAGGTGAAGAAGACTATAAAGAAGCATCGAACCATGACCAGCTGATAAAACAAAACGATCACGGTTAAACCAGTTTGGATTATTAGGATTGTGACGTAAATGCTTTGTCCATAATGTATAAGCCATTGGTGCAGCTCCCATTGGAAGACCTGGATGGCCTGAATTCGCTTTATCAATGGCATCAATAGATAATGTACGAATTGTATTAATTGCTAGTAAATCTGACTGTAATGACATAAATGACATCCTCTCGAACAAAATTTTTAACTATAGTACTAGTTTAGACAACATTCCGCCTATTATCAATGGTTTCTGAAATGATTAATTAATTCAGAAACTTATCTTTTTTCGCTTGTTGTACTTTCACTGGAGTGACATCATTTCCTGCGGGGTCGATTACTTTTACACTTTCAATCGTATCTCTCATAGTAGATCGAAATGTTTCTAAGTATTCTTTTCGTAGAGCACTTTGTTCTTTTGCTTCTTCTATGGATAATCCAGTTGATTTGGATTTTTTGGAGAGTTCACTAATTCGTGCTAATTTTTCTTTACTTAACATATAAATCATCCTTTCCTTATATACCTCTTATAAAGGTAAGGAAAAAACACAAAGAGTGCAAGTCATTACACTTCTTTATCCTCGATAAATTCAATATATCTGCGATGAACAGTTGCTTTACTAATTTCAAAGCCTAGTCCTTTTAACGTGGATGCAATTTCCTCATAAGTTAAGCCGGCTTTTCGAAGTCTTACGATTTCTTCAACAGGTGCATCAATTCGTTCTCGACCTTCTGGATTTCCTTTACCTTTTAAATTTTTCTCCGGTCGGAATCCTTGGGAGACAGCTCGCTTCATCCCCCTCTTTATCTTGGCATTATGAAGCTTCCGTTGGTACTCCTCTACAAGTGCTAAAATTTCCAACAGCATGGAATCCATCTCATTTAAATTTAAAATTCCTTTATCTTGTAAAGTGTAGACAGAAGTATTGGTTTTTTGGAGTAAATGTAGAACGGCCATTCGACCATTTCCGCGACCAATCCGTGTCTCATCTTGGACAAAAACCGCTTTTATATCGAAGTCTTTTACGTAGGAGAGTAAGTCAAGCAACCCGTCGCGCTGAATATCATATCCACTATGTTGGTCTGTAAATACTTCCCTTACTTCATAACCTTGCGTCTGCGCGAATTCCATTAATTCTTCTTGTTGTCTTGTTAAAGAAGTTTCTTGTGTTTCTTTTTCCGTGCTTACACGGCAATATATTACAGCTTTCAATTACTATCACTCGCTATCTCTGTACCGTGATCTAAATGAAAATCTTCTTTTACCTCTGGAATGACAAGCATATCCCCTGCTTTAATGTGAGAGGTTTGTAAATTATTCATGACCATTACGGTATTTATCCATGCTTCTTTTGGTTCGTTCGTCGCAAATTTATTTGCAAGTTCCCATAAAGAGTCACCATGTTCTATTTTAATTTGATATTGTTGTTCTGTCGACAATGTATTGGAGATTATGAATGTCATCAAAAAAGCGACACTTAATCCTAAAAATAATGTAATAAAATAGTTTTCTTTCATCCAATTCACGTTAAATCCCCCTAATTAGAATGTTTGTTCGGAATGTATGTTCTAATATTAAAACGAACACTTGTTTTTGTCAACACTTATTAGAACCTATGTTTGCATAAATTTCGAGAGACTGTTATACTATTAGTAAGAAAGAATTTAGTAGAAAAATGACTATTCAAAAAGAGGTGAACTCATTGAAAAAAGCGTCGAAAAGACAAGAGGACATTTTGGCTTTTATTAAAGAAGAGGTTCGTACAAAAGGGTATCCACCTTCTGTACGTGAAATTGGCGAAGCAGTTGGACTAGCATCGAGTTCTACTGTGCACGGGCACCTAGCTCGCCTGGAAAGTAAAGGACTTATTAGAAGAGACCCAACGAAACCACGCGCAATTGAAATTCTAGATGGTATTGCCGAAAAACAAGGTGTCGTGCATGTTCCGCTAGTAGGAAAAGTAACGGCTGGCCTTCCAATTACTGCGATTGAAAATATCGAGGAGTTTTTCCCACTACCTGAAACGTTCGGAACAGCCGATGATCATTTATTTATGTTAGAGATTATGGGTGATAGTATGATCGAGGCAGGAATTTTAAATGGAGATTATGTTGTCGTAAAACAACAGCAATCCGCAAATAATGGGGATATAGTTGTCGCTATGACAGAAGAAGATGAAGCTACGGTTAAACGTTTTTTCAAAGAAAAGTCTTTCTTCCGATTACAGCCAGAGAACTCTTCGATGGATCCGATTATCGTAAACCAAGTATCTATTCTCGGAAAAGTAGTTGGCGTATACCGTCACATCCAATAGAATTCTCGCTTACTTGACAAATTATACGAAAGTCCTTATGATAATAAAGAGCCGATATCATATTTAAACGAAAAGTGGACATTTTCGTTTAAATCATCGAAAAACCCTCTTACCTTTAAAAGGTGAGAGGGTTTTGTTTTATGCTTCTTGCATTTCTATTTCTTCCCCGTTTAGGATTAAGCGATGGGAAATGTCTGCTTTTAACGAAGCAGAGACGGCACAATATTTTTCTTCTCCAAGTTTTATAGCACGAATTACTTTTTTCGCATCGATATCTCCTTTTACATCGAATATTAATGTAGCAGCAGTAAAAGCAGTTGGTAACTCTTCCCGACGTGTCCCGTCCACTGTAATTTCTATCGACTCTATTTTCTCTAAATGAGGTTTTAAAATCATCGTAATGTCAATTCCGATACAACCAGCTAACGAACTGAGTAACATTTCGGTTGGTGTTGGTGCTTGTCCTAGTCCTCCATAATTTGCGGTTGCATCCATTACCATCGGATAACCAGACGGTCCTTTCGCTTCAAACGCTCGTCCACCTTGCCATATTGCTTTAACTTCCATTATTGATCAAGCTCCTTCAGTTAGAATTCATTTACTTTTGCTAAAAACTTTTGGGCGCGATCTGTAGATGGATGTGCAAAAAACGTTTTCGGTTCTGCATCCTCTACAATTTGACCGTCCGCCATAAATAAAATACGATCCGCCGCGTCTTGTGCAAACTTCATCTCATGTGTGACGATGACCATTGTCATCCCTTCATCTGCTAACTCTTTCATCACTTTTAATACTTCTCCAACTAATTCCGGATCAAGTGCGGAAGTTGGTTCATCAAAAAGCATGATTTTTGGTTCCATTGCAAGCGCTCGTGCAATCGCTACACGTTGCTGTTGTCCTCCTGATAGTTTCGAAGGATAGACATTTTCTTTTTCTTGCAATCCGACCCGCTTCAATAATTGAGCAGCAATCGTTTTTGCTTGTTCTTTTGATTGTTTCTTCACAACAATAATCGCTTCCATTACATTTTCGA
>NZ_VDGG01000033.1:0-20195 GCF_006861775.1 Psychrobacillus soli | reverse complement strand
TGTTGGATTTTTTTCGAGTCCGTTGCGCTTACTTGATGATTATTAACGGAAATTATCCCACTAGTAATCGACTCTAGCCCATTTAAGCAACGTAAAAACGTACTTTTTCCGGAACCACTTGGTCCAATGACGGCGACTACTTGATGAGCGGGAATCGTCAATGAAATATTTTTTAATACTTCATTTTGATCAAAGCTTTTCGATAAATTACTTACTTGTATCAAGACTTTTCCCCCTTTAATAAACGGATAATCGTTTCTCTAATTTATTCAATATGAATGTAAATACTGTACTCATAATCCAATACATTAAAGCAATCGTTAAATAAAACGGCATATATACATAATACTGCGCGATCAATAACTGTGCCGATCGCATTAGCTCCGTGACTGCAATAACAGAAACTAATGAAGTCTCTTTCAACATCCCAACAAATGTATTACCTAGTGGTGGAATTGCGATGCGTATCGCTTGTGGGATAACAATACGTCGAATAGCCTGTGCTTCTGTCATCCCAGTTGCAAGCGCAGCTTCTGTTTGACCTGCAGGAACTGCCTGGATTGCCCCACGAAATGCCTCCGATACATAAGCACCTATATTAATACTTAAGGCAATATAAGCAGCTGTCAAAGAACCTAACTCAATGCCAAAATCAACAAGTCCAAAATACACGATAAAAATTTGAACTAGTGGTGGTGTTCCCCGAATAATCGATACGTACACTCTCGCTACATTACGAAAGAAGCGATTGCCCTTTAAACGTGCAATCGCTGTTATCAAACCGATGATCAAGCCGAAAAACATAGATACCACCGTAATTAATAACGTATAATACGCTCCTTTTAACAGAAAGGGGATATTATCTATTATTATATCCATGTACACTACCTCTTTCTTTACTCGGCTTTAGGCTCTTCCTCAAACCATTTGACGAAAATTTCTTTATATGTGCCGTCTTGTTTCATTTCTTCGAGTGCCTTATTTAGCGCGTCGACTAATTCTGTATTTCCTTTTTTAACAGCTACTGCTGCTTGATCCGATTTAATCGGTTCTCCAACCGCTTTTACTTTAAATCCATTTTCTTCAACGATCGGTTTTAAAGCGTAAGCATTATTAATCGTAGCGTCCACACGTCCTGCATCTAAATCTTTAAGCGTTGTGATAACATCATCATATGTGTTGATTTGGAAGTCACCAACTTGTGGCATTAGGTCATTACGTAAAAATGCTTCATCGTTCGTACCTAAACCAACGGCAATCTTTTTGCCTTTAAAATCTTCTACGGATTGAACAGTTGTATTATCTTCTTTTACAATTACTTTCACTTCATTTGTTATGTAAGGTTCTGTGAAATCTAATTGTTTTTGTCGATCTTCTGTAATCGTTACTTGACTAACTAAAATATCGAATTTACCTTTTTGCAATCCAGGGATTAAACCGGAAAATTCTTGTGCGACAAAGTTCGCTTCCACACCTAAACGTTTTGCTAATTCTTTTGCAATGTCTACGTCAAATCCATCGTATGCTTGCTCTTTGTTCATAAAATTATAAGGTGCATATGTACCCATGATTCCAACAGTCATTTCTCCTTTATCTTGGATCGCTGCTAATGTGTTCTTGTCACTTTCTTTACTAGTGTTATTCCCACATGCCGCTAACAACAAAACAGTTGCAGCTACTAAAACTAATAGAAATTTACTTTTTTTCATCATTTTCTCCTCCTTCATTTACTTACCAAACAAACCAAAAAACTCGAATTGAACGGTTTTTTCCACAAGTTGTTCTATTGTTAGTTGATGCCATTCATCATTCGCTGTTTGAAATAACCAACGAGATAATACCCCTTCTAATAAACTCATTACAAATACGGATTGTAGTTCTGGATCTCCAGGACGAGGCATCATTTTCAATTCGGAAGCCCTCCGAATATTTTGTGCAAAAGCTTCTTGCATATCATTCTTTATCGCATCCACTTGTAGCTGTAGGGATGGTTGCGAATGGATACCTTTTAAAAGGATTTTCATAAAATAATGATGTTCTTTTGCAAAGTGAAAAAGTTGTTCAAATAGGTGACTGGAAGATAGAAAAGAATCTTGTATCGATACTTTTTCTGACCGGTACCCTTTTGAAATGGCGTCCAGTATTGCTGCACGCCCCTGCTCAAACACCTCTGTGGCAATCATTTCTTTACTTTTAAAATACCAATAGAAAGTACCTTGGGAAACATTTGCTTTTGCAACAATATCAGCGACTTTCGTTTGTTCATAACCTCGTGTTGCAAACAACTCCAATGCAATCGTTAATAGTTGTTGTCTGCGTTCTTCTTTACGTTTATTTTGGTTGTCTAGCATACTAATTCTCCTTGACTGATTCGTTAGTCAATTAAATCCTATTAGATTACTAGCCATTAGTCAACCACTCTGTTTTATTCAGAATTTTTCACCAACTAAACTTTGGTATTACTAATACCACTAATCCTGAGAGACCAAACTTCTTCATCAGGATGGAAATATTATTTTAAGTAAACGTAGTTAATTTTATTCTTCCCCAGAAGATGAGGTAATATGACCGAATTCATTATACGGTTTATATTCTTTATAACTTGTCTTAAAAAAGCGAACTCAATTCAAAAGGACATAGTCTACACTTCGTTTCTTTTTCGCGGGTAAAGAATTTAGCCTCTTCTTCTCGATCTCCTGCAGGATCTGAACAAGTTGTTGTATCGTACCTATTTTTTGAAGCATTTATGATCTAGTGTGGCGTTTTTTGCGATGACCATGAGACTAAGACTCCACCGGAGAGAAAGGTAGAGACTCGGCGATCACCCTCTATAAAGCCAATACTAGAGCGCTTTTTTATAGAAGCCAACTTAATTCCCAGCTCAGCAAATTTATTTTTCTTTCAAAATATAAAAAAGGTTGTTGAATTAGTCGCTCATTAGACTAATTCAACAACCTTTCTTTTAGCTAGTTCTATCTCTGCTTTATTTTAGTTTTTTCTCTAATTCTTCCATACGTTTTTCTAGCTGCTCTACTTTCTGTGCGATCGGTAATGCAACCGCCCAAGCATAATATTGAGTGACGTTTTTAAATGGGTCATTGCCATCCGTAATTTTCAATCTCATTGCTTCTTGACGAATCGCTTCTTGTCCTGCTGTTAATTTTGGTTCTGCCATACTTAATTCCTCCTTTTTCAATGCAACTGTGTTATTCAGTGCAGCTAATGTGATATCTCCTATTATTCCATCCGCTACTAAACCTTTCGACTCTTGGAACTCTTTAATAGTTGCTTCCGTCTTTGGTCCTTCAATTCCATCAACCTGAAGTGAGTAGCCAAGGAATACGAACATTTTCTGTATTTCTCCTACTTCCGAATCAACTATATAATGTAGAGGATTTACCGCATTTGGTTGACCTGGTTCATAGGTAGGTATATGCATTTCAAAATGTAAATGCACCCCCGTACTATTACCTGTAGTTCCCTTTATCCCAATTTGTTGTCCTTGTTCAACTGTTTGTCCTGCTTTCACTGATATGGATTTTAAATGTGCGTACAAAGTTTCGTATTTTTTTCCATTAAGCTGATGTATTAGTATGACCGTATTTCCATAACCACCTATGACTCCCGCTCGCTTCACGGTACCTTTTTCGGAAGCTTTAATAATTGAGCTTCCATCACTTCCAAAATCTACACCTTTATGCGCTTTCCATTCACCTGTGATAGGATGTTTTCGAAGTGAGCTGAACCTCGAAGTGATTCTTCCTTCGCATGGTCTAATAAACATGCCATTTCTCCTTCCTATACTTTAGTAGAATTATAATTCTCTTTATTAATAAATGCGAAAATAGCATAATTTCATAGTCAGTTCTCACTAGTTTTTATAATATTTATTAATAAAAGTTCACAAGCAAAACGTCTTTCGGCCTCTTCCAGCTTTTGCTTAACTACTTCTAAATGCTTGGTGTTTTCTTCTTCGTTAATAGGTCCAGATGGTTTGACAACATAAATTCCTTGTCTCGGAATCCAATTTGCCATGATAAAACTCTCCCTATCAATTAATATTTAGTATCTCATCTAAAATGGAATATCGCCGATTTGATAGTCCTTCGTTTCTACAATCTGGGAATTGTAATGATGTGGTCCTTTCCACTTAATTGAGTTATCAGACGTCGAATTTCGTTGTATTTATTCATTGCCAAACTCTCCCTTCACTATATATATATAGATTCATTTCACACATTCGTATACAAAAATTTCCATATAAATAACAAAGTTACTATAGGCTGAAACAATCCATTGCTTTATTCCAAAGGCAGGAATGAAATCGAGTTTACATTCGAGAACTTCCAAAAACGGAGTTAGAAATCTTCCGCCTCCGCCAACAAAACTAAAAATAGATAAAAATAAAAGCGTTGAGGCATAATTAAAGCCAACAACGCTCTTATTATTATATAACGACAGGAACAAACGCGAGCAAATTCTCTACAGACTGATTAAGAATTTGAGTTGGATGATCAAACAGATAAATAAATTTTTCCATAAACAATAATTTTAGACCGCTTGATAGAAAATCATCAAGCGGTCTTTTTTATATTATTATACTTCTTCTGCATTCTCTAAAGGCTTGTGATGGGCTTGCACCTCTATTTTAGAGTTAGTATCATTTGGTACTTCATGTTTTGCCCAGTAGGTAGCGAGAAAAGTTCCAGTGATTACTTGCCAAGCAGATGCAAATGCACTTGGTAATGCAGCTAGTGGCGTGAAATAAGAGGCAGCTAAAGCTACACCCAGTCCAGAGTTTTGCATCCCTACTTCAATCGATATTGCACGTTGATCTTGACGAGATAGTTTTAAAGCTTTCGCTGCATAGTATCCTATTAAAAGGCCAAATCCATTATGCAGTAATACCGCTACAAATACTAACACGCCAGCAGTTGCAATATTTTCTTTATTGTTTGCAACAATTGCAGAAACAATAATGGTAATCGCAACAATTGAGATTAGAGGTAAAACGGATTCGCTTTTTTGAGTAACAGTAGGTAAGAATTTATTCACTAATAACCCTAAGATAATTGGAATAATAATCACTTTTATAATGGACATGAACATAGACATAGGATCAATCGGCAACCATTGCCCTGCAAAAATCAACAATAAAAGTGGCGTCATAATGGGAGCAAGTAAAGTTGAAACACTCGTCATTGTTATGGAAAGTGGAACGTTTCCTTTAGCCAAATATACCATTACATTGGAAGAAGTTCCTCCAGGAACACTACCTAATAAAACTAAACCTGCTGCAAGTTCTGCAGGTAACTTTAATAAGTAAGCAATAATAAAGGCGATAGTTGGCATAATCGAAAACTGCGCAACTATTCCTATTAAAACAGGGATTGGATTTGTAAAAACTAATTTAAAGTCAGATGCTTTAAGCGTAAGACCCATCCCGAACATGACGACTCCAAGTAAAATTGTTATATACGCACCAAATGACGAAAACAAATTTGGAACCATAAATGCTAAGATTGAAAACACTATTACTATAAAAGCAAAGTATTTACCAGCAAAACTACTAATTGTGCTTAACGTTTTCATTTTACGCCTCCTTACTTTGCTTATTTTAATACTTTACAGTTGAACTTGAATAGCAATATTTTTTATTTGAATATAGTTTTGAACGGCTAAATGGCTTTTTTCTCGTCCAATGCCACTTTTTTTATATCCTCCAAACGGCATTTGCACACCGCCAGCAGCCCCGTAACTATTGATGAAGACTTGTCCACTTTCAATACGTGAAGCGACATAATGTGCTACATCAATATCTTTCGTCCAAACTCCAGCAACTAGTCCATAATCAGTGGCATTTGCTAATTCAATTGCTTCTTCCACATCAGTAAAGCGTACAACACTGAGCACAGGCCCAAAAATTTCTTCCTGCACAAAAGAGTTATTATGATTAGATGCTTCGATAATTGTGGGGCGTATATAAAAGCCATTTTCATAGCCTTCAACCTGAACTGCTTCCCCACCTACTAAAATTTTCGCTTGCTTATCAATAGTTCCTAAAATCTCTAGAATTCGCTTGTATTGTTTTTCATTTATAATTGGTCCCACTTCTGCATGGTTAGCTGGTGGACCTACTTTTAAATGTTTAAACTTTTCTACCAGTTTTTCTATTAATTCGTCCGCAATCGTTTCATCTACTAATAGTCGAGATCCTGCAGAACAGGTTTGACCTGCATTTTGCACGATTGAATTCACGATTGCAGGGACTGCTCTGTCTAAATCAGCATCTTTAAAAACTACGTTTGGTGATTTTCCACCTAGCTCAAGCGTAACGGGCACAACATTGTTTGCGGCTGATTTCATTACTGCGATTCCTGTTGGAACTGAGCCGGTAAAAGTAATTTGATTGACACCTGGATGAGAAGTCAATGCAGAGCCGATTTCTGCTCCATATCCTGTAAGATGTTGAAATACCCCTTTAGGAAGTTTTTCATGGAACCATTTCGCTAAAAAGTTCGTAGTAAGTGGTGTATCTTCAGAACTTTTCACGATAACTACATTACCTGTAGCAATTGCAGCAGCTACACTGCGCGCCGTAATTTGGATAGGATAATTCCAAGGTACAATATGAAGTGTAACCCCAATTGGATCCATAACTGTTACATTTAGTAAATCTTCTTCAATTGGAATAGTATCTCCGAACACTTTGTCGGCTAAGCCACTATAAAATTCAAAATAGCGGGCAGCAGCTTCAATATCCGCTTTTGCTTGTGCACTTGGCTTACCAATATCTAAGGATTCAAGTTCTGCTAGTGCTTCCGCATTGGCTCTAATATATCTTGCCGTTTCTTGTAAAAATTGTCCTCTTTCAAATGGTTTAAAAGATTTCCATTCTTTACTTTTCAATGCTTTTCTCGCAGTTTGGACTGCACGATCTGCATGTTCTTCATTTCCACGAACGATTTGTGTAATTAACTCTCCAGTAGCAGGATTAATCACATCTATCCATTGTTCGTTCTCACTTCCAACCCATGCCCCATCAATTAACATTTGTATTTTTTCCATATAGAACATCCTCTCTAGATACTTCTTCCGCCATCTACGTGGATTACTGCACCAGTAATAATTTGGGCACCATCTGTTAATAAATGTGTAACCGTTGCCGAAATGTCTGCTGGATTAATCAATCTTCCTAATGGAACGCTCTCTGCAAAAATATCTTTATTTAGCTCTACTTCACCAGCTTGCTGGGAAGAAAATTGTCCTAACATTTGCGTATCCGCTGGACCAGGGTGTACTACATTTACACGAATATTAAATGGCGCTGCTTCCAGTGCTAAAGCTTTAGAAAATGCTTCTACCGCTCCTTTTGATGCCACATAGCTTTGCAAACCTGGACGAGGTCTTGTAACAGATACCGAACCTATATTGATAATAGATCCATTTTTTGCTTCCTTCATATATCTCACTGCTTCACGGCTAGTTAAAAATATTGCAGTAGCATTAATATCCATTATTTTATGCCACTCTGAAAGTTCTACTTCCGTGATTGGTTTGGCCGACTGTGCGATTCCAGCGATATTGACAAGTCCATCTAACTTGTTGTATTCATTGAATATTTCTTTGAAGGTTTGCTGAATACTGTTTTCATCTAATAGATTAATAGCTTTAACACGTATATTTTCATTTTCGATAGAAGATAAAGATTCTGTGTTAATATCCAAAGCAACTACTGTTGCACCTTCTGCCAAAAGATTTTCTACTACCTTTTTTCCCATTCCACCGCCTGCTCCAGTGACAGCAATAACTTTAGCTTCTAATTGACCCAATTAAAAATCCCCCTTATGCATACTTTCTAATGTTTTCAATAATTTTATCTGCAAATTCCGTTGTAGAAGCAGTTCCACCTAAATCTGGTGTTCTCACTTTACCGTCTACTAATGTATCTTCTATTCCATCGACAATTATTTTGGCCATTTCTGGATAGCCTAGATGTTCTAACATTAAGGAGGTGCTCCAAATTTGTGCGATTGGATTTGCAATCCCTTTACCCGCAATATCTGGTGCAGAGCCATGAATCGCTTCAAACATGGATGGATATTTCTTTTCTGGATTGATATTTCCTGAAGGAGCAGTTCCTAGTCCTCCTGAAATTGCTGCGCCTAAATCTGTTAATATATCACCAAATAAGTTGCTTCCAACGACTACATCAAAGATTTCTGGCTTCGATACAAAAAATGCAACTAATGCATCGATATGGTAAAACTTCGGTTCTATTTCTTTATAGTCTACGCCAACTTCTTTCGTCACTTCATCCCAAAACGGCATAGAAAAATTAATAGCATTAGATTTAGTTGCAACAGATAAATGCTTAGATCCTCTTTTTCGAGCTAATTCATACGCATATTTTATGACCCGCTCACTACCCATTTTTGTAAAAACACTGTTTTGAACGACTACTTCATATGGAGTTCCAACATGCAAACGACCTCCACTATTGGAGTATTCCCCTTCCGTATTTTCACGTACTACGACAAAGTCAATATCTTCTATCCCTTTATTTGCTAAAGGACTTTCAATTCCCTTTAATAATTTGATAGGTCTTAAATTTATGTATTGTTGAAATTCTCTTCTGATCGGTAAGATTAACTCCCAAACGGAAATATGATCCGGGACTTCCGGTGATCCTACTGCACCAAATAGAATGGCGTCATACGGAGCCAATGTTTTTATTCCATCCTCAGGCATCATTCTTCCAGTTTCCAAATAACGCTTACAATTCCAATCATAAGAATCGATTTCAAATTGCAAATTTCCATGTATCTCTTCTACTGCTCTTAATACTTTGATTGCTTCCTCTATAACTTCTGGTCCTATTCCATCACCTGGAATACTTGCGATAGTGTGCTTAACCAAATATTACACTTCCTTCCAAATTACTACATACTACATATGATGTACTTCAATTTATATGTTATCATCTTCAACGCAGATTGTAAATTAAATATTCTAAACTGTCTTAAAATTAATATATTTTAACTAAAATGCTATTTATCCGATATAATCTATAGAAAAGAGAGTAAACATAACTGGAGGATCCATCTCATGCACTTCGAAAAACTAACAACTTCCGACAAAATCTCAACCGAAATTGTTTCCACTATAAAAAACAAGCTGTTAGACGGAACGCTTAAAACTGGCGATAAATTACCAACGGAAGCTGAAATGGTCGAACAGCTTGGCGTTAGTAGGACCCCTCTCCGGGAAGCAATAAAAGTACTGGAATCGATTGGAGTCATTCAGATTAAGCGAGGTGAAGGTATGTTCATCACCAATAACCCTTCACACTTTTCCTTAAATCCGTTGATCTTCAGCTTGATCATGCACAGCAATAATACGGAGAAGCTGATAGAATTCCGTCAACACTTCGAAATTCTCATGATCAACCTCATTCGTACCAGATGGTCGGAAGAAAAGATAAAAAAAATCGAGGAAGTCTATCATAATCAATCCCGGCGACTAAAACCGGAGCTAAGTCCGGAAGAACTGGCCGATATCGATTTGGAATTCCATTATGCAGTACTTGAAGCTACTGAAAATGCCTTTGTTATCGAAATTGGAAAAACCATCTACGAATTGTATAAGCCAAAGATGATCGCTTCCAAACAGTCCAGCAATATCGAAAAAACCCTAAAGAATCATAAGGCTTATTTAGACTTGCTCTTCCAGAAAGACGTAACAGTCAGTGAGAAACAGATCAATGAGATGATTTTATATAATCAACTGTGGCTGGAGGAAGAGTGAGGCTAGATGGTCTCTATCATTTACATTCGTGATGAATAAGCTAATTTCATAAAAATAAAGTCTGTGCTCAAAGGAATATTTTGATGAAAGATACGGATAGTTTAAAAAAAGTCCTACTCGTAATACGTGAGTAGGACTAATTGCTATTTTAATAAACCGTTAACATTGGCGGTTTGCATCAATGATTAAAATTTAATATCTTTACTTGACTATACATCGGCAAACCAACGTAACACATCATTGTGAAGGCTAATAATCTGCTGTGCTAAAAATTCTTTCGAATCCCAAGTACTATGGGCATCTGAAACTAAAGTGACTTTATATTCCTTACTAAATGCTCTTCTGCAAGTTGTATCAACACACACTTCTGATTGAATTCCTGCAATAACCAAATGCTCAATTCCTTGCTTTTTAAGTTCATCATCTCAAGGATTCCTAGTCGCAGTGCCATACCAGCTGGCATAACATTTGAATCTCTAAATATGCAACGTAATGCACTTAATCTTGGGGAAGTAGCTGTTCTTCAAGAAGAACTCCCCTCATTTGTAAGTGCTCTTGTTAGAAATATTTTAATCGTGAGTGCTATTCATAATCACTGGATTTTCACGAATCCGACTATCCTATACGTCCACTTTCAGTCAGTAGAGCCCCCATTAACTTTTGCACGAAAGTTTGCAGACTCGTTTAGTGTCTTAAGACATTAGTTTTAGTTATGAAATCGAAAGAAAATGGATAAAACCGATGACATTGCGAAATCTAATGAGAACTAATTAGAGAAATTAGGGAAACCTAAACAATTGACCAACAACCTTGATTCGAAAAAAATCCAAAAATCAGCACGACCACTAAAACAGAAGATTTATGTAAAATCAAATACATATAAAATATTTTTTTAAAAATCAGAAAAAAGCGACCAACTCTATTAAGAGAAAGTCACTTTTTTTAGAGAAGTGAAAAACAGGCGGATAGTATCTCGATTTTATTAATCTTACTTTATACCCAACGATTTAATCTTGAAGCTCATCTTAGCTGAAACATTTTCCTAACTAAATAGTCTTCATAATTACACGTTTTAATACAGGAATGATGCTCCTACAATTATAAGTAGGATAAAGAGAACGACGATCAACGCAAAATTGGAATTGCGTCTTCCACCATATTCACCTTCATATTCAGACATCTTATACCCCTCCTTTCTTAATACTATTTCTAGATTATGAAAAGATTAAAATATGGATAAGGTAATTTATCTCATAGCGAATAAATATAGAAAAACACCGAACAAGTCAACTCACGACTGAACGATGTTTTTAAAGGAATATCTAACGATGTTAGTAATTAAATTTTTTTTAGAAATATTGGGGTTAATATGGGGTGCTAATGATTTTGCAACATCATTTCGCTTAATTCACCCCATCCAAAAACCCAATAACTCCAGTGTATATATGCTTAATACATTTTTAAATACTGTTCTCTCTCCCACGGATGTACAGTCGTTCTAAACATATCCCATTCAATCTCTTTCGCTTCCACAAAGTTTGCATAAATATGTTCACCAAGTGCTCCGCGGATTGTTTCACTTTTTCCAAGTTCTATCACAGCTTCATGAAGAGTCGGTGGCAAGTTATAAATACCGTTTTCGATACGTTCTTCTTCTGACATTACATAGATATTACGGTCAACTGCTGGTGGTGGAGTTAATTTTTCTTTAATACCATCAAGCCCAGCTTGTAAAATAACAGCCATCGCAAGGTATGGGTTTGCTGCCGGATCTACGGAACGAACTTCGATACGTGTACTTAATCCACGAGAAGAAGGGATTCGAATTAATGGACTTCTGTTTTGTCCAGACCAAGCTACGTAACATGGCGCTTCATAACCAGGTACTAAACGTTTATATGAGTTTACTGTAGGATTTGTAATCGCAGTAAAGCTTTGCACATGCTTTAATACACCTGCCATAAATTGCATCGCTGTTTCACTCATTTGGTTTTCTGTAGATTCGTCGAAAAATGCATTTTCTTTTCCATTGAATAATGAAACGTTAAAGTGCATTCCAGAACCGTTTACACCAAATAGTGGTTTTGGCATGAATGTCGCATGTAATCCATGTTTACGAGCAATGGTTTTAACGACTAGTTTAAACGTTTGAATATTATCACATGCTGTTACTGCATCTGCATATTTAAAGTCAATTTCGTGTTGTCCAGGTGCTACTTCATGGTGAGATGCTTCAATTTCAAAGCCCATTTCCTCTAGTTCAAGTACGATATCGCGACGGCAGTTTTCTCCAAGGTCAACCGGTGCTAAGTCGAAGTATCCACCGTGGTCATTTAGTTCTAAAGTTGGTTCACCTTGTGCATCTAATTTAAATAAGAAAAATTCAGGTTCTGGTCCTAAGTTAAAGCTTGTGAATCCTAACTCTTCCATTTCTTTTAACACACGTTTTAAATTATTACGTGGATCTCCTGCAAATGGCGTTCCATCTGCTTTATTTACATCACAGATTAGACGAGCTACTTTCCCTTTCCCAGTAATCCAAGGGAATACAACCCATGAATTTAAATCTGGTACTAAATACATATCGGATTCTTCAATTCGTACGAATCCTTCAATAGAAGATCCGTCGAACATCATTTTATTGTCGAGAGCTTTATCGAGCTGACTCACTGGAATTTCAACGTTTTTAATCGTCCCTAGTATGTCTGTAAACTGAAGACGAATAAAATTCACCTCGTGTTCTTGAACGAACTTTTTAATATCTTCTTTTGTGTACTTGCTCATTTTTTTCACTCTCCTAAATATTTTATATAGTCAAACCCCGTTCTATCGAAAGAATCGAGATAGGTCTCCTTGCCGTAAAGATGCTCGTTGATGCCTTTGGGCTAGCTGCATTTCTTCTTTTACAATTGCACGTAGTTGTGCATCTGTAATGACTTGTTTTGTGTCATTTTTTGCAGCCGGACTGTTTTTCATTTCGAAAATTTGTTTAACCCCTGCAATATTAACGCCAGTTGCTAGCATATCTTTTATTTCTAGTAAAATATCAATATCATCTAGCGAGAACATGCGTTGTTTTCCTTCCGTCCGTGCAGGCTGAACAAGTTCATGCTCTTCATAATATCGAATTTGTCTCGCCGTTAAGCCGGTTAGCTGCATGACGATATTCATAGATAGCAGTGGCATGGAACGTCTCCATTCCTTTTCCATCGCTGCACCTCCTAGTTGGATATATTAATAGTATATGTCATGTTAGCTAACATGTCAACTTCATGTGAGGAAAAGTGACATATATTTTTTATTAACATAAAAAGCCACTTTTCAAAGAATAGTACGCAAGCAAATCCTTTCTAGCATGCGCTTGATTAATGAAAGAATACATGAAATAACAAGAAGACACTATATACATAACGTGCAGCTAAGTGCTCCTAATTAGTGACCAAAAGCCTTTTTACTACGCAAAAGTATCGGTTTTATTTCAATGAGGAAGATTGTTTAGTAAAAATGGTGTAAAACGTAATATTCATCGTCGTCTCCTATTAAGTAAACCCTTTTCATTGAAATTAGTTGCTTTCAGAGTAAAATTGGTCGCTTTCAATGACCAATTTGTTGCCCTAAGCCATTTTCTGGATTCGCATAATTGAAAAACTACATCATATGTGGTTTTAGCGAGTCATTACTGATAAGTTAGCAATTTCCTTTGGTTAAAATCCTAATGGTCATCTACTAGCGCTTTATAAAACGCATTATTCCTAAAAAGTGATACATCACATATTGTAAGCTTCGCCAAACAAACTGGAAATAAAAAAGAAGCGCGGAAAATGATCAAGTCACTTTCCACGCTTCTACTATTTGAATTGCTCAAATTACCGTAAAGTCTGCACGGCTCCTAAAATGGCATATTTCACATGTTCATACGTTAAACCACCTTGAATAAACGCAGTATAATGAGGTCGGATCGGTCCATCTGCAGTTAATTCCATATTAGATCCTTGGATAAACGTTCCCGCTGCCATAATGACATCATCTTCATAACCAGGCATATAAGCAGGTTCGGGAGCAAATTGTGCATTTACCGGCGAGTGCATTTGAATCGCTTTGCAAAACTGAATCATTTGCTCGGCTGTTTGAAACGATACCGATTGAATAAGGTTCGTTCTTTTTTGCCTGTTTTTTTTGCTAGACCGCCACCAGGATTTTTGAACAAAGATCCGGCCATTAAATCTACCCCTACATTCGTCAGTTCTAATTCTCCCACAAACTCTCTGTAACAATTATCCACGAAAATAATCGCATCTTTTTAGTCGCTATTATTTTCTCTACTATTCCTTTAATTTGATTCACCGTAAAAGACTGACTCAATGCATATCCTTTAGAACATTGTATAGCAATTACTTTCGTATTTACTTTAACCTCTTTTTCTACCGTATCCCAATCGATTGCACCAGACTCTAAAAGTTCTACATGCTTATATGAAATTCCGAAATCAGCAAGTGAGCCTGTATCTTCCTCTCCGCCTCTTTTTTCTAACTCAAGGACGCATTTATATACTTTTAGAATACAAATCTACTATCCTACGAGAAAGTCACGCTCCTAGTACGTACAGCCATTCCCCCAATGTAATAAATAATGCCGCTAACGAATAGTGCATTCAAGGATGGAATACCCCATGTTACAAAATAGCCTACTAAAAACCCGCATGCCCAAGCGATGATAGTAATGGGGCTCAATCTACCGGCAACACTTGGTAACTCGCCACGTTCTCTGGATTCATCTAATACTTGACGACTCGTTTTAAGAATGAAGTAGTCTATAATAATAATTCCTGCAACCGGCGGAACTAACACACCAAGTACTACTAGGAAATCGATAAAATAATTTAAAATCCCGATTACTGATAACACTGTGCCGATTATTCCAATGACAAGTGTAACTGTCGCACGACCTAACCGTACATTAAAGACGGAATCAAAAATGGATGTGATGCTTAAAGATGCAGCGTATAAATTGAGATTGTTAATTTTAATCGTAGAAAAAACAACGACTAATGCGGCAATAATCCCTGATGCTTGAACCATAATACTGACAACATCATTTGTTCTTGCAGCTAATGCTAGTAAAACTGCTATCATATTGATACCTAGTTCGCCTATAATTAAGCCGATTGTAGTCATCCAGAAAACATCTTTTCCACTTCTAGCAAAACGACTAATATCAGGCGTAATGATTGCCCCTACGATAAAACCGCCCGCAATCATTGTAGAAGCTACCCCAATTGATAGCGGTTCACCTGCTGGCGCTGTTGAAAAGAGCTCGGATAAGGAAGTCTCACGAAATACAGAAAAGACCCCTGCTGATACGGCAAGTAAAAAAGCAGGTACTGCAATTGTAGCTGTAATGCTAAGCAACTTAAATCCAAAAATAACTAAGAAAGTTACACTTAAACCTGTAAGGAACATAGCGGGTATTAACGGTAATCTTCCGTTTGACGCTTCTACTAACCCGCTGGCAAAAATCGTATTTTGGACACCGAACCAACCGATACAGGAAATCGCTATTATAATACTAAAAATAGTACCTCCATGTTTTCCGAAGCCTGCCCAACGCGTTAATAAACTCGTTGACAGCCCTTCCCTAACACCGATATAGCCCAAAAGGAATCCAACAACTTGAAGTATGATGCTACCAAAAAAAGTGGCAATGAGCGCATCCGTAAATGTCATGCCATATCCCATTGTAGCCCCTAAAATAAATTGTGAGATTGTTGCAAATGCCCCAACTCGAATGATCGTAATGCTCCATAAAGATTTTCGTGCGGATTGTGGCACACGAGACAATGAGTAATCATCACCGATAGCAATTTTTGTTGCGCTCATAATAGTCCCCCTTTAAATTAAATACGTACTTTTGACGGTGGTGTCATATAGGTTAGACGGCTTTGTTTGACTTTCATCGTTACAAGTGATTCCGCCATTTGAAGTGAAGCAAAAGCAGGATCGATAACAGGTACATCATACCCGGATGCATTTAGACGTTCTTGCAACTCGCTTGCAACGCCTAGGAAACCTGTGCATCCTAATACTAAAGCGTGTGCTTGATCTTCTTCGATTGCTTTGATCATTTCTGAATAGAGAGCATCCACCAAACGCTCTTTGTCTTGCACCTCTAGCACTGGAATTGAAACGTATCGAACTGATGCGAGTTTGCTATCTAAGCCAGCTAATTTACTAACATTGCGAATCATTGAGATAACATTTGGCAATACAGTAACGACCGAAAAAGAACTGGCTAGTGAACTGGCGTAAAGCATAGCGGATTCACCTGGACCAATCACAGGAATATCAAGTACTTCCCGCGCTGCTTTGACGCCAGGATCAGCGAAACAATCACTAATAATGGCATCGTAACCCTCTTTTTCCGCTTCAATTGCTTTCTTTAAAAAGTCTGCCAAACAAAGCGCTTCATCGTATTCGCTTTCGATTGATGCGGGACCAGTGGATAAGTTCGTCATGCTCATTTCAGTTCCAGCTGATGCGTAAAAAGAAAATTCTTGCAAAACTTCCTCGTTAAAAATGTCCGAGGTGATTGGTAAGATTACTTTAACTTTCATCATGTATGCCCCCTATTAATTTAGATTAAATCCCCAGCAACTTTTACCCGTACTTTTGTAGCATTCCCCGCCATGTAGGCAAGTGGAACTTCTTGGATGTCTACCACATTCAATTTTTCTTTGTCAGCCCCAGCTTTTACCGCTTCATCAAATGCAATCGATTTAGCTAAATCTAACGTCTGCTCCCGCCCTAAATCATCCATTTTGAAGATTTTTTCGACTTGTGCACTTACTTGAGAAATTGCAGATCCAATTGCATTTGCAACGCCGAAATTAGCAGGTTTAATGACTTCGCTTGCCCCTTTTAAAGCAGAAGGGAATAATATACTGCCACCGCCTACTAAAACAACGGGCATGTCATCCGCACTCGTTTTCATTTTATCGATAGACTCTTCTACCATAAACGTCATTTCTGCATATATTTTTTCTAATAAACTTTGATCTAAATGTGCTACAAAGTCAGGATTTCCAATCACGGCTTTTCCTAAAGCGATAATAACATCTGTTGTTGTTAACGTATTGCCTCCGAAAGCTAAACCTTCTTTATATAAACGATGACCGACACTTTCGGGACCAATTGTAAATCCGCCGTTATCATGCAATTTTACAATTGTACCGCCGCCTAATCCCATCGATAAAATATCGGGCATCCGGAAATTGGTGCGAACGCCGCCGACGTCTACAGCAAGAGAAGATTGGCGAGGGAATCCGTTGGCTAGTACACCGATATCTGTCGTTGTCCCACCGACATCGATCACTAGCGCATCTGCTTTTTTCGACAAGTAGGAGGCACCTCGAATGCTATTTGTCGGGCCGCAAGCAATTGTTAAAATTGGGTATTTCACGGTGTATTCAACCGACATTAATGTGCCATCATTTTGTCCAAAAAATACAGTTGCATGAATTCCTTCGTTTTCAAGTGCATCAACAAAACTTTGGGCAGTGATTTTCGCAACATCAACAATCGCTGCGTTTAAAATCGTAGCATTCTCACGCTCGATTAAGCCCACGTTTCCAATTTCTGACGATAGCGAAATTGCGATATCTGGACCGAGTTCTTCTTGAATAATTTCACTTACACGTTCTTCATGCGCTTTCGAAATCGGTGAGAAGACAGAAACAACCGCGATCGAATCTACTTCCCCATTTAATTCACTACAAATGGATCTTATTTTATCTTCATTTAGTGGGGTAATTTCCCTGCCGTCGAATTCGTGACCGCCTTCAACGATATAAAGATGCTTCCCGATAATATTTTTTAAATCCTCAGGTACACCAACCAATGGTTTAATGGCCAATGTAGCAGGCGCCCCTATGCGAATCGAAGCGACTTTATTTAATCTTTTTCGTTCAACAATCGCGTTTGTACAATGTGTCGTACCTAGCATCGCATACTTAATTTGACTTTTATCAACGTTAGAATTTGAAACTACTTTTTTTAATGCATTGAATATACCAGTTGATGTATCTGCAGTTGTAGGCTCTTTTGCCTCTGCGATTACGTTATTTGAAGCATCCAAAATGACAGCATCCGTATGAGTACCGCCAACGTCGATTCCTATCCGATAAATTTCCATATTTACGATAACTCCTTCTTAGCTTGTAATTTTTCAACTTCCACATAAGGCACTTCATATCCGAAATAATTTGGTCCGACTGTTGCCAGCCCTTTTTCTGTACGCCATTTTTCATGTGCAGGTATACCAATAACTGTGCAGCGTGCTCCATAGCGAATGCCTTCCGTAGTAATCGGAATACCTGTATCTGTATCTAGCACAGCAATTAAGTCTGGTGTAACACATAGCGTTTCCTCGCCTTTAGTTGCTAAAAGGTGTTCATTTTGGAAATGAAGCATACATTCTTGATCGATGTAAGAATCTAATCCCTGTACTTTCGCTTGCCCTTTCGCAAAACCATCAACAGTTACACGATTGATATCGCTAATCTTTCCTTTAAACAGTTCAAAACCATTCAATAATTGCAATACAGCATCTATCGGATTCGCTTCATGCTCTTTAGCTGTGCTTATAGCAGCGCCTATTTGTTCTTCCAGTGTCAAACTATCTAATATGGCACTTTCTTTTACTTCTTCTTTTGTCATCGGGTAAATCGCTAGCATGACAGAGCCGCCCATATCAATTGTGGCACTGCGGGCAATCCGTTCCGCCCATTTATTATTGATGGTATTCATCACCAGATTGTTTCCTTTTTCGTCCGCTAGAACCATCGGAGATGCAGAAATGCCATCTAAATAAAATGTCACCATCTGTAGTTCCGGGAAAGCTCTTCCCATTCCATCTGCATCAATTACCGGTAATCCAAGTTTCGCTGCCAATGCAAGCGGTAATAATGAATTCACACCACCAGCCTCAATGGGCATCGTTGCATAAATTTCCTGCCCGATATAGTTTTCCAATGCTTTGAAAGCAGCCTCTGCTTCATCACCATTTGGTACTTTTTCTACCATTACTGTAGGTGCACCCATCATAGCGGAAGGGACGATTAATGCTCCATCAGGCACTTCATCAATCGACATGAGACGAATGGGTCCATATTCTTCGATTGCTTGTAAAGCCATTAATTTGCCGATGTACGGATCTCCTCCACCTCCAGTACCAAGGAGCGCAGCACCAATTGCAATATTTTCAATTTCTTCTTTTCCTAATAATCTCATAATGACTCATTCTCTCCTTTTTTTAATTGATTGATAAGCGCGAGTAATAATTTTTCAGCAGCTTGAACTTGTTTTTCAAACACATCGTCAGAATAGACGATTGTTGACCAAAAAAGCCCATTTGCAATTAGTTCAATTTGATGTGCACATTGCTTGATTTCTACGTGCGTTGCATTCGGAAATTCGTCTGATAGTTCGTTAAAATAATTTTGTAACAACCAACTTTCAAATTCGTCCAAGTATTTCGAAAATTCATTTTTGAATTCTGCGAAATCGGATGTTAATTGTACAAAGGCTTTTGTATTTACTACATCTTTTCGATGAAAATAAGCGACACTTCTTAATAACTGTTGCAAACCACTTCGTACAGGTAACCCCTTTGTGTTCTCGAAAATTCGTTGCAATTCCTTTTGATGATTTTCCAATATCTTTTGAAATACTTCTTCTAACAGCGCTTCTTTATTTGGATAAAAAAAATAAATAGAGGATGCTTTAATTCCAACGGCATCGGCTATTTTTTTCATTGTCGTCCCTTTATACCCTTGTTCTGCATAAATGGTCAAAGCAGCTTCAATTAGTTTCTTTTTTGTCAATTTGTAATCTCACCACCTACCTAATGTTCGTTAGGTAATATCATAAAACAGCTTTCACCATTTTTCAATAGATTTAGAAAATTTTAATTAGTATATTTAATTTCACGTCGGCAAGGTTATAGACTAACATTCTGCAACTCAGTAAGAACAACAAAAAAGTGCCTTATCGAAAGCTGAAAAAGCATACTTTTGTTAGAACTAATTCTCCATAAAAAAAAGGCTTTGCTCAAGTAGAAGTGATCTATTCATTTCCTGAAAACGGAAATATATATATATACATGGAACCATTTTTAAAATAAACTAGTAACTTTCCTACAACGCATTACTCCTATAAACCCCCACAACAAATGATAATTGGTAATAAAAAAAGCGCAGGAAATGATCGAGTGAACTGAACCCCGAATAGTAGACACTTTAGAAAAAGTGTAGCTATTCGGGGTTTTTTCTTTTTCAAAACCCCGTTATACTAGAATTTACGAACTTTGAACGGGAGAAATCATTATGAGTAAAA
>NZ_VDGG01000032.1:28275-44628 GCF_006861775.1 Psychrobacillus soli | reverse complement strand
TATTAGGCACGCCGCCAGCGTTCGTCCTGAGCCAGGATCAAACTCTCCATAATAGAGAACTTAAAAAGCTCATTTTGTTTTGCTGGCATCATCATTAAATGATGTCAAAATTGTTTTGCTATCAAGTTAACCGAAGTTAATCTTTCAAGTTATATTTCTTAACGTTTTGCATGTTCAGTTTTCAATGTTCATGTTGTTTAATTTGTCGTCTTGTTTTGGCGACCTCTGTATCTTAACATCGTTTTCTAGACTTCGTCAACACTTTATTCGACAAAAAGGTATAAAAAGATAATAACATTTTATTCAGATAAATTCAACTAATAACTTTATATAGTTTAAACAGCACTAAAACCCTTGCGTTATCTACTTCGAACTCATATTACATCCATTCCTTCTTTCGCTAGTATTCTCTTTCTATCTACATTTTTTTCAATTAAAAAGAGAGACACTAGGCCTCTCTTTTCATTACGTTCTATTATAAGAAAATAAAATAACAAAGGAATATTACCCAAAGGCCATACATAATCGGATGAACTTCTTTAATCCGTCCTGCTACGATCATCGTGATTGGATAGAAGATAAATCCAATTGCGATACCAGTTGCAATGGAGTACGTTAACGGCATTGCAATAATAACGAAGAATGCCGGAACTGCAATTTCGAATTTATTCCAATCAATTCGACCTAGAGATGATACCATCAATACCCCCACTATAATTAACGCCGGAGCTGTAACATTGGAAGTGATTACACTTAGCACAGGATAGAAGAATAATGAGAGTAAGAATAAAACCCCTGTCACTATTGCCGCTAATCCAGTACGTGCACCTGCTGCAACACCTGCTGTAGATTCCACATAAGAAGTAGTTGTTGATGTTCCTGATATTGCTCCAGTTACTGTTGCAATTGAGTCTGCAAGCAATGCTTTACCTGCACGTGGTAGTTTATCTTCTTTCATTAAACCTGCTTGGTTAGCTACGGAGATTAAAGTACCTGCAGTATCAAAGAAATCGACAAACAAGAATGTAAGAACAACAACTAAAAACTGAGTTGTTAACAAAGCTGCTGGATCATTGAAAATTGCATCAAAAGCTGCTCCGAATGTTGGAGCCATGCTTGGGATACTTCCAACTACTGCATCTGGTATTGGAACTAAACTAAAAATCATACCTCCGATAGCAGTGATTAACATACCGTAGAAAATACCACCCTTAATACCTTTTACCATCATCACAACTGTAAGCACTAAACCAAAGATTGTTAATAGAACGTTAGGATTTGATAAATCTCCTAATGATACAATTATGTCTGGATTACTAACGATAATTTTAGAATTTTGTAATCCAATGAAAGTGATAAATAAACCGATACCTGCACCAACTGCATATTTCAACTCAGCTGGAATGGCGTTAATAATTGTTTCACGAATTCCTGATAGCGAAAGAACTATAAATATAAGGCCTGAAAATAAAACACCTGTTAAAGCAATTTGCCAAGGAATTTCGTATGTTAATACTACCGTATAAGCGAAGAACGCATTTAGTCCCATTCCTGGTGCTAATGCTATTGGATATCTCGCTAAAACACCCATTAATATAGAACCAATTGCTGCCGCGATCGCCGTAGCAGTAAATACAGCACCTTTGTCCATATACATGAAATCTGGTAGACCAGGTACAGTCTCGAGAGATAATGTTAATGGGTTTACTACTAGAATATAAGCCATTGCTAAGAATGTTGTTAAACCACCTATGATTTCTCGACGATAGTTTGTACCCAGTTCTTCAAATTTGAAATACTTTTTCATAAGTTCCTCCATTTTTTTGTCCGTACAACCAAAAAAGAAAAGCATACGACCAGTATTGACACGGTCGTATGCTTAACAATCTCTAATAAGTGAAAGAAAACTACTTTCCACTCATCGTAGTCGAATCATTTACGGTGATTCGGTAGAGACTTTTGGGCCTTATTCCCAACGTTATACGACAACACAATTAAATTATGATAGTAATATAACATTATACTCTTTAAAAATCAATACAAAAACCGAACATTTTAATTGAAAAGTATATAATAATTCGTATTTTTGACGTTTCCTATTAAAATTTCATAGAAGGAGTGCACATTATGATGAAAATTGAAAGATTGTTATCCATGTTAGTCATCTTACTAAACAAAGAAATAGTTTCAGCAGATGAATTAGCTAATAAGCTAGAAGTCAGCAAAAGAACTATTTATAGGGATGTTGAATCGTTGGCGATATCAGGGCTTCCGGTCGTAACAATTCACGGTCGATATGGGGGCATAGGATTGATACCTTCCTACAAAATGGATAAATATTTGTTTTCCGATAAGGAGAAACAAAAGATTATAGAAGCTTTAAGACTCCAACATACTATATTGCAAGAGGATAACCAAATACTCATTGGCAAATTAGAAAATTTAAAAGGAGATGAAGGTTCCTATGATAACTTTACTTTCTACTCCCCTACCTTACATAGAAAAGAAATCGAAATAGAAACAAAAGAGAAACTAAAAACTTTAAGAGCAGCTGTGACTCATCAAAAAAAAATGAAAATCAAGTACATCTCATTGAATGGCGAAATCACCAACAGAGTGATTTCTCCTTATAGTATTAATTTAACGGACGGCAGTTGGTACATCTTAGGTTATTGTGAAAAAAGAAATGATAGTAGAATATTCAAGCTCACACGGATTAGAGAATTTTTAATATTAGATGAAGCATGCATCACAATGGAAAGAAAAGAATTTAACTCAACATCTATTTATGAGCAAGTCGAGTTAATATTTCATAAAGACCAATTAGGAAAGCTATATGATTTTTTCTTGGACGAGGAAATTGAAGTACTTCTTAATAATATTAAGGTCACTTTCAAATACGATAGAAATAGAAACATAATACCTTTTTTACTAATGTTCGGTAACTCAGTAGATGTGATAAAACCAGATGAATTGAAAGAAGAATATTTCATTGAGTTAAATAAAATCCACAAAAAAATTAATGATGACAACCAGTTGTCATATTTACGATGATATATTCTCCTTAGAAGGGTGGAGATTTCAAATGAAAGAAAGTTTTTTTACGAAAGTGATTTACGGCAATACAGTTAGGGCAAACAATAACAATGGAAGTATATTCTCAAAGACGTGGGAGGAATTTCTTAAAAATCAAGTACAAGGTAATATTTACGCAGTTTACAGTAACTATGAAAGTGATTATACCGGCGACTTTGACTTTCTGATTGGAACGGAGGAAAAACATGGAGATGATAATATCTCTATCGAAAATGGAGAATATTATATTTGGGAAGTGAAATCTAAAGACTTAAGCGGTGTAGGTAAAGCTTGGAGTGATATTTGGAATAGTGATTTACCAAGGGCATATACAACTGATTTTGAAGTTTATAAAACAGATGGAAGCATTGCCATTTATTTATCTGTACTAGCTAGTTCATAAAAAAACAGCCTAACATCCTTTTACAACAAGGATGCTAGGCTATTATTAATTATTCCCACTCAATCGTCGCTGGTGGTTTACTCGTTACATCATACAGTACGCGGTTAATATGCGGAACTTCATTAACTAGACGGACACTTACTTTTTCAAGCACATCCCATGGAATACGTGCCCAGTCAGAAGTCATACCATCAATAGAAGTTACTGCGCGAATACCGATTGCATAGTCATACGTACGAGCGTCGCCCATTACTCCAACACTACGAATGTCAGGTAGCACCGTGAAGTATTGCCAAATATCACGATCAAGTCCTGCTTTTGCGATTTCTTCGCGAAGAATTGCATCTGATTCACGAACGATTGCTAATTTTTCTTCTGTTATTTCACCAAGAACGCGGATACCTAATCCCGGACCTGGGAAAGGTTGACGCCAAACGATTGCTTCATCAAGACCAAGCTCTAAACCAAGTGCACGCACTTCGTCTTTAAACAATGTTTTTAATGGCTCGATTAACTTGAACTGCATATCTTCAGGAAGTCCACCTACATTATGGTGAGATTTAATTGTTTGAGCTGTTGCAGTACCAGATTCAATAATATCTGTGTAAAGAGTACCTTGCGCTAAGAAATCCATACCATCTAATTTAGAAGCTTCTTCATCAAATACGTAGATGAATTCGTTACCAATAATTTTACGTTTCTTTTCCGGATCTGAGACCCCTGCAAGTTTATTCATAAAACGCTCACGAGCATCAATTTTAATCACTTTCATATTAAAACCTTCCGTGAAGGTCTTCATCACTTGTTCAACCTCACCTTTTCGGTTTAAGTTGTGGTCAACGAACATACAAGTTAATTGGTCACCAATTGCTTTATGAATTAGAACAGCAACTACTGAGGAATCTACTCCACCACTAAGTGCACATAGAACCTTTTTGTCGCCAACTTCCGCGCGAATTTTTTCGATTTCCATTTCTACGAAGCTTTCCATTGTCCAGTCGCCTTTAGCATGGCAAATGTCGAATACGAATTGACGGAGTAAATCGATTCCGTAAATAGAATGTCTTACTTCTGGGTGGAATTGAACAGCGTATAAATTCTTCGCTTCATTTGCCATTGCAGCAACTTCACAAGAAGGGCTCGTTGCAATTATTTCAAATCCTTCTGGGGCTAATGTTACATGGTCACCGTGACTCATCCATACAACTTGATTTGCAGGAAGTTGTCCAAATAAAGCCGTAGCATTTTTTACGTCAATTTCCGCTTTACCATATTCTCTATGAGAAGCTTTTTCCACTTTCCCACCGAAATGTTGCGACATTAATTGCATCCCATAACAAATACCTAAAATCGGAACACCAATGTCATAAATCGCTGGGTCAATATGAAATGCATTTTCATCATATACAGAGTTCGGACCACCAGAAAAAATGATTCCTGTAGCATTCATTTTCTTCAATTCTTCCGCTGTTACTGTATGTGGGTGTAACTCACTATACACTCCAAATTCACGAATACGACGTGTGATTAGTTGGTTGTATTGACTACCAAAATCTAATACGACAATTTTTTCTTGTTCTTTCAACAATGGAGTTGAAGACATTAGCATCCACCTTTTCTCTATTAGTGATCCAAGTGCGTTAACTAGAATAAAAAAACGCGTAAGAAAGCAAACCTCTTTCTACGCGTTTATGTTCTCTACTTCAAAAAGGTGAATGCATTTGTCCAAAAAAGACATGATTGCATTCACCTTCATAGTCAAGTTATTATCGGTAACTTGGTAGAGACATCCGAACCATATTATCGGACATATACGAGGGCAACTTGGTCAATTTAATTTGACTTTAGTTTACAGGTTGTGACTCTTAAAATCAACTGCTTAACTGATTGATTAAATTTTCCCAACTTTCTCTCATCGTCGGATAGTCAAGCTCTTTTTTATTACCACCGTAAAATCCTTTTTCGTATGCACTTGTCAACTTCCTCATATGATTACCGCCAAAATAGCTATCGATCTGTATCGCGTAATCCGTTAATGTTTGACCCTGTTCTTTCCCATAGCCGTATGAATGAAGCTGTTTAAGTAATTGATGATACATTTTTTCAAACGTATCCCAATCATTTTTTCTTACGCGAAATACAGGAATTAGCACGTTCGATAACCATTTGCGTCTAAAGCGATAAGCGATTAAACCGATAAAGGCTAGTCCGATGATTGACCATGTAAATAAAGCTTTTCTGTCTAATACCCATTTGACACTGTTACTCATTGCTTCTGTGAACTTTTCAGAAACCTCTGCTCTTTCTGTCTCCGGCTTTGGTTTCGGAGGAGTCGGAGTTGGTGTCGGTGTTTGAGCTTCTAACTCATCCGTTTGAATATCTAAATCATAGTTAAAGTTTGCACTATTGGAAAATCCGATGGTAGGTTCGAAAGTTATCCAGCCTATATTAGGAAAATATGCCTCGACCCACGAATGCGCGTTATTATTCGTTATTTCATAAACAGGTACGCTATCTTCTCTTTGTACAATCTCCCCTGGCGCAAAGCCTTTCACCCAACGCGCTGGGATTCCTTCTGAACGAAGCAAAACAACCATAGAAGTTGAAAAGTTATCACAATAGCCTACCTTCGTATCAAATAAAAACTGATCGACGTAATCCGTATCTCCTTCTGGTATCGATGCTAATTGCTGATCGTAGCGAAAGCCATTTTGCCTGAAGTATCGTTCAATAGATTTTGCCTTTTCATATAAGCTTTCGTCCCCATCTGTAATAGAAGTAGCTAACTCTCGCACTCTATTCGGCAAAGTCTCTGGTAGTTGTAGGTATCGATCAAACTCAGTTGTAAGACTATCTAAACTTTCAACTTTCGTATTTCGAAGAGCTTTTAAACTATAGACGGGCTCACTATAAGCAACATCATAATTCTGAATAGGCACGGTGCTACCGCCATTGAATGTAGAGATTTTTTGATTTGTTTCGTTCCACGATAGAGTGAACGGCTCTAACGCATCTACCCGCTTAATGCCATAAGGCTGCATGACAAAAGGATATTCCTGCAGCATGGAGATGCGTGCAATCGCCGTTCTCTCTTCCTCGCCTGGTGTAATATCGGATTGAATTATTTCCCCTACATTGTAACTACTAATTTGTGCTTCTGTATTGGATTGAATCCATCCTTTTGAAGTATACGTATCCTTAGTTTCAATTTTCCAATATTGCTTGGTTGGTACAGCGGCTGTAAAAACTGGCGAATCATCCGCGACAAATGCTCCGCCTAAGTTTTCATCATTCTCTCCATATCCAACTTTACGATGCCCTCCACTTCCAGTTCCAGTTCCCCCCTCTACATTAGAAGTAGTTGGTTTTGCAGAAGTTAGAAACGGTACTGGATCGGGCCAACTTGGACCAGCTTTTGGTAAAATAACTGCCAATGTTCCGCTGAAGACAAGTATTCCGATCAGACTTCCTATACTACCAAGTAAAAAAGAGGCTTTTACATGCTCTTTATTTTCACTCCCAATTTTTTGTGCATATAACAACCCCATTGCGACAAATCCCGATATTAATGCAATGACAATACTCTTCTCTCCATTATATGGACTGAAAGTATCTAAAATGGTAATAAATAAAATGGTAAGAATGAAAAATAGCAGTATATTTTTTCTAACACGAATCCAATAATTTAATAAATACGTAGTCATCCACAACAGTAAAAAAAATAAAAATGTTCGAAAAGGATCCGTTACCTCTAACCATTCACATGTAACTAATGCAGTTAAATTCACACGAAGGGCTTCTATTAAATAAGAAAAAGTATCCAAAGAAAAAAACGAAAGATCCGTATAAATAGAAATAATAACCCAACAAATTAAAACTAATTTTAATGGTGCTGCATAATACCATTTCAACCTCACGAAGTAAAATAAAAAAGAGATCAATAAAAACACAGTAAATAAATACAAATGATCAGTATCCGTTAACTCAATCACCGGCTTTAACCATTCAGCCATTAAAACAAATACAGAAAAATAAATAAAAAAGGATAACCCTGTTTTTTTACTCATGAACGAGTCACCTCCAAAAACGCTTGGGCAAAACGATCTTTTGAAATAGTATGAACCCGTATTCCCCTACTAGCAGCAAACTGATGTAGGATTTGTTCCTCTTTCAGTAACTTTGCATCTTTTTGTTTGACAACAAAGCATGTACAAACACGTAAATTACTTGCCGTTTTTTGAATACTTTCTATCCATTCATATGTAAGATTACTTGTGACATATAAAAGAGAAGTTGCTTGCGCCAATGCCCCGTCATGTAACATGGCTTGTTCTATTGACTTCGTTAAATCCGGTTGCACTTTCGTTAAATGATAAAGTACCCGTTGTAACTGGTTTTCACTTTGAACAGCTGGAATAAAAAAACGATTTTCACCTAGCGACAAAAATGCACTAGATGCCTGGTGACGCACGATTGCTTGTAAAATAGAGGCAGTTAAATCGACCATTTCTTCAAAACAGTCAGCTGGTGTCCGGTCCATCAAGACGAATAAACCTTGAGATTGACGGTCTTCAAACTCTTTCGTTTTAAGTGTTTGCGTTCTAGCAAAGGACTTCCAGTGAATCCAAGAAACCCGATCACCCGGTTGGTAGTTTCGTATACCTGTCGCCATGGAAGTGTCTTTCATCGTTTGAATTCTAGATGCGGCTGCACCTTGGTCGTATCTCGTTTCAATAGGGACATATACCATTTCTGTGACATTGGGAAACACAAGTACCGTTTTAGGATTGGAAATAGATACCTCTTTTTTTACCCATCCAAATAAATCACTTACTTGAATTGTTAGTCCTTCTAGTACATGCTCCCCACGAGGAATATGATCAATTTCGTATGTCCAGCTAAACTCTTTTTTCATCCCCCAAAAAATCATTCGTTTCCGAGAATGGATATGTGCTAGAGTTGGACTAACCTTTTCTTCAAACTTTACATACATAAGCGGAAAATGATTATTTCTTTTTACTTGAATAGTTGCTGAAAACCTTCCCCCACTAAATACTTTACGAGTTTCGATTGTTCTACCTACTTCCAACTTAGAAAGTGGATAAAAAAATAAAAGCAAAGAGTAGATAGAAAGGGGGATTAATGAATAAAATAAAAACCAACTAACAAATCCACCTTGAAACATGGCATAAACGAACGTTACGATTAGAAGAAACATAATACCAACAAAACCTTTAAACCGTCGTAATCGTTTTAATCGTTTTTTCATTGATTTACTTTCCTCTTATATGGGACCGGTGTTCGATTAATAATTCGAGCTAATACTTCCTCCGTGGAAATCCCATCGTATCTAGCTTCCGGTCTGAGGATAACACGATGCCCAAAAACGAAGGGAGTTAAATATTGAATATCGTCCGGTATGACGAAATCCCTTCCTTGGAGCATTGCATAACTTTGGGCAGCTCTCATTAGTGCTATGGAAGCCCTAGGACTTACCCCTAGATAAATGTAAGTATCTTGTCTCGTTCTATTTGCTAGATCTACAATATATCCTTTCATCGTCTGATCTACTTTCACCATTTTCACTTGTTTTTGTAAATTTATTAATTGTTCCAGCGAAATAACAGATTCTATATGCTCAATCGGCGTTAATTTTTCTACCCGATCGAGTATTTCTATTTCTTCACTCGGCTGCGGATACCCCATTTTCAATTTCAGTAAAAATCGATCTAGCTGTGCTTCTGGTAGTGGGTATGTCCCTTCATGCTCAATTGGATTTTGTGTAGCCATGACGAAAAACGGCTTAGCTATTGGCATAGTTATTCCATCTATTGTGACGGATGCCTCTTCCATTCCTTCGAGGAGTGCGGATTGTGTCTTAGGTGAAGTACGATTTATTTCATCTGCCAATATAATATTCCCCATAATTGGCCCAGCTCTAAATTCAAATTCCATCTCTTTTGGGTTGTAAATGGAAACTCCTAATACATCGGATGGCAATAAATCCGGCGTAAATTGAATCCTTTTAAAATCGGCACCGATTGATTTAGCAAGTGCCCGTACCATCATCGTTTTTCCAACACCCGGTACATCTTCTAGAAGCACATGCCCTTCCGCAAGAAGTGCTATTACTGCAAGCTCTGCTATATTCTTTTTACCGATCATCACTTTTTCTATGTTTGTAATAATAGATTGAATTTGCAATTGTTCCGTCATTTGTTTTCCCCCGGTACATTCTATTAAAAGATTAGTTTGAAAATTAATATAATACTCATTTAGCATACCGAAAATTACAAAATAAAACAAATAAGAAAAGCCGATCCATCTTTTATTAAACGGGTCGGCTTACGATTATTATTTCCAAAAATCATCAAATACCGTGATCGGCATATGTCTCTTATGCATAGAGCGATTATAGAAACCTTCTATTTTTTCTTGTGATTCCTTAGATACCATTTTACCTTCTAAATAATCATCAATTTCATCATATGTCACACCTAGTGCCACCTCATCGGGAAGTGCTGGGCGATTTTCTTCTAAATCTGCAGTCGGTACTTTCAAATATAAATGCTCTGGGCAACCGAGTTGCTTTAGTAATTGCTTTCCTTGTCTTTTATTCAAACGGAAGATCGGAGTTAAATCGACACCACCATCCCCGTATTTTGTATAAAATCCAGTGACAGCCTCCGCTGCATGATCTGTTCCAAGTACCACGCCATTATACATAGCAGCAATCGAATATTGAGCTTTCATACGTTCTCTTGCTTTTTCATTCCCTTTTGCAAAATCGGATAACGTAATACCCGCTTCATTAAGCGCTCGTGCACTTGCATCGACTGCCTCTTTAATATTGATCGTGACTGATTTAGATGGTTGGATAAAGTCTAATGCATCTTGACGCTCATGCTCATCAAATTGAACTCCGTACGGTAAGCTTACCGCGATAAATGCATAAACTTCCGCGCCCGCTTCTTCATTTAGCTCATCTACTGCGAGTTGCGCAAGCTTCCCTACTAACGTAGAGTCTTGACCTCCTGAAATTCCTAGCACCATACTTTTCATAAAAGGATGTTTTTTTAAATACGCCTTCATGAAATCAATGCTAGTTCGAATTTCTTCATCGATATTAACAACTGGTTTTACTTTTAACGCATTAATAATCTCTTGTTGCATTGTAGCCATAATTACAGACCTCCATTTTGCTCAATAAGATTATGTTCCATTTCTTTTACTTCTTGAATATTACGCATTTTATTGTCCCAACATTTTTGGCTTAAATCGACTGGATACTCCTCTGGGTTAAGCGAACGTTTATATTCGTCCCAAAGTAAATCTAAATTATTGTGCGCATATTCTCGAACTTCATGTAAATCCGGAATTTTATACGTAACTTGCCCATCTTCAATAACTTTTACATGCAATTCTTTCGCTTCGAAGTTCGTCACAAATTTCGATACAAAAGTGTGTACCGGATGGAACATTTTCAATCGTTTTTCATGCGTTGGGTCTTCGTCGTGCATCGTAATGTAATCACCTTCTGCTTTACCATTTTCTTTGTCAATAATTCGGTAAAGCTTCTTTTCACCAGGTGTGGTTACTTTTTCTGTTGTAGAAGAAATTTTAATCGTGTCCTGCATTGTTCCAGCTTCATCTTCGATAGAAACAATTTTATATACCGCTCCAAGCGCAGGCTGATCGTAACCCGTTATAAGCTTCGTTCCAATACCCCAACTATCCACTTTTGCCCCTTGAGCCTTTAAGTTTAATATCGTATATTCATCTAAATCATTTGAAACGATAATTTTAGCATTCGGAAAACCTGCTGCATCTAGCATCTTTCTCGCTTCTTTCGAAAGAAATGAAATATCACCAGAATCTAGGCGAATCCCGATGAAATTAATTTTATCACCAAGTTCTTTGGCTACTTTTATCGCAGTTGGAACCCCTGTTTTTAACGTGTTATAAGTATCTACTAAAAATACGCAGTCTTTATGACGTCTAGCATATGAATGGAAGGCTTCGTACTCGCTCTTGTACGCTTGTACTAAAGAATGTGCATGCGTTCCAGAAACAGGAATACCGAACAATTTTCCTGCACGTACATTACTAGTAGATTCAATTCCACCTATATACGCTGCGCGAGTTCCCCAAATAGCCGCATCCATTTCTTGTGCACGTCTAGACCCAAACTCCATCGCAACTTCATCTTTTACTACTTGTTTAATACGGGATCCTTTTGTAGCGATCAGCGTTTGATAATTCACGATATTTAAAAGTGCAGTTTCCACTAGCTGTGCTTCCACTAATGTCGATTCGATACGCATAATCGGCTCGTTTGGAAATACTAATTCCCCTTCTACCATCGAATAAACGTCACCAGTAAAACGAACTGTCCGCAAGTAATCGATAAAGTCCGCTTGATAGCCAACCTCATTTTGCAAATAATCTAAGTCACTTTCGGTAAAATGAAAATTCTGTAAATATTTAAGGCATCTTTCTAGTCCTGCAAAAATAGCGTAGCCATTCCCAAACGGAAGCTTTCGGAAAAATAATTCAAATACTGCTTTTCTTTCATGCATATTATCTGCCCAATAAGATTCCGCCATATTAATTTGGTATAAATCAGTATGTAAAGCTAAACCGTCGTCTGGATAATTTTTTTTCATCATGATCCCCTTCTCCATAACTTCTAACTCATAACGATTGAATCTAGTATACACTATTTCCCCTTTTTCTTGGATAAATAAACTATAGCTACCTTCATAAAATAGGGATAATGCGTCGTAGTAGGCTCAATAAGGAGACCGCTATATTTCCGCCGGGCGAGTGACGAGCCGCCACGTCGCTAACGCTCTAGCAGGGTCTCACATCGTCGAGCAAAATTCCAAAATTATGTAGTTATTTATTAATAAATTCCAAAGAATGGCTAAGGGCAATCAAAAAGCTATTGAAAGCAACTAATTTCAGTACGAAAGCAACTAAAATCGGCATAAGAGCAACTAAATTGCCAATGAAAGCAATTAATTTCTTACAATAGCAAGTTTACTTGGATTGAGACGACCATGATTTCGACATATTATAGGAATAATATGCCTAAAAGCCCGCCTAACTCGCCTGGCCGGCATCTGCTCGACTAGTTTGTCGCGTTCGAGGTGTACATTGTCTCGTTCAACCACTTATTGTTAATTTCGGACACTGATAAGTTAGTATTTTCCATTGAATTTCACTGCAGGCGTCGACTCCTGCAGAGTCCAACAGGATGTTGGTCACGAAGGCGTTGCCACACGATGTGGCGTTTTTAGCCTTTGTTCCTCAGTGGGCAAATGAGTCATCCCTACGTACGCCAAAAGGCGGCCGGGATGGCAACGCTTTTTCCCTATACTGCGCAAATCTCCATAAAGAAACCAGCCACCTCAAATCATGGCTGGTTTCTTTTCACTTCACTATTCCCCGCCTATAGGAGAAACGACCGTCACGATATAGTCTGCTATCGCTTCAATCTCTTCGGGAGTTAACGAATCTTTAAACGGTGGCATAGTTGCACCGCCGTTTGTTATTCGATCTATCACATTTTCTCTACTTTCTGCGAACTTACTATCCTGCAGATTTGATCCATTCTGTCCATTCGCTCCTTGATTGCCGTGACAAGCAATACAACTATTTGTGTAAAGCGCTAGACCAGCATCTACGCTACTTACTGTTTCACCTTCTGTAGCTTCATCGGTAGCGGACTCGTTTGTTTTAACTTCCCCTTTAGATTCATCTACTGGTTCTTCTTTTACAGTTATCGTAGCGAATTCGGATACTTCCTCTTTCTCTTTATCAGCTACTAAATAAAGCATAAGAATTGTTACTAGAGCAATAATACTTCCGATAAAAAATTTAGCCCATACGGATATACGTTCACCTCTCATTTTAATTCCCCCTCAAACTATAAAATTGCCATTTCACTAGTTTATGATTAGGATTCTGAATAAATGTCAGCGCTTACATTTACTTAAACATAAAAAAACTGTCCAAGAGATTTAACTCTAGAACAGTTTTACGATTATTTATTTTGTTAAGTCTTGACACCCTTGATAAATCAGCTCAAATAGCTCTTCAATATCCGTTTCTTCCACACATGAAAATGCTACACGAATGTCGGTTTTATTGCTTGCAATAACTCCTACACCGTATTGATCTAATAAGTGAAGGCGAAGTGTTTCTGCATCCAAATTAGTTAGCTTCAAGCACATGAAATAGCCAGAGTTAAATGGATAGTATGTCCAGTAAGGAGCAAACTTTTCATTCGCAAGCACTTGCTTTGTTTGAATTGCACGGGCTTTCATAATTTCAAATTTCTCTTCTTTTTCTTTTAAAAATTCTTCCGACTGTAAAGACTCCAACAGAATTGTTTGAGAAATATGAGAACCGCTCGAAACCGTTCCACGAATAATTCCTTTTGTTTTTTGTTCTAACGCATCTAATACATCAGGCGTTGCAGCGTAAGTAATAAATCCAACGCGTAATCCCCATACATAGTTTTCTTTCGTTGCACCGTCAATTTTCACCGGTAAAATATTTGGATGGCTTTCTGCTAATAATCCGAATAATGATTCCTTAATCGAGTCTTCGTAGAATAAGCCAAAATAAGCATCATCCAATAATACAACTAATTTAGTTCCAGAAGCGGCAACATCTATTAATACTTGAACAATTGCTTGTGCTTCACTAATCGATGGTGTATAGCCAGTCGGATTGTTCGGGAAGTTTAATAACACAATCGCTTTTTCTTTTTGTTTCGCTAATGTTTCACGGAATGCTTCTACATGAAAACCATTCTGTTCATTGAATAATGGGAACGTTTCAACACGACCGCCTCTTCTAATCTGGAATACTGTATTATAGTTACCCCAATATTGCTCCGGCGTTATAAGCACATCACCAGGGTTCATAAACAAATCTGCTGCGATACTTAAACCATGCGTTAATGCGCTAGTTACAATTGGCGAGCCAATTGATTTGTTTTGCATAGAAGGGTTATCTGTTAATAATTTCTCTTTCCAAATGGAACGTAATAATTCTTTTCCTTGTGGAGCTGCGTATGGGTAAATATCTTTTGGAGCGTACCCTAATTTTTCTTGTATATGACGGAAATGCATCGGTTCTCCATTCTCCGTTGCGATTCCAATTGTTGCGTTAAAGCGATGTGCTTTTTTCCCTGCTTCTGCACTTTGACTTAATATCCCTTTTGGATAAAATAAGTTCTTTCCTAAATCGGATAGCATATCAAAAATAGCGGGACTTTCTTTTTGCATTTTTTCATTTAATTGCACGGCTAAAGCATTCATCTATTGGTACCTCCAGTAAGTTGATTTAGAAATATTGTACTCTATTTTGTTAAAGTATTGTAGCTTTTCTCATAATATAATGAATAGTTCACACGACTATGATAAATTCTCTAATTCTAAAATAACTGGACAATGATCACTTCCAAGTATATTCGCATCAATGGAAGCACCCTTTAAGACAGATGCCAGTCTTTTGGATGCAATGAAATAATCAATTCTCCATCCAATATTCCGCTCTCTCACTTTATTCATATAGGACCACCAAGAAAAAGCATCCTCACTATCTGGATAAAAATAGCGGAAAGTATCCACAAAACCAGCTGCTAGTAAATCCGTCATTTTCCCTCGTTCTTCCAGCGTAAAACCAGAGTTTCCTCTATTAGACTTAGCATTTTTCAAATCTATTTCTGCATGTGCAACATTTAAATCTCCACACATAATGACTGGCTTCACTTCGTCTAGGGTTTTCAAATATGTACGCATCGTGTCTTCCCATTCCAAACGATAAGGAAGTCTCGTTAAATCACGCTTTGCATTTGGTGTATAGACATTCACTAAGAAAAAGTCTTCAAACTCTAGCGTAATAATTCGTCCTTCATCTTCTGTCTCTAAATCCCCAACACCATATTTCACAGACAGTGGCTTTACTTTCGTAAACACAGCAGTTCCAGAATAGCCCTTTTTCAATGCATAATTCCAATATTGCTCATACCCTTCTAACTGCAAATCTATTTGCCCTTCCTGTAATTTTGTCTCCTGTAAACAAAAGATATCTGCATTCACTTCATTAAAATATTCTAAAAAACCTTTTTGGACACATGCACGCAATCCATTTACATTCCAAGATACTAATTTCAACTCTATTCCTCCAAACAAAAATCTGATTGTTCCTAGTCTGTTGTTTTATTTACATCAAAAATAATTTCACTTACACTTATAAATAGATTATGACTTGAGTCTACCTGCTTGTCTAATTAACTTAAGAAAAGGACTGAATATTAGTGAATTCCAAAAGAATAACAGTAGATAGCGACTTACAAAAAGCGTTTCATATTAGAAAAGAAGTATTTGTAAAAGAACAAGGTGTACCAATAGATGCTGAATTTGATGAATTCGATACACTTGATGGACAATGCGAGCATATTTTAGTCTATTATGAGGAACAACCTGTTGGAACTGGTCGATTAAGAACAGTGGATGGATTAGGAAAATTGGAGAGAATTTGTATTTTAGAGAATTATCGTAAATTTGGTCTTGGAAAAGTAATTATTAGTGGGCTAGAAGAGATGGCAAAAGAGATGGGATTGTCTAAAGTTAAATTACATGGTCAAACACATGCAGAAGGTTTTTATGTAAAACTTGGTTATCAAACTTCATCAGATGTATTTATGGAAGATGGTATTCCACATATTCTAATGATTAAAACCTTTTCTGAATAAAAAGAATAGCTTACTGCTCGCTTTCTGAGCAGATATCGAGCGGTTAACTTCTCCAAACTATAAAAAGTTTCTCACAAATTTATAAATGCGCAACGTAACGGCT
>NZ_VDGG01000032.1:0-28265 GCF_006861775.1 Psychrobacillus soli | reverse complement strand
ATTCTCCTTCAAACGCGCAACGTTATGGGTCTTTTGCGCAATATTTCTAGAAATTGAGTCACAGTCTCGTCATCTCACTCCAAGTAAACTTGCTATTATAAGAATTAGTTGCTTTCGCGGGCAATTTAGTTGCTTTCGCCCTGATTTGGGTTGCTTTCGGAATAGAATTAGTTGCTTTCAATGACTAGTTGGTTGCTCTAAGCCATTTACTGGATTTATGCAATTGAGAAATTGGCTATTTTTTTGGGGGAGTCAGCACTGATAAGTAAGAAGCATCTTTTGATTTTCGCTGCGGGCGGTGAAGGCTCATCACTCACCCCACGGAAAGCGTACGCCCTGCAGCGAAAATCATAGTAGTCACCAAATAGAACTCTCTACGACGTATTATCCCTATAACATTCATTTAATAAAGCCACAAGAAAAGGAAACAAGTCTATTTACGGACTTGTTTCCTTTTCTATTACTTCGAGTTATCAGTAAGCCATTTTTCAATATAAGGATGAATTTCATTAACTGCTTTACGACCAGTGACTACCGATACATGACCAGTTTCCACTATATGAAGTGTCTTGTTTTTACTAGACACTTTATCATTTAGTGGTGCAATCTGCTGCGGTAAAACAATATTGTCTCTCGTTGCAGAAATGTTCAATAAATTCGCTTTAATATTCGCCAGTTCTACTTTGCGTCCACGTACTACTAATTGATCATTAATTAATTTGTTTTCCTGATAAAAATCTCTGATCCACTGTCTATAAGATTCACCAGGAAAAGGAACGCCGTCATTTAACCACTTTTGCATTAGCTTCCAATTTAAAACAAAGTCTTCGTTTTCCACACGGTCAGCTAAACTGACATATGGTCCGACAACATTGGAGATTGGATTAAGTAACTTATTGCCGAAGTCGATTAATTCAAAAGGAATATTACCAAGCGTATCGACCAATTTATCTAGCTGAAAATAACGTTTATCCAGCCAATTTGAATAATGCCCTGCATCTTTAAAATCAATGGGACTTGTCATCAAAATAAGGTTACGAATCGGCAATTGTGGATAAAGTGCAGTGAAAACCGCTGTCATCGTCCCCCCCATGCAGTATCCTAAAAGTGAGATATCTTTCGCTTTGGAAGTCTTCATCACTTTGTTTACTGCCCGCGGAATATAGTCTACAATATAATCTTCTAGTTTCATATTGCGATCTTCATAGCCAGCAGTACCCCAATCCAACAAGTAGACATCATGCCCCTTATCGGTCAGATGCTCTATTAAGCTATTGCCTGGGTAAAGATCTAGTATATACGGCTTATTGATCAATGCGTAAATCATTAGAATCGGTACTTTATTTGTTTTCTTTATAGCGGGCTGATAGCGATATAATTTGGCTTTATTTTTCGTCCAAATAACCTCTTTTGGCGTCTGGCCAACTTCTGGTTCAGCATCCGAGGAGATTACTTCTGTTAATCGTTTGATCTGTTGAATGTTTTTATCTTCCGAAAAACGTTCCATCCAGTTATCAAATTGCTTTGTATCTAGCGTAACCATACAATCCCTCCTACCAATCTACTTTTTTTATTGCAAAACTTTTTGTTACATGTGTAGTCCGCCATTTACATTAATTTCTTGACCAGTAATATAACTTGCTTGTGCTAAAAAAAGAACCGCTTCTGCAATTTCACTTGTGCGACCTAATCTTTGTACTGGTACTTTAGCAATTATTGCATCTTTTACATTTTCCGGCATTGCTGCAACCATCTCTGTTTCGATGAATCCAGGGCAAATCGCATTTACTGTGATGCCATTTCTAGCAGTTTCAAGAGCTAGCGACTTCGTAAAGCCTAGTAGCCCTGCTTTTGATGCAGAATAATTCGTCTGTCCAAAACCACCAGCTTGCCCGATGATAGAACTAATATTAATAATACGTCCAGACTTTTGTTCTAACATATGGTTGATAACAGCAGATGTTGTGTTGAAAACACTATTTAAATTGATATTGATTACATGATCCCATTCTTGTTTGGACATTTTACGGAAAGTACGGTCTCTTGTCACTCCCGCGTTATTAACAAGGATGTCGATTTTTCCGAAGCGTTCTAATACTTCTTCTATAAGTTTTTGTGAATCCTCTTCTATAGAAACATCTGCTTTATAAGCAAACGAAGTGCCACCTTCTCGTTCGATTTCTTCCATAACATTTTCCATATCAAGAGTGCTACTTAGATAATTAACTACAACTTGAGCCCCATTTTTTGCCAATGCTTTTGCTATTTCAGCGCCAATTCCTCGTGAAGCTCCTGTTACAACAGCTACTTTCCCTGCAAGAGGTTTTAAAGGATTCGCTTGTTCCAATACGGTTGTTTGCAATTCTGACATTTAAAATACACTCCCAATATATATTTTATTTAAGAAATCATGTAGTTAGTAGAGAATTATTTCTTAGCATTTATAGCTGGTTGTATTGTTGGTGCTGTTGGTGCTGTTGGTGTAGCAGTTACTTTCGGTATGTTCTGAACTTCTATTGATTTACTTATTAGTTCAATTACTTTATCCATTTTTTTATCTAGATTATTTATCCCTTTTTTTAATTGTTCAATTTCTCTTGAAGTGTCCGACTTATGCACATCCATCTGGTCTTCCAAATCATCCACTTTGGATTCTACATTTATAACAAGGGAAGCAATATTTGAAGTTTCCTCCCTAGAAGGTAAATTAAGTTGTTTTAAATAGGACTCCGTCAATTTATTTACTAATCCTTGATATTGTAAATATTGGCTTTGAATCTGCCCTAAACTTTCTGCAAAAGATTCTTTTCCAAGTGTATCTTGGATTGCATCTCTCCATGTACTTTCCGTTTTCTCATACACGTTTTTCCACATTGTAAAAGCATCGTATGAAGTTGTCTGGGTCAATGGAAACCATCTCCTTTTCTTAATTTCACCATAACTTTAACATACTTTTATAGGGTGGTATATATAAAAAATGTAAAGATTATGACTATTCGATATATTTCTGATGTATTCTTCTTTTTCCGACAAAGTATGTCAAACTTTTCAAAAATCAATCCCTTGACTTACGAAACATATAGGTGTAAATTACACTTATATGCAACGACAAAATTAAGTAGGTGATTGATAATGGAATCTAAAGAGGAAGAAACAAAAAAAAATAAGAACACCAATATTGGTGCTCCAAAGAATTTCCTTATCCCAATCATGTTGCTGCATTTACGTGATTGGAATACACATGGATATGAACTAATGGAGAAAATTTCACAGTTCGGTATGGAATCCGTTGACCAAGGGAACTTTTACCGCCTCCTTCGGCAACTTGAAAAAGATGCGTTAGTTACATCCGAATGGGATACGACATCAGGTGGTCCGGCTAAACGTATTTATTCTATTACGGATGCGGGTAAACAATATTTGGATTTATGGGCTGGTTCATTGAGTCAGTATCAAAAAATGTTGAATCAATTTTTCAATATATACAACCCTTTTTTCACCCCACTTCAATCTTCTTCCACTAAGAAGGAAGAAGAGGATTAACATCTGGATGTAATGCGAATATTAGCATTCATTATAAATAATAAACATGTTTTGCTAAATTAAAGGAGGAATTACGGATGGCTAGAGAACAAGTTGGAAACGGTGTAGATTTATTATGGGATGGATGGTTAAACGGTTTTAAAACGTTGCAAAGCTTGCAAGATGATGTGCAGAAAAAATCGTTACAAGCATTTACGTACCAAAAAGAGCTTCTAGATTCCACAGTAGCTACTTTGACTGCTATCGAAGAAGAAACAAAAAAAGCAACACAAGATTGGCAAGAGAAAGTTCAAACGAGCGTAAAAGGAATCAGTGGAAACACACAATTAGAACAAGTTTCTACATGGCTGAACAATATTCAAGAGATTAACGATAAAGCACAAGCTTTATCATGGAAACCAAGTTACGCGGTTCTGGATCTCTTCGTTCAATCACAAAATCACTTAGAGTCAACTGTTAAAGCTGCTATTGAACAACAAAAATTAGAACGTGAAGAAACATTGAACAAAATCGAGGAATTGACTCAGTTACTAAAAGGTGTGCATAAAGATTTATTAGTACCTGCAGGCGTATAATTCCTAGCCTTTGAATATTGTATAAATGAAAAAGAGAGGAGTCATCACTTTCAATGATACCTCTCTCTTTCTTTATTTTTTTGTTAGCTTCAACAATACAAAAATCGCAATGGCAAGTACAAACAGACCGAATAATAGCGCAAGTGAAATAGCTCCAAATGCAAGCAAACTCATATTAAAAACACTCCTTTACGTATACTTCATTTTAAAAGAGTGAATGGGAGAGTCAATAAATACTAGTTTATCGACTTTAGAAAACAAATCATTGAGAGACTCACTCTTTGTCGGATGCGTGAATATAGTATCTCGCAAAAATGTATATGGTAATTTTGCTTCTATTATAACCCTTACAACATTAATCACTTCACTGGATACCGCACAAAACAGTGTGCATCCTAAAATTTCCTTTGTTTTTGGATCCACCAGTGCCTTTAATAGACCTTCTGTTTGCTCAACTATGCGTGCCCTTGGAATTCCAGCTGCTGGCGTCGAAACTACTTGATACTCCAATCCTTTTTCCTTTGCCATTTTTTCATTTAATCCAACATGGGATAGTACAGGGTCTATGAACACTTCCCAATATTCTAGAAAGTGAGGTTCTACTATTAGTAAGGTTCAGCTTCATTACTTTTTTCAATTGCATCTTTAGGTGCCTGATCACCATCGCGATTTCCTAGTGGTTTTTGGCTTGAACCACCTTTTTCGGCATGTGCTAGACCTTCTTTTAAATGACGGCCATAGTCTTCATCTGCCTCTTCTGCCAATGCAATCATCTTTTCTTGAATCCGTTTATCGCAGCTAGAAAGGTCATTTACAAGATTGGCAATGAGTTCGGCTTTTTCCCATTGTTGAAATTTCCTGTACGTATCTCCGGCTTGTTTCGTATTATTTTGTCTGTCAATAGATTGTCGTACTAAATTCCCTTTTATCATCGGCGTGTATTTTTTACCTGTTTGAGTAGCTTCTTGTAATCCATCTAGAATGGAAGGTTCGTAGTTAATATGCGGATTTTGGAAAGGTCCCCGGTCCAACTTATATTGCATTTGACCTCCGCTTTGATTGGTTGCAACTCGTTTTTTTGGTGCATTAATCGGTAGTTGCAAATAATTCGCTCCCACACGATGACGTTGTGTATCCGAATAAGAAAATGTTCGCCCTTGCAACATTTTATCGTCCGAGAAATCTAGTCCATCCACAAGTACCCCTGTGCCAAACGCGGCTTGCTCCACTTCCATGAAATAATCTTCTGGATTTCGATCTAATACCATTTTTCCAACGGCCATCCACGGAAACTGATCTTCTGGCCATAGCTTTGTATCATCTAGCGGGTCAAAGTCCAGTTCGGGATGTTCGTCATCACTCATTATTTGAACGAGCAGCTCCCATTCGGGAAAATCGCCTTTTTCAATGGCGTCATATAGATCTTGTGTTGCATGGTTAAAGTTTTTTGCTTGTATTTCTTCTGCTTCCGTTTGCGTTAAGTTTCGAATACCTTGCTTCGGCTCCCAATGGTATTTCACAAGCACTGCTTCGCCATCGTTATTGACCCATTTGTACGTATTTACTCCCGAACCCTGCATCATTCGGTAATTTGCTGGAATACCCCATGGTGAATAAACGAATGTAACCATATGAAAGGATTCAGGCGAGCTCGCACAAAAATCAAAAAATCGTTCGGAATCTTGAATATTCGTCACTGGATCTGGCTTAAATGCATGGATCATATCCGGGAATTTTATCGCATCTCGGATGAAGAATATCTTTAAATTGTTGCCTACCAAATCCCAATTACCATCCTCCGTATAAAACTTCACCGCAAAACCACGCGGATCTCGCAAAGTTTCCGGGGAATGACCACCGTGAATAACGGAAGAAAAACGAACAAAAACAGGGGTTCTTTTCCCTTTTTCCTGGAATAACTTTGCACGTGTATATTTGGAAACAGCTTCATCGCCAACTGCTCCATAAGCCTCAAAGTAACCATGTGCGCCTGCACCGCGAGCATGTACAACTCGTTCTGGCACACGCTCTCTGTCAAAGTGACTTATTTTCTCGATAAAATCATAGTTTTCAAGTGTAGCAGGACCACGGTTTCCAACTGTTCTCATGTTTTGATTGTTTGTAATTGGATGCCCTTGCCTATTCGTTAACGTATCTTCATCTTCCATATTTGTTTCAAAGTTAGATTGCTCTTTTGTCACTGGTTGTCCTCCTACATATCCTTATAGATTCTACTTTCCACCTACATTCTGTCCAGTTACTATATTAAATAAACAAAAAAGTGAATTATAAAAGCTTCCCGCTACATTCAGCGGAAAGCTTTTCTCGTTACAATATGATTAATTCTTTATTGGATTTTGTAATAATTTCTATGCCATCTTTTTTCAAGATAATATCATCTTCAATTCGAACCCCGCCAAGATCTGGAATGTAAATACCCGGTTCTACTGTTAAAACCATTCCTTCTTCAATAAGTTGCTCACATTTAGGATTCATAAAAATATCTTCATGGATATACAAACCGATCCCATGACCCATACCATGTCCATAATACTCACCGTAACCTTTTTCACTAATAAAATCACGAGTTAAAGCATCCGCTTCTTTCCCTGACATGCCGGCTTTTATCTCACCCAGTGCATGCTCCAAGGCTCCAGATACAATACCATATATTTCTTTCAACTTAGGGTTCGGTTCACCGACTGCAATCGTTCTCGTCATATCGGAGCAATAACCTTTATAATATGCTCCAAAATCGAGCGTAATCATATCTCCTTTTTCTACTACTTTCTCACTTGCTACTCCGTGCGGTAATGCAGAACGGATGCCTGAAGCAACAATCATATCGAAGGAAGAAGAAGTAGCCCCTAGTTTTCGCATATGGAATTCTAATTCATTTGCAATTTCGATTTCCTTCATACCCGGACGAATAACTGTTAAAATATGTGCAAATGCAGCATCTGAAATTTCAGCAGCCTTTTTATGCTTAGCAATTTCGGTTTCGTTTTTAAACATACGTAATTTTTCAACTGCGCTAGAAACTGGCACTAAATCAGCTTTTGCATATTTACTGAATTGTGAATAATACTGATAGGATACATGTTGTTGTTCAAAACCTAGCTTTTTAATTCCTAAGCGTTCCGCAAGATTAGCAATTTCCTCATAGATTACTGCTCTATCTATTTCTTTCACTGTAAAATCCTTTGTCTGCGCATTCGCTTGGCTAGTATAACGAAAATCGACTAATAGATACGCTTCTGTCTTTGATATAAGTACTGTTCCAGCACTTCCGGTAAAGTCTGTTAAGTATCTTCTGTTAATACCATCCGTTATTAACACACCATCTATACCTAATTCATCAAACGATTGTCTTAGTTTCATTAGTTTTTCCAATGTATAACCCCCATGATATTACTTTTCACATAATTCAATCTAATACTTCCATTATTAATATGACATAAGCAAGGGATTAATAATAGTGGTTTATTGTAACTAAAAGTATTTGCTACACTGGAAGTGCGAAACGTTTCCACGTATTCTTTTGGACTCGCTCTTCTATTCCGCGTTTATCATAAACATAAGTTTGTAAGTTTCCTTTATATAAAAGATTTAACGATGAATGCTGTTCGAAATGATGTGGCTGTACGAAGTAAGGTGCAATTTGTAACTGAGTGGACTGGCATTCATTCATCATCGTTGCAACAAATTGCGAACAGAAAAAAGCATACTCTCTTTCAATTTTAATATTCATAGCTACTCCGAACAATCCGATTAAATTATATTTATATAATTCTTTACACTGTTCCATATGCCGGATTTTATTTCGCATTTGATTATATTCTTTATATGTTACTTCACATTTGTAAATTGCACATGTTGCACTCTTGAAAAGCCCTTCTGTCGGTACTTCCCTTACGAATCCCCCATTAAATGGATTATGTCTATTTTTCCTGCCGAAACTATACATCTCATTTAGTCCTGCATCGAAAGCAATGGATGCATGATTCATATCTTTTCTTGTATACATACCTATTGCTTTCGAAAACAGTGTTCCTGTATTAGTCAACACGATATAAACAGTCTTTTCCACCTTTCTCACCTCGTTCATAAGAAGCATTTTGCCCTTTTATCTACTTTTCTAATCATCTCTTAAAAACCTTCTTTTCCAAACGGGCTCTAGGAGGAAAATTAGTAAGGCTTAAGACGTAGAGAATAAAAAAGCGAGAGAAATAAATAATTTGAAATCTTTTTCCGACACTATAAATCGGACTGTTGGACAGTCAATCAGAACAGTATTTATTAATGGTTGTTGCCCTATCTCAAGATTGTTAAACTTTCAGTGTCGATACCATCTATGACCATTTTTTTATAAGGAGAATGCGCATGACTCAATACAACTTAGAAGAATTGAAACTATTAAATCAAGTTTTCTTCGCTCTATTTTTGGTAGCTGATTTTGCTCTATTACTTCATTTCAACAATAGTGAATTCCCTTGGTTTGCATTACTAGGTGCAGGAGTTGGGCTATTCATCATTGTTCTTTGTTGGGCAGGCAAAAAATTTACGTACTTTCTTGCTACATTGTTAGTATGTACTGCTACTTTTTCCATCATTTATAACTGGCATGCCATTTTCCACTAAAGAAATGCTTGCTTGTTTATGAAATGAAACATATTTCGATTGAGGGGGTTTTATTTGTGTCAGAACAAGAAAAAAATAATCCTATATTAGATAAACGTTCTTCCAGACGTACGTTTATCAAGAACTCTGGATTAACGGTAGGCGGACTTGTACTGGGTGGTGCAATTGGTAGTCTAATAGGGAAGGAAGAGGTACCAACTCAACAACAAGCTGTAAGTGGTGTGGTCCATGAAACAAACGATTATAGTGAAGCACTGCAGTTCTTCACTCGAACGGAAGATTTCAATGCATTAGCTGCGGCGACAGAGCAAATTTACCCGGAAGATGAACATGGTCCAGGTGCGATTAAACTTGGTGTACCTTACTATATTGATAAACAATTGGCTTCTCCTTGGGGGAGAAACGCAGATGATTATATGGAAAGACCATTTAATAATGGAGCAACCCCTCTTAATCGGGGAGATATTATGATTCAAGGTATACGAAAATTAAACGATGTTGCCAATACAAAACACCAAATGGCATTTAATGCAATCTCTGAGGATGAACAAATTATCATTTTGCAAGATTTTGAAAGCGGTAACATTGAATTGCCACTCGTATCTTCTGCAGAGTTTTTCGGGCTACTAAGACAGTTAACCATTGAAGGTTGCTATTGTGATCCAATGCACGGCGGGAATAAAAACATGGAAGGATGGAAAATGAGAGAATTTCCAGGAGCATACATGTCATTCATCGATGTCGTTGAATCAAAAGAGTTTGTTGTAAAGAACCCAATAAGCTTAAGCAATCATTTACATTAATCGTAATAATGGGGGGAAAGTAATGGCGAAAGTATTACCTAAAACAGATGTTGTCACAGTGGGAGTAGGCTGGTTTGGAGGAATTGTGGCTGCCGAATTAACAAAAGCAGGATACAATGTCGTAGGTCTCGATAAAGGAAAAGAAAAAAATATAAAGGATTATCAACTCACACATGATGAAGTTCGTTATCCAATTAGAGGTGAAGGATATCAAAAATTAACAAAAGAAACATATACTTATAGAAATACACTAGATCAAGAGGCAACCCCAATTCGTGATAAAGCTACCTCAGTTATAGGTGAAGGTATTGGTGGAGGTGGATCTCATTGGGGTGCTCAAACACACCGCTATTACCCGTATGATTTTGAAATTAAAACAAAAACAATCGAAAAATATGGTGACGGTAAAATTCCCACGGACATGACTATTCAAGATTGGGGTATTACTTACGACGAATTAGAACCCTATTTTGATAAGTTCGAGAAAATGGCGGGAATTTCTGGAGAGCCTGATCCCAATTATCCAGAACGGTCCAATCCATATCCAAATCCACCTCTTAAAAAGAGTGAAGCGCTCCGATTATTTGAAGAAACAACAAAACAGATGGGCTACCAACCATTTATGATTCCAACAGGAACTGTTTCCCAAAGCTACACAAATCCTGATGGACAACAGTTAAATGCTTGTCAATATTGTGCATTCTGCGGTAGTAACTACTGTGAATATGGTGCAAAAGCGGATCCTGTTGTAACAGTAATTCCAACAGCTCAAAAAACAGGAAAATTTGATCTCCGTACGCATGCAAAAGTAACACGGGTTTTGCATGACGGTCAAAAAGCGACTGGCGTCTTATACCAAGATACAAGAACTGGGGAAGAATTTGAACAACCAGCTGATCTTGTAGTACTTACAAGCTATGTGTTTAATAACGTACGACTACTATTACTATCTGGAATTGGTGAACCTTATAATCCACAAACAGGTACAGGAGTTATCGGTAAAAACTTTACTGATCATCATGGGATCACAATATCATTTGGTTTATTTGATGATAAGAAATTTAACAACTATGCGGCAACAGGTGCGTATGGAATGGCTATCACGGATTATACCGGTGACTTATTTGATCATACAAATTTAGATTTTATCCACGGTGGACAAATTGAACTTCGTATAACCGGTACTGCGCCAATTGCAAATAATCTCACTGCTCCTGGTACATCTACTTGGGGGAAAGATTTTAAAAGAGAATCGTTATTTTATGCAAATCGTAGCTTAATGGTATTTACACAAAAAGCAACAATGCCTTTTAAAAATCACTATTTAGACTTAGATCCAAATTATAAAGATGAGAATAGTGACCCACTAATTCGTATTACATGGGATTATTCTAACAATGATCGTGGAATCCATGATTTTCTTCAACAAAAACATATTGAAATTTTAGAAGAGATGAAAGCAACTCATATTTTACCAGTTCCAATACCTGAACACTATACTGGTGGACTAGCATTCCAACATAATGGTGGTGGCGTAATTATGGGAAGTGATCCAACTAACAGCGCTATAAATAATTACTTACAAATGTGGGATATGGATAATTTATTTGTTTGTGGGGCTTCTGCATTCCCACATTTCAGTGCAACAAACCCAACCACAACGGCTGCTGCATTGACGTATCGTGCAACTGAAGGTATGATTCAGTTCTTAAAAAACGGTGGCGGGCAATTAGTAGTTGCAAAAAATGAGAAACAATTAGTCTAGCCTTCTAATTGAATTAGTCAACGCTATACTCATTTTCTTTCGAAATAAATTACTATTACTAGTTTCATTAGGAGGTATTATAATGCCAAACATCGGAGTACCGGGGTTAATCATCGTTTTAATATTAGCTTTAATCATCTTCGGACCATCGAAACTTCCTCAATTAGGAAGGGCAGTTGGGCAAACATTAAAAGAATTTAAATCTTCTACAAGGGATATTATAAACGATGAAGAGAAATTAGAAGCTGTAAAAACAGATAAAGAAAAGAAAATCTAATACAAAAGACCAGCTATTTTTTTTGAATAGCTGGTCCTTCACTTGGTTAAACCAACAGTTTGAAAACTTGTTGTAAATACTTCATGTAATTTCTCCGCTAAATCTTCTGCTGAGAGCTCATAACCACTTTTTATCCATTCTAGTATCATTCCAAAAATTCCGTATGTCATAAAGATTTTATGTTGTTCTGTATAACTATCCATCTTAGTCTTGCTTTTGAAATTCAACTTCTCAAATAATGATCGTATCTTCAAAATAAACTTTTCATCTAGTCCCGGTATTGAATCTTCTATTACTAATAAATTGTAAAATTGCTCTTGCTCATATATATGTTTAAAGAAAATCATTGATTTAGGGACTAGTTCTTTAATTTCGACGTCTCCTATATTTTTAAATGGGAAATCAAATGAATACTCTAGTTCTTCCATTTTCTGTTCTATTATTTGATTGATTAATTCCTCTTTATCTTGAAAATAAAAGTAAAAAGTACTCCGATTGTAATCGGCACGTTCTACTATATCTGTGACCGATACATTCCTATACCCTTTTTCAATAATCAACTCGATAAATTTCTCTTTCAAAATCCGCTTAGTTCTCCGAATGCTTCTGTTCTCATTCTCCTGTTTTTCTGAACTCATCACTTTCACCCCTAAAAATTTTGAATATTTTAATTTTCGGTATTTATGTCTCAATAATAGTCTATCAATATAGGAAATTCAATCTATAAACAACGGATTATTGTCCTATTTCTGAGGTCCGTTAAAATTTCAATGACAATATAGTTCATATAGATTGTTTTTTCTATCATTTATATTAGGAGATTTTCATAATGTCTGAACAAGAAAAGAATAATCCGATTTTAGATAAACGTACATCTAGACGTACGTTTATTAAGAATTCTGGATTAACAATCGGTGGGCTCTTGTACTTGGTGGTGCTATTGGTAGTTTAGTAGCTGGGAAACCGGAGACAACTACACCAACAGTTGCCGCACTAACTTACCGTGCAGCTGAAGGAATGATCTAGTTCTTGAAAGGCGAAGGCGGTCCAGTAATCACAGCCAAAAATGAGATGACTTTCGTACGGAAGCTCGTCCTTCTCATTTTCTGATTAAGTATGTTATATTTGTAGTGATTCTAAAAAGAAAAGGAGGAAATACCATGCCAAATATAGGGATACCGGGATTAATACTCGTATTAATCATAGCTTTAGTTATCTTTGGCCCATCAAAGCTTCCTCAACTAGGTAGAGCAGTTGGACAGACATTAAAAGAATTTAAAACCTCGACAAGAGATATTATAAACGATGAAGAAAAAGAGGAAGTTAAATCTGAAGCGAAAGAAATCGAGCTTGAAAAAAAATAATAAATAGGAAGAACCAGCTATGGTAATCAGTAGCTGGTTCTTTTAGTTAAATCTAAAGTAACTAGTATTCGTCTTGAATATTTCTAGAAGATTCTCCGCTATTTCATCTGGTGATTTTACCTATCCACCTTTAATCCATTCCTAAATTACACCGTAGGATCCGAATAATTCATTCAAATACAGTAGCAGGTAAAGAGAAGAGTCGAAAAGTATAAAAGAGTCGAAATTAGGTAATATTGAGAGTCACTGCTAAAAGGAGGAAATACCTTGCCAAATATCGGTGTACCTGGTTTAATAATTGTTTTAGCTCTAGCTTTAATCATTTTTGGTCCATCTAAACTACCTCAATTGGGTAGAGCTGTAGGGCAAACTTTGAAGGAATTCAAAACCTCCACTAAAGAAATAATGGATGATGTAACGGATGAATTCAAATTAGAAGACAATGAGGTAGAAGCTAACAAGAAAAAATAACAAACTGAGCCAGCTATTTTTCTTGAATAGCTGGCTTTTGAGTTTGTATAGGAAGCAACTTGCAAAAGACTATTTCGTCCAAATTCTAAAGACATTAAGTTAGAAGAAAGTCGAGGTTAGGCTTACGTTGAAGAACTTTTTAAAATTTGGGTATTTACAAGCACTGTGTTGTATCTTCCCTGTTATCATTTTTGGTGCACTGGCGCTATCGAAGTTTTTTACTATTCCCTTTTTACCACGTTATGATTTTATTTTAATCATTTGTATTGCTGCACAGATTTTTATGCTTGTATCCAAACTGGAAACATTTGATGAGTTAAAAGTTATTTGTTTGTTTCATATAATCGGCTTGGTACTTGAAATATTCAAAGTACATATGGGATCTTGGTCTTATCCAGAGGAAGCATACAGCAAGTTTCTCGGAGTACCTTTATATAGTGGATTCATGTATGCGAGTGTCGCGAGCTATATTTGTCAAAGTTGGAGACGGATGGACTTACATATGTATAGCTGGCCAAAGCCATTTTTCGCCGTCGGTATTAGTGTTCTTATTTACTTGAATTTTTTTACGCATCATTTTAGTTATGATGTGCGATGGGTGTTAAAAGCTTTATTGTTCATTATTTTCTTCCGTACGTTTGTAACTTTTCAGGTCAATGAAAAAGTTTATAAAATGCATATGATTTTAGCTTTTCTGTTGATTGGTTTCTTTATTTGGATCGCTGAAAATATCACGACGTTTTTAGGTGCTTGGCAATATCCTAATCAGGAAGCGGCATGGTCAATTGTGCATATAGGGAAAATTAGTTCGTGGTTTTTACTTGTTATTATTAGTGTTATCATCGTGGCACAATTGAAGAGAGTGAAGAGTGGCATGAAATCTCCACTGTAATTGAGTGATGGGTGCTCTCATACTTGAATTGGTTGCTTTGAAGCAAGAATTGATTGCTCTCCTCAGTGGAATGGGTGCTTACCAATACAATTTGGTCGCTCTTAGACATTTTATGTAAACTCTTCACCTTGATACTCATTGCTTCCTCTGTAATTGAGCGTTGGGTGCTCTCATGCTTGAATTGGTTGCTTTGAAGCAAGAATTGATTGCTCTCCTCAGTGGAATGGGTGCTTACCAATACAATTTGGTCGCTCTTAGACATTTTATGTAAACTCTTCACCTTGATACTCATCGCTTCCTCTGTGATTGAGCGTTGGGTGCTCTCGTGCTTGAATTGGTTGCTTGGCATAGTAACTAGTTGCTTTGAAGCAATAATTGATTGCTCTCCTCAGTGGAATGGGTGCTTACAAATACAATTTGGTCGCTCTTAGACATTTTAAGGAATTTTCTCTTATTCATAACACAGTACTTTTCCCAACCAATCTAAAAAACGCAGGTAACAGATATAAAATCTGCTGCCTGCGTTTTTGATTAATCCACGACAAAATATCTCGCATCTGGATGGGCAAATACAATTGCTGATACGGATGCTTCTGGTTCCATCATAAACTCTTCCGTTAAATCTACACCAATATCTTCTGGTTTGATAAGTCCAAATAACTTGGCTTGGTCTTCCAAGTTGGGACAAGCTGGATAGCCGAATGAGAAGCGCTGCCCTTGGTACTTAGCCGCAAATCGTTCGCGCATTGTAAAGTCCGTTGCATCTGGGAAGCCCCACTGATCTCGGATTTCTTGGTGAATTCGTTCTGCAAATCCTTCTGCTAGCTCTAACGCAGTCGCCTGCAGGGCATGACTTTCTAGAAACTTCCCTTGCTCCTTTAGCTTGTTTGCTGCTGCACGCACACCATGACCTGCAGTGACGAGCATAAATGCGACGTAATCCATTTCTCCACTTTGTACCGATTTCAAGTAATCTGCAAGACAAAGAAAAGGCTCTTCTGATTGACGTGGAAACGTAAATCGCTCAATTTCCGTTTTGGCATCATTCGGATCATAAATGACCACATCATCCCCATCTGATTGTGCAGGGAAAAATTGATATAGTCCAGATGGTTTTAAAATACCTGCTCCTAAAAACTCTGTTACAAGTTCATGTAATTCCACCGCGCGCTTATCCTGTTGTTCCAGCAGTTTATCACTGTATCCTTTTAAACCTAAATGATGACCAATTAGCGTCCGCATATTGACGTATGGATAGAGGTGTGCCACAGAATATTCTTTTAATACATGTCTGCGTAAGTCTTTCGGTTCGTATACTTGCACGTCTTCTCGCACTGTTTTCACAGGCTTCGTTAAAACTGCGACCGCTTGTTTCGAAGCTCGATTTGCTTCTGCTACTTTTCGTTTTTCTTGTTGAATCGTTAATTCTTCTAATAAGGACACTTTATCACTTTCATTTTGTAAGCGATTCGCCAGTTCAAGCCCTTGCATCGCATCTTTTGCGTATAGCACTGGTCCTTCATATTCTGCTGAAATTTTCGTTTCTGTAAAGCGTCGTGAAAGGGCTGCTCCCCCTACAAGCATTGGGATATCAATGCCCGCTTCTTTAAAGTCCTGTGCCGTGATAACCATTTGTTGGGCTGACTTTACGAGGAGTCCGGAAAGACCTACAATATCTGGTTTCTCTTTCCGAATCACTTCTATTAATTCAGATGGAGTTACTTTAATTCCTATATCCAATACTTTATATCCATTATTACTTAGAATAATGTCGACTAAGTTTTTTCCGATATCATGTACATCGCCTTTGACAGTAGCTAGAACAATTTTCCCTTTTCCAGTGTCATCCTCATCTTTTTCCATAAACTGTTCTAAGTAGGAGACAGATGCTTTCATCACTCCTGCACTTTGTAGAACTTCTGCAACGATTAATTGATTTTCATTGAACAGACGCCCTACTTCTGACATGCCGTCCATCAATGGTCCATTAATGACTTCAAGGGGAGTATCGTATATTTTCAACGCCTGTTCTAAATCTGGAATAAGTCCTTCCTTCGTTCCTTCTATAATGTAGTAGGCTAGACGTTCCGGTACGGTTTTCGGAATATCGGCTTCCGTTTTTTCCTTCTTTTTATCCCGGTAAAAATCGGTGAAATCGGCAAGTGTTTTGTCCGTTGTCGTAAATAATAATTCATTTGCCATGGCGACTTCTTTCTCCGGAATGGATGCATATCGCTCTAATTTTTCCGTATTTACAATCGCGTAATCGAGACCTGCTTGTGTGCAATGGTATAGATAAACCGCATTAAGCACTTCGCGACCGACTGGTGGAAGTCCAAAAGATACATTACTTACACCTAGTGTAGTTAAGACCCGCGGCAACTTTTCTTTTATTAAGCGAATTCCTTCAATCGTCTCGACAGCGGAACCAATATATTGTTGATCTCCTGTCCCTACTGGAAATACAAGAGGATCAAAAATGATATCTTCTGGCGGTAGTCCCCATTTATTCACGAGTAAATCATACGAACGTTCTGCAATTTCTACCTTTCGTTCACGTGTAACAGCCATACCCACTTCGTCGATTGTTCCAACAACTACCGCAGCACCGTATTTTTTGACAAGCGGAATGACAGCTTCAAAACGTTCTTCCCCATCTTCTAAGTTGATAGAGTTAATGATTGTTTTCCCTTGGGAATATTTCAATGCTTCTTCAATCACATTTTCATCCGTCGAATCAATTACAAGCGGCACTTTAACTTTTTTCACGACTTCTTTCATAAAGTTTGTCATATCCGCTAGCTCATCTCGGTCCGGATTTGCTAGACAAATATCAATAACATGAGCGCCCCCTTTTACTTGGGCACGTGCAATTTCCGAAGCTTCTTCGAATTTTTCATCGATAATGAGTCGTTTAAACTTACGTGAACCGATGACATTCGTCCGCTCCCCTATTAACAACGGACGCATCGACTCATCGTAAAGAAGTGGTTCGATTCCAGAAACGACATGCCCATGACTCGCTTCAGCTGGTTTTCTTGGTGCAATATGTTGAACTGCTTCTCGCAGTGCTCGAATATGGGCTGGTGTCGTCCCACAACATCCACCAACTAGATTTAACCAACCTTTTTCCGCAAAACCTTTTAACTTTTTAGACAAAGAGTCAGGCGATTCATGATAATGCCCTTCCTCGTCGGGTAGCCCTGCATTTGGGTAACAGCTGACATATCCACCGGATAACTCCGAAAGTGAACGGATATGATCTGTCATAAATTCAGGACCAGTCGCACAATTCAACCCAACAGAAAGCGGTTTTATATGTTCAATCGATATATAGAAAGCTTCAATACTTTGCCCAGCTAGAGTAGTTCCCATCGGTTCAATTGTGCCGGAGATCATAATCGGAAGCTCTTTTCCCGTTTCCGTAAATGCTTGGTTAATTCCTATTGTTGCAGCTTTGACGTTTAGCATATCTTGGCTCGTTTCGAGTAAAATCAGGTCGGAGCCTCCTTCCACTAATGCTTTTGTTTGGACGTAAAAATCGTGCGTTAATTCATCAAAAGTTATTCCGCCAGTAACAGATAACGTTTTTGTCGTCGGTCCAATCGCTCCTGCTACAAAACGTGGCCATTCTGAAGTCGAAAATTCTTCGGTACATTTCTTTGCAAATTGCGCTGCTCGAAAGTTAATATCATATGCTTGGCTACCGAGATCATACTCATTCAATACAACCGGCGTTCCACCAAATGTATTCGTACAAATGATATCTGCTCCTGCTTCCAAGTATTCCCGATGAATTTGTTCAATGACCCCTGGATTTACGATATTTAAATACTCATTGCATCCGTCATATTCTTCTCCTCCAAAATCTTCCGGATCAAGATTGGCATTTTGGATCATCGTACCCATGGCACCATCAATGATGAGAATTCTAGTTTCAAGTTGTTGCTCAATTAGATGTTTAGACATAGCTGTTCTCTCTCACTTTCTTTCCATCAATCTCTTTAATATGGTCAATCAATTCGAGCGACATATCGTAACGGAAAAACGGAGTAATGATGTAAATTCCATTAAACAATTCCGCTGCAGTGTCTATTAGTTCTTTTGCAATTTGAATACCTTCTGCAGTTGCACGCGCTCTATCTTCTCCACATGCACGCATTCTTGCAAGCACTTCTTCTGATAATTTGATACCCGGCACTTCATTGTGTAGGAACTCTGAATTTCGGATATTTGTAAGCGGCATAACACCAATGAAAATAGGGGTTGTTAAATGTTTCGTCGCTTCATAAATTTCTTGAATTTTTTCTTTTGTATAAACGGGTTGCGTGATAAAATAATCCGCTCCACATTCAATTTTCTTTTCCAATCGTTTTACAGCACGGTCAAGCACTCGAACATTCGGATTAAAGGCTGCTGCTATAGAGAAGTTTGCTTTCTTTCGAAGCGATTTCCCAGAGAATGATATCCCTTCATTTAGCTGCTTGATTAGTTGTATTAGCTCCAAACTTGAGACATCATACACACTTGTAGCACCTGGAAAATCGCCTACTTTCGTTGGATCACCAGTTACCGCTAAAATGTCATGAATACCTAGTGCATCCAGTCCCATCAAATGCGATTGAAGACCAATCAGATTGCGATCTCGACAAGTAATATGCGCGAGAGGTCGAATATTGTTTTGCAGTTTTAACATGGAGCCCATCGCCATATTACTAATTCGAGGAGAAGCGAGTGAATTATCCGCCATTGTCACAGCGTCAACACCAGCATCGTAGAGCTTTGTAGCACCTTCCATAAATGTCGTCGTATCTAGATGACGTGGAGTGTCTAGTTCCACAATAATCGTCCGTTCTTTTTGTGCTTTTTCATGAAGAGGTTCATGGCTATTCGGCTCTGCTTCACGGATAATAATTGGTTTCTTAGGGGTCACTACCTTTGCTGTTAACGGAGGTAAATGACCAATTAATTTTTTGGCTGCTTCTATATGCTTTGGTGTCGTTCCACAACATCCACCGATTAATCGTACACCCTCTTCCCGAAGAAGAAGCGCTGCTTTTCCGAAATAATCTGCCTCTGATTCGTACACTAAGCGTCCATCTTCCATATCCAATAAGCTAGCATTAGGAAAAGCAGAAAGGAACGCATTTTTCGGAAGTGCGACCTCTTCTAATGCCTGTATTGTATGGAACGGACCTAACCGGCAATTGACTCCAACGACGTCTGCTCCTAATGCATCCAGTTGATTTAAAGCATCATTTAGTGATAATCCATTTTGCAATATACCAGGATCATGCATCGATACTTGTGCAATGATTGGCGTATTTGTTAGTTTCCGTAAGTGTGTCACAGTCGCAGCTAGCTCTTCAAAATCATAATACGTTTCCAGTAATAGCCCATCCGGATTGCCAGTAAGTAAATGTTTCGCTTGCCCGTCAACCATTTGAATGATTTCTTCTATAGTTGCATCACTCTTTCGAATACCACGGATTGCCCCGATTGTTCCGAGCACAAATTGTCCACCCGGTGCAGCAGCCCGTTTCGCAATTTGAATAGCGGCTTCATTGATTTCTTTTACGCTATTTTCTAATCCGTATCTTTCCAATTTAATCGCATTCGCGCCGTATGTATTCGTTTGTATAATATCTGCACCGGCCGCGATATAGTCCTGGTGAATCTTTTCGATAATTTCTGGTCTTTCGATGTTTAATTCTTCATTGCAATAGTCAATTCCATATGAATATAGAAGCGTCCCCATCGCCCCATCTGCCGTTAACATATTTGTTCGTAATTTATCTAACAATCCCATCCGCACCCATCCTCTCCTAAATACAAAAAAAGCCTTCTATAATAAAAGAAGGCTTTACGAGTTTACAAAAATCGTTCCTTCTCATCTTTCAGACTATTACATGTCTGCTGGATTTAGCACCTGACCTAAATGGCGGTTGCTGAAGCTTCATAGGGCCAGTCCCTCGGCTTCTCTTGATAAGAATTAAATATTCAGTTTACAATGATTAGTGATATCGTACCTTTAATAAAGTAAAGCGTCAAGCATAATTTTAAAAATAAGAAATTTTCTGTTTTCTATTTAGAGGATTATAGCTTCATCCGATTGGCTGGCAAGGAGTAGGAGTCAGGATGTAGAAGTTCTTGTAGGAAGGTATGCACATGTCTAAATTTTTATCATCTCCTAGACAATAAAAAGAGGACCAAAACTGAATTTTGGTCCAACATCTGCATTTAATATAAAATAGTTAAATACTTTCAGCAATTAACTCTGCAGTTTCCTTTCCGTTTTTAATACATGCACCGATGCCAACCCCATAATAAGAACATCCGGCAAGTAATACTTGAGGAAACTGAGCAGATAATTTCTCATTTAACGATGTAACCGCTTGTCCGTGCTCTAAGTGATAATTCGGCATTAAGTCATTCCATTTAGTTACTTCCACGACATGCGGTTTACCATTTAGCTTCAAACTCTTTTCAATATCTTGTAAAGCGACTTGAACCAGCTCTTCCTCACTCATGTCTTTCATTTCTTCATAGGCAGCATTCGTACTTTTGTAAAACATTCGAACAAGCAAATGGCTGTTTTCAGATGTATGCTTCCATTTACGACTTGCCCATGTACATGCATTACATTTCACATCGCTATTTTCCGACACGATAAAGCCTGTACCTTCTGCAGGGAGCTGTTCGTCTGGAATATCAAAACCAAGATAAACACTTATAAGCGATGAGTTTTTCAACTTATTGAACTCAACATCCAATTCTTCGTTTTGCATTATCGCTTGTGCGACATTATGAGGAGTTGTTAATACAATGTAATCGGCTTCGATTGAGTTGTGGTTGGAAAAGGAAACTACATACTTATCATCATTTTTCGCAATCTTTGTTGTGTGCACTCCTTTTAAAATAGTAGCGTCCTGAAGTTCTTCTTCCATTCGATCTATCAGCGCTGAAAGTCCATTTTTGAAGGAGATGAATTTTTTATTGGCAGCTGCTAGGAATTGTTCCCTGTTTGCTCCTAAACCTTTAATAATACTGCCGTATTCGTCTTTATAGTCTATTAAATAAGGCAATGTGGAAGCCATTGTTAGCTTATCTAGGTCTCCAGAATATACACCTGATAACACGGGAGCGATTTGTTTTTCTACTAATTCTTTACCTAAGAAATGCTCTAAAAACTCTCCAATCGAACTGTCTTTCGTAAAGCTTTCATTCGGCAAATCAAAATCTTTCAACGCTTCTTCTTTACCTTCATTAGAAACTAATGTACTACTCTCTAACGATTCCTCACTTGTCGGTATACCAAATACCGTGTCCTGAGGTATAGCATGCAGCTCGTTATTCGTGTAAATATAAGAAATACCTGTTGCATTGTAAACAAGCTCGTCTTGTAAATTTAACTCTTCTACTAAAGGCATGACTCCTGCATTACGAGCAACAATCGAATCCGCTCCAGTTTCCATAATAAACTCTCCATGCTTCACGGAATGAATTTTCCCACCTAAGTAATGATTAGATTCAACTAAGACCAATTCCATATTTAGTGCTTTTTCTATTTTAAGTTTTTGCAAATAATGCATCGTTGACAGGCCAGTAATTCCTCCGCCGATAACAACTACTTTTTTCAAAGCGCTCACTCCTTCTAAATCCGGTGTCATTAACTTCTTCTAGTATAATTGTTTTTTAAAATATCTGGTATGACTTAACTCACTATTCATCCAATGTTACGCCCGAAATCCGCAATCGTTTACAGTTTCGTCAAAATTGCACCTATTAAAAAGACCTTTCATTAGCAATTTTAGCTAATAAAAGATCTTTTGTTTTCTTATATCGATCGAATGACTGCACGCACTGGACTGCCGTCCGCTCCTTGAATCTTCAAAGGTAAAGCGATTAGCTCATAATCACCAGGTGTTACGTCTTGTAGAAATAAATTTTCTAAAATGTGTACGCCATGCCGATAAAGTGCATGATGCGCAGGCAATTGTTTATCATCTAAAGCATCAACAGAAGGATGGTCCACCCCGACTAAAAAAATACCTTTTTCCTGCAAAAATTCACCGATATTTTCTTTTAATACAGGAATTTGTGTAGGAAAGCGTTCCACACTGACCGTTTTAGCTGTTTTTAAAAGTAATCGTTCCACGCCATCTAGATCAAATACTTGTAGCTCTTCTCTTCCAATTGACTCTAATCCTATGACATCCACTACTTTAGCTCGACCTATGTAAATATTGACGTCAAGCTGTTCAATTGTTGGTGCATTATTATCAAAGTGAAACGGTGCATCGGCATGAGTCCCCGTATGCACGCTCGTTGTGAATCGTCCCATATTAACGGAGCCGGTCTGCTCTTTCGTATATGCAAATTCGAATTGAAACGGCGTATCCCCTGGCCAAGTACTAATTTTATTTGAAAAGGCTTGTGTAATATCTATCCACTTCGTCATTGATAACCTCCACTATAAATTCGTTCTTAAATCCCATAGTTCAGGGAAAAACCGATGATCCAACACTTTACGTAAATAATTCACACCGGATGAACCACCTGTTCCAGTTTTAAATCCAATAATGCGTTCCACTGTTTTCATATGACGGAAGCGCCACTGCTGTAGCCAGTCTTCCACATCTACGAGTTTTTCTGCTAACTGATATAAATTCCAGTATTTATCTACATTTAAATATACTTCTTTCCATGCATCTGCTACGGTCTTGTCTCCCCCATATGTTACGGAATAATCACGCTTTACTACTGCTGGATTCAGGGTAAATCCTGCTTTTGCTAACGCTTGAATGGACACATCATAAATGCTCGGTGCATTATTGGCTTTTTCGAGTTGCTCGTATAACGCAGTATCCTGTTCATAGATTTTCAAAATATGCTTCGTTTTGTATCCGAGTGCAAATTCAATTTGTCGGTACTGGTAAGATTGAAATCCAGATGCTTTTCCTAGTGTATCTCGAAATTCTAAATACTCAGCTGGCGTTAATGTCGATAATACATCCCAAGCTTGAATGATTTGTGTTTGGATTTTCGTCACACGTGCGAGCATTTTAAAAGCCGCTTGCATTTTATCTGCTTGAATTGCTTGGATAGCACTAGTTAGCTCATGCAATATTAACTTCATCCAAAGCTCACTCACTTGGTGAATGATAATAAAAAGCATTTCGTCATGATGACTCGATAACCTTTTTTGACTAGATAAAATGCTATCTAGCTGCAAATAATCACCGTACGTCATATCGTCACGAAAATCAGTGTGAATTCCTTTTTCGCTTTTCGGGTCCGAATTATTTTCTGCCATCTAACCCCTCCTTTTTAAGCAATAACATCACGCTTATTTTCGAATTTCTTATATGATTCTTCTTTCATAATCTCCTTTAAAATTTGTACAGTTTTCCATACGTCTTCAAACGAGTTATATAATGCAACAGGTGCCAAACGAATGCCATTTGGAGAACGGAAATCTGGTATAACTTGATATTCTTTTAACGCTTTACAAATACGTGCCGCTTCTTCGTGAACCAAATAAATATGAGCCCCACGACGATTATGTTCCTTTGGATTTTCGATTGTAAATTGGTAACCACGCAACTCTTCTTCTATTAGTAATGTCATATAATCCGTTAATTTCAATGACTTTTCACGAATCCTATCTATACCCGCTTCCGCAAACATTTCCAACGAGCCAAATAATGGAGCCGCACTTAAAATGCTTGGTGTCCCTATTTGGTAAGCACTTGCATCGGGTGCTGGGGTCATTTGAATTGAAAGGTCGAACTGCTTTTCTTTATCAGAACCAAACCACCCAGCGAGTCCCGGTTTTCTTCCGAAATGTTTTTGATTCACATATAATCCCCCAACAGCTCCAGGTCCCCCGTTTAAATGTTTGTAATTACACCAAAACGCAAAGTCTACCTCCCAATCATCCAACTGATGTGGGATTGATCCAATCGAGTGACATAAATCAAAACCGATTAATATATTTCGTTCATGCGCAGCTTTCGTTAACTCTTTTATCTGCAATATTTGTCCACTTCTGTACAACACGCTTGGCAATACAATGAGCGCCACATCATCCGTCATCGCTTCGATAATGTCCGCTTCGTTTAACGTGTCCCCGTCACGACTTTTCACTAATACCATATGCTCCTCGGGATCGTATCCATGCAATGATAACTGACTACTAATCGCATACAAATCAGACGGGAAAGTTAACTCATCCGCTAAAATTTTCGTACGAGCACCATTTGGATGATAGAAACTAGCGATTAACTGATGTAAATTCGATGTCGTAGAGCCAGTAATAATCACTTCTTCTTTCGAAGCTCCTACTAGAGGGGAGCACATTTCACTTAATGTATCAGCGAAATAAAACCATGGATGCTCCCCTTGCGTCCACCCATCAATCCCGTATTTTTTCCATGAATCTAGTAAGGAGAGCAGTGACTGCTCCGCTCGCTTTGACAACAGCCCTAAAGAATTGCCATCCATATAAATAATATCTGGCTGCAAATAAAACTCATCTCGATAACTCTTTAATGCATCTTGCTCATCCAATTTCTTTGCATATTCCAACGTTGCATCTCTCTGCATCATTCTAGATCCCCACCTGATTTTATTTTTCAGAATATTCCATTCTATTAAGTTAATAATATGTTTTAAGTGTTATAGTGTCAATGCAACGATGAATAAACACAAGCAAGCTTAAGACCACATTTCATGTGTATTCTAGTTGCTTGGTGATTATCACATACACCTAATAAAATGGTGTTTAGTTGGAATTTCAGACGATTTAGTTGGAATTTTTAATGATTTAGTTGGAAAAATGGCGTGTTTAGTTGGAAAAGTACCCACCAGCATATAAAAAAGCATGTCTCGAAGAACTTTGAGACATGCTTTTTATCTTAGGAATTTGCCGTTTCACTAGAATGACCATTAAAATTTGCAGAAGTATCATAAGCAACTAGCGTAACGCCCAGTTTATCTTCCAATTCATTAAGTTCTTCCAACTGCTCACTATTAAGATCTGCGAATTTATTTTCTTTCATCTAATTACCCATCCCCTTTCTTTTAGCTTATTGTCTCCTGGAAGAATTGGATTATGCAAAAAAAAAGCAATGCCATTCACCGTTCGAATGACATTGCATTAATTTTGAAATATCTTTTAATTAACCACAGCTATTATTTTTGAATAATAGCCAACTGGCTTTCTCTTACCTCTTTCGCAGCCTCCAACATCACTTTCAAACCTTCGATTGTTTCTTCTTCTTTTCTTGTTTTCAAACCACAGTCTGGATTAACCCAAAATTGTGTTGGTTTGATTGTTTGAAGAGCTCGATTAATATTTTTTTTCATCTCTTCTTTACTTGGTACACGTGGGCTATGGATGTCATAGACGCCTAAACCAATTTCTTTATCATAGGTGTTTTTTTCAAATGCTGAAATGATTTCCCCGTGACTTCTTGATGTTTCAATCGATATGACATCTGCATCGAGGGCACTAATGGAATCGATGATACCACTGAATTCCGAATAACACATATGCGTATGGATTTGCGTATCATTTTTAACCGAGGAAGTTGCCAGTTTAAATGCGTATACAGCTGCATTTAAGTACTCATCGCTTTTCTCAGGATCTAGCGGCAACCCTTCACGTATTGCAGGTTCATCTACTTGAATCATACCAATTCCATTCTTTTCAAGCTCCTCGATTTCCTGACGAAGTGCGTATGCAATTTGGTTCAACACATCAAAACGAGGGATATCATCACGCACAAATGACCAGTTCAAAATCGTCACAGGCCCTGTCAACATGCCTTTTACTGGCTTCTTCGTTAGCGATTGTGCATAAACACTTTCTTTCACTGTAATCGGCTCACTAAACGCAACATCTCCCAAAATCAGTGGAGGTTTAACACATCTTGAACCGTATGACTGAACCCACCCAAACTGTGACACCGCAAAACCATCGAATTTTTCACCGAAGTATTCCACCATGTCAGTTCTTTCAAATTCGCCGTGAACTAAAACGTCAATTCCAATTTCTTCTTGAATTTTGATCCATTTTTCAATCTGTTGCTGAACAAATTGTTCATATGCTTGATCGGTTATTTCACCTTTGCGCCATTTCGATCTAGTTTGTCTTACTTCCGGTGTTTGCGGCAGACTCCCGATTGTCGTTGTAGGAAGAAGTGGTAAGTTAAATCGTTGCTGTTGCTTTTTAATACGTTCTGCAAATGGCAATGTACGATTCACATCTTGTTCTATTAGTTTTTCGATATTTCCCTTCACTTTTGCGTTTTGTCTATACTTCGAGTTATTTAAAACGGACAGAGCATTTCTACTAGCTTCAAGTCCCTCCTCAATTGCGACAGCTCCTTCATGTACTCCTTTACTAAGTAGAACAATTTCAGTAAGCTTTTCATCAGCGAATGCCAGCCCCCCCTTTATAACCTGATCCAAGCGTTCTTCCAATTTCGTACTAACTGGTACGTGTAAAAGGGATGCGGAAGGTTGAACAATAAGTCGGTCTTTTTCCACATATGTTTGAATTTCGTTTAGAAGTGCCACTTTTTTATCTAAATCTGCACGCCATACATTTCTTCCGTCAATGACGCCTGCAAATAGAACTTTGTCTTTAGGGAATCCATATTTCTGTAGTAGTTCAAGTGAATCACCATGAACAAAGTCTAGCCCTAGTCCTTTCACTGGCAACGCGGCAACCGCTTCATAATTAGCAACTTTTTCAAAATACGTTTGCAGGATGATGTTCAGTTCTGGAACTGCTTCCTGAATTGCAGCATAAACTTGTTTCACTTGCTCTAACTCTTCGCTAGATAGTTTACTAGTCAAAATAGGCTCGTCCACTTGAACCCACTGTGCTCCCGCCTCCGCAAGTTCCTTCAACACCTGAATATATAGTGGTGTGAACTGCTGTAATAATGAAGAGAAATTCTCCGTTCTTGCCAGTTTAATATATGTAACTGGTCCTAAAAGAACAGGTTTACCGTAGATACCTAGCTTCTCTTTTGCTTCTTTATAAAAAGTAAGTGGACGATTTTCCACTAATTTCGGCGTTACACCTTCGAGTTCCGGTACGATATAATGATAATTCGTATTGAACCATTTCGTCATTTCCGATGCTACTGCATCTTTATTTCCACGGGCAATTGCAAAATAAGTTTCCAAAGACACTTTTCCACCCTTATATTCAAAACGCTTTGGAACAACACCAAACATAACAGACGTATCTAGCACATGATCATATAGGGAAAAGTCTCCTACCGGAATAAGATCTACTCCCAATTCCTTCTGTTTACGTAAATTCTCTAGGCGTATTGCGTCCGTTGTTGCTAACAGCTTTTCTTCTGAAATATTACCATTCCAAAAGCTTTCTAACGCTCTTTTCCATTCACGTTTTTCACCAATTCTCGGGTATCCAATATTTGAACTTTGTACGTTTACCATGCATATTATCCCCTTTTAAGTTTATGTTTTTTTTGAATATATAAATCTGTGATTCTCTCTTTTCAAATCAACCCCTTTCCTGTTGCACTACAAACTTCAAAGAACAAATGCGAAAGTATCTGACTATGCCCCAATTTAGCAAATAGAAATAATTAGTATTAATGGGACGTCGCACATAATAGGGATACTGCGCGGTAGTGGGTTGAAAATGAGTGTCCGCTGGGATTTCCGCTGCTGGGCGGACGCTTTCCGTGGGGGGAGCGATGAGCCTTCACCGCCGCGCCTGCGCGCGTCCGTTGTGAAGGCTCATTTTGCTCACTGGATCCCACTGGAGTCGCCTCCCAGCAGCGAAAATCCATGGGAATTGCTTGCTAATTTTGCGTCTACTGTTATCAGAGCTTTAAATTGATCAGATTCCCTACGCAATATTTACTAAAGCTAATTAGAAAATG
>NZ_VDGG01000031.1:7766-45366 GCF_006861775.1 Psychrobacillus soli | reverse complement strand
TTATTTTACTCATAATGATTTCTCCCGTTCAAAGTTCGTAAATTCTAGTATAACGGGGTTTTGAAAAAGAAAAAACCCCGAATAGCTACACTTTTTCTAAAGTGTCTACTATTCGGGGTTCAGTTCAAAAAGGGCTAGAAGCTTTTTTTATTAAATCAGATATAGTTAATCTGGAAACAGTCATTCCAGTAAATCACTTGAACAAGTTAATGGTCGTGATAATGATCGGCGCGCTAAATACAACATCGATCAGGAATGCACCTACAATTGGCACGACCAGGAACGCCGTGCGAGAAGGACCGTACTTGCTCACGGTCGCCGACATGTTCGCCATTGCGTTCGGTGTTGCACCCAACCCGTGGCCTAAGAATCCGGAGATCATAACAGCCGCATCGTAATCCTTGCCAAGCATTCGGAACATCACAAAGATGGCATACAAGACGAGGAAGATAACTTGGATGAGTATAATGCCGATGAGTGGTAGTGCGAGATCTGCGACTTCCCACAGCTTGATGCTCATCAGTGCCATCGAAAGAAAGATCGCAAGCGAAACGTCACCGATTAAATTGATTTCCTTCATGTTCACCGTGCCCTTTATAAAGCGATCGGCAAGATTCCGAACAATGACCGCCACGAACATCGCCCCGATATAGGACGGCAGGACGAAGCCGGTCACATTCGTAAACAAATCACCAAGATACGTTCCCACTGCCATGGAGAACGTGAGGAGGGCGACCTGGACCATGAACGACCACTCTTGAATCGGCCTCTCTTCTTTCTCTACATACCCTTCTATTTTACCCGATGCCGGCTTTAAGTCATGTTTTTTAATCAGGTACCGCGCAACCGGGCCGCCGGAAAGGCTACCGCAAATCAGGCCAAGTGTGGCGGCGGCCATGCCAATCGTCAAGGCTGAGGAAATGCCCAAGTCCTCAATCGTCTGTCCGTATGCCGCAGCGCCACCATGTCCACCGTTCATCGAAACTGCTCCGGCCATGACACCCAACAGTGGGTCAATTCCAAACAATTGAGCAAACGAAACACCGATGACGTTCTGAAAGAACACCGTGACACCACACAAGAGCAAGTAGATGACTAAGAGCTTCCCTCCCAGTTTGATGAGCTTGAAGCTTGCCCCAAGGCCGACCGTTGTAAAGAAGGCAATCATGAACAGCGTCTGGAGCGATGTATCCAATGTAATCTCGACAATCCCCGTAGTTTTCAACACGAGCGCTAAAGTAGCGAATATCAAACCGCCGACGACAGGCGCAGGGATCAGGAATCGGTTAAGGAATCCGATCCGGTTGACAAGTGCCATTCCAAACAAATAGAGAGCTACTGCAAGGAACAGAGTTGTAATTTGATTGAGTTCAATCATATATCTTCACCTTTCTAAAAAGCTTTACCGCTTCATTGATGAAGTTCCCCCCAGCCGAACCTTTCAGCCGTTTTCATCAAGATCTTGGTTAACCTCGGATATGTTAAAGCTTGTTTTTTTGTCATTTACACATATATGCCGAATGAAAGCATCCAGCTGATCACGGCATGATTCGAAGTCCGTTTCTCCCTCAAACACATATGTGACGCCGAGCTCATCTACACGGTAAAAAAGCTCTGACGTGTTGCAATCGTCTCACTGCAGATTTGCCTATCCAAAGATTGCAACTGCTTTCCTTATACAAAAGATTCACCCTAAACTAATGGCGATACATAAGGAAACCATCCTCATACTCCAACAATAAATCCTAGTATTAGCAAATTTTAATTTTTTCTCCATCTATAAGTTTCCCTCTCCAATCGGTAAGCGCTTTCATACCTGAGAGATAACTTTATACTAGTATTTTACGGTATACCTATTGAATCCGACAAAATCCGACATTTATAGTTATATATTTTATAAAATGGTGCATCTTACTCTTTTGTTCAATTAGCCCTCACTAAACTTTTTTTTGCTTCAATTCCATCTACTACTGGCATTAATAGATCAATTAAAACGACGTCAGAGTGCACGATAAGGATCGGCAAAAGACAGTGGCCCTACTCTCCACCTCACCGATGACAAAACCAAGATCTCCTTACGTTATCATTTGCTTCAGCATTGTTCGACTTGACTTGACAATTTACATAATATAAAAGACCAAACCACCTTAATCGTTGTCATATCAACGTTCCAGGTGGTATTCTCTATAAACCGCACTTACTTATGGTAAGGCTCATTTTTTATAATCCGAAAAGCTCGATAAACCTGCTCCACCAATACCAACTTCATCAACTGATGTGGCAAAGTCATTTTACTAAAAGATAATTTTTCATCCGACCGTTTCATCACATCTTCATGTAAACCAAGCGATCCCCCTATAACAAAAGCAATTTTGCTACGTCCATATGTCATTAACGCCTCCAAATCACTAGCAAGCTGCTCGGATGACTTCATCTTTCCTTCAATTGCTAGTACAATGACATAAGTATCTGTTCCAATTTTAGAAAGAATCCGGTCTCCTTCTTTTTTCTTCACGATTTCCATATCGGCATCACTTAGATTTTCTGGTGCTTTTTCATCTGGGACTTCTACTAACTCGATTTTTGCATAACTACCTAGTCGTTTTGTGTATTCCTCGATCCCCAATTTTAAATATTTCTCTTTTAACTTTCCAACCGATACAATTTGTATATTCACAAGTTATCCACCTTCACATTTTGTTTACAAACAAGTTATACACAATACTTATGCACATATCCACATAACTTATCTACATATTGTGTCTCAATCTTCTTTTTCTACAACATATACTGCAGCGACATTACAGTATGTACACTTTGTGGATAACTTTTTATCTCCATCTAATTTTTCAAGCATTGGGAAAGTTTTTTGTTCCGCAACGAACATGTCCAAAGCTTGATTTATATGGGTTTCACAACTGAATATTCTCAATTTTATACTTCCTTTCGTTTTCCGAATAATTTAACAAGTTATACACAAATCATTCGTTCTTATCCACAATCTATTTTATCAAATGAAAAACGAGTAGGAAAGAACAGCATTTCTTTTCCTACTCGTTGTGTAAATCTTTTATTTACAAACCGGAGTTATCCACATGTTTATAATGTATCTGTTTCTTTTAATTTAATCGTTAGTTCAACTAATTCACCTTGGCGATATACTTTTACTTTCAACTCATCACCAATTTCTTTCTCATTATATAAATGTTTTCTCAACTCGATCGTGTTTTCTATTTTTTGACCGTCCATTTCTACAATGACATCATACGGTTTCATACCTGCTAATGCAGCTGGTGTATTTTCTATTACTTGGTCAACTACAACTCCAGTCGTTACTTCTACTGGTAACTTTAATGTATCACGTTGATGGAAAGCAGGTACATTTGTTACATCGACCAATGTAATACCCATTGATGGGCGATTTACTTTTCCATTTGCCTCCAAGTCTTCAATAATTGGAATTGCAGAGTTAACAGGTATTGCAAGTCCCATACCTTCTACTGTAGCTTCAGAAATTTTCATCGAATTTATCCCCACTAGTTGTCCCGCTAAATTGATCAAGGCCCCACCACTATTTCCTGGGTTAATGGCTGCATCTGTTTGTAAAACTTCTGCTTGCCAATCTTCAACTCCATCGCCATTAATATCTGTTGGTACAGCGCGATCTTTACCAGATACAACACCAGTTGTTACTGAACCGTAAAAGTCCAGTCCTAATGGGTTTCCTATCGCGATAACGGATTCCCCTTGTTTTAAGGCATCTGAATCTCCAAATTCGATCACTGTGTCCACACCTGCATCGTCAATTTCTAAAACTGCCAAGTCTGTCCATACATCGCTTCCAACTAATTTAGCTTCCACTTTTGCTCCATCTACTAAAGTTACCTCTACCGCCTTTGCATTTTCAATTACGTGATGATTCGTAATGACGTATGCTTTTCCATTTTCTTTTTTATAAATAACACCCGAACCAGTTCCAGCCTCTTGTTCTGATTGCGACTGACTCCAAAAGTTTGTGACCGATTGGATATTAGAAACACCAACTACTGCTGCCGAAGCTTTTTCTACTGCGCTCGTCACATCTGTTGTAATATCTACAGAAAGCTGTTCTGTTTTTGCAGTAGTATTATTAGTTGTTTTAGTTGCATTGTCTGTTGGTAAATTTGTAAGGACTGAAGGTATCAAAAACCATACTAGTAAAGCTCCAACTAGTACACCTGCTAAACCAGTGAAGAAATAGCCAGCTACACCTTGTTTCTTTTCTTTCTTTGGAGCTCTTTTTTCTACTATCGTCTCTTCTATTTTCGGTTCTTCTTGTGGTCCGTATGGATTATTTGGTTCCATCGTTCATCTTCCTTTCTTTTATACAACTGTTTGTACTGTTAATTTACCCAACTAACATTAAAATAAGATGAAAATTCATTTAAAGATAAATAAAAAAATTCCAAAGCGTACGCTTTGGAATTTTTTTAAACGGTTACTAATTCAGTTGGAACATTTGCATCTGTATCGTGAAGATGCACATATTCTCCTGCGACAATTCCACAAGAATTTAGTGTTTGTGCAACACTCATCCGTGCAAGGTCTTTCATATTATTATCTTTACTTAAATGGGACAAATAAATATGAGTGTTTTTTATATCTACCACTTCACTCATAGCAACCGCTGCGTCTTCATTGGAAACATGTCCTACGTCACTTAATATTCTTCTTTTTATCGACCAAGGATACCGTCCCATTTGAAGCATGCTCACATCATGGTTACTTTCAAAAACAAATGAATCTGCTCCTTTAATATGCCCTTTCATCCGGTCACTTACATACCCAGTGTCCGTTATTAAGACAAGTTTACGACCATTTTCATGAAAGATATAAAACATAGGATCTACTGCATCATGGGAGACAGCAAAGGACTGGATATCCATCGTTCCAAATGTTTTAACTGTCTCCATATCAAATTGGAATCGTTGGTCAACCGGCACTTTACCAATAAGGGGATCCATTGCTAGCCATGTTTTTTCGTTTGCATAGATTGGGATGCCGTGTTTTCTTGCCACGACACCTAGTCCCTTAATATGGTCACTATGTTCATGTGTAATAAAAATGCCAGATAGCTTTTTAATATCTCGATCTATCTCACTAAAAAGCTGCTCCATTTTCTTCCCACTTAAGCCTACGTCTACTAAAAACGAATGCTCCTCGTTTTCCACATAAATAGCATTCCCACTGCTCCCACTTGCTAAAACACTAAACTTCATTGTTAAAACTCCTTACTTTACTTCTGGTTGTTCCGTTTCTTTAGGAATTTCGCTAATTCTTCCTTCTACTGCATTGACAAAATACTCTTCCATCGTCCCATCTGAAAGTTCAACTTGTACATACCAAGTTGGTGCAAATACTTGAGTTTCTGTTAGAGTGGCTAACGTGGAATATCCAAGTCTAATATCTTTTACAGTCGAATCTGCTTTTAATAATGAACTAGAATACAAAACTTTAATTACTAACATTGGCGACACTAACTTTTTCAATTCATCGTAATCTTCTAGATTATCCAATACCGTTTGTTCATATCCAATAAGTTCTTTTTCATCATTCCAATGGACAATTACTTGCGCATTTTTATTGTGGTAAACGAGTCGATCATTTACTTTTTGAAAAAATGTAGCAGATTGTTCCTCTTCATCTATTTTCCATAATCCGTATGAATCACCACGAATAATATTTGCTTTGACTAACTTTTCTAAAGAGTTTTCTGTTGTTACCGCAATTGGTTCTTTGAATGTTCCTATTAATTGAAATCCATCCTTTACTTCTAACGTCTGGTTCGTTAATCCATCTAACTCTTCCATACTAAAAAGATGTACATTCCCAGAAACGTATGATGCCTCTTGGATATATGATTCTGTTTTCGGGACTTTTATATTATCCGACAGTAGCCTTTCCTCAATAGGAGTATCAATTGGCTCCACTACATTCAGCGCGTCGTTGTACCTATTCACGTAGAGAGATAACAAAAACACATTTAAAATAGAAAATACGATAATAAATATAGTTTTTGTTTTATTCCAATCCAAATTTGCCACCCCCTAATAGTTCCGGAGTGACTCGTATCCAAGAACCATTCGCTAAATAATACCACGAAGGCTCTAGATTCAGAACCTTCTCCTGATCGTCCTGAGACAAGTTGTATCCAATTGCAATATCATCTATGGATGACACTTTTTTGTCAGAAAGGGAGTAGATCAAGTCATATATATTTTGTCCAGATTGCAACTGAACATCTCTTTTTTTAGCAGGTGTAGAAACATCCAACGTATAATATGGTCTAATATACCGATATACACGATTTGTTCCCCAATATTGTATAATTTCGGTTGCTGTATCTTTACTGAAAACTGGCATTCCAAGAAAATAGAGCTGATAACTTACTTGTTTTGTAGAAAAATTGATACGACTATATCGATAATCATCTGTCCATCCATTATGCTCATTAACAAAGTTCAAACTTTGTTGAATGAGCTCGTCCGATTTACCAACTTGATCACTTTCCGAAGCCGGGTGTACATAACTTAATCTTTTAAATATAAAGTCGACGTTCATGAGTGCACTATCATCCGTATACTCCTGTCCACTTGTTCCTAATGGATTACTACGAACAAGGCTAGGAGTTGTAAATAATGCATTTTTGAATTTCTCCGGTGCAATTTCTTCTACAATATACGAATAGCTCGACATTATTTTAGGACTTGTAGTAACGTAAAGCGAAAGTCGATTTACTCTTTCTATCTCATTATACACCGGTAAATCGATCGTTTGTTTTTTCAAGCGTTTGATGAAGGTTTCTTGATTGGCATTGCCGATGTTAGCTGTATATACTTTTTGTGTTATCGTACTAATGAAGTATAGATTCATTTTTTCACTTGGACTTTCGCTCCATTCAACGATTAACCGATCGAACGAAGCGTTAGGTAAACTATAATCAGTAAAGTTTAAAATATTATCATATATTTTAAAGGGAACTTCCGCCGGAAAAAAGAATGTCATCCGATTCGGTTTTTTTGTATACTCATTTATTTGCTGATCACTTGCTTGATTATTCAGAAGCTCTACCGTTTGTATTTCCCAATTTTTCATCGAATTTAATACATCTTCGATCATTTGCGTATTTTCGGAACCACTTAATGACTCTTCTTGACTAAGCAGTAGTCGATACGGTTTTACTACATCTTCCATTCTCTTTTTTTCTGCAATTGCAATATCTACTACTGGTGTTTCATTCATATTATAGGAAGGTGAATACGTCCAAATCGTAAAAGTTAGTGTTAAACTAAGTAGGATAAGTAAGAGTAAAATAACTGATTTTACTTGTTCAATATACTTCAATCCCACTCACCTTCCTCGTCCATTTCCACTTTTAATGTGAAAAATATAGTCGTACCTTGTCCTTCTTCACTTTCCGCCCAAATGCTGCCACCATGTGCTTCTATCATTTCCCGGGCAATAGCAAGTCCAAGACCAGTTCCGCCCATTGACCTTGCTCTTGCACGATCCACTCGATAAAAACGATCAAAAATTCGGTTGACATTTTCAGTTGGTATTCCCATACCTTCATCAGAAATCATCACAGTTAACATATTTTCTTTCACTGCTACTCCAAATCGGATATTTCCTCCATCCGGTGAATACTTCATAGCATTGGAAATAATATTATCTATTACTTGTGTCAGTTTATCCGTATCGATATCCACATAATACGCTGTATCGGATAGCATTCGATGAAAAGTAACATGTTGCGATTTAGAAAGTTCAAATCGGTCTATTATTCGATTGAAAAATTGGTTGAAATTCACAGTTTCTCGATTCAAATCATAGTCCCTACTATCCATTTTAGATAACTGCAGCAAATCATTGACAAGTCGAATCATCCGTTGTGTTTCCGTTTGTGTTACTTGTAAAAATGTCGGAGCAATTTCATCATCTTTCCATGCACCATCTGCAAGTGCTTCTAAATAACTACTCATTGTCGTTAATGGCGTTCGCAGTTCATGAGAAACGTTTGCAACAAATTCTCTTCGTTCCATATCTATTCTTTCTTGTTCGGTATTATCGTGTAGTACGGCTATTAATCCATTCACAAAACCTGTTTCTTTTTGAATAACAGAAAAGTTCGTACGTAATATAAATGGACGCTCCTGTGTACTTAAATCTAAATTCATCGATTCCTTTAAATGAATTAAGTCTTCAAATGAATAAGCAGAATCAATGCCAAGAACCGATATAATCGGACGATTTAAAACCATCTCTCTCGGAATCCTCAATAATCTGATGGCAGGGTCATTAATAAGAATAACTCTTCCTTTGCGATCCGTAGCAATGACGCCATCCGTCATATTGGCAAGTACCGATGCAAGTTTTCTACGCTCTGCCTCTGTGGTCGATTGCGCTTCTTGTAAACGATTTGTCAAATGGTTAAATGCAATAGCTAGTTGTCCAATTTCGTCATTTCCATATACACGTACTTTGCGAGAAAAATTCCCTTTCGCCATAGCTTGCGCTTGTTTTCTCATATCCGATATTGGTCTAGTAATCGTTTGTGCGATTAATATTCCAAGAACAATTGTGATCGCAAGTGCAACGGCTGTACCCCCAGCAAGAATCTGGTTTATCTCATTCATTTGCCCAAAAACATTTTCAATATTCGACTCGATATATAAAGAACCAACTACTTCTCCCTGATAGATGATTGGCGTTGCTAAAATCCAAATTCGATTACGCGTTTCATCTAGTGAAATATTACTTTGTTCTGTTGCAGCGGTTATGGATAACTTTACTAATTCATCCATTGATCTTTGTCCAACAATCGATTGGTTGTTTATATCTGAAGTTGCTAAAATTTGGTATCTTGCATCAATAACACGTACTTCTTTAATATCGTATGAATTTAAACCAGACAAAATCGAACGTAGGCTTTGCTCTTTAGTTAAGTCTTCTTCATTTCTTATTTTAATGATTTCTTCTCGAGCACTAAACTCTAGTAAACTTACACGGTCTGATATGGATTCCTGAAAATTTTCTCTTAACGTTTGTTCCAACTCTCGAACAAAATATAAACCAATAATTTGCATCGCTATAATTATTAGCAGTATATAGATAAAAACAATCTTCATATGAATTGATTTGAAATAACCAACCTTTTGCATTTGTTTACTCCTGTTCAGGATTTCTTAAATAGTAACCGACGCCTCTTCTAGTTACAATCCAAGTAGGATGACTAGGATTGTCTTCAATCTTCTCACGCAGACGACGAATGGTTACATCTACTGTTCGAACATCTCCAAAGTAATCATATCCCCATACTGTTTGTAATAAATGTTCACGGGTCATCACTTGTCCAATATGTTTGGCTAAATAATGTAATAGTTCAAATTCTCGATGTGTCAGCTCAATTGTAGCATCTCTTTTTAATGCCAAATACGCATCTGGTTGTATCGTTAATGGTCCTATTACAATATCATTTGTCGTAACCTCTGCATCACCGTGTGTCGTTTGGTGTCTTCGCATATTTGCTTTCACTCTTGCTATTAACTCTCTTGTGCTAAATGGTTTAGTAACATAGTCATCTGCCCCTAGCTCCAAACCGAGCACTTTATCGATTTCTGAATCTTTTGCAGTTAACATGATGATAGGAAAATCATGTTTTTTTCTTATTTCCCGACAAACTTCCATACCGTCTCTATTTGGAAGCATAATATCTAATAGCATCAAATCTGGTTGTATCTCTTCTACCTTTTTTAATGCTTCATCGCCATCATAGGCACAAAATACTTGATAACCTTCTTTTTTTAAATTAAATTGCAGTATATCTGCAATCGGCTTTTCGTCATCTACTACTAATATTTTTTTACTCATCTATAGTACCCCTTTCGTTCTTTTCTCTATATTTTGTAGAAATAAAATTTTTCTTAATGTATTTACTCTATCATGCTTTTACACTCTTCGCATCCTTAAAGGAAGTAGTTGGTATTAGGACAAGTAAAGTCGATGTTTGTCGAATTATTTCCCAGGAAATTATCATTTTATCCAACAAAAAGCGGAATAAAGTTAAAACCTCTGGTAGATGGTGCACAAAATAGGGATACTGCGTCGTAAGGTGACCGCTGTGATTTTCGCTGCAGTCGAGCACTTTCCCCCGGGTGAGCGATGAGCCACCCCCGCCGCTTAGGCGTACGCCTGCGGTGTCTCATTTGCCCACAGGGGAAAAAAGGCTAAGAGCGCCACATCGTGTGGCAACGCCTTCGTGACCAACATCCTGTTGGCCTCAGCTGGAGTCGTCGCCTGCAGCGAAAATCAACATAAATGGCTTACTTATCAGCTTCGGCCCGTAAAAAACAAAAATTTTTACATTTTTTTCGAATGTGTAAATCCAATAAATGNTTGCCAGTGAAAGCAACCAATTCTTAAAATAACAAGTTTACTTGGAGTGAGACGACGATGAATACGAGGTGTCATACCAATAAATAGTTGTATGAAACGAACTTTATCCTAAGTAAATGCTCAACTTATTTGGAGAAAGCATTTTCTAATTAGCTTTACTAAATATTGCGTAGGGAATCTGATCAATTTAAAGCTCTGATAACAGTAGACGCAAAATTAGCAAGAAATTTCCATTGATTTTCGCTGCAGGCGTCGACTCCTACCGGATAAGTGAGCATAATGAGACTTCTCAGGCGTCCGCCTAAGCGGCGGTGAAGGCTCATCGCTTACCCGGTGGAAAGCGTACGACTGCAGCGAAACTCCTAGTGGTCACCTAATTGGTCTTTTACCACGCATTATCTCTATACTGTGCTCGAATTTTAAAAATGACTTAACTTACTTATATTTCTTGTAAATAGTTGTCTACATCTCTAGAATTTTATAGTTTCTTAAGCGGAAACAAAGGCAAATTTGATTATAATAAAAGAGACAGCCAAACTAGTGACCGTCTCTACTTTTTTATTAGTTTAACACAGATAATGGATTAATCGTTACACCGTTTTTCTTCACTTCGAAATGTAAGTGTGTACCGGTTGAACGGCCAGTACTTCCCATTACACCTAACTTGGAACCTTGTGGTACAACATCTCCTACACTAACACTTATAGAAGAAAGATGAGCATAGGTCGTTTTATAACCATTTTGATGATTTACAATTACCCGATTACCATATGTTCCATCCCATCCAGCTGCTTCAACAATGCCGTTATCTGAAGCCTTTATCGTGAAACCGTTAGGACGTGCAATATCTATCCCTTCATGCTGACGACCCCAACGATAACCCATTTTACTAGAAATATACCCACCTTCAGCAGGCCAAGCAAATTGGCCAGAACCACGAGAAGGTATCACTTTTGTTCCTTTTAAGACGATATGATCCTTAGGTTCTACAAGAATGGTCTCTTCAATTACGGATTGACCTACTTCGACTCCATTTTCTTTACGTACTAAATATGTAGCTATCTTCTTTCCATCCGAACCTTCTTGTTTTACTTTTGTATCGCCTTTATACATTTCATCTGTTTCTTCTACTTTTTTTGTATGTTGGATAACTTCTTCCGCTTTTTTTTCATATAGAACATCTACATTAATAAGCGGTTTTAAAACTGTTACATTTAACTCTTGGTCTATTTGTAATAATGTAGATTCTGTAACACCTGGATTTAAAGCCATAATCTCTGCTGATGTTAAATCATGCTTACTAGCTATTGTTCCTAATACGTCGCCTGCAGTCACTTTATACGTTTCTTTTTCTAGTGTTCCTTCTAATAGAAGTTTTACTGCATCATCAGGTGAAACAACTTTTTCTGGATTGATTTCTACAGTAACCCCTGATACCTTTTCATTTAAGATTAAATCCTTAATACGTGTTTCATTTTCTTTTAATTCGGGTAAAGCTTCATTAGAACCTTTTCGTGCTTCCAATGCTTGTAACTCTTCTTCCGATACAAAGTGTAGTTTTAGTTTATGTACCGCTTCCTGATAAGCTTCCAAGTCTTTGACGTAGACTGCCATCTCGTCATTAACGGATAATGCAAATGCTTTTGCTTTTACTTCAATTAATTCATCCAACTTTTGAAGGGTTGTTTCATCATTTGTAGAAGCCGTAAAAACTTGTTCAGACACAACAGATAAATTAGAGCCTGCTTTTAAAGAAAGATTCTCGTATTGGGAGTGCGAATCTTGAACTTTTTGTTCGATCATTGCTTGCATCTCTGTTTGATCAGACAATGCCCCTACGTATTGTCCATTAGAATATATATGATAAATTTCTTTCAATGTATTACTGTCATCTTCATTTGCAAAAGCCATATTAGTGCATAAACCTGATATGAGCAAAATTGATATGGTTGCTTTTTTCACAATGCTTGACTTTCTGTTTGACAGAACAGTTCGTTGAATTCCCTGTTCCTCATTCTTTCTCTTCAAAAACATGATAAAGCCCCTTCCAAACTAATTCAAAACAATCTTCTCTATTTTTCACACTACTTTAATTTAACATATTTGAATTAGGGAAGTGTACTAATTATCATAGTTGTAAAGAAACTGTAGCATTGGTTCCAAAATATTCTATTAGCTTACAAAAAAATGAAATTAATTGAGCTTTTTTTCTATACTTTCAACCTTTTTGTTTTAATTTTCACTAATATACTCGTTTTTTGTACATTAGTTCCCATAATTCTTTGTTATATTTGTCATAATAGAAGATTAGAAATACCAATTTTTCAATAATTGTCGAGTAAATGAATAAAAGCAGTCAAAAAGTTTTCACTTTTTGACTGCTTTTATGAAAAATAATGGACATCACTGATTTATTTCACTATCTCCAAACGCTTGAGATAATGTTTGTTTGTGTACGATCTGGGCCTACTGAAAAGATCGAAATTTGTACACCGGTAAGTTGTGCAATACGCTCAAGATAATGACGAGCAGTCGTTGGTAGCTCATCAAGCGTTTTACATTTCGTAATATCTTCGCTCCAACCAGGTAACTCTTCATATACCGGTTCACATTCAGCAAGCATCCGAAGATTTGCTGGGTACTCTGTGATTAACTCATCTTTGTATTTGTAAGCAGTGCACAGTTTTACTGTGTCTAATCCAGTTAAAACATCGATGGAGTTGACCGTTAAATCTGTTAATCCACTCACACGTGCTGCATGTCTGATTACTACGGTATCGAACCAACCAATTCGTCGTGGTCTACCAGTTGTTGTTCCATACTCTTTACCAACTTCACGAATTTGACTGCCAACTTCATCAAATAGCTCTGTTGGAAAAGGTCCATCACCTACACGGGAAGTATAAGCTTTACATACTCCTACCACATGAGATATTTTTGTTGGACCTACTCCGGCACCAATCGTTACTCCTCCTGCTACCGGATTGGAAGAAGTTACAAATGGATACGTCCCTTGATCAATATCCAACATGACGCCTTGAGCTCCTTCAAAAAGTACACGACGACCTTCGTCTAATGCATCGTTTAATACTTTTGAAGTATCTGTTACGTATTTTTCAATTTCTTTCCCGTACCCATAATATTCTTCTAAAATTTCTTCTACAGTAAATCCTTCTGTTTCGTAAAATTTCTCAAACATTCTATTTTTTTCAACTAAGTTCTGTTCTAACTTTTCTTTAAACACTTCATAATCGAGAAGATCCGCCATACGAATACCGATACGTGCAGCTTTGTCCATATAGGCTGGTCCAATTCCTTTGCCCGTTGTACCAATCTTATTTGCACCTCTACGCGCTTCTTCTACTTCATCTTGTTTAATGTGATAAGGAAGGATGACATGTGCGCGATTAGAAATTCGTAAATTATCCGTTGTTACACCTCGATCATGAAGGCCCTTTAGTTCTCTCACTAGTGCACCTGGGTCTACCACCATGCCGTTTCCAATAACAGAGATTTTATCCTTGTAAAAAATACCGGAAGGAATTAAATGAAGTTTATATGTTTCGCCTCCGAAAATAATAGTATGACCTGCGTTATTTCCGCCTTGATATCGTGCGATTACTTCTGAGTTTTTTGAAAGAAAATCTGTAATTTTTCCTTTTCCTTCGTCTCCCCATTGTGTTCCAACAACTACTACTGATGGCATTACCGACACCTCCGCCAGACATTTATATGTCCTGAATAAAATCAGTGTAATTGTACCAAGCATCTAAATCTCAGTCAACTAATTACAACAAAAAACACGAACAATTAATGTTATACACATTAATATGTTCGTGTTAAAAATTATGCTGGTGGAGCCTGATGCTGACTCCAATCAATATTAACAAACTTGTTAAATTCCTTCACAAAAGCAAGCGTTACCGTTCCAGTCGGACCATTACGTTGTTTTGCAATAATAATTTCGATCATATTTTGATTTTCTGTTTCTTTGTCGTAGTAATCTTCCCGATATAAGAAAGAAACAATATCCGCATCTTGCTCAATCGAACCAGATTCACGTAAATCGGACATCATCGGTCGTTTATCTTGTCGTTGTTCTACTCCACGGGATAGCTGTGAAAGCGCAATGACTGGTACTTTTAACTCACGAGCTAAACCTTTTAGAGATCGGGAAATTTCAGAAACCTCTTGTTGACGGTTTGCTTGGCTTCCACCGCTTCCTTGAATAAGTTGTAAATAGTCAATTAAAATCATTCCAAGACCTGATTCTTGTTTTAAACGACGGCATTTAGCACGTATTTCATTTACTCGAATCCCTGGCGTATCGTCGATATAAATACCAGCATTTGATAAGCTTCCCATCGCCATCGTAAGCTTACGCCAGTCTTCCGTTGTAAGCGCACCTGTACGAAGGACTTGCGCATCTATATTCCCCTCTGCACAAAGAATACGCATTACTAATTGTTCTGCCCCCATCTCCAAGCTAAAAATAGCAACATTTTCATCCGTCTTTGTTGCTACATTTTGTGCTACATTGAGTGCAAATGCTGTTTTCCCTACGGAAGGACGTGCAGCTACAATGATCAAGTCATTTCGTTGGAAACCAGCAGTAATACGATCTAAATCACGAAACCCTGTAGGTATTCCCGTAACATCACCTTTTTGAGAATGAAGCTTTTCGATGTTATCATATGTTTCGACTAATACATCTTTAATATGCTTAAAGTCACCAGCATTTTTTCGGTTAGCGACTTCCATCATTTTTCTTTCAGCTTCTGATAATAAGGCTTCCACTTCGTCTTCTCTAGTAAATCCATCCTCTACTATCGTAGTAGCTACACGAATAAGTCGTCGTAGAATAGACTTTTCTTCTACTATCTTTGCATAGTGGCCAATATTTGCGGCAGTAGGAACGGTATTAGCAATCTCACTAATGTACGAAATACCTCCGACATCTTCCAATTCTTTTTTAGCAGAAAGTTCTTCGGTTACAGTTACGACATCTATTGCTTTTCCTTGATCACTTAACCGTAGCATCGTTTGAAATATCTTTTGATGCGCGACCCGGTAAAAGTCTTCCGGCATCACAATTTCTGCGGCAGTTATCAATGCTTGGGGTTCTAAAAATATTGCTCCAATGACAGATTGTTCAGCTTCTTGGTTATGTGGGGGTACACGGTCCAACAATGGATCGCTCATTAATCTCTCTCCTTACGCTTCTTCTGTTACATGTACTTTTAATGTTGCCACTACTTCCTGATGTAGTTTAACTGGAACATTTGTAAATCCCAATGCACGAATAGCATCGTCTAGCTCCATTTTACGTTTATCAAGTTTAATACTATGAGACTTTTCTAATTGTGCAGCGATTTGTTTGGTTGTTACAGAACCAAATAATCGACCATCGCTACCTGATTTTGCCTTCAATTCAACCGTAAGTTGCTCTAATACTTCTTTTAATTTTTTTGCTTCTGCTAACTCTTCAGCAGCTTCTTTTTCTGATTTTTTCTTTTGTCCTTCTAAAGCACTTATAGCAGCAGGGTTTGCTTCAACTGCAAGTTTATTTTTCAATAAAAAGTTATGTGCATATCCATCCGCTACGTTTTTAATTTCCCCTTTTTTCCCTTTTCCTTTTACATCTTTTAAGAATACAACTTTCATTCTGCATTTCCTCCTTCAATTGTTTCCGTAATGGCATTTTTTAATAACATCGTTGCTTCCTCTATTGTTTTATCTTCTAATTGACATGCGGCATTCGTTAAATGACCACCGCCATTAAGCTTTTCCATGACTAACTGGACATTTACATCTCCCAGCGATCTTGCGCTTATTCCTATCTTAGAATCACTTTTACGCCCTATAACAAACGAGGCGGTAATATTATTCATCGTTAATAAAATATCGGCAGTTTGAGCTAGTAACACTTGACTATAAGCAATATTATCTGCACCATGTGCAATTGCAATGCCTTCCCCAAAAAACTCAACCGTTTGTACAATTTTAGAACGCTCAATATACGTATCGATGTCCTCTTTCAGTAAACGTTGTACAAGTACCGTATCTGCTCCATTCGTACGAAGATAGGAAGCTGCTTCAAATGTTCTAGCTCCTGTACGAAGGGTAAAGCTTTTCGTATCTACTATAATCCCTGCAAGCATAGATGTAGCTTCTAAGCTTGTTATCTTTTGATGTTTAGGTTGATATTCAATCAGTTCAGTAACAAGCTCCGAAGTAGATGATGCATACGGTTCCATATAAACAAGCATTGTATTGGATATAAATTCTTCGCCTCTTCGGTGATGATCAATAACGACTATTTTTTCTGCTTTTTGAAGCAATTTCTCATCAATCACAAGGCTCGGTTTATGCGTATCTACTACAACTAGTAGAGTTTTATCGCTCATTTTATTCATTGCTTCTTCTGGACTGATAAAACGATCATACAGTTCTGGTTTTTCTTTTATTTCATCCATTAGTCGAGTAACGCTGTTGTCTAGTTCATTAAAGTCAATTACAACATAGCCATCTACTTTATTCATCTCGGCCATCTTTCTCACTCCGACAGCAGATCCTATGGCATCCATATCAGGCATACGATGACCCATCACAAACACTTGGTCACTATCTTGGATTAAATCTCGAAGGGCATGCGATATAACTCTAGCCCTAACACGCGTTCTTTTTTCTACTGGATTTGTTTTCCCGCCGTAAAATTTCACTTTTCCACTTGGATGTTTGATCGCTACTTGGTCGCCACCGCGTCCTAATACTAAATCTAGGCTGGACTGCGCTAATTCACCAAGCTCTACAAGTGAAATAGATCCGGTACCGACTCCGACGCTTAACGTCAAAGAAAAGCCAAACTTAGAAGTAGTCTCTCTAATGTCATCTAAAATCGAAAATTTGTTTTTCTCTAATTCCACTAAAATCGATTCGTTAAAGACCGCTAAAAAACGATCCGAGGAAATTCTTTTCACGTAAATTCCATACTTTGCTCCCCAGTCATTAACACATGAGGTAACAATACTATTTAGCTGTCCTCGAGTTTGGTCGTCCATCCCTTGAGCAATTTCATCATAATTATCGATAAATAGTACACCAATAACTGTACGATCTCCATAATATAAGGATTCCATTTCAACTTGTTCTGTAATATCAAAGAAGTACAATAGCTTTTCTTCCGCTTTATACAACACTTTGTAGTTATTGTCGTCAAACGAAATGACCGTTTCTTTTGAATCTTCCTGTTTCAGAAGCTGTTTAAAATCTGTTGATATAGAAAATAATTCTTCGCCAATGATCGTATCGAAGGGTAGTTTTTGCGTCATATAAGGATTTGCCCATTCAATGACATATTGATCATTTATCAATAAAATACCAATAGGCATTTCTAAAAGCGCTTCTTCTCCTACTTTCTTCATCCTGTAAGAGAGTGTTTCTATATGTCTTTCTGTCTCTTCATATACACGCTGTTCTAAAATCCATGCATAAATGGACACGCCAATTACTAATAGAGCAAATAATAATCCAACTAACAAATTGTTAGACAACAGTAAATAAGCTGCTACAGCTCCGAGTAGCATGAACAAAACGAGTGGATATCGAATTGGCCGTTTTCTAAAAAAAGACGCCATTTGATCAACTCCTTATTTTTTGTACCTGTCTTTTAAAAACGCTCGCAAATTAAATCCTAAATCTAAAACACCTAATATAATTGTGAACGTAAAAAGCGGTACGGCAAGAATGCTTGCTAAAATCATCGACCATTTTGGCCATCCCTGCACATAAAAATAGTAGTGAATGAGTGAAACACCTTGTAAAAACAAAAGGACTCTTAAAATAAGTGCAGCATTCACAAAAAGTAAATAACCAAAAGTTCCAATTTCAAAGGACATAAACAATGTGAAAATGGATACAATTAAATAATACCATAACACCACTTTTGGTAGTCTAAAATCCATGAAATTCGAGAATTTCGGAACATCTAATTTTAATCTTTTCAATATGGACAAATTAATAATTAAGTAAACAAAAGCAGTTAAAAATACGCCTCCAATAAAATAAGATGGCATAATGGATTCTAAATGCAATAATGCATAGGAAACCCGCTCATCATAATCCTTTGGCAACTGCCCAACAGATGACATAATATTTCCTGCTTGTTTGTATGATATTTCAATAGTCTTTAAAAAGTTCTCTAAAATGTTAATATTCAATACTAAAATAGAAATTATGTATTGTACCAGTATCATAAGCAATAGAAAGATTCCAGAACTCATTAGTATATAGAGTTTGGACCTATCATTTCGAATCGAATGACCTATTATAAAACCTAAAGGAGCAGCTAACACCCCAGATATTAGCCCAAAAATCCCGCCAATTAGGAAAGATATTACGACAGCCATAATAGTTACAAGTATAGCTTGTTTTCTTTCAAACTTTGCACTGTACCAAGCAATAGGTAATGGGACTACAAACAAGGTTATAATACTTACGAACGGAATATAAATGGATATTGCTAAAAGAATAGCGAATAGTGCAATCATCATAGATCCATATGTTAAATAGTTTGTCTGATTTTTTTGCATGAAGGACCTTCCTTTTTTATAATCATCTATCCATTGTAACAGATTTACTACAACAACTAAAATTCCATACATCATCGTTTTACAGTTAACATAAATTTTTCTACAAAAAAAAGACCGGTTTCCCGGTCCTTTGATTTATAAACTTATCTCTCTTCAGAAGAGAATGGAAGTAAAGCCATGATACGAGATACTTTAATAGCTCGTGTTAATTTACGTTGGTACTTCGCGCTAGTTCCTGTCACACGACGTGGAAGAATTTTCCCACGTTCTGACACGAATTTTTTCAACAAATCTACATCTTTATAATCGATGTTTGTGATGTTGTTAGCTGTGAAGTAACAAACCTTACGGCGTCTTTTGCCTCCGCGACGTGGTGCCATAATAGATTGCCTCCTTTTCGATTAAAGTCACATGCGTGAAGTCCTCTTAGAATGGTAGGTCGTCATCCGATACTTCGATTGGTCCACTACTATTTGCAAAAGGATCTTCATCTACACGTGTATAATTTTGCTGATTCATTGGTTGGTTTTGCTGATATGTCGGATATGGATTTTGTTGTTGTTGTTGTTGCTGTTGTCCGCCACCATATGGTTGACCCGATTGGCCACGGTCTCCAGAACTACTACGTGGTTCTAAGAACTGAACGCTGTCTGCGACAACATCCGTCGTATAAACACGCTTTCCATCTTGTCCTTCATAACTGCCTGTTTGAATACGCCCTTCGACACCTGCTAAACTTCCTTTTTTCAAGAAGTTAGCTGTGTTTTCCGCTTGTTTTCTCCAAACAACACAGTTGATAAAATCAGCTTCTCTTTCACCTTGTTGGTTGGAAAATGTTCGATTGACAGCTAGTGTAAATCTTGCCATTGCCACACCACTTGGCGTATAGCGAAGTTCCGGATCTTTTGTTAGTCTTCCAACTAAAACGACACGGTTAATCATCAGTGTACAACCTCCCTCATTCAGCTTTTGTTAAGTCGATTTTATTATTTATCGTCGATACGAACAGCAATGTGACGGATAATGTCCTCATTGATGTTAGCTAAACGAATGTATTCATCGATTGCTTTTGAATCAGCGTTTGCTTTAACGATTTGGTAGTAACCTTCACGTAAGTCATTGATTTCGTAAGCTAAGCGGCGTTTACCCCAGTCTTTTGCTTCGATGATTTCAGCACCGTTTGAAGTCAGGATTTCGTTGAAACGCTCAACTAAAGCTTTTTTTGCATCTTCTTCAATTGTTGGTTGAATAATGTACATTAATTCGTACGTTCTCATCTATTTACACCTCCCTATGGTCTTTGGTCGATTGTTTAACAATCGACAAGGAGCAAGTAATTCTATTACTCACATCAATGAATTGTACCATAAAGATTTTATTATTTCAAGATTCATTGTCATTGTTTTTACTATTCCTGTATATTTACATTAGATGGAGGGATCGTTCATGGACAATAAAGAAGATTATTTATCGATTATTGAAATTGATTTGAAAAAAGTTGTTTGGTCTAGTTTTATCATGACCGTCTTGTTTTCCCTACTTGGAATGTTTTTTTATATTTGGATGTATGGTGGCTTTGAAATAATATTTTCACTCATTGATTTCCTATTATTTTTTATTGGATATGTATTATTAATTGTTTTACATGAAGCATTTCATTTGATTGGTTTTTATTTTTTCGGGAAAGTTCCGTGGAGTAGTATGGATTACGGCGTTAATCTCAAGATGGGCATTGCTTACGCAACAACGAATATTCCTTTACCTAATCATGCGATGAAAAAAGCATTACTGCTCCCTTTTTGGGTGACAGGCGTTCTTCCAATGTTCGTCGGATATATAATAGAAATGCCAGTGCTAGTTCTTTTAGGTGCATGGCTTGTTGCTGGTGCAGCTGGTGACTTTGCGATGTATAAAGAGCTAAGAACATATCCTAGAGATGTTTTAATCAAAGATGATCCTGTAAAACCTAAACTGTATGTATTAAAAAAAGATTAGCGAGAGAGTCGCTAATCTTTTTTATTAAACGTTAAAACGGAACAACATTACATCGCCGTCTTGTACTACGTACTCTTTTCCTTCTAGACGAACTTTTCCTGCTTCTTTTGCAGCTGCCATAGATCCTGTTGCAACTAAATCATCATAAGCAACTGTTTCCGCTCGGATAAATCCTTTTTCAAAGTCTGTGTGAATAACTCCTGCACATTGAGGAGCTTTCATCCCTTTTCGGAACGTCCATGCACGCACTTCTTGTACACCTGCCGTAAAGTAGGTAGCTAGTCCAAGTAATGAATAAGATGCTTTAATTAATTGGTCTAATCCTGATTCTTCAATTCCTAGTTCTTCTAGGAACATTTGCTTCTCATCGTCTTCTAGTGCTGCCATTTCCTCTTCGATCTTTGCACAAACGACAATTACTTGTGCACCTTCTTCTGCAGCAAATGCACGTACTCTTTGTACGTATTCATTTTCATCATCTGCCATAATATCATCTTCCGATACATTCGCAACGTATAACATTGGTTTAATAGTTAATAAATGTAGACCTTTAACTACTCGAAGTTCCTCTTCCGAAAAGTCAACCGAACGACCTGACTTGCCAGCTTCAAAAGCCTCTTTTAAGCGTGAAAGAATCGGTTCTTCTACCATTGCATCTTTATCTTTTTGTTTCGCCATTTTCGCAACGCGAGCTAAACGTTTATCTACACTTTCTAAATCTGCTAAGATTAGCTCTAGATTAATTACTTCTATGTCGGAGATTGGATCCACTTTACCCGAAACATGTGTAATATTTTCATCATTAAAGCAACGTACTACTTGGCAAATTGCATCTACTTCGCGAATATGAGCTAAGAACTTGTTACCAAGACCTTCTCCTTTACTCGCACCTTCTACAATCCCTGCTATATCTGTAAACTCAAATGCAGTCGGAACTGTTTTCTTTGGTACTACTAATTCTGTTAATTTATCTAAACGCGCGTCTGGAACTTCTACAATTCCTACGTTCGGATCGATCGTAGCGAACGGATAGTTAGCTGCAAGTGCCCCCGCTTTCGTTATTGCATTAAACAGTGTGGATTTTCCTACGTTCGGTAATCCTACAATTCCTGCCGTCAATGCCATATATGTCACAACCCTTCTCTATATTAACCTACACTTTTTTTATTTATAACCTGTTCATTATATTGATTTTAATACTAAAAGTCTATCTTTACTCAGTATCCGCTTGTTTTAAAAGTCGCTTCATTTTTTTCTCAAATTCTTTTCTTGGGATGAGTACACTATGCTGGCAACCTTCACATTTGATACGAATGTCGGCTCCCATTCGAATAATTTTCCATGCGTTTGTCCCACAAGGATGCTGCTTTTTCATCTCTACTATATCATTTAGTTGAAACTGCTTGTTTTCCATGTCAATCACCTACTTTTACTATGATTAATCAAGCTATATGATTATGATATTTGAAACCCTTTTTGTTCCAGAAATTCTTTTAAATCTCTTCGTACTTTTCTAGCAACCCCAGCTTGTTTCGTCGGTATTGTTTCAGCAGTAATTCGGACAACTATCTCAGTTGCGTCAAAACTTTGCACTCCTAGAAAACTTGGTGGTTTAACAAGATCTTCGTATTTACTCGGTAACTCTTTAAGAAATTCTTGTATGTTCTTCTCTAAAGCTGGAATATTTGTTTCAGGTGAAACGCTAACATCTATTAAAGCTAATGAGTTATAAATGGAATAATTGATAACAACTGTAATAGTTCCATTCGGAATAATATGAAGTTCTCCAGTATAGCTCTTAACTTTAGTCGTACGTAAGCCAATTTCTTGCACAATTCCATTAGCCGTACCAATCTGTACTTGGTCACCAACTGCAAATTGATCTTCAAATATAATAAAAAATCCCGTAATTATATCTTTTACTAAGCTTTGCGCACCAAAACCAACCGCTAGTCCGACAATACCTGCTCCTGCAAGTAGACCAACCACATTTATGCCAAAAGTGCTTAATATAGCTATAATCGCAGTGAAGTATACAACGTTAGCTAAAATATTTTGAAGAAGCTTCTCTAGAGTATTTTGTCTGCGTTCTGAATAGCCTAAAGGACTTTTTTGTCTAACTAAAAACAACTTTTTAATAATACTTTTACCGACCCTCACCACGATAGTAGTTAGTAATAAAATAACAAGTATTTTAACTAAAACAATACCTAGATCTAGCCAAGTCTCCTCTGCCATTAAATAATCTTTCATTTTCTGTAAAGTTGCATTCATAAAGCTGTTTATCACCTCTACTTGAATAAATAATTTTCTAGATGCATATACTATGCTAAAAAGAAAGCGAGTTAAATATATGAATTCTCAAGCAACAACTATTCAACATCCATCTACTATCTATTATAAAGAAACAGGAGTAGTTTGGCGATTAAGCAACTACTTTTTAGACCATATTCCTTTTGATCATCCAAATTTAGTTTTTTGCTGTATAGGGACGGATCGTTCTACAGGTGATGCGCTTGGACCAATGACTGGTTCATTTTTAACTCAACTCGTTTCCTTTCCATTTCAAATTGTTGGAACTTTAGATAATCCGTTACATGCTTTAAATCTAGAAGAAATAACAGAAGAGCTAAAAAAATTACCTACTTCACCGTATATTATTGCAATTGATGCTTGTCTAGGAAATGCAAACAATATCGGACAGATTATCGTGCATCCCGGTCCACTTTTTCCAGGTAAAGCAGTAAAAAAAGAATTACCACCGATTGGAGAAGTCTCCATTAAAGCGGTTGTGAATATTGGAGGTTTTATGGAGTACAACGTTTTGCAAAGTACCCGACTTAATCTAACATTTGAGATGGGAAAAGTCATTTCACGCTCTCTTCTCCTAGCATGGCATCGTTATAATTTAAAAGTTGTAAATAAAAGCAACAGCAATACCAACGATGACTAAACTCGGTAAGAGATTCGCTACTCTAATTTTCGTTAAGCCTAGTAAATTTAAACCAATTGCAATAATCATAATTCCACCAGTAGCTGTCATTTCTTGAAGAAATAACTCAAGTGCAGCTTCTGGTATTACTTTTGTAATTTGTGTTGCAAATAAGGCAATCATCCCTTGGTAAATGAACACTGGAATTGCTGATAGTAAGACTCCTATTCCTAAAGTAGCTGCAAGAATAACGGAGGTAAAACCATCTATTATTCCTTTACTAATGAGTAATTCATGATCATTTTGAAGACCACTGTTCAGTGCCCCTAAAACCCCCATAGCACCAATAACAAATATAAGTGTACTTGTAACAAAACCTTGTGCAATACTTCCTCCTTGAGAGGCTTTTGATCCAAACTTTCGCTCTATAAATTGACCTAATCTATTTAACCATTTATCCAAGTCAATCCATTCCCCAATAACCCCGCCAAACACTAAACAAATAATGACTAATACAAAATTACTGCTTTCAAATCCCATTTGAATACCTAAAACTGTTACAGCAATTCCAATTGCACTCATAACTGTTTGTTTCATATTTTCCGGAATTCCTTTTAATAGTCTTCCAGCAATAGCTCCAATAATTATTAATAGAGCATTCACAAAGGTTCCTAATAATACCATTCGTATTCCTCATCCCGTCTCTAAAAATACAACCTATTCCTAGGTACCCCTAGAAATAGGTTGTATCATTTTTCTAATAGTTCCAATATTCTTTCTAAATCATCTTCTGAGTAAAATTCAATTTCAATTTTACCTTTATCTTTCCCTTTAGTAATAGAAACGGATGTACCAAATATATCTCTTAACTCTGTTTCTTTTTCTTTTGTGAAAATATCCTTTTCCTCTTTTTTTGTTTCACGTGGAACATTTTCGTTTAACCGTTGTACTAAAGCTTCTAATTGTCGGACGTTCAAGTTTTCTTTAATGGACTTTTGCATGATTATTGGAATTGTTTTTTTGTTTTTCAGCCCAAGTAAAGCTTTACCGTGTCCCATTGTTAAAACACCATCAGAAATAGCATTTCTTACGATGTCTGGTAACGTAAGTAATCGTACATGATTTGCAATATGCGGTCTACTCTTCCCAAGTCTAAATGCAAGCTGCTCTTGAGTTAAACTTAGATGTTCCATCAAGTTTTGGTAGGCTTCAGCTTCTTCAATTGGTGTTAAATCTTCGCGTTGTAGGTTTTCTAAAATAGCAAGTTCCATCATTTGGCGGTCAGTCAACTCACGAATTACAGCCGGTATTGCATCTAAACTAGCAAGTTGGGACGCTCTAAATCTTCTCTCTCCAACTACTATTTCATATTTCGAACCCTTTTTACGGAGAATAATTGGTTGTAGTACACCATGTTCTTTAATAGACTCAGAAAGCTCCTTCATCGCCTCTTCCTCAAAAATTTTTCTAGGTTGAAAAGGATTTGCTTTAATATCCGTTAAACTAATTTGTACTACTTTCTCTGTTTTTTCTAGATCTTCTCCAGGAAAGAGTGCATTAATACCTTTTCCTAATGCTTTAGCCATTACGAATCACTTCCTTCGCTAGTTCTAAGTATACTTCTGCTCCTCTAGACTTCGGATCGTAAATAATAATTGGTTCTCCATGACTAGGTGCTTCACTCAAGCGAACATTTCTTGGAATTATTGTTTTATATACTTTTTCTTGAAAATACTTTTTAACTTCTTCGATTACTTGAATCCCTAAATTAGTTCTAGCATCAAACATTGTTAATAAAACTCCGTCAATTTCTAAGTTTTTATTTAAATGTTTTTGTACAAGTCGAATCGTACTTAATAATTGACTTAATCCTTCTAATGCATAAAATTCACATTGAACTGGTATTATAATAGCATCTGATGCAGTTAACGAGTTTATCGTTAACAAACCAAGTGATGGTGGACAATCAATAATTATGTATTCATATCGACTTTCTACTTCTTGTAATGCTTTTTTTAATCGCACTTCTCGTGAAATAGTTGAAACTAATTCTATTTCTGCTCCAGCTAATGAAATAGTAGCAGGAACAATATCGAGATTTTCTACCTTTGTTTCTTGAATTGTATCTAATACACTCACATCATCTATTAATACATCATAAATACATTGACTTACATCGCCTTTATTCACACCTACGCCACTAGAAGCGTTTCCTTGTGGGTCAATATCTACAAGTAAAACTTTCTTACCTAAGTATGCAAGGCAGGCACTTAAGTTAACAGATGTAGTTGTCTTCCCTACACCACCTTTTTGATTGGCTATTGCAATAATTCTTCCCACTCTTGCACCTACTTTCGTCGAAATTTTTTGACTCTATTCCATTCTATCAAATATCGGAGAGAAATTGGATGTTATTCTTGTAACAAAAGAAAAACTCTCACAAAAAAATGCGAGAGTTCTAAATTAATAGTATATTATGATTTCTTTTTAGGTATTCTTACAGTAATTTGATAAAACTCTTCCATATCTTCTTCTTCTGTTTTAATATTAATACCACTTTTTGTGACCATAGACAAAGATTGTTTTATCGTATTTAATGCAATTCTTACATCTTTACTTACAGCTTTTCTTTTTGATTTAGTCGCTTTTTTATCTTCTTTCATTGGAGGGTTTAGAATTTCTTCCACTTTTTGTTCTAATTGTTTCACATTCCAATGATTTTCTATTGTCATATTCATCAGCTGTAGCTGCATCTCTTTTTCTTTGATCTGCATTAACGCTCTTGCATGTCTTTCGGACAACTCTTTTTTCATAATTGATTCTTGCACTTCTTCAGGAAGTTTTAACAGTCTTAGCTTATTCGCAACAGTAGATTGCCCTTTCCCAAGACGTTGTGCCAATGCTTCTTGGGTAAGTTCATGTAACTTTAATAACTTTTGATAAGCTACTGCTTCTTCGATTGCGGTTAATTCTTCTCTTTGTAAGTTTTCGATTAAAGCAATAGACGCAGTTTCTTTGTCGCTTAAATTTCGAATTATTGCTGGTACTTCCGTCCACTGCAATTTTGTCATTGCTCGAAAACGTCGTTCCCCGGCAATAATTTCATACTTCTCATCATCCATCTTACGGATGACAATTGGTTGAATAACACCATGTGTATGAATCGTCCGAGCAAGTTCCTCTATTTTTGCTTCATCAAAAACAGTTCTCGGTTGATACCTATTAGGTACGATTTTTTCAATTGCTATATTAACTACTTCTTCTAAATGATGTTGTGTGGGTTCCACAACTACATCTTGTCCTTGTTTTTCAGAACTTCCGAAAAAACGAGAAAAAGGACTTTTCATCTAACAAGCACCACCTTTTAGAAACTCTATACACTTAATATTCACGAAAAAATAACACTACTATAAATGTTTCACGTGGAACGTTCCTCAATTTAATGCACCTTGACGTACTTGCCTCCGATATCTCTTTCATCGGAGACATTAACCTAATTTATTACTAAATTAGAAACAGAAGCAAGTGGTCTAGTAAGGCTAAATAATAGGCGTTTTGTTTGGAATACCTGGTTTTCGAGGGTATCTTTTCGGTGTGCTTTTTGTTTTAGAAAAGACATACAACGTTCTTTCACTGTTTTCAATCGGCAAAAGAAATGAATACTCTGCACTTTTTTCAGAACCTAATACATTAAGTGCTTTCTTCGCATCCTTTAACTCATCGGAAGCACTAGCAGCTTTCATCGCAATAAATCTGCCCCCTACTTTTACAAGGGGAACACATAATTCAGACAAAACGGAAAGTCTCGCTACAGCCCTTGCAGTTACGATATCATACTTTTCTCTATATTCGCTATTTTGTCCAAATTCTTCTGCGCGAGCATGTACAAAATGAACATTTGATAACTTCAATTCTTTACTTAAATTCGTTAAAAATTGAATTCTTTTATTCAATGAATCCACAATCGTAACTTTTAAGTCGGGAAAACAAATTTTAAGTGGAATACTTGGGAATCCAGCCCCTGCCCCTACATCACAAACAGAGAAAGAGCCGTTAAAATCTTCATAAAAAGAAGCACTAATAGAATCAAAAAAATGTTTTAAATAAACAGAAGGTTCATCTGTAATTGCAGTTAAATTCATTTTTTCATTCCATTCAACTAGTAGTTCAAAATACTTTTTAAACTGTTCTAGTTGCACATCACTTAGCGTAATTCCTTTTTCATGAAGGGCTTGTTTAAATTGTTCTTCGTTCATGTAGTTCTCCTTATCATTTTAGACTACCCAGTAATCTTCGCTATTTTTCCTTGTTCAATATAAATAAGTAGAATAGAAATATCCGCTGGATTCACTCCTGATATACGAGATGCTTGTGCAATAGATAATGGACGCACCTGCTTTAATTTTTGTTTAGCTTCAGTAGCAATCCCAGAGATTGCATCATAATCAAGTTGATCAGGAATTTTTTTGTCTTCCATTTTTTTAAGTTTTTCTACTTGTTGAAGAGATTTCTCGATATACCCTTCATATTTAACTTGAATTTCAACTTGTTCTTTTTCTTCTAATGATAATTCTACTTCTGAAGGAGCTAGTTCGGCAACTAAATCATAATGCATTTCTGTTCGTTTAAGCAGATCCGCAGCACGTATACCGTCTTTTAGCTCACTCCCCTCCACACTACGTATTAACTCCTGCGTTGTTTCATTTGGTTTAATGAACAGTGTACGAAGTCGAACTAATTCATCTTCTACTCGTTTCTTTTTAGCTACAAATTTGTCATATCTTTCTTGAGAAACCAACCCTATTGTATATCCCATTTCGAGTAATCTTAAGTCAGCATTGTCATGACGTAATAATAGTCGATATTCTGCACGTGAAGTTAGTAAACGGTAAGGCTCATTTGTTCCTTTCGTTACTAAATCATCGATTAATACACCAATATAAGCATCTGATCTACTTAGCACTTTTTCTTCTTTTTTGAGTACACGTAAAGCAGCATTAATACCAGCCATTAATCCTTGACCAGCTGCTTCTTCATAACCAGAAGTTCCATTAATCTGCCCTGCTGTGTATAAGTTTTTAATTTTTTTTGTTTCGAGTGTCGGCCATAATTGAGTTGGAACCATTGCATCGTATTCAATTGCGTAGCCAGCACGCATCATCTCTGCTTTTTCTAATCCTGGCACAGAAGCTATCAACTGACGTTGAACGTGCTCTGGTAAGCTAGTGGAAAGACCTTGTACATAAACTTCTCGTGTGTTTCTTCCCTCTGGCTCTAAGAAAATCTGATGACGTGGTTTATCACTAAAACGAACTACTTTGTCTTCAATAGATGGACAATATCTTGGACCTGTACCTTTAATCATACCAGAATACATAGGAGATAAATGTAGATTATCGTTAATAATTTGATGTGTTTTTTCACTTGTATATGTTAACCAACATGGTAATTGATCCATGATGAATTCAGTTGTTTCAAAACTAAATGCTCTAGGAACATCATCACCAGGTTGAATTTCTGTTTTACTATAGTCTACTGTTTTACTATTCACACGTGGTGGAGTACCCGTTTTAAATCGAACTAAGTCAAATCCTAAATTTCGAATACTGTCCGCTAATTTAATAGAAGGTTGCTGATTATTTGGTCCACTCGAATATTTTAAGTCCCCAATTATTATTTCTCCGCGTAAAAAAGTACCCGTTGTAATGACAACTGTTTCGGCACGGTATACAGCACCTACTTGTGTGATTAATCCAACGACTTTTTCATCTTCTACAAGTAATTCTTCCACAACTGCTTGGTGAATAGTTAGATTTTCTTGTTCTTCAAGAAGACGCTTCATTTCATTTTGATATAATACTTTATCCGCTTGTGCGCGAAGTGCTCGAACAGCAGGACCTTTCCCTGTGTTCAACATTCTCATTTGAATATGTGTTTTATCTATTACTTTTCCCATGGCTCCGCCTAATGCGTCAATTTCACGCACAACAATTCCTTTCGCTGGACCTCCGATGGATGGATTACATGGCATAAATGCAATCATATCAAGATTTATTGTCAAAACAAGCGTTTTTGCACCCATTTTAGCAGCTGCTAATGCTGCTTCCACACCTGCGTGTCCTGCTCCAACAACAATCACATCGAACTTGCCTGCTTCAAAGTTTGGCATGTTCGTTTCTTCCTCTCATTTTTTATTTTCCTAAGCAAAACTGTGCAAATAACTGGTCAATTAGACTTTCTTCCACAGTATCTCCAACTATCTCACCTAATATTTCCCACGTTCTTGTCACATCTATTTGAATCATATCCACTGGCACTTCATTATGGGCAGCTTCAATTGCATCTGTCACGGTCGCTTTTGCTAAATGCAATAAGGATATATGACGAGCATTTGATACATATGTTAAATCCGATGCTTCAATTGACCCTTCAAAGAATAAGGACGCTATCGCTTCTTCTAATTCATCGACCCCTTCTTCTTGAAGTAAAGAAGTTGTGACTATTCTTTTATCACCCGCTAGTCGGTTCACTTCATCCATGTCAATTGCAGTCGGCAAATCTGTTTTGTTAATAATAATGATGCAATCCATACCTTCAATTGCTTCAAATAGTCGAAGGTCTTCTTCTGTTAGTTGTTCTGCATTATTTAATACGAGTAAAAGCAGATCTGCTTCTTTCAATACTTGTCGTGATTTTTCCACGCCAATTCTTTCTACAATATCTTCCGTTTCTCGGATTCCAGCAGTATCTACTAATTTTAACGGAACTCCGCGTACATTAACATACTCTTCTATAATATCTCTTGTAGTTCCTGCTATATCTGTAACGATTGCCTTGTTCTCTTGTATTAAACTATTTAATAAGGATGATTTTCCTACGTTCGGTCTTCCGATAATTGCTGTCGAAAGTCCTTCGCGGAGTATTTTGCCTTGAGATGACGTTATTAACAATTTATCAATTTCATCTCTAACCCAAGTGCATTTATCAATCATAAGTGGAAGTGTCATTTCTTCCACATCGTCGTATTCTGGATAATCAATATTTACCTCTACCTGTGCCAATGTCTCAAGAAGAGCTTGTCTTAATGTTTTAATAAGCCTAGATAATCGTCCATCCATTTGCCCTAGCGCAACATTCATGGCCTTATCTGTTTTTGCTCTTATTAAATCCATAACGGCTTCCGCTTGCGATAAGTCGATTCTTCCATTTAAAAATGCACGTTTTGTAAACTCGCCTGGCTCTGCAAGTCGCGCGCCATTTATTAAAATAAGCTGTAAGACACGATTGACCGATACAAGTCCACCATGACAATTTATCTCGATTACATCTTCTCTTGTAAATGTTTTTGGTCCTTTCATTAAGGACAACATTACTTCTTCTACTACTTCATTCGTTTTAGGATCAACCAAATGTCCATAGTGTATCGTATGAGAAGCTTGGTTTAGTAAATCCTTTTGGTTTGGGGAACGAAAAATTTTATTTGCTATAGGTAATGCATTAGCACCACTAATTCTTACGATTGCTATAGCCCCTTCTCCAAGCGGTGTAGAAATAGCTGCTATTGTATCAAATTCCACAAGTGTCTACCTCCTTACAGTTTAACACTTATCCACATGTGAATAAGTAAAACGAACACGACTATCTAACATATAACAATAACACAAAATACCCAAAACCAGAAGTATAGATACTTTTATTCGTGTGAACAAAATGTACCAATTTAACCATATCAATTACGTCCTGGCATAATAGCGTCCAGACTTTGAACCTGCGCTTAGGCATGCATGATGCAGATCAATTAGCCTAAAATCATTCTCATACTCCCTGCTCCTGTATAAGCTCGTCGCAAAAATAACTGCTGATTAAAGTTAAAAACGGATTTCAGCTATTAAAAGCTAAAATCCGTTTTTCCTTACTTTATTGGTTCTATGACTAAATAACGATTTGGATCTGTTCCCACGGAGTAGGTTTCTATATCTACACGAACCGATAAAGCATGATGAATTATTTTTCTTTCAAAAGAAGACATTGGTTCAAACTCTACTTTTTTACCCGTTCGAACAGCTTTGTCTGCCATTCTTTCTGCAAGCTGTTCTAACGATTCCCTTCTACGTTCTCGGTAATCGCCAACATCCAACTTAATAATAATGAAGGAATTAGAAAACTTATTTGCCACAAGTTGAGATAAATTTTCAAGCGCATTCAAAGTTTGTCCGCGCTTTCCTATTAATAAAGCAGCTTTTTCACTATTTAAATGAAGGTGAATGAACTTTCCTTCTCTTTTTTCAGTTATTACTAAATCGTCTATTTTCATTTCTTTAGCTATTTCATTAATATATTGAATTGTTTCTTCTACTGCTAACTCATTTGTTTGTTCTTTTTTAGGCAGTTCGTCTTCCACAAGTGGCATATTCACTTCTACATCATGCACCTGTTTTATTTCTTCTGCTTCTATTATTTCTTTTTTAGGAACTTCTTCTACTACTTCTCTTTTTAAAACAGTTACTTGTACAACTGCAGGTTTTACGCCAAATCCTAAAAAACCCTTTTTACCCTCTTCCACTACTGTAATCGACACATCTTGCTTGGATACTCCTAGCTTTTCAAGTGCAATAGTTATAGCTTCTTCTTTTGTAGGTGCAGTTTGCGTAATCTGATTCATTTTTTCGACCCTCCCGATTTAACAGGTTCTGTTTCTTTCTTTTTCCAAGGTTTATAAATGAATAAGTTTTGAATAATAGAGATAATATTTCCGATAACCCAATACAATGTTAATGCTGCTGGCAATACAATACCGAATCCTATAATCATAAATGGCATAATATACATCATTATTTTCATTTGGGGATTATCCATTGCCGGACCCGTACGTAATACGATTAATTGCATGATACCAGCAAGAACTGCAAGAATAATACTTGGTTCTGCTAATGCAAACCCTAAAAAGTCGCCTAGGTTAATTTCTGGTGTATTATTCATACGACTTATAGCGTGATAAAAACCAATTAATATCGGCATTTGGATAAACACTGGTAAACATCCAGCTGCAGGATTTACTCCTCTTTCTTTAAATAGAGCCATCATTTCTTGCTGATACTTTTGTTGAGTTACCGCATCTTTTGAACTGTATTTTTCTTTTAACTTTTGTAATTCTGGTTGCACTTCCTGCATGTTTTTAGAGCTTTTCGTTTGTTTAATCATTAAAGGTAGAATTACTAATCGAATTAAAATCGTTACCGTAATAATCCCTAATCCGTACGTGCCCAATAAATCTTTGAAGTAAGTTATAGCTGAAACTAATGGCCAAACGATATATTCATTCCAAAACCCTTCGGAATTAGAATAGATTGGTTCATTAAATTCAGTACAACCAGCAAGTAGTGCAGTTGTTACTACTAGTAATAGTACTAATGATAATCTTTTTTTCAACCTTCTTTCCCCCTAATACAACTTATATATATGTTCATTACATATTACCATTTCTCTTAAAAGTCTACACTAGCTTTTCTTACTAAAAACTTTTGCTATTTTTAAAACATGTTCCAAACTTTTTTTAGTTTCATGAAAATCTAGCTTGGCCGCCGGATTTCTGGCGATAATAATATAGTCCATTTTCGAATATACTTGCTCATGTATTTCTAAAAAGGTTTGTCTTATATATCTCTTTATACGATTACGAACTACTGCATTACCTACTTTTTTGCTAACAGATAATCCAACACGATAATAATCCTCTTCTTTTGCTAAGCAATAAACAACGAATTGTCTATTAGCAAATGACTTGCCTTTTTTAAAGATCTCTTGAAATTCCGCATTTCTTTTTATTCGTTGTCTTTTATTCATCGTTTCACCTGCTCCGACTAATGGTTATAAAAGAAAAAAAAGACCACTGAATGGTCAGTGGACTTATGCTGATAATACTTTTCTTCCTTTTGCACGGCGTGCTGCTAATACGCGGCGACCGTTTTTTGTACTCATACGTGCGCGGAAACCGTGGTTTTTGCTACGTTTACGGCTATTTGGTTGGAATGTACGTTTCATCTATATGACACCTCCTGAGTGATCATCTTAAAAACTTCTTTAGACAGTCTCCGATATTATATATAAACTTCAGTGGTTTTGTCAATTATTTTTCAAATGCGTTTGTTCCTCGTTGAAAAAAGGTTTATCCACAATCAATTTCATTTTTCTCTCTTTGCTTGTGCATAAAAAAATAACACCAAAAATTATCCACATGACTTATGAACATGTTCTGAACATAATCATACCTTGTGGACAACTTAGAATGTTAATAATTTGATAATTGTGGATAACTCTTAAATCTCTTGTAATTCCAATGTTTTTTTGTTACGATATTTGTGTTTTACTTTTTCAAATGAATTTCACCACTTTTCCTTATCCACAACTGTTAGTAATCTGTGGATAAGTTTTTCCACGTACGTTCACAAGAATTATCCACAGATAGTGGATTTGTGTATATGTCTTTATTTGTACATATTAATTATTAACGTAAGCGCCTATTTCTACACTGTGTTATGTGCAGAAAGAAGTTAGCGAGAAACGTTATCCAATATTTCATCGATGCGTTTGAAGAAATAGTCGAAAATAGGCACATTTTATTTACTTTTATCATTCTTAAAAAGGAGATTAGATTATTGGAACATTTAGAAGAACTTTGGGCAAAGGTTCTCTCTGAAGTAGAAAAGAAAACATCGAAACCTAGTTACGAAACTTGGTTAAAGTCGACGAAGCTACTTTCATATAAAGGAGAGACTGTTACAATAGCTGCGCCTAATTCCTTCGCAAGGGACTGGCTTGAAAATCATTATGTCCATCTAATTGCAGGAATTTTGACGGAAGTGACTGGTAACGAACTTCTTATTTCTTTTGTTGTACCAAAGAACCAAGATGTAGAAGACTTTGATATACCAAAACCTAAAATCCCTATGAATAATGGGGATCAATCAGATTTTTCACCCGGAATTTTAAATTCCAAATATACATTTGATACATTTGTTATTGGCTCAGGAAACCGTTTTGCTCATGCTGCATCATTAGCTGTAGCTGAAGCACCTGCAAAAGCATATAATCCTCTATTTATATATGGAGGAGTAGGATTAGGAAAAACCCACTTAATGCATGCGATTGGTCATTACGTTAAAGAACACGATCCGAATGCAAAAGTGGTTTATTTATCTTCTGAAAAGTTTACGAATGAATTCATTAACTCTATTCGAGACAATAAAACAATTGAATTTCGCAATAAGTACCGGAACATAGATGTCCTGCTAATAGATGATATTCAATTCCTTGCAGGAAAAGAATCAACTCAAGAAGAATTTTTTCATACTTTTAATGCATTGCATGAAGAATCTAAACAAATTGTTATATCTAGTGATAGACCACCTAAGGAAATTCCAACACTAGAAGATCGCTTGCGTTCTCGTTTTGAATGGGGACTAATAACAGATATCGCACCCCCAGATTTAGAAACAAGAATTGCTATTTTACGCAAAAAGGCAAGAGCCGATGGATTGGACATTTCAGATGAAGTAATGGCCTATATAGCAAACCAAATTGATTCGAATATTAGGGAGCTAGAAGGTGCACTAATACGAGTAGTAGCCTATTCTTCTCTTGTAAATAAGGATATCAATCCAGAACTTGCCACAGAAGCATTAAAAGATATTATGCCTAATGCCCGTCCAAGAATAATTACCATTTTAGATATTCAAAAAGTAGTTGGAGAGCATTTTCATATTAGGCTGGAAGATTTCACTGCTAAAAAACGGACCAAATCAATTGCATTTCCCCGTCAAATTGCTATGTATCTTTCACGCGAGTTAACGGATTTCTCTCTCCCGAAAATTGGAGAAGAATTTGGTGGTCGTGATCATACAACTGTTATTCACGCACATGAGAAAATTTCTAAAATGTTGAAGGATGATTTAAATTTACAAGATGACGTAAAACAAATTAAAACTATTTTAGGAAGATAAACTCTTTGTGGATAAGTGCATTTCTTTTCTATTTACTTAGGAACAACTTATGCACATGTGGATAGTTTGGTTTTAAAGGGTTAAAATACACTTATCAACATATCCACAAGCCCTATTACTATATCTATTAATCTTTTAAATAAATAATAACTATATAAGCGAGGTACAAAAATGAAATTTGAAGTAATGAGAGATAGTTTATTAGAGGGATTAAATGACGTAATGAAAGCAGTAAGTTCAAAAACAACAATCCCAATTTTAACTGGTCTTAAGTTAGAGGTTTCAAAAAGTGGACTTTATATTACTGGAAGTGATTCTGATATTACTATCCAAACGTATATACCAACTGAAAGAAATGGAGAACAAATTATTAAAGTCACAGAAGTTGGATCTATTGTTTTACAAGCTAGAGTATTCAATGAAATCGTACGAAAGCTTCCTACAAATGAAGTAGAAATAGAAGTAACGAATCAATTTCAAACACATATTCGATCAGGTAAATCTGAATTTAGCTTGATTGGATTAGATGCTTCTGAATATCCTTTACTTCCTCAAATTGAAGAGGATCGTCAGTTCTTTATTGCTTCTGATTTATTAAAATCGATTATTAAAGAAACTGTATTCGCAGTGTCTACGTCAGAAAGTCGTCCAGTACTTACAGGTGTAAACTGGCAAGTAAAGGAAGGAGAACTTCACTGTGTAGCGACTGACAGCCACCGTTTGGCAAAAAGAAAAACTGCATTAAAGGACTTACCGGAAGAAGAATATAGTGTTGTAATTCCAGGAAAAAGCTTAAATGAATTAAATAAAATTTTAGAAGAAACATCTTCTGAAGTTGCAATTGTTATGACGCAACAACAAATTTTGTTTAAAACAGGGGATGTATTATTCTATTCCAGATTACTGGAGGGGAATTATCCTGATACATCAAGATTAATTCCAAATGAATATAAAACAACCATTCTTGTTAACGGAAAATCACTGCTGCAAGCAATTGATCGTGCTTCATTACTCGCAAGAGAAGAGAGAAATAATGTTGTCCGTTTTTCAACTATTGGGCAAGGTTTTGTCGAAGTATCTTCTAATTCCCCTGAAATAGGAAACGTAGAAGAACAAATTCAAGCAGAGTCCATAGACGGAGAAGATTTAAAACTTTCTTTTAGTGCAAAATATATGATGGATGCTTTAAAAGCAATTGATGGTCAAGATGTAAAAATTATGTTCTCTGGAGCTATGAGACCTTTTGTGTTGAAATCTGTTCACGATGATTCTATTTTGCAACTTATTTTACCGGTAAGAACTTATTAATTAGCAATGAACTACGCGTATAAGAGGGAGATAGTCACAATTGTGGCTATCTTTTTTATACTTTAAGGAATTATAAATTATATGGTATGTGGATAACTTTCTATCAACAACAGAAGATATGCCGCTGTTTAGGGATACTGCGCACTACGACAAAGTATCTGCTCTATTTTTACCTGGAGAAGAATGTGTTTTTATAAATGCGCAACGTTCATAAAAAACGAGTCCTAGTGACAGTCGTCTCACTTCAAGTAAGCTTGTTATTTTAAGAATTGATTGCTTTCACCAATAATTTGGTTGCTCTCGTGCTGATTTGATTGCTTTCCGAGTAGAATTGGTTGCTT
>NZ_VDGG01000031.1:0-7756 GCF_006861775.1 Psychrobacillus soli | reverse complement strand
GATTGGTTGCCCTAATCCATTTACTGGATTCACACAGTCGAAAAAACTGTATAAAACTTTGTTTTTAGCGAGTCGATGCTAATTAGCTAGTAATTTCCGTTGATTTTCGCTTACCCGGTGGAAAGCGACCGACTGCAGCGAAAATCCTAGCGGTCACCTAATAGGTCTTTTACCACGCGTTATCTCTATATTGCCCAAACTATCCTTCTAAGAAAGCTTGGAAAACAAGATACACTTAAAGCTCACTTTCGGTTTTTTTTACTTATTCGGTTATTTAGAGTAAAATGAAGGGATAATGAAAATGAGAAGAGGTTGAATTATTGTTGGAAGAGATTCGTTTTGACTCAGAGTTTATTACACTTGGTCAGTTATTGAAAATGACAGATGCAATAAATTCAGGTGGGATGGCCAAATGGTTTTTAAGTGAGCACGCTGTTTACGTAAATGGTGAAATAGAAAATCGTAGGGGCCGCAAACTTCGTCATAAAGACGTCGTAAATATTCCAGGGGTAGGAAGATTCCAAATGATTGGACCAGAGAACGGGGATTAACATGTATATTGAGCGTTTAGAGTTAACAGATTTCCGTAATTATGAATCAATTAAATTGGATTTTTCCTCCAAAATTAATGTGCTTATTGGCGAAAATGCACAAGGTAAAACAAATTTGATGGAATCCCTTTATGTTTTATCCATGGCAAAATCACACAGAACTTCAAACGATAAAGAATTGATACGTTGGGAAGCAGACTATGGTAAAATAAGAGGGGCAATTCAAAAAAAGTATGGTCATTTGCCTTTAGAATTAACATTGTCGAAAAAAGGAAAAAAAGCAAAAGTTAATCATTTGGAGCAAACAAAGTTAAGTAATTATATCGGCCAGTTAAATGTCGTTATGTTTGCACCAGAAGATTTGTACTTAGTAAAAGGAAGTCCACAAGTTAGAAGGCGATTTCTAGATATGGAAATTGGCCAAATTTCTCCTGTTTATTTACATGATTTACTTCAATTCCAAAAAATATTAAAACAACGAAATCATATATTAAAACAAAATCAAGGGAAGCCCTTTCTAAAAGACGTTATGTTTGATGTATACACAGAACAATATATAGATGCTGCAGTGAAAGTAATTCAAAAAAGATTTCAATTCATGGATTTACTACAAAAGTGGGCAGAACCAATCCATTTTGGTATTTCTAGAGGATTAGAAAAGTTAACTGTTTCGTATAATTCAACATCTGGCATTGAAGCAGATTGGTTGGAAAACAAGATGAAAGAACATCTTGAAAAAAAATTGGCGGATAGTCAAAAAAGAGAACTGGATCGAGGAGTAACCTTAACGGGTCCACACCGAGACGATCTTCAATTTTTTGTCAATAATTATGACGTACAAACATATGGATCACAAGGCCAACAACGAACAACAGCTTTGTCTTTAAAGTTGGCTGAAATCGAACTGATAAAACAGGAGGTAGGTGAAGCTCCTGTTTTATTGCTGGATGACGTTCTATCTGAACTAGATGATTTTAGACAATCCCATTTATTAAACACTATTCAAGGTGATGTTCAAACATTTGTTACGACGACTAGTGTTGAAGGAATTGCACATGAAACGATACAACATGCCAGAATGTTTCATGTGGAACAAGGAGCAGTTTTGGATTAGTTAAATTATAAAAGACAAAGATTCACCATTATTGAAGTGATGAAAGAGTAGGTGAGCAAGTTGGCTATGGAAGAAAAAGAGTTAGAAAAATCTTATGATGCCGATCAGATACAAGTATTAGAAGGGTTAGAAGCAGTTAGAAAACGTCCTGGGATGTACATTGGTACTACCAGTTCAAAAGGACTTCACCATCTTGTATGGGAAATCGTTGATAACAGTATTGACGAAGCACTTGCTGGATACTGTGATCATATTATCGTCACAATTGAAAAAGACAATTGGATTCGAGTAGAAGACAACGGTCGTGGTATCCCAGTAGATACACAAGAAAAAATGGGGAAACCTGCAGTTGAAGTTATTATGACTGTTCTACATGCCGGTGGTAAGTTTGGTGGCGGTGGTTATAAAGTATCCGGAGGACTCCACGGAGTTGGTGCTTCGGTTGTAAATGCCCTTTCAGAGTTTACAGAAGTATATGTAAGACGTGATGGAAAAATTCACTGTATTAAATTTGAACGTGGTGCTGTAAGTGCTCCTTTAGAAATTATAGGTGAAGCTGAAGTAACTGGTACAACGACAAGATTTAAAGCTGATGCGGAGATTTTCACTGAAACTACTGAATATGAATTTGATATTTTGGCGCATCGTGTCCGTGAACTGGCTTATTTAAATCGTGGTTTGTCTATTACTATTGCCGATGAAAGAGACGGCATAGAAAAATCCGTTAAATACTTCTATGAGGGCGGTATAAAATCATACGTTGAAGATTTAAACAAATCTAAAGAGCCAATTACGGAAGAAGCGATCTTTGTAGAAGGAGAAAAGGATGGAATCGCCATTGAAATTGCTATGCAATACAATTCGGGATACGCATCTAATATATTATCCTTTGCAAACAATATTAATACGTATGAAGGCGGAACACATGAGTCCGGATTTAAAACGGCTCTTACTCGTATCATAAATGACTATGCTAGAAAAAACGGGTTGTTAAAAGAAGCAGATACTAATCTAACTGGAGACGATGTCCGTGAAGGTCTAACAGCCATTGTTTCTGTTAAACATCCAGATCCTCAATTTGAAGGACAAACGAAAACGAAACTAGGTAACTCAGAAGTGAGTCCGATTACAAATAGCTTGTTTTCGGAAGGCTTTGATCGATTTTTACTAGAAAATCCACAAATTGCCCGCAAAGTCATCGAAAAGGGACTAATGGCTGCAAGAGCACGAGTTGCTGCGAAAAAGGCACGTGAATTTACACGCAGAAAATCAGCATTAGAGGTTTCTAGTCTTCCAGGGAAACTTGCAGATTGTTCTTCCCGTGTACCTGCAGAAAGTGAATTGTATATCGTAGAAGGTGACTCTGCTGGTGGATCAGCTAAATCAGGTCGTGATCGTCACTTCCAAGCGATTTTACCGCTAAGAGGAAAAATCTTAAACGTAGAAAAAGCGCGTTTAGATCGAATTTTAGGGAATGCTGAAATTCGAGCAATGATTACAGCACTTGGAACTGGAATTGGAGAAGAGTTTACGTTAGAAAAAGCACGCTATCATAAAATTATTATTATGACGGATGCGGACGTCGACGGTGCACATATTCGAACTTTATTGCTTACTTTTTTCTTCCGTTTCATGAGACCACTTATTGAAGCAGGTTATGTATATGCAGCACAACCACCTTTATATCAAGTGAAACAAGGAAAACACGTCGAATATTGCTATAATGAAGAACAATTAAAAGAGATTATAGATCGTCTACCAAAAACCTCCAAACCAAATATTCAACGTTATAAAGGACTTGGGGAAATGGATGCAGAGCAACTTTGGGAAACAACGATGGACCCAGATGCACGCACTTTACTCCAAGTAAATTTAGATAATGCAATGGAAGCAGATGCGGTATTTGAGCAACTAATGGGTGAAGAAGTAGAACCAAGACGCCAATTTATCGAAGAAAATGCTGTCTATGTGAAAAATTTAGATATTTAAGAATGTGTGTGACTGGAGGTCTTTAGGATGTCAGAAATACCGAATAAAGGTGTTAAAGGGATCAATATTAGTCAGGAAATGAGAACATCATTTCTTGACTATGCAATGAGTGTAATCGTATCCCGTGCATTACCAGACGTTCGAGACGGGTTAAAGCCTGTTCATCGTCGAATTTTATACGGAATGCAAGAATTAGGAAATACTCCGGATAAACCTCATAAAAAGTCTGCTCGTATCGTAGGAGACGTTATGGGTAAATACCATCCACATGGTGACTCCTCCATTTACGAAGCAATGGTACGTATGGCACAGCATTGGAGCTACCGCTATATGTTAGTAGATGGACATGGTAACTTTGGTTCGGTAGACGGCGATGGAGCAGCTGCAATGCGTTACACCGAATCCAGAATGTCTAAAATTGCGATGGAGTTATTGCGTGATATTAATAAAAACACGATAGATTACAAAGATAACTATGATGGACAGGAAAAAGAGCCTGTTGTATTACCAAGTAGATTTCCTAACTTACTTGTAAATGGAGCTTCCGGAATTGCAGTTGGTATGGCAACGAATATTCCCTCCCATAATTTAGGGGAAGTAATTGATGGAGTTTTAGCATTGTCTGAAAACCCTGCGATTACGATAGAAGAATTGATGGGAATAATCCCGGGTCCAGACTTTCCTACAGGTGGTCTCATTTTAGGAAGAAGTGGTATTCGTCGTGCGTACGAGACAGGTAGAGGATCTGTATTAATTCGTGCAAAAGTAGAAATTGAACAAAAAGCAAGTGGTAAAGAAGTAATTATAGTTAATGAGTTACCATATCAAGTAAACAAAGCTCGTTTAATAGAAAAAATTGCAGAATTAGTTCGCGATAAAAAAATTGACGGCATTACCCATTTAGCGGACGAATCCGATCGTAATGGTATGCGAATTGTTATCGAAGTTCGAAAAGATGCAAACTCACATGTACTTTTGAACAATTTATATAAACAAACAGCTTTACAATCTAGCTTTGGTGTTAATATGCTTGCCCTAGTCGATAACCAACCAAAAGTATTGAACATAAAAGAAATGCTTTATTATTACTTAGAACATCAAAAAATAGTTATTCGTCGTCGTACACAATTCGAATTAAATAAAGCAGAAGATCGTGCACATATTTTAGAAGGGTTACGAATTGCTTTAGATCATATTGATGAAATCATTGCCTTAATTCGTGCTTCTCAAACTGGTGAAGAAGCGAAAAATGGTTTGATGGATAAGTTCAATTTATCTGAACGTCAAGCGCAAGCAATTTTAGATATGCGTTTACAACGATTGACAGGATTAGAACGAGATAAGATTGAAGATGAATATACAGCTTTAGTTAAATTAATCGAAGAACTAAAATTCATTTTAGCAAATGAGTATCGAGTACTTGAAATTATACGGGAAGAAATTACCGAAATTAAAGATCGATATGCGGATAAACGTAGAACGGAAATAGTTGCTGGAGGAGCAGAAGTTTTAGAAGATGAAGACTTAATTCCTGTAGAAAACTCCGTACTTACATTGACCAACAAAGGATATATTAAACGATTGCCTGCAAACACGTATAAGAGTCAAAAACGTGGTGGTCGAGGAGTTCAAGGGATGGGAACGAACGAAGACGACTTTGTAGAGCATCTATTATATACATCCACTCATGATACTATTTTGTTCTTTACCAATAAAGGGAAAGTGTACCGTGCAAGAGGATTTGAAATTCCTGAATACGGTCGAACAGCAAAAGGATTACCGCTTATTAATTTGCTGGGAGTTGAAAAAGACGAGCAAGTTACTGCAATGATTCCAATGGCGTCATTCGAAGAAGATAACTATTTCATCTTTACGACAAAACATGGAATAACAAAACGTACCCCTGTTTCAGGTTTTGCCCATATTCGAGCAAATGGTTTAATTGCCATTTCGTTGCGAGAAGAAGATGAACTAATCGCTGTTCGTTTAACAGATGGAAAGAAACAAGTAATTATTGGAACAAGACAAGGTAAGTTAGTAAGATTTGAAGAAAATGATATTCGTTCTATGGGCAGAACAGCCGGTGGAGTAAGAGGTATCCGTTTGAAAGATGATGACTATGTAGTAGGTATGGAAATTATTGAGCCAGATCAAGAAATCTTAGTTGTTACAGAAAACGGTTATGGAAAACGCACACCAGAATCCGAGTATCGTTTGCAAAGTCGTGGTGGTATGGGCGTGAAAACATGTCAAATTACCGAAAAAAATGGTCCTTTATCGGCTGTTAAGGCGGTAGACGGAACAGAAGATTTAATGTTAATCACGATAAATGGTATGCTCATTCGAATGGACGTAAATGATATTTCTATAACTGGTAGAAGTACACAAGGCGTTCGATTAATGAGACTAGCAGACGACGAGTTAATAGCTACAGTCGCAAAAGTAGAAAAAGAAGAAGATGAAGACGACACGGAAGTAGAAGATAGTTCTCCTACTAATACAGAATCATCGTCCACAGAAGAAACAATTGAATAAATAAATGAAGGCACTCTTAAACGAATTCGTTTAAGAGTGTTTTTTCTTACATATACAGTAACCCAGAATATTTAGTATAATTGAAGAAACATTTAGAAAAAGGAGGGAATGGAATGCATCAGACTCTAGAAAATTTAGAGCGATTGAGATTAGGAAGTGTGCTTGCTGAAGATATTTTGGTTAATACAAAAAATCCTATCATTCGAAAAGATACTAAAATAACAAGAGAGCATATTCAAGTATTACGTGCATTTAATGTTAATAAAGTACCAATAGTAATAGAAAATGTATTTAGTAGAACTGAAGAAGAAATAAGCAAATTAAACGAAGACCAAGTAGAGACTATTCAAGATAAAGACGAACCAGCTACCCAAACAAACTTTGAAAATCTATATAATCAAGCAGTAACTAGTTTTTATAAAGAATTTTCTGCGTGGGAAACCGGGATGAAAGTAGATGTAGCAAAATTACGTAATATAATCATGCCATTAGTAGAAAAAGCTATGACTGACAAAAAAATATTTTCTCACTTAAATAATTTTTCCTCTTTAGATAACTATATTGCTCACCATTCAGTAGCTGTAGGAATAATTTCTGGTGCAATAGCTAAAAAAATGCGCCATCCTTCTGGGATGATTAAGCAAATAGCTACTGCTGGTTTGCTAGCCGATATAGGAATGTCAAAAGTAGATGCGAAGATTAGAGAAAAAAAATCATATTTAACTGAAGCTGATTTTTCAGAGATTAAAAAGCATACTATTTATAGTTTGCAAATGATACAAGACAGTCCTTTATTGAAATCTGAACTTAAACTTGCTATTTTTCAACATCACGAACGTCTAGACGGCAGCGGTTATCCAAAAGGTGAAAAATTGGATAGCATATCTGTTTACTCGCAAATAATTGCTGTAGCTGATGTATATCATGCAATGACATCTGAGCGGATTTATCGTACTAAGAGTTCTCCGTTCAAAGTATTGGAAATGATTAGAGAAGAAGAATTTGGTAAGTACAACATTGAAGCAGTACTCGCATTAATATCCCTAGTAGGTGATTTGCCAATTTCAACTCGCGTTCATTTATCAGATGGAAGGACAGGAGAAGTAGTATTTTCTCATAGAGATTCTCCGATGAGACCAATGATTCGTTTAACGGAAACAGGTCAAATAATTGACCTAGCTGCCAAAAGATCTTTATACATAGAGAGTATTCTAGTTTGATATGAAAATTACTCTTTCCTTGCTTCTATTGAAAAGGAAAGAGTTTAATATTTAATTTGAATAAAGTGTTGACATACTTGTCGAATCTTGATATTATATAGAAGTCGCCAAAACAAGTCGACAACATGAACATTGAACATTGAACATTGAAAACTGAACATGCAAAACGTTAAGAAATATAGCTTGAAAGATTAACTTCGGTTATCTAAACAAGCAAAATAATTTTGACATCATTTAATGATGATGCCAGCAAAACAACATGAGCTTTTTAAGTTCTCTATTATGGAGAGTTTGATCCTGGCTCAGGACGAACGCTGGCGGCGTGCCTAATACATGCAAGTCGAGCG
>NZ_VDGG01000030.1 GCF_006861775.1 Psychrobacillus soli | reverse complement strand
AAATGTCCTTATATGGTTTTGTGATTGGTAGTTTCAATTTTTTTCCATCTAATATTGAGGCATTGGTTTTGTGCGGCCAAAAATCTATTTATTTAACGCTTGACTTATTTAACATTAAACGCTGTGTTAGAAACAATCACGAAAGTATAAACATTCACGATTGTTTGAATTAACATGAATGTTTCCGACACAGGGTCACTTTTTAGGGTCACTTTTTAAGCCGAAGTACCCAACTTAATTCTAACTAGGACTTTTTTATGGATGGAATGTTCAGGGATTACATAGTATTCGATCTTATCTATATGAAATCACTAAGATCATTCTTATTAGTCTTAAAGGTTTCATGGGTTAACTCTATAAAAGCTTGCAACGGTGGGGTCATCCATTTATCTTTATGCCATGCAATCTGGGTAAAAATAGGTGATAAGGTGTTTATCCATGCCAATTCCTTCATTTTTCCCGATCTAATATCTGCTTCGACTGCCATTTCCGGAAGTACTGCAATTCCCAATCCCGCAATCACGCATTGTTTGATGGCTTCTATGCTACCGAATTCGAATTTATTTTTGGGATAAACTTCTACTGAGCGAAAAGAATCTTCCAACAGTGTACGATAGGAGCATCCTGATTCAGTAAGTAAAAATGTTTCGTGTTCAAGATCTTTTGGACTAACTTCCGATTTTGTAAGTAACGGATGATCTGGGGAAACAACCATTTTGATTTTTTCTTGTGTAAGACACTCTATTCGTAAGGCATCCCCAGGCTTCGATGTGTCCATTATGAACGCAATATCCAGCAAACCCTCCTGTAGCTCCTTTCTTGCCATTTCATCAGAATGTGCTGGTTTAAAGATGACCTTGACGCTAGGATATTGTTTCTTAAACTCCATGAGTATTGGTGGAAGCCGGTAAGTGCACTGACTTTCCTGTGCTCCAATTGTAAGGGTTCCCGAAAGTTCTTCATCTCCACTTACAGCCATCTTTGCCTCTTCATTCAACTTAATCATTCTATCTGCGTATAATTGAAACTTTCGCCCGGCTTCTGTCAAAATTAGACGCTTCCCTAGGCGCTCAAACAACGGTGTTCCAAGTTCAGCTTCAAGCGATTTCATTTGGGCCGTTACACTCGATTGAGCAAAATTCAACATTTTAGCTGTTTGGGTAAAGTTCAGGGTTTCTGCAGCTACTTTAAAGGTAATCAGTTGTTTGTTCTCCAATTCATTCACCTTCCCTAAATCGTATTTTCCGATTGATTCAATCGAAATAATTCGTTTTATTGATTTTGGATCTTATTATAGAATATAAATTATAGAGTTACTAAATGACAACAATGTGGAGGGATGATTAATCATGAGCATTGCAGTTCTTTACGGAGGAAACCGTCCAAACGGTAATACAGAGGCGTTAACGAAGAAGGTCATTCAAGGATTAACTGTGGAAGAAATATATCTGAAGGATTATTTGATTGAACCCATAGTGGATAAACGTCATGCGAATGAAGGGTTTTCGGAGATCAATGATGATTATAACTCAATTATTGATCGTATTCTTCAGCATGATATTCTTATTTTTTCCACCCCTATTTATTGGTATAGCATGACCGGAACAATGAAAAATTTTATTGATCGATGGTCTCAGACATTGAGAGACTCCAACTATCCAGATTTTAAAAATAAAATGTCCCAAAAAAGAACATATGTGGTTGCGGTAGGTGGAGATAATCCATACACGAAAGGTTTACCAATGATCCAACAATTCCAACATATTTTTGATTTTATAGGGACAAATTTTGATGGATATATCATTGGTGAAGGAAACAAACCTGGTGAGATTATTCAAGACAAGGTAGCATTGTTTGCAGTCGAGCAACTTCGAAAAAAATTACAATAACCCTTCAAGCTGGTTTGTTTGTAATACAAAGATAAAAAAAGTTTGGAATAACCCATTCTTGAACAGCCGACTGAATGATAGATCATTCTATTTATAATTCTGGCAAAAAAATAAACCGTTTCAAAATCTCATTTTGGAGAATTTGAAACGGCTCTTTTATTCTATTATAGGCTTCGTGGTCAATAAGAATGCTGACTTCACACAAAGGATCATTTCTTTATTAATGAGACCAGCACATAGGTTTAGCCAATCTGGTCCTCAGCCATTATCTCTCTTAGAGTTTGGCAGTTCAAAAAACTCTTCGGCATTGTCTTGTTGGTTGATGTGTTTCATTAGCTGTTCCTCCTCTTTACAGTCATCACTGTAATTTCTGCAATTCATCCACAAAAGCACGACGTTTTGGATAGGTTTGTAATAAGTCTGTGATCAGTTGTTTTACTTCCTTCTCATAACCAGCTTTTCACATTGTTTTAATCGTACGACAAACATCTTGGTAGCTTTTACTCAAGGATGGGTTATTTATTATGGTTAAATGACAGAACTACGACAATCAATGTTGCAAATGCTACTGCGAACATTAATGCTTTGACCACTGAATTATTCAAAAAGGGAGCGATTCATCTCTTATATCACCCTCTTCTTCCAGATAATCCAATTCATACCAGCACCCATGCAAAATCCCATAAGGCGCTCCGCCTTCTGTATAACCTGCGATAAATGCAAATTCACTAAACAGCTCTTCCACTGTTAATATATTATCCTTCTTTTTGCTTTTTCTCTTTTTACTCATTCTCATATCCCTTTTCGAAGGCTTTTTTAAAACAGGTAAGATTCCCTGTTTTTCGTTCTTAATCTTTTTTAAGACTTGGAACTCTAAAGAGCAGTCCATTCCCACCACTTCTTTAATAGTTGAGAGAATTTTACTATAGCAATTATTTATGATCCATTCCACTCGGAGATTATTAGCACAATTTACATAAGTATGCTAGTCCTTTATTTTCACTGCCCATCTACTCTTAGTCCACGTTTCAAATGGTGCCGGTGGTATGTCACGCTCTAGTAACATTAATACCATTTTCCAATCTAAGAACTCTTCTCCAATAATTATTTTAGATTTTTCATCTTGAAGCTTCTTTTCTCTATCTGGATCATCTATTTTTTCCAGTAGTATTTTAAAAGTTAAGATTCCGATTCCACATTTACCACTTATTTCAATAACCCTTTCGTACTGCAATTAGTTAAGATATTAAATGCATCATACTTAATTAGTTGGATTACTATTATTAATTTTATGAATAAAAGCTAACCCCAAAAGGATTAGCTCAATAATTTTTGTCCCTCTTTTACTACTAGATATGGTTTTTCGAAAATATCTTGTGCACTGATTTTCTCTTCCCCAACTGTCAATATATTGTCTTCTAAAGCGAAATTGTACTTCGTAAAATGGAAAACGATCAACCTATAATGATATAACATGAAACTCAACACAACATTCTCGATACAGCTCCTCTATTTCGCTTCGCACAAATAAAGCTTGTAAGCGATTCATTTTCATTAAACTTGCTTTCAAGTTACGTTCCTACAAAGTTGAATAGATAGAGAACAAACACGAAAGTTCAAGTATTCACAGTTATTTGAATTAAGTTGAATGTTTTCAGCACAGGATCATAAGTTGAACAGCACAAGCAATGTTTCTCTGAATAACCTATCTCGACAAAATTACTCGCTTATTAAGTTCAATGAGCATGAATAACTCCACAAAGACACCAATAATCACTTACTGCTTTTCACCTTGATGCCACCTTTGAATACAATCCCAATTTATTTTTAGGGAAAGCAGAGTAAATAAAAGAAAATATATCTTAATCATAAGACTTTGAGTTAGACACAAGCAGCAAAACATATATACGATTTATTTCACAAAGACTGTAGATTCAATGCATTAATTATTCAAACTAAATAAAAGAAGGCTTTGAATTTAGCCTCCTTTACCTTTAATCTATTAGATACTCTTCACAACATTAAGTAATTCATCTTTTAATATACTTTTTCCTTTCAAATAATCTTGCATCGCTGTAATACAATCCAGCTGTAATGTATAGATACAATCGAATCTTTCTTTTAGAACTTTGTTATCTAAATACCCGGTAGCATAGTGAGTCATAACTTCATTTTGTATACTCGCTGGTACAACAAAAATATTATAAAGTTTATTAAACTTTTTTACAGATTCCAGAGACTGTAAATATAGAAGTTGTTTCCCCATATCTGGTCCTCCAGGCAAAGAGTTGGTACCATCTATATTAAACGAATAATATTTAGCATCCACTATAAATAGATTTCGATCAAAGTCCTCTATTAAAATATCTGGTATTTGATAGCGGTACTCTTCTCTTTCTTCTCGAATCATCCACCTATATTTCGGAACTTCTTCCATCAACTTTTCTTGATGTGCAAAAACTTTTTTACACATTTCTTCCCATACCATATCAAATTTAAATGCATATAATAATTTTTTATCTGAATTATTTTTTGACCTTTTTAAATAATCCTTGGACACATAATCATACAGTAGCTTATAGCGACTAAACTCATGTTTATTAAAGGTTAATCCCATAGCTCGTTTTAGAATCGCTTTTGCTTTTATTGTATTTAGTTTCTTAAATTGCAGAGCTGGTGATTGGACTTTAAAGTCAACTAGCCATCCAAAACAGTATTCAATTTCTTTTAAAATAAGCCAGTGAATCATTGTGATCTCTTCAGATAAGTTTTTAAGTTTCTTCTCTGTTGATAAATCTAAATAGATAAGTTCTCCATTTACCTCATATGGCGTTGTTAGTTTAAAAGTCTTAGCCCACCTAATTTTACCACTCCCATTGGTTTCTCTTTTTAGAAAGTGTTTAGTAATAATGCCATGTTGCTTGAAGTCACGAATTATTTCTAAAATAGAGGAAAACAAGTTTTGGGATTCATTTTCACGATTTGTGCCATATTGCAGGTTATCCTTTTTTACAGCATTTTTATCGTACTTCATTAACACTTTTAATAGTATTTTGGCCTTTTCTTCATCGGATAGTACATCTCTTTTATCTAATACACCTTTAGGTAATACGGTAATAAAATGATCATCAATTACGGTAAAACCACACATTTTAAATGTTATTAAACCATTACGTACTTCGAAAAAGTCTCTATATTCATAACTATTCTTTAAGTTCAAATTGTTTCTTACTGTTATATGTTCTGTGAAAAATATAGGTTCCATGCTACCTTACTCACTCTTCTCTATATTGACGAGCTTCAGTCATTAATAGATGGTGTAAATCATCTGTGAATACTTGTTTTAAACTTTTAAAGTCATTACATACTTGTGAAAACTGAGTATAGCCCTCTAGAAACACTTGAGATCGTTCAATCCTAGCCACATCATCCCATAGATAATTCAATATTTTTTGGAAGTATTCTCCATCAACCCATGATTCCCATTGACTCTTTGTGACGAAGTAAGGACCAATTAAACGATCTTCATTTATTTCTAAATACTCATTGCGTGCTAAGAAATCATTTAATATTTCAATAAATTGTTTGACTGTTAGCTTATAAGTCTGTTCTGACACTTTAATATAAGGCACTAATAATTCTTCATGCCATTTTTCAAATGTGATTGGTAAATACTTAAATGTCCAGCGGCGCTTAAATGCTGTGTCCAAAGCAAATACCCCTTGATCTGCACTGTTCATAGTAGCTATAATATTTAAATTTCCTGGAATAGTAATTTTATTTACTTCACTAAGCTGGTTTACATCTCTCAAATATTTTAGTATATCCTCATTTTCAATACTATAAACACTGCCACCAAGCTCATCACGATCAAGTAATTGAAATAAATCTCCAAACACAGATGCAGCATTTGCCCTGTTGAGTTCTTCAATTATCAACGTGTATGATGTAGTAGGATTTTTAAACGCTTTTGCTAAAATTTCCGTAAATGGCCCAGGCTTAAACTTATACGTAATCAATCCTTTCTCATCAACACTTGGTTTAAGACTTCCAACAAAGTCTTGATACATATATTCCTCATGAAAAGTAACACGATAAGATTCCGTATTTTCTTCAAACGTTTGTTTAACCCAATGACTTTTTCCGGTACCTGGCGCACCAAATACTAGTAAATTACGACCGTTCGTTTTCTTCATAATTTCATGTATTGGAAAAGCGGTTCCTTTAATTTCTTCTAGAAAAATCCCATCAAAAACTGCCAATTCATCTGTTGTAGCAGGTTTAGGGATAAACAAAAGAGTATAAGACATCTCTCCTTTATGCTTCAGAATAACTAAATAGTCTTCAGCAAAAGTTATGTACCTATTTTCTAGAAAAAAACGCTTTTCTTCTATTGGAGATACAAAATCTTTACTTGCGAACATTATTCTATTGCCCGTTGTTTTAACAGACATATTCATATTTCTAGTCATACCTTCAGTAAAACTTTTTTTTAAAAACTCAATTCTTTCTGGTGAGTAATACCCCTCTGGTAAGAAATCAAGTAACAAATCTAAATTTGCTTCATACATTTTAAATGGAAAAGTTAACGTGTATTCTCCTGCAATTTCTTCGTTTAAAAAAGGGACAAACATTTTTCTACTAGCTGAAGCAATAAAAAAATGAGTAGCGGAATTGGAATTCATTTCCCAACCGTCTCTAGAAGCTTTTCTAGGTTGTAAAATACCACCGACTTCAACTGCTGCATTTGTAAGCTCCCTCTCCCCCCATCTTAGAATTTCTGTACGTGGGATATTTTCCAATAATGCCCCATCATAATCTGATTGATTTAATTTTATATTTATATCTTCACTTTTAAAAATTGTATTTAATGTACCAACCAACTGTTTTATGTTCACGTAATTTCCTCCTAATGTATTTACATTATAAATTGTAAAATGCTTACAAACAACTACCGTTAATACTTACCAAAGAACTAACGTTCCATTTTCATGTCTATCTCCTTTTCAATCAGGGTCTAAAATAGTATAATAATATATATCAAACTTTCATGGTGGATGGTGGATTACTTAATGGTAAATAGAAAACGAGGTCGACCTTCTGGAAAAATTAAAACATCTAAAATTGAAATTATAGTAGAGCCCGATTTAAAAGAGCAATTTATGACACTTGTTCATAGCAATAACCAATACTGCTCTATTTTAATTCGCGAATGGATTATTGACTATATAGATAGAAATAACAAGCAAGATTAAGAGGAGTTTTCTTATGACAAAAACAGTTTCACTTTTTAGTGGCTGTGGTGGATTGGACCTAGGATTCATTAATGCTGGATTCAATATCATTTATGCCAACGACTTTGATAAATATGCAGTTCAATCATATGCACATAATATCGGGGATCATATCATTGAGGGGGACTTATCTCAAATTGACGCTAAAGATATCCCAACACACGATGTTTTGATTGGAGGATTCCCTTGCCAACCATTCTCAATGATGGGAAGCAAACAAGGCTTTTTAGATGATGTGCGAGGAACATTATTTTTCGATGTTGCACGAATTATTTCTACACATTTACCTAAAGTTGTAGTTTTAGAAAATGTTCGTAATTTACGCACTCATGACAAAGGAAGAACATTGAATACAATTATTAATACATTAGAAAGTTTAAATTACACTGTACAAGTCGATTTATTGAATAGTGTTGAATTTGGTGTTCCCCAAGTTAGAAATCGCTTATTTATCGTATGCATTCGCAATGATATAGCTGCTGAGATGGAAAATCCATATACATTTCCAACTCCTACTATACTTGACACTACTCAAGTTAATTTACAAAGTGTTTTAGAGGAAAATGTAGATTCTAAATATTATTTAAGTCATAAAATTTTACCTACAATTTTAGCTCATGGATCTGGCAACTATTATTCAAAATCGGAAATTGATTTAACAATTGCCCGCCCTTTAACTGCAACAATGGCCAAAATGCATCGCGCTAATCAAGATAACTATGTAACAGTTCCTAGCAAACAAGCAGAGGCGGCAGGCAAAACAAATATACGACGCCTTACTCCTCGTGAATGTGCTAGACTTCAAGGATTCCCAGATAGTTATGAAATTATAGTCTCTGACACACAAGCTTATAGACAATTTGGGAATGCCGTAACAGTAAATGTAGCGGAATGTATTGCAATAAGTTTAAAAAAAGCAATCCCTGCATTACATTTCAAGGAGGCGTTACATGTTTAAAGCATTTGAAGATTTAACAAATGGAACTGAACATAAAAGTTTCATTGCATATGTTGAAGATGCCTATAAACATCTTCAAATTCTCACTAGCTCATTACCATCAAGCATTTCTAAAAGTAAGGTCATTAACGTAATAATAGAATTAGGATTCATTAAAAATTCAGATACACTGGAAGCATTCACTAAATTCATCGAAAAAAATTCACAGATAAACATAGATGAGTTTTTCAAATTAGTATCAACCAATGATCATACAAATGAATTTTGTAAAATCCCTAAAATTTGTGCAAGTTGTAGAACTAAACTAGTTACCATTGAAAACCAAAGTAGCAAGCCTACACTAGTCGACCTTTTTTGCGGCTCAGGCGGTATGTCATTAGGATTTACACAAGCAGGGTTTAGAACTATTTTTGCGAATGATATTGAACCAAGCTGTATTGAAACTTATCTTTATAATCATCCCGAGGTCAATCCTAAAAGGGTTTTATTAGGTGATATTCAAGATATTGCAAGTACAGTAAATGATTACACTTTGTCTGAACACGTTGACATCGTTATTGGTGGACCACCTTGTCAAGGTTTCAGTAACGCTAATCAACAACGCATAATTGATGATCCAAGAAACCGACTCTACAAAGAATTCGTTAACGTAGTTGCAACTATTCGTCCAACCTTTTTCGTAATGGAGAATGTAATTGGAATGAAAATTATTGCTGAACAAATCATACAAGACTTTGAAAGTGTTGGATATAAAGTTAGCTTTGAAGTATTGAATGCTATTGAATTCGGAGTGCCCCAACAACGAAAACGAATAATTTTTATAGGTAATAAAATTGGCGTAGACAATGAGACTATTTTTAAGAAAATCCATAAAAAGAATAGCTCAATAGAAACAACGGACTTAAAGGATGCAATTTCTGATTTACCACCACTTAAAGCCCTTAACATTAAGAATGCAACAAATCATGAATCAAAAGAACATGGTTATTTTATTACTTCCATGACCAACTATCACAAAAAATCTTATCTAAGTAATATAAATTGTAATCAGACACCTCAATTTATATACAATCATAAAGCCCGATATAATAATGAACGTGACATTGAAATCTTTTCACGACTTCATCAAGGCGATAAATCTGATGATCCTAAAATTGCAGATATTATGCCTTACACTAACCGAATGGATATTTTCAAGGATAAGTATTATAAATTAATTTATAATCAACCTTGTAAAACAATTACGGCACATATGAAATTCGATTGTAATATGTATATTCACCCAACCCAAGCAAGAGGTTTGACACCACGAGAAGCTGCTCGTATTCAATCATATCCAGATGACTATTATTTCAAAGGGCCCTATACAAAGACATATATGCAAATTGGTAACTCAGTTCCACCAGTAATGGCAAAGGGGATAGCTAGCGAAATCATCAAATTTCTTCAAGTACAAAAAGAAGATGAACAATTGATTTTCCCTTTAAGCATTAAATAACCTATTAAACATTAAAAGCCTTCATACGAGTATAGTAAACTCCTATGAAGGCTTTTGGTATTATTTTGTTGAAAATAGTGCTAACGATTACTCAATCCATTTAAAAACTCCAAGGATTCACTATTCCCTGAAAACTCTCCTTGCCCATTTAACCAAATGACAAAAGTATTATTTTCCTTAAACAAATCTATGTGAAAACTAGCAATTTCAGATTCAAAAAAAGCAATTTTTAATTTAGAAGTATTTGCAAATTGTTGGGTTCCAAAAAAATCGTAATATATAAGCTGACCTAAAGCTAAACGTACTTGTCTTGCTTCATCTGCCGCTGTGCCATCTAGCGTTTTAGCCTCAAAAATTAATGTATCAATATTTTCTCTAACAGCTAAACAATCAATGTTACCTTCGAATAGTGAAAATCCATTTGATTCTAAGTATGATGCCAATACCCTTAACATTTCTTGATGTCTTTCAGTTCTTTCTCCCCTTGTTAAGATACCACCCGATAGATCAAATTCATTTTGACCATTTATTCCTTCAGCCATCTCTGTGCGATTAAATGTAGCTATGTTTTCTGCCGTTACCTGGCTCAGCCTTATTCTAAACTCTGGGTTTGCAACAGATTGTTGATTGCTAGTGAATAATGTACTACCTTCATCTAATAATTCTATACTTACCGAATGAAACTCTGGCAATCCTATTGCCAAATAGCCTCTTTCTGCTTCACTGTATTCCAAAAAAACTAGAATATCATTAGGAAACAGCACACTTCTAAGTCTCGTAAACGCTTCTCCATCTTGTCTTTTTTTGGATAATTGTACTTGTGTACCTCCATGGCCTATTTTCTTTAAGGTGTTAGAAGTATAAACTAGTGTTTCACCTGTTACTTCGTAACTTGGTATACTCTCTCCACTTCTTCTAAATTCAGATATTCCATTAAGATGTTCTAAATTTGAACTAATAAGTTCAACGTTAATATTTTCGTCATCTGTATTCCCTCTTACCCTTTCAAGGAATGAACTTTCATAAAAAAACTCCATTGATTCACCTGTAACATGAATATGAGTTTGCTTACCTGTATTACCAAGTGGCTTATTTTCTATTATCACATTAGAGTTTGATAAGTTAATTTTTAATCCTCGATTAAAATTTTCAATGTTTAAAACTTCATCTACATATGCTTGGTCAGAACCAATTGACAATAAATAATTTCTACATGCTAGCACTAAATCTTCAGTGATTGGCATATAAATCCCTCCTCGTATATTACAATACTACCATACACATCTATTATATACATTTCACTTATTTCTTTTTATCCATACACAATTACCTATTCATATCATTTATTCTAACGTAGTTACTAGAATTTTATCCAAGATAAAATTTGAACTTTTAAATGCCTGTGCCTTTGGGATCACAACTGATTTATGACCTTGTGTTAAAAATAAAAAGAAAGCTTAAACATTCATGTTCGCTTGAATAAACGTGAATGTTTCTAACACAGCTACAATAATTCCAAACAATTTAGTATCCCTTTTGAAATAGAAACAACAATCTTTAGGTTATTGACTACACTATTTTGGTCTAAAATTTGTAGGAAAAGCAATGTTTCTCTGGAAATTAATATAGAAGATCCTATGAGATATTTATTGCAGCATATTCTTGTGGATCAAACTGGAAAAATATCGGCATCTGAAGACATAGACTATGATCCAGACAACATGACCCTGTATCAGAAAAAAACAAAAAAAGTGAATATTCAAGTTGGTTTCTCATGCATATGTATAGCCCCCGTTTAAATGTATTTTCCATTGAAAACATCAGGATTAATTTTTCCTATTCCTTGTCACAAACGGAACTTGACTCATATCATGAGCAAATTGTCGAGAATGATGAGACTGAACCATGTGAAATGTGTGGTAAGCTTGTTTCTTATGGGGATTCTTTATGTTTTAGCTGCAATGAGACAGTAGACTATATGAACGATGATAGTATATATGTATTGAAGAATCGTAAAATGGTCCATACGCTAAGAGATGTAAAAGGCGTGGACTATTAAAGTAGCTATACAATTTATCCCAACATATGTGCGAAACGTGACTTTCTTCGCGAGATAGCACTTTATTATTAATAAGTGGTACATCTGTCTCGATAAGTTTACATTTTCGTGATTTCATTTATAACCAAAGAACCCCCGGTACAAGTGCCTGCACTCATTCCAAGGGTTTCAACATTCTCCTCTGAATCTTCTTCTGCGGACGTCTGCTCATGTTTTACTTGCTCCCAGTCAAAGTTCATCAAATCATCTTCTAATTCGTCAGCAAGAATTTCTTGTTTTTCTTCTGGTTCTGTCGAAATATTTGTGTTTAATTCATCTTCTACCTTTTCTGTTGGCTCGGTTTATAAATACAGGGCTTGGTCAATATCTAGGCATTGCATTTAAGAGAGGCAAGAATGAACATTGCACGAACAGGATTTGACAACAAATAAATACAATATTTACCAACGCAACTTCTGAATGTGCATGTTTTAGCCAGTTACTCTGGTCCTTACTTAACTGCTTTGGCATCGGAATGGTTATTGTTTCTCTATCCTTGGATAAGGAGTATCTACACGAGCTATTACTCTTACAGATACTCCAATCCCTTTATCGATTTCTCTTGAAGAGTTCTTTAGTATTATTCGTGTTAATGATCAAGGTATCTTAAAATGAAAGTTGTTGTGTCTCATAAGAAGCTACTAATGAGGGCAAGGTCATTCCGTGAATTAATAATCCTTCTTTATTAATTACGATTAATTCAAATTCATCATTATCCATGTTTTTTCTAACTTCACCAGTGGCACAGAAAATGACAGAATCACTCTCTTCGGAAAAACGCTGAATATATGGAAACAAATTACTGTATGTTGGAGCTGAAGCAAAAAAAGCTTTTTCAAATTTCACATTCATATACGTATTGCTTTTAAAGATCCTTACAATTGCATTTTGATCTGAATAATCTACACTCTGTATCCTACCTATCAACGTTCTAGCTTGACCCAAATCATTTTTCTTTAATGTGTCTACATCTCTTTTGTACAACCTCGTTTTTAATTTTGGAGAGTCCTCCGTTAACTTACTAGGATCCAGAATCATATGAATAGTGAGTTGTTCTGATGTACTTCTTCTCCTTAATCGTTTATTTCTATTATTTCTTTCTCTACTTTTATCTTCTAATCGTTTTACTCTTTCCTCTTCACTCAACACTTCCAATTCAAATGCTTCTTTTTGCGATCTATTCATTTGGTCACCATAAACCACACCAATTTGTACATTTGGCCTCTTACCGACGATTTCCCCTTCTTCTTTATCAAAAAAATGCAGGCAATGCTTGGAATGTAAGCTATACCTCCAAGTTCTTAGATAACCTCTATTCCCAGACTTTGCTACAAACGATAACCTCGCATTGCACCCCTCTGTAGAGCAAAATAATTTCCTTCTATAATTCTCTGTATATCCTTTTGGTGTAATGTCTTTTAATTCGAGAACAATTTTTTGACCATTATTTACATAAATTGAATCAAATATTTTAACCAATTTCCCCACCCCTTGGATCAAAATTAGATTAAAGACAATTTACTAGCCTACTATAAATTAATGGTTCGACATTTAACTGGTAATTCCTCTCGCCATAAAAATCGCGTCCCCGTGTCGGAAACAAATGATGGTCTTCTTTGAAATAGGAGACTTTTAATCTAATTTTCGTTCATAAAATTTAAACAATTCTAAATAATTACTTTACTTTATAGAATATATTGGATTTAATAGAATTGTAAGTCAAATTATTTTTAGGGGGTAGAGAGATGAGAAATAGTCTTAAAAAAGTATATCTATTAATCTCAGTTCTAATGGTAGTTATGTTAGCTGCATGTGGTGAGGATAATACGAATACGAGCAATGCAAGTGAAAATTCTGGAGGTCCTGTTTCAGCAAAAATAGGGGTTATATCCTATATGACCGGCCCTGGGGCAGCATACGGGGAAGCGATCACAAATGGATTTAACTTAGCCCTAGATGAGATTAATGAAAAAGGCGATGTGAAGATAGAGCTTGTTATTGAAGATTCTGCTGGAAAACAAGACCAAGCAATGACTGTTGCTCAAAAACTGATGAGTTCAGATGATATTGTAGCCTTACTTGGACCAACTTTAAGTACTGAAATGAATGTTGTTGGACCGGAAGCAGACATAAACGGAATTCCTATCATGGGAACTTCTACAACTGCTGCAGGTATTCCACAGATTGGTGAGTATGTTTTTAGAAATTCGATACCTGAATCTCTAGCAATACCAGCAGCTTTAGAAAAAGCAGTGAATAAATATGGGGTAAAAAAGGTTGCAATTTTATACGGAAATGACGATTTGTTTACACAGTCTGGATTTGACACGATGAAGGCTGAGGCAGAAAAAATGGGCCTAGAAATTGTAACAATTGAAACTTTCCAAAAAGGGCAATCGGATTATAATGCACAACTAACAAAAATCAAGGATCTTCAACCAGATTTGATCTTAGCTTCAGCTCTTTACAATGAAGGTGCGGTTATTATGGATCAAGCAAGAAAAATGGGAATTGATTTACCTTTTGTAGGAGGAAATGGATTTAACTCTCCACAAGTTATCGAAATAGCTGGAGAAGCATCAGATGGCTTAATAGTTGCAACGCCTTGGTTTGGTGAAAAGGATGATCCAAAAGTGCAAGAGTTCGTTAAAAAGTATGAAAGTGCATATGGTCATAAACCAGATCAATTTGCTGCACAAGCCTATGATGCACTTTATATTATGGCTGAGGGCTTGAAGAACGCTGGAGAAGCTGATAGAGACGCACTTCGTGATGCGCTTGCTGAGATCAAGGATTTAGACGGTATACTTGGTAAGTTTTCATTTGATGAAGATGGCGATGTCATCATGGAACCAACAGTACTAATTATCAAGGACGGGGCATTCCAACAATTTGAGTAAATAGGATGGTACTTAGCTATTTTGTACAAATACAGGTAAGGGTAACTTGCCCTTACCTAATTTGAAAGGGTGAAATTTCTTGCTATTAGAACAAATAATCAATGGAATAACACTTGGAAGCATTTATGCCATTGTTGCCCTAGGTTTCACTCTTGTATTTGGTGTACTTGGCATTATTAATATGGCACATGGCGAGATTTTTATGATTGGGGCTTTTATAGGCGTACTAATAACAAGTGTGTTTGGTTTGCCACTTTGGATTGCGTTTCTTGCTGCAATTGGAGTCACAGCTATTCTAGGTTATATGCTTGAGCGTATTGCATTACGCCCTCTTCGCGGTAAACAGGGTGTTTCACATCTTGCTCCTTTAATAAGTACGATCGGAGTTTCAATTTTATTGGAGAATCTCTCCCATCATATATTTGGGGCAGGTAACCATCCCTTCCGCCACTCTTTTGCACAGATTCAATTTCAAGTTGGTTCTATAACCATTTATCTTGTACAAATTTTAATATTTGCTATATCCATTACATTAATGGTTGTACTCTCCTATTGGCTTTCCAAAACGAAAGCTGGGAAAGCTCTTCGTGCTACAGCAGAAAATTTAGAAACGGCAAGTCTGCTTGGTGTGAATACGAAACGAACGATCACAACAACAGTAATTCTTGCTTCTGCCCTTGGTGGGATAGCTGGTATTTTAGTAGGAATGGCATTTAACTCCGTTAACCCACAAATGGGATTATCAATGGGACTAAAGGGTTTAGCAATTATTATTTTAGGTGGAATGGGGAATGTCAAAGGAGCAATGGCAGGTGGATTACTTCTTGGTCTTACTGAAACGATGATTGTTGCGTACGGTGACTCTGGATATCGTGATGCGATTGCCTTTATAACAATCATATTCATTCTTCTCTTACGACCTCAGGGTATTTTTGGTAAGAATACGGCTGAGGCAGGAAGGTGATGATGGGATGTTAGGTGTTATTTTAAATCCATATCATTTACAAATAGTCTCTTTTATTCTTATTAATATAATTCTAGGAATAAGCATTTACATTACTCTTTCCTCAGGTCAACTATCTTTGGGAAATGCTGGTTTTATGGGTATCGGGGCTTATACTTCGGCCTTATTAACTATAAACTTTGATCTTCCAATTTTCTTAGGCATCATCTTGGGTGCAGTTGTGGCAGGTGTTTTTGGGATTCTGATTGGGATTCCTGCGCTTAGACTATCTGGAGTCTATTTGGCCATTGCTACTTTAGGTTTTGGTGAAGTTATTCGAGTAATCTTTGTTAATTGGGAATCTATTACACAAGGCTCCATAGGTCTATCTGGTATTCCACATATGGGAAGAGAACTATTTAAGACCTTTAGTCTCACAGGATTCGACCCTGACATGCTTGGGTTAAAGAACAATCAATTTATTTATTTACTAGTCGTGTTGACCTTATTATTAGTGAACATTTTACTCATATGGTTCTTTATTAGACAAAATAAATCACGTGTTGGAAGAGCTTTTGCAGCTATTAAAATGGATGAAAAAGCTGCAGAGTCCATGGGGATAAATATTACCTATTATAAAGTTCTGTCCTTTACGCAAGGAGCCATTTTGGCTGGCTTTGCTGGTGCCTTGTATGCCCATGTAATGGCCTATATCAGCCCTGCTGACTTTGCCTATCACCGCGCAGTAGACATCCTTATCTTCTCTATATTCGGTGGTAGTGAGTTGATCTGGGGAGCGATCTTCGGAGCAACGTTTATGACCATTTTACCTGAGGCTTTACGATTTATAAGTGATTATCGTTATATGATTTATGGTGTAGTCCTTATTGCCATGATGGCATTCCGTCCTCAAGGAATTATAGATGTGTCTTTACTAAATTGGTTCAAAAAGAAATTAAAGTTAAAAAGGGGGGGCAGCCTTGGTATTAGAACTAAAAAATATAACTAAGAACTTTGGCGGGATCTCCGCTTTAACGGATGTATCCTTCCAGATTAATGAGGGGGAAATATTCGGTTTAATCGGACCTAATGGTGCTGGAAAAACGACCTTATTTAATGTGATTACGAACATGTTCCCCCCTACTTCTGGAGAGATCAAGTTTCTTGGTGACAAAATATCTGGCCTTAAACCACATAAAATTACCGATAAAGGAATTTGTCGTACATTCCAGAATATCCGTCTTTTTTCGCAAATGTCGGTACTAGAAAATGTTTTAGTTGGCAGCCATTGCCGGAGTAAATCAGGTGTAATAAACAGTGTGTTGAGAACTAAAGCGCAACGTAAAGAAGAGACTAATTCGCTTGAAGCTGCATCGGAACTATTAGAACTAGTAGGCTTATCTATGTTTCAAGACACTATCGCCGAAAATCTAGCATACGGACAACAAAGAAGACTTGAAATTGCTAGAGCTTTAGCTAGTAACCCAAAACTATTACTGTTAGATGAGCCGGCAGCTGGAATGAATGAAACCGAAACAGAAAGCCTATTTGACTTAATAAAAAAAGTACAAAAAAGAGGCGTCACCGTGCTATTAATCGAACACGATATGCCCTTTGTTATGAAACTGTGTGATAGAATTACGGTTTTGAATTTTGGGAAGAAACTTGCAGAAGGAACACCAGCAGAAATCCAGAGCAACCAAGAAGTTATTGAGGCATACCTCGGTGCAGAGGAGGACGATGAGATTGCTTAAAGTAACGGGCATTGAAACTTTTTACGGGAAAATCCAGGCTCTTAAACACGTAAGCCTTGAAGTGAAACAAGGTCAGGTCGTAACTCTTCTTGGTGCAAACGGCGCAGGAAAAACGACGTCGATGAAAACTATCGCTGGATTATTGAAACCAAAGCATGGAACAGTTGAATTTTTAGGCGAAAATATTACTGGACTTAGACCCGATCAGCTTCTAAGAAAAGGAATTGCTCTTGTACCTGAAGGTAGAGCAATATTATCCAGTATGACCGTTATGGAGAATCTAGAAATGGGTGCCTACCATCGAAATGATAAAGAGATAAAAAGAGATATTGAAGAAGTAATGTCCCAATTTCCTATTTTAAAAGAACGAAAAGAACAACTTGGAGGTACACTTTCAGGCGGACAACAACAAATGCTCGCTATAGCTAGAGCTTTACTTTCCAAGCCGAAATTATTATTACTAGATGAACCTTCTATGGGATTAGCTCCATTAATTGTTGCTGATATCTTTAAAATGATTCGAGAAATAAAAGAGAATGGAACGACAGTCCTTCTGGTAGAACAAAATGCAAAACAAGCTCTAAAAGTCGCCGATTATGGTTACGTGATGGAAACCGGGAAAGTAATTATCAATGGTGAGGCTAAGAGTTTATTAGAAGATTCAAGAATCGTAGAAGCTTATCTTGGCAAAAGATCAAGTTAATGTGACAAAAAATTCTTTTTACACATCCAAAGAGGCAAGAAAGGAAGATACCAATGACAAATTCTATTTCTAACCTAGAATTACCTCATTCTGTTTCACTATTAGAAAAAATGGCCGCTGAGTCTATAGAAAATGGCCCTTTTACATATGTTCATAGTGGGTCTGGTAATGAGATTACGTTAAAAGCTAATATAGATGCTTTTGAAAGTTGGCAAATCGTCCCTAAATATTTAAATGACGTCAGCATTCGGGATACTTCCTCCAAAATATTAGATACTACATTTCCTAATTCTTTTGCATTAGCTCCTGTTGGTGTACAAAGCATCTTCCATCCAGAAGGAGAGCTAGCTTCAGCACGAGCTGCTGCCCACTATGGGGTGCCGTTTATCGCTAGTACTTTTACATCTCATTCACTTGAGGAAATTGCTACTCATCTTGGAGATACCCCTCGCTGGTTTCAATTATATTGGTCTAAGGATGAGGAGTTAGCAATAAGCATGGTTAAACGGGCAGAAAAAGCAGGTTACTCAGCTATTGTTATTACGGTTGATACATCTTTAATCGGCAACCGGGAACGAGACTTAAATAATGGATACTCTCCTCTTAAACTAGGGAAGGGATCAGCTAACTATATAAATGATCCTGTTTTCCTCGAGAGATTCAAAACTCGCCCTTCTTCTGATGACAAGGGAGTTATAGAAAAAATAGGTGATGTATTATTTAATCCTTCGTTAACATGGGAAGATTTACGTACGATTAAAAAGCATACCTCTCTACCAATCTTATTAAAGGGTATTCTTCACGAAGAGGATGCATCTAAGGCAATGGATTACGGGGTGGATGGACTAATTGTTTCCAATCATGGCGGTAGACAACTTGATGGTTGTATCTCTTCATTAGAAGCCTTACCTCCTATTGCTGATGTAATTCAGGGTAGAATGCCGATTTTGTTAGACAGTGGAATTAGAAGAGGATCAGACGTTATTAAAGCACGTGCTCTTGGTGCTTCAGCGGTTTTACTAGGCAGACCCTTTGTCTATGGATTAGCTATTGCAGGGGAGCAAGGTGTTCGACAAGTTCTAAAGAACTTTATAAATGATATTGACACCTCCTTGGCATTAACAGGCTGCACATCCATGAGCCAAGTTAATAAGTCTTTAATTCGTAGAAAGAAGTAAAACTTACGCTACAAATAGTTATACGACAAAATAAGCACCCGTTTTGGGTGCTTATTTTGAATTAACGTGAATGTTTCTAACACAGGGGCACTTTAAGGAAAAATCCTCTTTTTTCATCCGCTTAACTATTTACACTTCCCCTCCCCAAATCTCCCATAATATAACCAAAGAAACCCCTGGAATAAATGTCAATCATTCCAGGGGTTTCATCATTTATTTTCTTTTTTCCTCTTATCACTTATTCATCCTCGAAAGAAAATCTCCAAGTAAATCATCTAAGCTTTCTTCGTTTTCGACATTCTCCTCTGAATCTTCTTCTGCGGAAGCATGCTCATGTTTTACTTGCTCCCAGTCAAAATTCATCAAATCATCTTCTAGTTCGTCAGCAAAAATTTCTTGTTGATTCTCTTCGGGTTCTGTCGAAATATTAGTGTTAATACTTATATTTAATTCATCTTTTACATTTTCCGTTGGCTCGGCTTGTAAATACAGGGCTTGTTCAATATCTAAAGCATTGCTGTTAAGAGAGGCGAGAATAGACATTGCCCTAACAGGATCTGACAACAAATGATAGACAATATTTCCTAGCATTGCTTCTGAATGTGCGTGTTTAAGCCAGTTACGTTGTTCCTTAGTTAGCTGTTTTGGCATCGGAATAGTTATTGTTTCTCTATCCTTCGATAAGGAGTTACTCACACCATCCATCACGAACTCTGCTATTTTGCTAGAAAAGTTTCTTTTCTCTGTTTCTTTTAACTTTTGCATTTGCTTTATAATGTGATCAGGAGTATCCGAAGGGAGACGAAATGTAATAGCTTGTCCCCTTTGAATACTTGATTTCCCCGACTTTTCCATTAAATCACCCTATTTTTATACTTTTTGTACCGTTTCTTCCACTTTTTTTGTCTCTTTAGTATTCTTTCTTACAAAATCAGAGATTAATTTATGATAAGCATTAGCCATCATCCAAATGCTCTCTTTTTCATCTTCAAAGAATTCGATATTATAACCATTTAAGTTGTTATTTAGTGTTTTAATATAATCTTTTAATACGATTGACCCGCCGCCTACAAAATAGCAGATCTCTGTTTGTGAATTTTTTTGCCAAACATTACGTAAATGACGATATTCTTTCTTCGCTAAGTCTAAAAGAATTCGATCCGTAATATCGTGAACGCTTGTACGGCTCCCATTCACCATAATATGATTTCGATCATTTTTTCTAGTGATAATATCTACAACATCTCTACGGCTATCTAATTCCACACCATGTTTTAATCTAATTTCTTCCCGAATAGATTCTAGTGCTTCCGAAACACCTAGATTGAATCCCTGTGCTTTATCGTCGTCCACATTACGATTCTTAATGACCGCCACATCAGTTGATAGGCCACCAATATCTTGAATTAGGATACTTTTGTCTACTAATTCTCTATTAATAATGTTTAAATTATTATCCATTACTAGGTTAATATATGCTGCAAATCCTTCTGGATATATTTTAACTTCTTCAAACTTAATATTTACTTTTAACCCTTGGTATTTAGGTGTTACTAAAAATTCAACTTGGTGAACAGATCCTAGCAACTGCGAACGATAGCCTACGTCTTTTCCTTCTTTTACTTCACGAAGTGGTAGACCAGTACCTAGCGTATAGTTTGCATCAATTACATTATTGTTCTTTTTAAAAACTGCTGAATTCTCTTCTCTAACTGCATCTAAAGCTAAAGTAGCAAATAACATAACTAATGTTTGATCTTCCTCTGATTTGTTGCTACCAGGGTCTAATTCAGTTGCATTATCACTTTTTGTTGCTAAGCTACCAACACGATAAATTACATTGTTTTCTTTTAGGGCAGGGGAGTGGACTTTAATATGAATTCCTTCTATTGGATCCTTATCATTCAATTCCTCAATACCTATAACCGGTCTGTCTTCTGTTGACACTGCAATTACATTGGGAATGTTTAGTTCATAATCTAATTTTCCAAATAAAGCTTTAACTGAGTCATTTCCTACATCGATTGCACAAACTCTTGAACTGTTCATCAAATCATCCCTTCATTTATAGGTTCTACCATTTAAAGGTTATCGTACAGGCATAGCTCCGTCAATCCAACAAAAGATGTATTCGAATTGTAAACATTCAGTCTATTGTTGTGTACAATTAACTTAATTACGTATACGTGTACACTATATTGTATACATCCCTATATAACAGGATGCACACTTGTTTGTATACAAGTTTACATTTTTGTATACTTAATGTTTTCTTTTCGTATACTTGTTTACATTTTGAATACTTTTGTTTTAATTAACAAAAAAGATTTTTAGTTAGAAAATTAGTCCCCCACTCCACTCTCACTTCAGGAACCATTTATCCATAGAATCAGAAGTTACATTATTAATAATTAAAGAAATCCACAGAACAACCACTGAGGTATAATTACTTCCCACTCATATTTCGCATTTAAAAGGCGTTTAAAGGCTTTGGAGTAGATTATAACCTTTTGGTATGGAGTTTTAATTTTAAAGGCCATAGAAAGGCTCATTTTAAAGATGAAATGGAACAGGTACATTGAGAATACTTCCAAATCCACACAAAAATACATTGTTTAAATATAAAAAATCCAAGATAAGCGATGTACGCTTAACTTGGACTATACTTTTATAAAAAATTTCTATTCAATCATCAATATCTCTTTAATATCCTCTTCTGTCATAGTAGATAGATTATCTTGCCCTGAGTGAATGACTTCATCAATCAGGCTTTTCTTTTTGTATTGTAGTTGCGTAATTTTTTCTTCGATGGTGCCCTTTGCTATTAACCGAATGACATGCACTTCGTTTTCTTGCCCCATTCGATGAGCTCGGTCCGCAGCTTGTTGCTCTACTGCTGGATTCCACCACAGGTCATAAAGAATAACTGTATCTGCTCCAGTGAGATTCAATCCAGTCCCCCCTGCTTTTAGCGAAATTAGAAATAGATCCCCTTCTCCATTATTAAAACGATCACATAATTCTACTCGTTCCTCAGATGATGTTTGTCCATCTAAGTAGAAATAAGGGGTACCCTCTCGTATAAGTTGTCCTCTAATAATGCCTAGCATCTGTGTAAACTGTGAAAAGATGAGCACTCGTCTACCCGTTATTCGACATTCCTCTAAGAGCTCCATCAATTGTTCAAATTTAGCAGAGCTTCCCTTATAACCTTCTACGAAAAGAGCTGGATGACAACATAGCTGGCGAAGTCTTGTTAGTCCCGCCAATATTCTTATACGGTTTCTTTGGAGTTCACCTTTTTTCAAATGCTTCAATGCATCTTGTTTAAGTTCAGCCAAATAAGCTGCATATAACGTTTTTTGCTCCATCTGTAATTCGGAATACAGCATCGTTTCCGTTTTGTTTGGTAATTCCTTTAGTACATCCTGTTTCATCCGGCGTAATATAAATGGACGTACTCGTTTTGCTATATGTTCACGTCTTAATTCGCTAAATGCTCTTCTCCCAGGCAAAAGCTTAGGAAACACAACATGGAATATGGACCAGAGCTCGTCTAATGCATTCTCGATTGGAGTCCCTGTGAGTGCAAACCGATGCTCTGCTTGAATCATTTTCACCGCTTTTGCTGTTTTGGTTACTGGGTTTTTAAACGCTTGTGCTTCATCTACAAACAACGTATGAAAAAGTCGATTTCGATATAGCTCTGTATCCATTCGAAGCGCTGGATACGAGGTAATTATTACATCCGCATGAGAAGTCTGTTTCCACAATTCACTTCTTTTTATTTTATTGCCATCAATCACCTGTGCTTGAATATGTGGTGTGAATTTTTCTAGCTCATTCCTCCAATTATATAGGAGTGAAGCAGGGCATACGATTAGCACCGGTAGATTTCGTGCACGTACATCTGGCAGTACTGATTCAATGAAGGCAATGCTTTGAAGTGTTTTACCAAGACCCATGTCATCAGCAAGGATACCACCGAACTTGTACTTTGCTAGTAGTTGGAACCACCTGAATCCTACTTTTTGATAGTCTCTAAGTACCTCTTCTAAAGGTATTGGACCATCCAACGCTAAGTTTTCCGGATCATGCAAGCTTTTCATTAGCTTTGCAAATTTTTCACCAGGCTCTACTAAGTCGTTTTGATCCAATGGGTTGATCATTTGCATTCCTTTTATTAATGGAACTCGAATTTCATCATCCATCGTATCCGCCGTAATTCCCATATCTATGATAAAGTTAGCTAACGCTTGGTATTCTGGTGTCTCAAGTGAAACTAAGTTGCCACCCGGAATGCGGTAGAATTTCCTCTTTTCTTCAATGGATGCCATCAGTCGCTGGATTTCCTTTTCCGAAATTTCTTTTAGATCAAATTTAAACGCTAGCCAATCTGTTCGCTCTTTAACTTCCACTCTTATCCTCGGACCAATATACCCTCTTTGTACACGCATTTTAACTGCTGTAGAAGCATAAATTTGTACCCATTTTTCCATGTTTCCTAGTACGTGATACAGAAAATGATATTCTGATTCCTCGTCATATAAAAAGAAACCGCCATCCGTTTGCGTAAAGGAGTTTTCTTCAAGTAAATGGATTATTTGAAGTTCTTTGTTGCGCTGACGTCTTATTCCCGGATAATGCGAAAATGTTTCTTCGGTTTCTTCGCACGGATTGATGACTAAATGTCCATAATGGAACTCCAAACCCACTAGTAAACGGTGTTTCACTCGGTCTAGGAACATCTTGATACGAAGTGGTGTTTCCCCTAGTCGTTTGGAAATCGAGTCCGCAATATTTACATGCCCAAGTTTCATCAAACCCGGTATAACTTTCTCCATAAAATGATCTATTTGATTATTAGATATAACTAGTTGGTGTTTTCCGGATTGATCTAGCATTGTTTTTAAATCCGCCAACTGGTTGCATTCATCTTCGTGGAGTTTATACAGTTCTCCGTCTGTTAGAACATAGCCGTATGCCTTGAAAACAGTTACTCGGTCAAGCCCTTTTACATTCAATTGGTAGTCGGTTGCATTTCCTTCCACAAATTCAAAACGTAAAGAAAGCTTCTCTCCTATACGGATTCCATCATAAATCTCTCCACCTTGCATGAACCATACTCCTGGTGCTTTTTTCAATAAAGGAAGGAGTTGCTCCCAATCGGATGCCGAAATAAGTAATAATCCATCTTGCAAGGCAGCTTTACTTTTTACCCGCTGACTTTTCATTAAAAATTGAAGTACTTCATCCGTTTCTCTTGGAAAACTGAAGCGTTCCGGTGTATATATCAAGCCACGAGCATATTCAAATGGTTCTCTACTTTCCATTGCACTCAAAAATTTTGCTATATGGGTGACTGGATGGAGTATCTGAGGACCAATACTTAACTGTATTCCGAATGCATACTCCCCTTCACTTTGATAGACAGGGCGGCATGTAAACTCCACATGAAACGTCTGTCTTTTGTCAAAGTGCAGTTGCTTACCTGTAGGAGTGGAAGCTCTATTTTCAAATAAATCTAGCATTTTGACTGCCAAGTGATCTTCTACTTGTTGCTCCTCTTCTATGGCGAACAAGACGGCCGCAATATGCTGACAGTATGTCTGTACAAAACTTACTTGCGGGCATGTACAAGTGGCTACTATTTTCCCACCTGGAGCTGCTTTTACCAGGATATCAAAATCATCCCCCGCCTTCACACTTGCTTCGACTACCGAGCTGCCTTTTGGAAATGAGTGGAGGTTTACTTTATCTGCCTGAAAATAGGCCTTCCCCTTTTTATATGCAGTAATTCCGCATAGTTTTTTGATTTTTGTTTCATTCATCGAAAAGTTCATGTTGTATTCCTTTCTCGATTACTGTTAGTTATCTCTTTTATGTATTAGTTATGTTTGTTAATATCTTAGCATGTTTTGCCTTGAATTATGGAACAGGGTGAAGGGCAATTTATTCTGATATAATTGTATGGATGTCATTCAATGGAGTGAAATAGATGCGTTTCATTAGTAAACAACTTTTAAAATACGATATGGATCCTACCTTTGCTGGGTATCTTTCCATTGTTATCATGCTTCTTTTCATCATAATTTTATGTATTGTAGCGAACTTTATCACGAAAAAAGTAGTAATCAGGATAATCACTAAAATGGTAAATAACTCTAAATTCCAATGGGATAATATGCTTTTGGAAAGGAAGGTCTTTCATAAACTATCACATATAGTTCCCCCGATTATTATTTACTACTTTGCACCAACTTTTCTTTCCGTTCAACATTTGATCGAAAAGGGTGCAATGACCTATTTAATTATTATGGGAGTAATAATTATCAATAGCTCTCTAAATGCAATAAATGATGTATATCAAACCTATGAAATATCAAAGGTCAAGCCTGTTAAAGGATATATTGAAGTAGTTAAAATTATTGTTATAACGCTTGGAGTCATCATGATGATCGCCAATCTAATCGAAAAAAGTCCACTTATTCTTCTAAGTGGAATTGGTGCTCTCTCCGCCGTCTTCATGTTGGTTTTTAAAGATTCGTTATTAGGACTTGTTGCAGGCATTCAGTTGTCGAACAATGATATGGTTAAGGTTGGTGACTGGATTGAAATGCCCAAGTATGGGGCAAACGGAGACATTATTGATATTTCCCTAAATACAGTAAAGGTGCAAAACTTCGATAAAACGATTACGATGATTCCAAGTTATGCCCTAATATCCGATTCTTTTATCAATTGGCGAGGGATGCAAACTTCAGGAGGACGACGGATCAAGCGCTCACTATTTATCGATACAAATAGTATTTCATTTTGTACCGAGGATATGATTAGTAACTTTAAAAATATCCATTATCTTACGGAGTATATCATCTCTAGGGAACGTGAAATTGCAAAGTACAATTCCAAGAAAAAAATTAACAAAAGCAATCCAGTGAATGGAAGGGCTCTTACGAATATCGGTGTATTCAGAGCGTATATTAGCAATTATCTTCAAAATCACCCTGGCATCAATCAAGAAATGACCTTAATGGTTCGACAGTTAGCGCCTAGCGAACACGGGTTACCATTAGAAATATATGCATTTACAAATAGTGTGCAATGGGCAGTGTACGAAACGGTTCAAGCCGATATCTTTGACCATCTTTTCGCCATAGCACCGGAGTTTGGCATTCAATTATTTCAGAATCCAACTGGGAATGACTTTAAAAAAATCATAGATAAATGAAGACGAGCTAGTACTGAAAAACTCAGTACTAGCTCGTCTTTTAAATTAATAGACTCTATTTCAAGAGATTAAAAGCTTTCTAAAAAAAAATTTATAAATTCAAGTATAAAAGTTAGATAGATTGACTATATTGTTAATAGATTACGAGCAAACAAAAAGGAGGGACGAAAAATGATGAGTCCATTTGGATTACCGGAGCAATTACCGGAAACGCTGGAAGAATTATTGAAACTTTTACTAGAAACGATAGTTGCGTAAAGGAGACTTAAAATTATTGATGATATGTATAAACGTAGAAAAGTAGATTCTACTACTTGGATATCTACTTTTCTAGCTAACTATAAAGTGACAAGCTTCACTTTAATATCTCCTTCACCAACGCCACGTACGGTTCTATATTATACGATTGATATAGTTGACTAGAAAGTCGTATAGGATCTCCAAAGAAGAAGCGTTCATATAGCGTTTGGCGTGTGCCGAAAGGGCTCATTGTTAAATCCCATGCGAGACGAAAAAGTTTGACGCGTTCTTCTGCATTTTCTGTCCTAGATTGTAAGTATTGGTCTAGATCTTTGCGTATAGATGATTGGAATGCAAGTTCGGTTGGGATAGTCATCAGTCCACTTGCGCCTAAAAGCTGAATGATTTCAGTGAATCTTGGATAGATGCGTGGAAAAATATTAATACCTACGAGTAATGTCATGCTGTCCGGTCGCATATAACCCCATTCATCCAATTTTGCTTCTACTTCTGATTTGATGATTAATGCTTTCATCGTTTCAAGTCCCATTATAATTTCGGCAATCTTTTCTTGCACATGCTTATATTCTGAGATATTTATCGTGTTAATGATGGATTGGGCGATACCTAATATAAACTCTGTTTTCATGATTTGTCTGGAGATCACTTGATGTAGTGCAAATGATTGAAAAGAGCTAGTTATTTGGAAGCTGGTCGCAACAGCTGAATTATCATAATAAAATACACGTTCCCACGGCACTAGCACATTGTCAAACACTACAATACTATCCATTTCTTCAAAGCGTGAACTTAACGGATAATTAAACACAGAGTCTCCACCCACAAATGATTCCCTACAGATAAACTTTAGGCCTTTACTATTACTCGGGATGGAAAAGGCAAAGCCCCCCTCCTCCTCTAAGATTCCCCCAGTAGAAAGGACCAAAATTTCATCCGTAATCCCCCCTTGTGTTGCAAGTAATTTTGCTCCTTTTACAATAATCCCTTCTGCGTTTCGATCCACTACTTTTACAGCAATAGGCTCATTGTCGTTCTCCATATAAAATTGTGTCCTATTCACTTGTGGATCTACAAAAGTATGTGTCATCGATACATCCTGCTCGCGTGCATATTCATAAAATGAGCGTAAATGTTCAGGAAAGCAGTTCTTCTTTCCTTTCAACAGCTCGGAAGATGATGCAAAAGCCATTAGAGTCGTGTTCATATAGTCTGGGCTTCTTCCCATTAGCCCATTATTTGATCTCGCCCACTGTTGGATCATTTCTCTCCTTTTTACTAAATCCTCTTTTGTTTTAGGCTGTAAATAAGACATACCTACAGCTTCTCCAGTAGATGGGGATGGATAAGTCATAGTCTCTTTTAACGATGCATCATGTTGTAAATCGTACAAAGTTGCTTGGCTCTTCATTATCCCTTTGAATGCAGGATGCTCCGAAATATTACCTGTCACATGTTTACCATCTATCCATATTTCCGTTTTTAACTGATCAATCCTTTCGATATATTGCTTTCCCGTAATCGCTGACATAAACCCACTCCTCGATGGTACAAGCTAATTGTTCTGAACTTCTTTAGATGTATATTATTAATCGTTACCTATGATTGTTACACAGGTTCGAGTAGAATGTATATTCAGTTCATATAGGAGATCTTTATGGTAGTTCTCTATTGCTAATTGATTGCTTTCAACCATTTTGTTCCACCAGAAAGCTTCCTAGGTTGGAATAAATCAATTAATCATGTAACTTAGTAGTAAAGGGGGAATGGGATATGAAAAATGCAAGTTTTGTAGCTTCATGGAGCGGTGGAAAGGATTCTGCTTTAGCATATTACCGAGCACTGCAATTAGGAATGATGCCGAAAAAAGTACTGACGATGTTTGAAGAAGATGGGGAAATTTCCAAGTCACACGCTCTTCCGTTAGAGGTTGTGCAAGCTCAAGTGGACCGACTTGGCGTGCCTTTATTAACAAAAGCGGCTAGTTGGGGTACATATGAAAATCAGTTTACTAGCGCAATGGATGCTTGCCGAGAAGAAGGAATTACGCATGGGGTGTTTGGCGATATCGATCTAGAAGGGCATTTGGAGTGGGTGCAAAAGACGTGCGCGAAGTCGGATATTGTAGCCGTACATCCGCTTTGGCAAATGACGCGAAGAACGGTCGTCGAAGAGTTGCTAACTAAAAGGTTTGAAGCTTGGATTGTTGTTGTGAATACGACGATGATGCCTGCTAAGTTTGTTGGGAAAAAATTGACGAGAGATATTGTTGAGGAGCTCGAACTTGCTGGCATTGATGCTTGTGGCGAAAACGGGGAGTTTCATACCGTTGTAGTAGATGGTCCGATTTTTTCTTCGCGCGTTCCAGTTGTGATTGGGGAGCCGGTTGAGAAAGGTAATTATGTGTTCACACCTGTGACGCTGGACGTATAATATGTGCTTGGGAAGGCTTCCAAATGTCCAAAACATAATTTTATAAGGATCTTAGTATTTATAGAATCCTGATGAATTAGGTTAAATAGTAACTTTATAGAACAGGACAAACCGGTTTTTAGTAGTTAATCAAAAACCGGTCATTTCCCTGTCTACTCAGTTGGAACGAGGATCCATAATATCTCTTATTGCGTTGCTAAGCATATAAAATCCTAAAACCATAAAAGTAATCGAAATACCAGGAGCATATGTGTACCAAGGTGAACTTGTTAAATAAGCTTGGGAGTCTTTTAACATACGTCCCCAGCTTGGGTTAGGTGGCTGAACACCTAGTCCTAGGTAACTTAGTGCCGCTTCTGCTAGCATAGCAACTCCAAAACTCACCGATGCAGCTACAATTAATGGCGATGAAACATTCGGTAAAATATGTCTAAACATAATTTTAAAAGGCTTTACACCTATCAACTTTGCTGATAACACATATTCAAATTCTTTGTGCTGGATAAAACCACTTCTAGCAATTCTCGCAATACTAGGAATTGCTATTATGCCAAGGGCGATGGATGTATTCACAATTCCTGGTCCAAATACAGCAACTAACATAAGTGCCAAGATGATACCAGGAAAAGCCATTAATGCATCCATAATCCGCATGAATACCTCATCTACCCAACCACCGATATAACCAGCCATCCCTCCGATCAACGTACCAAAAATGACACCAATAGTTACAGTTAAAGTTCCAACAAAAAAGGCAGTTTGGGTTCCTTTCATAATTCGACTAAAAATATCTCTTCCGAATTCATCCGTACCAAACCAATGTTCACTACTTGGACCTTTTAACTTATTAGCAACATTCATAACGTTAATATCATAGGGGGTATAGAAGAAACTCAAAATCATTAAAACCAAAAAAGATAATAATATGAGGAGGCCCAAGACTAAATTTATATTTTTGGCATGACTCATTAATGTTTTCATTAAAGTCCTCCTTAATTTAACCGTATTCGAGGATCTAGTACTGAGTATAAAATATCCACTAAGAAATTGATCAAAACAACAATAAATGTGATGTACATAACAATTCCTTGTACAAGTGGGAAGTCCCGATAACTGATGGAAGTAATAAGTAACTGACCGATACCAGGTAAAGAAAATACTTGTTCCACAATAATGGTGCCCGCTACAACCTCAGCAGTTATTAAACCGAATATCGTCAATATAGGAATCATCGAATTTCTTAACACATGCTTATACATCACGAACTTTTCTGTGATACCTTTACTTCGAATCGTCCGAACATAATCTAATCGCAGTTGTTCTAGTATTGCGTTTCTCACATACCGAAATTTAACCGCTATTTGCGGAATTGCTATCGTCAATGCTGGTAACAATATTGCACCAAGAGCACCAGCTACACTTTGTGTCCAAGGAACATAGCCACTAATAGTGAAAAAGCTAAAATTCATCCCTAGGTACAAAATTAATAACATCCCTAGCCAAAAGGATGGAATTGCCATCCCTAATTGAGTTGCCGAAGACAAAACAACATCACTTAGCTTGTTTTGTCTTTTAGCAACGAATATTCCAAGAGGGATTGCAACAATGACGACTATAAGTAACGTGATTAAAGCTAAGGAAATAGTGACCGGCAATCGATCCGCAAGTAATTCTGTTACAGGTCTTGAAAAACGAATAGACTCTCCTAAATCTCCAGTTACTAAGCCTTTTACCCAGTCAATGTATTGAACGTAAAGGGGCTGGTCTAATCCAAGTTGCTTTTTTAATGTCTCTACTTGTGTTTCATCTGCCTCAGTTCCTAACATAATGCGTATAGGATCGCCCGGCATTACTTGAAAAACCGAAAAAGTGATTAGAGATACAAGCACCATCGTGACGACAAATAGTATAATTCTGCGAATGATATATGCCATATTTCTCTTCCCTTCTATTCAGTAAATCTTACCTCAGACATGTCATGGAACCAGAATGGGTAACTTTTTAGTCCTTCAATTCCTTTGCCAGATGCCCAAAGCACTTGATAATCTGCAATATATACGGATGCAGACTCTTCCGTTAATATTTCCTGTGCACGTTGATACATTTCTATTTGTTTATCTCTGTCTGCTTCTTTTAATACATCTGCCATTGTTTGATCGAATTCAGCATTTTTGAATTTGAAGAAGTTTTCACTATCGTTTGTAGAAATATAATCATTTAAAACTTCATATGCAGAAGGTCTACCAGTTAGATCGATTGCCGTCATGTCATAATCTCTTCCGAAGTAGATTCGTTCTAGCCAAATTCCCCATTCCACAACTTCGATTTCTACGTTAATCCCAATCTCTCTTAAGTTTTCTACTACAACTTGCGCTATATTTGAATACATATCGTTATGGGATGATACGGATATTTTCGTGCTAAAGCCATCTGGATAGCCTGCTTCTGCAAGTAGCTCTTTTGCTTTTTCAATATTTCTAGCATAAACGTCTTGCAATCCATCCTTATAATAATCCCCCATTGCTGGACTCATATTAGAACCGGTTGGTGTAGCATATCCTGAAAAAACAGCATCTATGATGTCATTTTTATTTACCGCATAGTTAATAGCCTGACGAACCCTAAGATCATTAAACGGTTCTTTTTCATGATTAAAAGTAACAATTAATGATGAATTGTTATTTTGTTTACTAATCGTAAAGTCATTTTCTACTTCTGCTAATCGGTTTGCTGGTACTCCAGTTAAATCTACTTCTTTTGCCTTTAGTGCCATTAATGCTGATTGATCATCTGATTGAAATACGAACGTTACTTTGTCTAAGTAAGGCAGTTTCTCGTCCCAATATTCTTCATTTTTGGCTAGTTCTAAATTAGCTCCAGGCGTGTATTTTACGAATTTAAATGGTCCTGTTCCAATTGGATTATCATTTTGGTTTCCGTCATTGCTTGCAGGTATAATAGCTGACTGCAAAGCAGTTAGTGAATATAGGAAGTTTGAATTTGGCTCTTTCAGTTTGATCACAAATGTATCCGCATCTGGCGCTTCTGTGGAAGCAACATTATTAAAATCAGAGGAGAGAGGTTCACCGTTTTCTGCTCCCATTAATCGATTAAAAGTATACGTTATATCTTCCACTGTAAGTGCATTGCCATCATGGAATTTCACATTATCTCTAATATTGAATGTATAAGTTAAACCATCTTCAGATAGCTCATAACTTTCAGCTACTGCTGGAGTCAAAGAACCATCCGTTTCAGGGGCAAATAAACCTTCAAACATATTTAAAATCATTTGAAAAGAAATCGATGCAGTTGCCAAATGTGGATCAAGGAAATCTGGATCATCATTAATTCTTACCTTAATCACTTGTGCTTTTTCCCCGTTTGCTTCGCTGCCTTCTTCGCCAGAACATGCGCCTATAAGCAAAACACATAACATTATGGCGATAAGCATGAACCAATTTTTGTTTTTCTTCATCTTGCATCCCCCTTTTTATGCTTACGATATTACTTTGTGCTTTAGGCTTTTATAGCTCGGTACGCCTTCTACGGCATCAGCAGCTTTTATAGCTACAATAATTGCTTCTTCCATTACTTGCGCCGCCATATTTCCCAGGAAATCAACCGGGTATACATCTCCACCAGTGGCAAGTGCAAAGACGGTATCACCATCCATTGTCGTATGCACTGGAAAAATAGTTCTAGCTAATGCATTTTGGGTTATTTGAGCAATCTTTTTGGCTTCCGCTTTTGTTAGCTTTGCGTTTACCGCTACTGCCCCAATCGTCGTATTTGTCCCTGGTAATATGTGATCTGTAGATGCATTTTGTTGTAAATATGCAATGCTATCGATTAGCTCCTCCGTTTTCGGGTCAATCGGTCCGGCAAGTATTTCCCTTGTTAGTGGATTTCTTATGTCACCTACCGCATTCACTGCAACTATTGCTCCGATTACAAGACCATTTTCAAACGTTAAAGATGCACTACCTAAGCCGCCTTTCATGCAATTTTCAATGCCTGTTATTTTACCAACTGTTGCTCCGCATCCAGCTCCTATATTTCCAAAAGGAAAAGGGCCAATACTTGCTTTTTTAGCTGCTTCATATCCCATTTGTCTATCAGGCCGAATGGTAGAATTTCCAATAGGTAGGTCGAATAATACCGCACTTGGAACAATTGGCACTTTTGCTACACCTACGTCCAATCCTATTCCTTGTTCTTCCAAGTATTGCATAACACCTGATGCAGCATCTAAACCAAACGCACTGCCCCCAGCCAATGAGATTGCATGTACTTCATCTATTTTATTGATAGGATCAAGTAAGTCTGTTTCCCTTGTTCCTGGAGCTGATCCACGGACATCTACCCCACATACAGCCCCTTCTTCTACAACGACAATTGTGCAACCCGTTAATGCTTCAGCGTTTTCTAAATTGCCAACTTTTACGCCTGGAACATCCGTTATATTGCCATGAATCATTAAACTTCCCCCCTGCTATAGACATGAAAACCTAGTTAATTTTGCAGAACAAGCACTTTTTCATCATTGCTTGACTCGATACTTTCATTTGCATTTCCTGCATACAAATGGCATGCCACATATTGACCGTCCCCTTGCTCTGCAAGACCCGGTCGTTCCAATTTACAACGTTCGTATGCAAGTGGACATCTTGTATGAAATGCGCATCCTTCAGGCGGATTTGAAGGATTAGGTGGTTCTCCTTTTAGCTGTATCTTTTCTTTTTTACTGTCAAAATTTGCAACAGGAATGGCAGATAAAAGTGCCTGTGTGTAAGGATGTAATGGGTTGCTATAAATAGCTTTTTTAGGTCCAATTTCAACAATACGACCTAGATACATCACACCTACGCGGTCACTAATATGTTTTACCACGCTTAAATCATGAGAAATGAATAGGTAAGTTAAGTTGAACTCTTCTTGAAGATCCATCATCAAATTCAGAACTTGCGATTGAACCGATACGTCTAATGCGGAAACAGGCTCATCCGCAATAATAAAGCTTGGGTTCATCGATAAAGCTCTCGCAATTCCTATCCGCTGTCTTTGTCCTCCTGAAAACTCATGAGGAAATTTTGTCAGTGCTTCTTTAGGTAAACCAACTTTCCCCATCAAGTCGATTACTTTTTCAGTGCGTTCTGCTTTTGTTAATATTTTTTGGACTGCTAAAGGCTCTCCTACTAGCTGCCCAACGCGCATTCTAGGGTTTAGGGAGGCAAATGGATCCTGAAAAATCATTTGCATATGCTTCCGATAGTCAAATAGCTTACTCATTGGAAGTTTCTCAAGATTTGTACCTTCAAAAATTATTTCCCCATCGGTAGGTTCTGTTAATCGAAGAATGGTTCTTCCTAAAGTGGATTTGCCTGATCCAGATTCTCCTACAATCCCTAACGTTTCTCCTTTGAATATATGAAAACTTACATCATCAACGGCCTTTACTTGTCCAGCTTTTTTCTTAAAAGGGGTACCTTTAATAGGAAAATACTTTTTAAGATTATTTATAGTAAGAAGCTTCTCATTTTCGTTCATTCTAAATACCTCCTACTTGTTCATAAAGGTGACATCTAACTTTATGATTCGGAGAATTCTCCATGAGTTCAGGATTCTCTTCACGACATTTTGCCATCACATGTACACATCTTTCCGCAAACCTACATCCTGTTGGAAACAAGTGAGCAGGTGGAACCATACCAGGTATCGAGTCCAATCGTTCTAATTCCACATCAATACTTGGAATGGTTTTTAATAATGCTTTCGTGTATGGATGTTTCGTTTTCAGAAAGAGGTCTTTGACAGGAGCCTCTTCCACGATTTGTCCTCCATACATGACAAGCACTCTATTTGCAACTTCTGCAACTACTCCCATATCATGTGTGATGAGTAGTATGGACGATCCAAATTGTTCTTTCATGTCCACCATTAAGTTTAGTATTTGGGCTTGAACGGTAACATCCAATGCCGTCGTTGGCTCATCTGCAATAAGGAGCTTTGGATTGTTCGACATCGCAATAGCTATCATCACCCTTTGTCTCATACCTCCAGACAATTGGTGGGGATACTCATTAATAATGACTTCAGCTCTTGAAAAGCCGACTACTTTTAATAATTCAATTGCTTTCTCATACGCTTCTCTTTTTTTCATCTTTTGGTGTTTCATAAGAGATTCCACTATTTGATTGCCAATCGTAAAAACTGGATCCAATGATGTCATTGGTTCTTGGAAAATCATTCCTATCTCGTTTCCGCGAACTTCGGTCATCTCATTCTCCGAAAGGGTAAGTAATTCTTTTCCCTCTAAACGAATAGAGCCCTCCACAATCTCACCAGGTGGCTTGGGGATAAGTCTCATTATGGACAACGATGTTATACTCTTCCCGCTTCCGGATTCCCCTACTAACGCGACAGTTTCACCTTTGTTAATAGAAAAACTTACGTTATCAACCGCCTTAGCAACTTTCCCTTTTCCAAGTTTAAAATAGGTTTTTAACCCCTTAACCTCTAGTAACAAGTCTTCCTGAAGAAGTTTAGTGGATGCTGATTTAATTTGTGGGGTATTCATGAGTTCACCTCTTTTTCATTTCAATTACTAAATTTTACTACTATATTTTAATTTTAAGTCCAAACTAAAGCGATTACTGCAACGTTAAGTTCCTTCATCAGCAACTACTTCTCACTATTCAAAAATCTTAAAGCGGCGTCTCTGAAAATAGCAGTAGTAACTGCCAATTCTTCAATATCCACATATTCATTAATTTGATGTGGAATTTCTCGATCTCCCGCACCAATCGTCACAATTGGAATACCGTGCATATGGAGGAATGTGCCATCTGTTGCTCCTGGAACGCCATTATAAATCGGCTCTTCACCTGTTACAGTATGGACAGCATCGTACACTGCTTTGACTACTGGATTATCCTTCTGAGTTAACGTAGAAGGACGATTGTCTAAAATCGTTAAATCTACTTTAAAATCAGGATCAACTTCTTTTAATCTATTTATAATGTCGTTGATTTTTTTTAATAGTTCATCATGATCTTGATTCGGCACTGTTCTAATATCGAGAGTCATCATGCAGTGATCCGGGATAACATTGATTTGTGCATCTCCTTTTACAGGTGCGCGCAATATAGTAGGAGTGATCGATGGCCATTTCAAATAAGGATCTTCTCCTAATCTTGCTTGCTCTTCTTTCTCTAATTTTTCGAGCTCGACTATTAGTCTTGCCATGCGCCAGTTTGGATTAATACCACTCCAAGATATAGCGCCATGAGCCATCTTTCCATATACATCTACTTGTATACGCATTGCCCCACGTTGTGCAATACAAACGTTATTCTCTTCAGGTTCACATATAATTGCTCCATCTACCCCATCTGCCCAACCTTGTTTAATGAAGTGTTTAATCCCGAGCATCATGCCTTCTTCATCACAAGGAATACAAAGAATGATCTTTCCCTTGAATTCTTCTTTATCTAACAAAAGAGAGTTCACAGCAGTTATCATGCATGCCAAATTCCCCTTTGTATCATTCGTTCCTCTTCCATACATACGTCCATCTACAATTTCCGCTCCAAATGGGTCATATTCCCATGCATCTCTATTACCTTCAGTCACAACATCTGTATGTCCTTCAAAAAGTAGCGTTTTTCCAGGTTTCCCAGAGTCAATGACTCCAATAACATTTGGTCTACCAGGCACTACTTCCTCCACATGTGTTTCAATTCCAAGATCTTTTAAATATTGAGCTACATATAGTGCTACTTTCGTTTCATTTCCATCGGAAGTATTTTCACGGTAAACACTAGGAATTCGAACTAGCTCTCTTGTTAAATTAATAACAGCCTCTTTGTCTCGTAAATATGTCACGTTTTCTACTTTTGTGTTCATATAATCTCCCCTTTTCCCAGACCTGTTGAAAAACTACGGACCCGCAAACATTTAACGAATCTTTAAAATATTCTATCTTTATTATATTTTGAGGATATTTTCAATTAACTAGACAATATGTAAACAATTCATGGTTTGGACTGGACAGATTGTCTTACGGAAGATGGGTAAAGGGTTTATCGAGTGGAGGATTATTTCACCAATTAACGTAAGTGTCTGTCTCTGCTTCGCTATTGCATATAGAAACTATGAATGGAATGATGGACATAATAGGGAAAGTACGTCGTAGTGCGTTGAATGAAGTGTCCGCTAAGATTTTCGCTGCATGGCGGACGCTTTTTCGTGAGTACCAGGGCTTCGCTATTTTAGATGGTAAAAAACACAAGAAACAAAAGATATTTAGTGACTTTTGGGGGAAATCATCCATTTTCTTTATGGAAAATCATCCCCATCCTTCTTTTAAGCAATAAAAAAAGACCAAACCTGAATTTAAGGTTTGCTCTCAGTTGTCCGTAGCTGATTAAAGTTACTAACTCTATCAATCTTTTAGTTTAGCTTATTTAGCATTAGGTCTTTTTCCATCTGAAATAAGGTGATGAATTGTCTCAATTAATGGTGGCAATTCGCTCATCGATTTAATTGTAAAATCTGCCCCATTTTGTAAAAAGGATTTTTCTGTTTTAGAAATCACTTTCTCTTGTTCTTCTTTAGATAGAGCATTAAATTCTTCTAAACTTAATCCCATTTCAGAGCTACCGATCACGACACCCACTGACCAAACACCTGCATTAACTGCCTCTTTAATATCTGAGGTAGTATCTCCTACTTTTACTACCTTCCATGATGCTGATAGTTCTAATGCTTCCATATTGCGATATATCATATAAGGATACGGTCTTCCCAAAGAATTTGTTCCATCCGGTGTAATATAAAAATCTGGACCATAGCCCTTTTTCAAAGCATTTGGAACAACAACATCCATCATAGTTTGTGTATATCCTGTTGTTGAACCGATTTTCAATCCTTGGTTTCTTAATATTTGCACAGTCTCTACAACCTCTGGAATTGGATCTGTATACTCGCTTAAAGAAGACATGAGTGCAGTTTCAAATTCAGCATATAGATTCACTACATCTTGTTCATTAAATGCTCTTTTGTATTTTTCTTCCCATTTTGTCGAGATTCTTGGCATGAACAGCATCGCACGAATATGGTCAATTTTCAACATCCCCATTGGTTCTCTTGCTTCTTCCATGGTCACTTCAATACCTGCATTTTTAAAAATATCAATAAACACGTTTACTGGTGCAAAGCAACCAAAATCCACTGTTGTACCAGCCCAATCAAAAATAACTCCTTCTACTTTGTTCATTTTTCCATCACTCCCATATAAGATTCTATAATATTGCATAATTCTTCAATATCGGCTTCATGAATCTCGCCAATTTTTCCTGTTCAAAATGTATGTTCATTCGTAAATTTACCCACGGTCTAACAGCATTTCCTCTTTCACACTGTTGTCGTTGTCAAAGGACCAGCTGTTAAAAGTTTGTAGTGATTCATCGTTATCTGTATTCTCCAATCTTCATCTTTTAGTTAGAAGTTGCTGGGAAGTATCGTCTTTTCAAACGAGTTGAAATCACCTCTAATAGAAAGGCAATAATGAGAATCGAATAAGTAATAAAGCCGACCTCTCGTAGATCGAAGTAGAATCCGGAAGCCATGAAAAGTTCAAATCCAATTCCGCCTGCACCAGCTGCAGCTCCCATTGCTACGGCTACTCCAAAATTAATTTCGAATCTTAAGAACACCCATGACAATAAATACGTTAAAGTAGTCGGTATGACACCACTTCTCACGATATGCCACCAGTTAGCACCAGATGATTTCAGCGCTTCAAAGATTCCTTTATCGACTTCTTCAAAGCCTTCCGAAAATGCTTTTACTAAATAAGCGATAGAGTGAAATAGCATTCCAAGAACCGCCGCTTCACTCCCTAACCCAGCGGAAATCGCAAAGATTAACACCCATAATACGGTTGGAACAGCCCGAATAACAGCAACAAATATACGAATTATTCTCGATACCCAGGCAGGTGCTAAATTTGTCGCGACCATCAAAGAAAGGAAAAAGGCAATAATGGCTCCGATAATCGTAGCCAAAAATGCTAAACCAAGTGTAATCCCAACTTGATAGACGGCTTCTCCTAAATCAAAATGACTTAATGTCGGTTCAAGAAACATCACTTTCAAGTTATAAGCTGTTTCTGCAATCGCTGAGCCTAATTCCAACCCAGTATAGTTAAATAATAGAAAGCCAACAACCGTTAAAACTAGGAGAATTATTAACGTCCATCTTACGACTTGATCACCTTTGCTGCCTGATTTTATATGAATACGACCGTCTTTCGTTCTTCGAATATAAGATGCTTCCATTATAAAATCACCTTCCGTACATAATTTGAAATAAGATCCACAATAATCACGGTAATGACAATACATAATGTCACAAGTGCTACGGCATTATAATTTAACATCTTGTAATACACATCAAACGTATATCCAATTCCCGTACCCGTTAAGATCCCTACCAAAGTAGCATTTCTAATATTGGTTTCCACCATAAACAATACCCAACTAAGTATCTGTGGCAAGCATTGCGGTATAACTGCCTTACTCACAATTTGTAAATAGGTTGCTCCCGTTGCGGTTAATGCTTCAACAGAGCTTTGACTAGCTTCATCAATCGATTCGATAAATGCCCTTGTTAAAAATCCTACTGTCCCGATAAATAGAGCGAGAAATCCTGTCACTGAATTTTGCCCAAAAGAAAGAAGCAAAACCAAGGACCATGCGACCACTGGAATATTTCTTGATACGGAAGCAATAAAACGAGCAAATACACTTAAGAAGTTGTTTACTTTTGTTGTTTTTGATCCAAATAATCCTAAAAAGAGGGATATTACAGCTGCTATAGTTGTCGCCGCAATGGACATAAAAATGGTTTCCGCTAACTTTTCTAGTATTTTAGGTAATTTATCCATCGACTCCTGCGTCACCATTAAATTAGAGAAAATCCAACCTATTGCTTCAGGGATCGTTGCCATTCCCTCTACAAAATTAAATCTTGTAATAGCTGATGATAAATAGGTAAGAACGATGATAATGAGGAGAAAGATTACTGTCTGCCATCTGCTTTTTCGCATCGCTTTTTCATTCACGTTTTTTTCTCCTCACTCAATTATTAGGTCTTTCGTATTTGTTTCATAAATCTTTTGAATTTGTTCGGCAGAAAGTTCACTGCCCTCTCCACGAAATACAACTTCACCTTTATTCAACCCGATGATATGATCTGAATAATGTTGGGCCACTTCTACTTGGTGTAAATTCACCAAACATGTAATGCCCATTTCAGTACTTATGGATTTTAAATGGTCCATGATAACCTTAGAAGAACTCGGATCAAGTGAAGCGATTGGTTCATCACAAAGAATCAATTTAGGCTCTTGAATCAATGCTCTGCAAATCCCTACCCGCTGTTGCTGACCACCACTTAATTGGTCACATCGCTTATAAGCATGTTCATGAATTCCTAGTTTCTCCAGTAGGTAAAAGGCACGTTCTTTTTCCTCCTCCGTATATCTGCCTAAAACTCCTTGTAGCGTTGTTTTATAACCAAATCTGCCGTGGAGTACATTCTCAATCACTGTCAAACGAGGGACGAGGTTATAGTGCTGAAACACCATCCCAATATTCGTTCGTAATTTACGTAACTCTTTGTTATTCAGACTTCCAACATCCTGATGATTAAAAATAATTTTTCCTTCATTAAATTCAACCATTCTATTAATACAACGCAACATGGTAGATTTACCAGCACCTGATGGACCAATGATGGAAACAAATTCTCCTGCTTTTATTTCAAAATTAACATTCTTTAGTATTTGTTTGTCTGCTGTATATGATTTTCCAAGTCCCTCTATCTTTAACAAAGACATTTGAAGTGGCTCCTTTTTGGTTTAATTAGCAAGTAAGAGTGTGTATAACAAATATTCGCATATACACACTCTTCTTCCTTTCGTTGTTCCTATTAACGAATTGGTGTATTACTTTGAAAGTTCTCGGATTGGATCATACCATTCATCTTCTACAGCAATTAGTCTTTCTTTATCTTTTTTAGTGAATAAAGCTGCCTGTTCTGAGCCTTCAGGAGAAAATATTTTTTCATTGTTTGCAAATTCATCGGAAGTTAATAAATTTTGAATAGTATCAAAATCCTCTTGACCGATTAAATCCATGTTTACTACGAATGGTTCATTTAATACAGGTGTTGCATTCATTAATGTAAATTCCTTGCCTGCAATCGCATTAAAAGGTTCTGCTGCACCATCTTTTACGCGATATACAGCACCTACAGTATTTTCATCCCCTTCAGCAATCTCCACATAATCCTCTACACAAGTATCACAAAATGCTGCAACATCTGCATTACCAGTTAATAAATTGACTGCGGAACCTTGGTGAGAGTTACCAAATAGTACTTGGGAGAATAACGGACCACCTTCCATTAAATCCTCTTCCGTTAAATTTGCATATTTTTCTTGTTGTGCGAAATGAGCAATAATACTAGATGACGGTACTTTAAATCCCGATGTAGAGCTGTTTGATACAAATGAAAACTTTGTATTGGCAATCGTATCAAGTGAAAATTCTCCATTTACTTTGTACTTGTCTTGTTCGTCCACATTAACCGCTAACCAGCTATAATATTTAGCATCATCCAAAGTTCCAGATTCACCAGATCTTACTGCAATTGTTCGAATCGCATCATTTCTATTTTGTGCTTGAATATAACTTTGTGACCCCAGAAATGCAAAGTCCGCATTGTTATTCACTAATGTTTCAATTGCAATCGCATAGTCAGTTGTTAATTGATGCTCCACTTTTTTCCCTGTAGCCTCTGAAATCAGTCGTCCAATTTCTTCACGAGATGATTTTATATCTTGACCAGATTCGTTCGGATACCAAACAACTTTTATCACATCATCCACTTCTGCAACATCATTTCCTCCAGCGCACGCCGTTAACAAAACAGTGAATATTAAAAGCAGTGTAAACATCAATTTAGTCTTCATTTTTTTCTCCCTTTTAAAAATAAATTTTTTATATTTTTGAACTTAGGTTGTTGTCTAGCTTCCTTGTTTTTCTTATTAATAAATAGATAGTAGAATCTGTGTGACATCTTCTTTTGTTAAAGCAACTGGGTTATTATCCATCCGGCCCTTTGTAAAGGCGTTATTGGCGATTTTTTCGATTATTTCTTCATTCGCCTCGTAGTCTCTGAGCTTACTCGAGAATCCTGATAGCTGATGGAAATGCTCGATAAGCTCCTGGATTTCACTCACACCGCTTACTCCAAAGGCTTGAAGCAGCTTATCGTTTTCAATAATCGAGTCAAAATTGATTTCCATCACTTTTGCCAAAGTAATACTTGCCGCAATCCCGTGAACCATTCCAAGTTCCAATGTGAGCGGATACGAGATAGAATGGCATGCCGTTGTTCTTGTATTGCTAAAGGCTAGGCCTCCATACAAGCTTCCTAAAGCAATTTCTTTCCTTAATGTGATATCGTTCGGATGATTTAATACACTTTCAAAATGGTTGACTATTCGATTAATCGCTTCTAATGAATAGATTCTTGAAATTTCATTGGAGCTTTTTGACCAGTAAGCCTCAGTTGCATGACATAAAGCATCTAAAGCAGTTGCAGCCGTTAATTCCTTCGGTAATGATGCTGTCAGAGTCGGGTCAATGATAGCGGTATGTGCATATAGTTTTTCCCAATCCACGGACAATTTCAATCCATTAGCTCGATCCCAAATCGTTGCCCAGCAAGTAACCTCGGAACCCGTACCTGAGGTTGTCGGAATCCCAATCCATGGGACTAAATTTTGATTTTCTATATAAAGCTTTTGTTTAATTACAGAGCGTAGAGTAGAAGTGGAATCTATTTTCATATTCTTTAAGGCAGCTAAAGATTTCGAAAGATCAAGAACACTTCCGCCCCCAATTCCTACTATGCAATGATAATCGAAGCTTTCTAGTTGTTTATAGTAATGAAACAAGTCTTCTACATCAGGATTGGATATGTTCACTGCTAATTGTTTAACCCCGTAACCCTCAAGACCTTTGTAGAGGGTACGTCCAGCCTCCGTTTCTAAAAAGTTACCTCCTCGATGTAAAAGGACAATATTTTTAAGTGGAGGATTGATTGTATTGAAGACATCCTCGATAACATCTATTGCAGCTATTTTAATTTTGACTGGATTATAATAATTTCCCATTCAGCTATTTCCCCTCTTTTTCGGTTTTCATTCACTTACAATGCAAGATTAATCTGTTTCTTGCAGTTTTACAAGGGGTTTTACAGTTTAATTACATAACCTTTACACTGTTTTCATAAAGAACATATACTCTTAACTTTACAACTTGCTTTTTTATGCATTATTTTGCTTCCTTTCGGTTTATGTTATTATTTTTATACTAGATAAAAAAATAGGGGGAGTACTTCGTGATGTTACAAGAACAAAGACATGAAATGATTGAATCCTTTTTAAAACAGCAAAAAGCTGTAAAAGCTTCTGAGCTTGCTACTTTATTGGATGTCTCCATCGATACTATAAGAAGAGATTTAGAGGTTCTTGAGAATAAAGGAAACGTAAAACGCGTTCACGGCGGGGCTGTTTTAATCCAAAATACAGATAATGTAGTAAACAAGCTTTTTAATGAAAGAGAAGTCAAAAATCTAGAAAAAAAACAAGAAGTTGCTTCATTAGCAATTGAATTAATTGAAGAGGGACAAGCGATTGCTCTAAACGGTGGGACTACGACGATCGAAATTGCAAAAGCACTTGTTGATAAGTTTAAGAGATTAACCATTATTACAAATGATCTTCGTATTTTATCGATTCTTGGAGCGAATAAACATTTCAATATCATCCTAACTGGCGGTTTTTTTAATCCAGAGGAATATACTTTATATGGGAAACAATGTGAAGAAATCTTGTCTAATTTCAATATTGATATTGCGTTTATCACGGTGAATGCATTATCGCTCGAACAAGGTTTAACCGATTTTAGAATGCATGAAATAGGCGTTATTCAAACCATTATGTCACGGACAAAACATAAAGTAGTCGTTGCTGATTCATCCAAGTTCGAGACATCTGCTTACATCAATATTTGTCCACTAAAGGATATTGACCTGATTGTTACTGATAGTTCATTATCATCTAATATGGTAGAGGAATATAGCAAACAGGATATTCGGATTCTTTCTCCACATTAAGCCACAATACTGCTTGTTCAACTAAGCCGCTACGTTAGTTGAAGTGTAACATTTCACACTCGGCCCCCGAAATCTACTTGATATTCTGGGCATATAAATAGACCATCGTTTCGATGGTCTATTTTTAAAAAGGTTTAGCAACCATTAAATAAAGGATAAGAATAGGAATTATTGTTGATATTATCCCAATAACATCCCAAGTTCGAGAGGCTTTTTTATAATCAATTTTATTGAATTCTTCTCCACTATATTTAATCATTTTTCTTTGTAGGGGTAACAAAAGAGTAATCCAAATCACTCCTGTTATTGCAAATAAAGCTAAGGAAATTGTTAACCAGTTTATTTCATCAAGGGAATGATTACTTATTATTGCTAATAAAAATCCAGAAATTAGTAAAGCGATAATACTGGGCAAAGTAAACACATAATCAGCAACCATAATATTCTTCGCTGTTTTGTTGATATGTGTTTCATCTCCAGAAAATTCGGCCTTTAGTTTCCAAAAAGCAGCCGTGATAATATTACCAATAAAAATAATTGCCGAAATAATATGTATTAACACTAAATAAACCATTTCTATCTCTCCCCTTCCTCTCTACACTAGCATTTCATATTTTCTTTTTTTCTTTCCATCAATATTTCTTCATTTCGACAGGTAAATTAAATAGTCCTCTAATAGTTCTACTTAAATTAAACTGCGTCGTTAGTTTAAGTGTATTCTTCACAATTTTTATAGCTAAATCAATATAAATATCCATTTGAGACTAAGATAATTTTAATAGATGTAAGATAGTCGTCATCATACCATTTTACGATACATAGCCATTTAAAAAAAAGGCTTTCCGACAATAAAGTGTACCCTTTGTAAAGGACATTTTTAAAAAAGGTTAGCCTGCTTTAAGAAGATGATCTCTGTATTGTACAGGGGTCATCCTTTTTAAATTCCATTGGTATCTGTAATGATTATAATAGGTCA
>NZ_VDGG01000003.1 GCF_006861775.1 Psychrobacillus soli | reverse complement strand
AAGTAAGCCATTTCCGTTGATTTTCGCTGTAGGCGACGACTCCTGCCGGATGAGTGGGCAAATGAGACATCCCTACGACGCCTAAGCGGCGGGGATGGCTCATCGCTCACCCGGCGGAAAGCGTTCGACTGCAGCGGAAATCATAGCGGTCACTAGTTGACGCATTACCACGCAGTATCTCTATACATATACAGTGTAGTATTTCGTTGTGGAAGTATGCTGTAAATGGTTAAGAGCAATTAATCAGTTATTGAAATTAACCATCTCTAAAATTACGAGTTTACTAGGAGTAAGATGGCGATGGACAAGAGATTCCATTCCAATAAATGGTTTAACGAGACTAGCTTTATCTAGTAAATGCTCCACTTTATTGGAGATAGCATTTTGTGCATGTCTTTATTTTTTCTTTATAAAAGGTCAGTACAAAGGAGATTTCCATTGTACTGACCTTTAGTTTTCTATAACACTCAATCAAAAATCTCAGTTAGTCTTTCTTCCAATTCTTCTTTTAAAGACTCATACCCAGGCTTGTTCAGTAGGGCAAAAATATTATTTTTATATGACTCTACTCCTGGTTGATCGAATGGATTCACTCCAGATAAATAAGCACTCATTGCGCATGCTTTTTCGAAGAAATATAATAAATAACCTAGGTGATATTCATCTAGCTTATCAATCTCTACTTGGATAACAGGGACTCCTCCATCGTAATGCGCTAAGATCGAACTGTTTTTCGCGATTGTATTAATATCATGAAATGTTTTATCTTCTAAGAAGTTTAATTGATCAAAATTATTCTCCATCAATTGAATGGTACAATCCTCTTGTTGATTGCGAACATGTAAAATCGTTTCAAAGATTTGACGTTTTCCTGCTTGAATATACTGACCAATTGAATGTAAATCGGTTGTATATGTAACAGAAACAGGGAAAATCCCTTTTTCATCTTTCCCTTCACTTTCACCAAATAATTGTTTCCACCACTCAAATACATTACGTAAAGAAGGTTCAAATGAAGCCATTATTTCGATAATATATCCTTTTTTCTCAAGTAAATATCTCGATAACGCATATTCATAAGCTTCGTTTTCTTTGTAATTGGAAAACATTAAATCATTTGTTGCTTGCTTAGCACCATCTAATAACGCTTGAATATCAATACCACCTGCCGCTAAAGGAAATAACCCAACTGGCGTTAATACTGAAAAACGTCCACCTACTTCGGCTGGAACTTCAAAGCTTCTGTATCCCTCTTCCTGGGCAAGCTTTCTTAACAAGCCATTCTTAGGATCAGTCGTTAAAATAATTCGATTTTTTATCTCATCTCCGTAGCGTTTTTCCATATAAGACTTAATAACTCGAAATGAAATTGCAGGTTCAAGCGTTGTTCCAGATTTCGAGATGACATTTACATACACTTCGCGGTCTTCTACATATTGAAGTAATTGATTAATATAGGCTCCACTCATATTCTGCCCTGCATAAATTACTTCTGTTTCACCTGATTTTTTCGAGAAATAAGGTGTTAATGCGTCTTGAACTGCTTTAGCACCTAAATAGGAACCACCAATTCCAATGACAATTAATACAGCTGACTTCGTTCGTATTTCATTTGCAACCGACAGCATTTGCTCTATCTCTTTTTGATCTTGTTTAATAGCAAGGTCTACCCAACCTAATGCATCACAGTCTTTACTTGTGGGCGAGTGCATTTCTTGATGTATCATACTAATTATATTTGTATATTTATTTTTTTCTTCTTCATTTATAAACTTTGATAATAAGGAAAAGTTTAGTGAGAAGGCTTGTTTTGTAACAGTCAATTAGATTTCCTCCTGCAAGCTTCGTATTCATATATCCTCCTATATTAGCATATTTCAGTGAGCTTTTCCTCTTAAAGGGATAGGAAGGTACTTTGGAGGTTTAACAGGTAAAACTTTCTACACACTAGTATTACCTTTTCTTTATATTTACTCATGCATTTGTGATAACAGACCAGAAGCAACCAGTTTCCTTGAGAAAGCAACCAAATCTAAAAAAGACACTAAACGTGATACTCTTGTCTAGTGTCTTTTCTTTTTAAAGTTTTTGTATAAATGCTTCTAGCCTATTTAACCCTTCCACAAGTACCGACATGGAATACGCGTAAGAAATTCGTATATATCCTTCTCCATAAGGTGTAAATGTACTTCCTGGTACAACTGCAACTCCACCTTCGTGTAATAACTTTGTCGCAAAGTCGAAAGAATTCATACTAAAACCTTTTATAGAAGGAAAAATATAAAATGCACCATTTGGTTTTTCTACGGACAATCCCATTTCAACTAAACGGTTGTATACGTAGTCACGTCGTTTCACATACTCAATATTCATTTCTTTTGGCGTATCTTTTGCATTGGTTAACGCTTCGATCGCTGCATATTGAGCAGGCAAGGAAGCGCATATGGAGTTATACGAATGCATCAACATGACTTGTTTCAAGATAACCGCTGGACCCATGACGAAACCTATTCGCCACCCAGTCATTGAATGAGATTTAGAAACACCATGAATATAAAAAAGCTTCTCTCGCAGTTCCTTATAGGAAGCTAACGAAATATGATCACCTGCAAACGTATTTTCACTGTAGATTTCATCCGTCATTATATATACATCTTTATCCTTCAGCATTTGGACTAGCTCATCCATTGTTTCTTTCTCAATAACTACACCTGTTGGGTTCGAAGGATTATTAAATAAAATTGCTTTTGTTTTTTCCGTAATCAACTTTTCTAGTTCCTTCGCGGATGGCTGAAGTCCGGTTTTCGTCGTATCTAAATAAACAACTTTTGCACCACATAATTCTATTACAGGTACATAGCCAGAATAGATTGGCGCCGGTAAAATAACTTCATCCCCTTCTTCTAGTATCGTTCGGAAAATCGAGTCAATTGCTTCACTAGCACCGTTTGTTATAACAATCTCATTTTGTGGATCATATGAAAACCCATATTTAGTAGAGAAGAAATTGTTCACTGCTTCTCTAAGCTCTAATAATCCAGCATTATGAGAATATCCTGTTAAATTTTGTTCAATTGCACGGATTCCTGCCTCTTTTACGGAAATAGGTGTCGGAAAGTCAGGCTGACCGATTGTTAAATTGATAGCATCCGGAAAGTTTACTAACTGATTAGCAAACTGACGGATACCTGGTACTTCAAGCGCTTTGGCACGCGGATTAATGCTTAGAGACATAACTTGTTATCCTTCTTTCTTAATTACTTAAAAAATCCTGGAAGCCATAAAGTCAAGCTTGGCACAAATGTAATAACGATTAAACAAATAATCATCGAAAATAAGAACGGTATAATAGCCATTACAATTTTTTCGAATTTTACATTCCCAACACTTGAGGCTACAAATAAGTTTACACCAAGAGGCGGTGTGATAAATCCAATCGCCAAGTTCGCTACTAAAATAACTCCAAAATGAATTGGGTCAATTCCAACTGCTACAACAATCGGCAATAAAATAGGTGTTAATATAACAAGAGCAGAAATCGTATCGATGAACATACCTACTATTAATAGTATAATATTAATAGCTATTAATATGACAATTGGATTCGTAGATAATTCTGTTAAAAACAAAGAAATATCATCTGGAACTCTTTCTAACGTCATGAAATAGGCAAACGAAACAGAAAGTCCAATAATAATCATCGTTGTAGCATTAATGACAACTGCTTCTCGGAAACACTCAAAAACTGTTTTCCAAGTTAGCTCCTTGTATACATATAGACCTACGATTAATGAATATACTACTGCAACTACAGCAGCCTCTGTAGGCGAGAAAACTCCTCCGTAAATACCACCTAAAATAATGACTGGAATTAGAAGAGCCCATTTTGCATCATATGTAGCTTTCAATACATCCTTGAATGAAAAAGTAGTGTTTGTTTCTGATTTATATCCACGCTTTTTCGCAATAAAATATGCAGTAAGCATCAGTCCTATCCCTATTAATATGCCTGGAAGGATACCTGCCAAGAACATACTTCCTACTGAAACACTTCCAATAACCCCATAAAGTACAAAAGGAATACTTGGCGGAATAATAACACCAATGGATCCTGCGGATGCAGATACCGCAGCAGCGAATCCTCCGTCATACTTCTTATTTTTCATCTCTGGAATCATAAATCCACCAATAGCCGCTACTGTTGCCGGTCCAGAACCAGAAATTGCCGCGAAAAACATCGAAGCAACTACTGTAACTAACGAAAGACCTCCAACTATCCATCCTACCATTGCCGCAGCCAAATCTAGTAATCGCTTCGATACGCCACCTTTACTCATTAACACCCCTGCTAGCATGAAAAAAGGTATGGCTAATAATGGAAAGGAATCCAAAGACGTAAATGCTTTTTGCGCAATAATACCTAACGGTAAAGTAGATCCAAAATAGATTGCAACAAGTGCAGAAACTCCGAGTGAGATAGCAATTGGAACACCAATTAGTAAACAAATGAACAACGTACCAAATAATAATGCTACCGTCATGCAATCATCTCCTCATCAGCAGGTTTTTCATAATTACCTTTCCATACTTCTATTAGCTGAACAATTAGTCGAATTGCCATCCCAGCTCCACCAAGTGGAATTGCCAAAAATGGAATCCAAATTGGAATTTGCATAGCTGGAGCTAGCTGTCCATGTTCCAAACTACTTAAAACGAGCTGTGTTCCAAATACTGCAAGAAATAATGCCATGATGAACCAAACGATAATGGATAGCGTTTCTAATATTTGACGGAACACACCGTGGAAGCGTGTTATAAACGCTTCCACTCGTATATGCTGTCTTAATTTCACTGCATAACTTGCCCCAATCCATACTTGAAAAATATGAATATACCTCGCCAACTCTTCCGTCCAACTAGGAGCAGAATCAAAAACTTTTCTTCCGACTACTTGACCAAAAATTAGTGCTACCATAACCGCAAGTGACAAAACGAGTAGTATTTCTTCAAACTTTGAAAATTTCTTTAACACACTACTTCCCCCATCCTTATTTCACTTGCTTATTGTTGATTTGCTTCTTTCGCCATATTCACTAAATCTTCCCCAATTTCTGGCACATATTTATCGTAAACTGTTTTAGTTGCTTCTCTAAATTCATTGCGCTGTTCATCTGTCAATTCGTTTATTTTCATACCGTTTTCTTCTAGATTTTTCAAGAATTCAACATCTTGTTCTTGCGCAATTTTTCGTTGTTCTGTGCGGTATTCTTCAGATGCTTTTACAACTAGTTCTTGTAAATCTGCTGGTAAGCTATTATAGAAATCATTATTCATTAGCAAAATAGTTGCCGCATATACGTGGCTAGTCATAGTTAAATAATCTTGAACTTCATAAAACTTGTTCGTATAGTAAAGCGAAATTGGAGATTCCATCGCATCGTATGTTTTTTGTTGAAGGGCTGTATATAGTTCACCGAATGCGAATGGAGATGCATTTGCACCAAACGCTTTAAACGTATCTGTGTGTACTGGATTTTCAAGTGTACGGTATTTCAATCCTTTTAAGTCTGCTGTTCCTTGAATTGGTCCGTTGTTGTTAGACATATGACGGAAACCATTTTCTGCAAACACTAGACCTTTCAAATCGTTATTCTCAAGCTCCGCTAATAGTTGTTGTCCAAGTTCTCCATCTAGTGCACGGTAAGCTGCTTCATTGTTATCAAATAGAAACGGCAAGTCGAATACCATAAATTTCTTGTTGAAAGAAGCTAATGGTGCAACAGCTGGAATCGTCATTTCTACGTTTCCAAGTTGAACTGCTTCAATTGCTTCTCGGTCAGACGGATATAGCTGTCCATTAGGATATAGTTCTACTTTTAAGCGACCATTTGATTCTTTTTCAAGTGTTTCTTTATATGTCTTTGCAGCTAAGTGAGACGATTGTTCCTCTGAAACTAAATAAGCAATACGAATTGTATATGCTTCTTGCTCTTCCCCTTTTGCACTAGATGTATTATCTGTTGGTCTTCCACATGCTGTAAGCGCTAACATTGTTACTAGTAATAATATCACTAATTTCTTCATTTCTTTTCCTCCCCAGGATAGTAATTTAAAAATCTTGTTTCGACGTTTTCTAGATGTATGATCATCAGTTGTTTGGCTAACTCCTTTTCCCGCTTTTGGAGCGCTTGGACAATTTTCACATGTTCCACATAAGCGTCTTTTGCACTTACAGGTAGTGTGTTGGATAGAAATAAAAAGGCCCTATTAACCCCGGTATTCATTTGGCTGATCAGCTCGGCTAATTTCACATTGTCTCCGATATTTGCAAGGTGCAAATGAAATGCACGATCGAAATCCATAAATGAATTGTAATCATTGGCCTCTATTGCTTCTAATTGTCCTTCCAAATTTTTATTTAATGCATACAGTACTTGCTCAGAAAGTTGATCTGCATTTTTCTCGATATTATGGATTTCTAATAGCTTCCTGATTTCCATATAATGCAAAGCATTGTCTTTCGTAAATGTTGCAACTGTAGCTGGTTTCGCTTTATGCATTTGAACAAGTCCCTCAGCTGCAAGTCGTTTTAAAGCTTCGCGAATGGGGGTCCTACTTATACCTAAATCGGAAGCCAACTTTTCTTCTGGTAACTCCTCTTGTTGTGCGAGTTTACCCGCAATGATTGCATCTTTAATATTGTTAAAAGCTTGATCTGCAAGCGATTCTTTTTGCATAATTTTTTTCAAATTGAATCACTCCCTTCTGTATACTGTATACAGGAATAATATAGTATGCTATTGTATTTGTAAATATAAAATTTCGAATCTTTGAAAAGAAAGGTGATTTGTAATGGAAATATTGGAAATGTTAACTCAACAATTTGGGCAACATAAAGTCAGTCAAAGTGAATCAGAGCTTTATCGACATAGCAGAGATGAATCCTCCCACCCTTATGTGGAACCAGATTTCGTCGTTTTCCCTGAAAATGTAGAAGATGTAGTAAAAGTCTTACAACTTGCCAATGAAAGCGGGATTGCGGTTACTCCATTTGGTGCCGGCTCTGGTTTAGAAGGTCAAGCAATTCCAGTTAATAAAGGGATTTCATTAAACTTCGATCGTATGAATAAAGTAATCGAATTTTCACCGGAAGATTTAATGATCACCGTTGGACCTGGAATGACTCGCCTTCAATTAAATGAATATGTGAATAAACATGGGTTATACTTTCCAATTGACCCAGGTGCAGATGCATCCATTGGTGGAATGGTCGCAACAAATGCGAGCGGGACAACAGCAGTGAGATATGGCTCGATGCGCGATCAGGTGCTCGATTTGGAAGTTGTACTTGCAAACGGTACCGTAATACATACAGGTTCAAAAGCGAAAAAATCCTCTTCCGGCTATCATTTGAATGGGATATTCACAGGATCAGAAGGAACACTTGGAGTCATAACGAAAATTACCGTGAAATTGCACGGCATTCCAGAGAAAGTTTTAGCTGCTAGATGTACATTTCAAACTCCTGGTGAATGTGCTGAAGCTGCGCAAGCTGTATTATCAAGCGGTATTCAAGTAATGCGCATGGAACTTGTGGATGCGGAAAGTATTCAACAAGTGAACGAATACGGGGATTATTCATTCCCAGAAGAGCACTCTCTATTTTTTGAGTTCGCTGGTGCACCGAATATTGTAGAGGAAGAAGCTACAGTTGTAGAAGAGTTAATGAAAGAGTTAGGCTGCAATAACTGGGAGCGCGCTAATTCCTCGAAAGAAAGAGCGGATTTATGGAAAGCAAGGCACGAAATGGCTTATGCCTATAAACATATAAAAGGTAAAGTATCAACAGGCTCTGATTCATGCGTTCCTATTTCAAAACTAGCTGAAATGGTTGTTTTCGGACGTGAATTATTAGAAGAAAGCGGGCTTATTGGTGGTGTTTTCGGTCACGTAGGCGATGGTAATTTCCATACACTCGTCATGTATGATCCGAATGATCCAGTAGAAGTAGAAAAAGCGGAACATACGAATGAACAAATTGCGCTAAAAGCTATTGAGCTAGGCGGCACATGTACAGGAGAACACGGTGTTGGTTTAGGTAAGATGAAATACCAAGTTGCTGAGCATGGAGAAGCTGTCGAATTAATGAAATCTGTGAAATCTTTGTTTGATCCGAAGGGGATATTGAATCCTGGGAAACTGTTTTATTGAGGATTTGGATTTTGCGCAACGTTTCTGCTACCCGCAATGTTCTAGGGCATTCGCGCAACGTTTGGAACGTTACTCGCAACATTTAGGAGCATACGCACAACGTTCGGACCCATTTGCGCAACGTTTCTGCTACTCGCAACGTTCGAGGGCTTTCGCGCAACGTTTGGAACGTTACTCGCAACATTTAGGAGCATACGCACATCTTTTGTACCCATTTGCGCAACGTTAAAGGCTGTCCAACATTTTTTGTTGAACAGCCTTTTTATTTTACTTTGTTATTGTTTTAATTCGTTGCTTTCGTGGCTAAATTGCCATTCGATTCCGAATTTGTCTTTCAGCGCTCCGTAGGATTTGCTCCAAAATGTTTCTTGCAACTCCATAGTTACTGTTCCGCCTTCTTTAAGTGCTTCAAAAGCTGCATGAATTTCTTCTTCATTTTTGCTAACGAACGCTAGGCTAATATTATTCCCTAAGATAAAAGGAGATCCTGGGAATGTATCAGAAAACATCACATTACTCCCGTTAATGTTTAGTCGAGTGTGCATAACTAAGCTTTTCGCTTCTTCTGGCAAAGTATAATTTGGATCTTGCGGTGCCTCACCGAAAGTCATAATTTGTGGTTTTTCCGTTTTAAAAACTTCTGCGTAAAACTCCGCAGCCTCACGACAATTCCCATTAAAATTAAGATAAATATCTACAGCCATTTGACACACTCCTCTTATTATCGAATTATTCATTCAATGATGAATGACAATATTATTGTACCATTCGATTATAAAAAATTATATTCATAACAGAAATATTAACCTGATCTTTATAATACTTGTGAATTTTTAATTTTAATAGCTATTTCTTGACCACCATTAGATAGCAATGCTTTTTGCAAGAACTTTTCAATTACATGTGAATCTAAAAATCTGAGTTGATTTCTTTTAATGCTCCTCCTTACCTGCCAATTGGCCGCCGTACTTCTTAGTCAAAGACTACCCATTCCCTCATACCAATAACGCCTTTAAGAATACTCTTTATTTAATTGGGCTGAAATGATGTTCTTTTGAATTTCCGATGTTCCTTCGTAAATACGAGTAATTCTTGCATCGCGATAAAATCGTTCGATTGGATAATCGGAAATATAGCCAATGCCACCATGAATTTGCAATGCTTTATCGGCGACACGATTATATACTTCCGAGCCAAAAAGCTTTAACATTGCTGCTTCTTTAATAACTTTTTGTCCTTCATCAACCATCCATGCTACGCGATATGTAAATGATCTAAGCGCTTCGATTTCAACAGCAATCTCCGCTAACATATGTGCGACCGCCTGATGTTCGATAATTGGGACTTGAAATTGGACACGTTCTTTTGCATACAAAACGGATAAGTCTAATAACTTCTGACAGGAACCTAGATTTCTTGCCGCAAGACCCGCACGTCCATTCGTTAAGATTTTCAAAGCGTTCACATATCCCTGTCCTTCGCTACTTAGTACGTTTTCAACTGGTACTTCACAATTATCCATTATAATTTCTGCCGAATGAGAACCATGTAAGCCCATTTTCCTCTCAACTGCACCAACATAAAAGCCTGGAAAATCCTTTTCAACAATAAAAGAAGTAATACCCTTCGCACCTTTTGAAGGGTCAGTTACTGCCATTACGGTAAAAATGTCCGCTTCCGTTGCGTTAGTTATATAATGCTTCGTTCCATTCAAAATATATTGATCGCCTTTTTTAACAGCCGTAGTTTTCAAATTCGTCGCGTTTGACCCCGCATCTGGCTCAGTTAAAGCAAATGCGCCAATCTTATTGCCTGAGGCCATGTCTGGTAAATATCTTTGCTTTTGTTCTTCATTTCCCATTTCTACAATACCGACTGTTCCAATCCCAGTATGAGCACCGATCAATGTAGTAAAGCCATTATGTGTGGCACCAATTTCCTCATATAATGCACATTTTCCTACCATTCCAATGCCAAGACCACCATACTCTTCAGGTATACTTAATCCAAATAAGCCCATTTCTTTAGACATCTCTACAATATGTTCGGGAATTTTGTTTTCTTCTTCAATTTGCATAACGACTTTTTCTACTTCATTTTGAACAAAATCACGAACATGCCGTTTTAGCACGATCAAATCCTCATCCAATTCAAAATTCATTCATTAGCACCCCTTTAATGAAAAATGTGTATAGACTAGCAATTTTCAATGCTTAAATTGAGGTTTCCGTTTTTCAAAAAAAGCATTAACACCTTCTTTGAAATCATCAGATTCAAAACACATCCCTTGCGCAAAACCTTCTAATTCAAAAGTTTCATTAATTTCGGCTAAAATACTTCTATTTATTAGTTTTTTTGTTAACCCCATTGCAGTTGCTGGTCCTTCTGCCCATGAAGAGGCGATAGAATGTGCTTCGTTTAAAAGTAAATCATCTGGAACAATACGGTTTATGATCCCCATTTTATGTGCTTCAACAGAGGATAACTTTTCACCAGAAAACATTAGCTCTAATGCTCGATGTCGTCCTATCAATCTTGGTAGAAAATAAATAGATCCAAGATCGGGTATCAATCCTACTTTTACAAAACTTTGAATGAACAAGGTCGAATGAGTTGCCAAAATATAGTCACAAGCCAAAGCTAGACTAACACCTGCTCCAGCAGCTATCCCATTTACTGCGGCAATAACTGGTTTTTCTAAGTTTAGTATAGAATGAATCATTTCATGTCCTGCTTGCAATCTTCTTCTGCCTGAAACTGCACCAACCGTTTTTAATGCACTTAGATCTCCGCCAGCAGAAAAAGCCTTCCCTTCACCTGTTAGAATAATAACTTTCACTTCATCATTATCTCTTACACTAGTGAAAAAATTTGTTAACTCATTTCTCATCTCTAATCCGAGCGCATTTCTAACTTCTGGTCGTATTAATGTAACAGTGCAAATACTTTTATCCATTTTCACATCAATATTTTCATAGCTAGAATATAATATGGTTACTCCCTCCTTCCCATTTGGATCTTCTTATTAATTTCTATTTTTCTCTAGCTCACTTTTAATAAGTTGTCTTTTCAAAAGCTTCCCTCCATTGTTTCTAGGCAACTCATCTATTACTTCAAACTCTTTAGGGATTTTGTAAGGCGTTAGCTTTGAATAGCAGTATCCTTTTATTTCATTTATATCAATCGTTACCCCTTTTTTAGACACGAGAAATGCTTTCAACAAATCATCTAATCCACTCTGCGGAATACTTACTACTGCAACTTCTTGAATATCTGGATGTTCGTATAAGACACTCTCTATTTCTCTTGGAAAAATGTTAAAACCTCCAATTATAATCATGTCTTTTTTTCTTCCTACGAAATAGAAATACCCTTCTTCATCCATCATTGCTAAATCTCCCGTGTACAGCCAGCCATTCTGCAAAGTTATTCTCGTTTTCTCCTCGTCATTCCAGTAACCTTTCATAATTTGCGGGCCTTTTATGAGTAACTCACCGACACAATTCGGTCCCAGTTCCATATCATTCTCGTCAATAATCATACAATCTGTCCCTGGTAACGGAATACCAAAGCTACCTATTTTCCTTTTAGCAAATGGCGGATTTCGATGAGTTATGGGGGATGCCTCCGATAAACCAAAACCTTCAGCAATCTTCGTTCCTGTCAATTCTTCAAAACGCAAAATTACTTCAATAGGGAGTGGAGACGAACCACTAGAGCAATGATTTAAGCACTTTAAATTGTATTTTTCTATACCTGAATAATTGATGAATGCATTATACATTTCGGCTACACCTGGAAAATAGGTCGGTCGATACTTCTCAATAGCATCTAAGATAGGCTGAACTTGAAACTTTGGAAATAATAGAATAGTAGCTCCGAGGTAAATACCCAAATTCATCGTACTCGTCATTGCATATATATGGCAAAGCTGAGTAGCTGACAGAATAATTTCTTCTCCAGGTGTCATCTTCTCTCTGTACATTTCAGCACTTTGAACTACATTGGAAGTAAGATTATAATGGGTGAGCATAACTCCTTTTATTTCTCCAATTGTTCCTCCTGTATATTGAATGACAGCGACGTCTTCATGTGGATTAATATCTTCGGGCTTACTTATTTCCTTTCCATTTTCAATAAGGTACTGCAGTGAAGTATATTCAACAAGGTCTTCTTCAATAGAAAAGCATTGTTTAAACGAATATACTTCTTTTATAGCTTCAATCGTTGGCCAAGAACTCTTGTCAAACACTATAAATTGCACCTGTGAATGGACTACAATCTTCATCATTTCCCGGAATGTATGCATTGGATTTAATTGGACAACAATAACACCTAGTGCTTGTGCAGCATAATAACTTACAATATAAAGTGGGTGGTTGTGCATCATCAGTCCGATTCGATCGCCTTTTTTTAAACCTATTTCTTTCCATGCTCCAGCTAGCTTATCAACCTTCTTCTTTAACGTTTTGTAATCGATCGACTCGCCTTCAAAAATTATTGCAGTATGGTCGGAGAATCGATTAACAGCATTTTTAAAAGGCGTATAGATAGAGCTTTCTGGCAGAAGTATTGATGATGCTCTCTCCCCATACCATCGCACCCACGGTCTTATTAAAGATGTTCCCATCAATTTCATCTCCATTTTCCATTCATTATTTCGTCTTCGGATCTAGTGCATCACGCAAACCATCTCCAAACATATTAAACCCTACTACAGTCAGCATAATAGCAAATCCTGGGAACAACAAAGTCCATGGAGCTACCGTAAGAAACTGTCTAGAATCAGATAACATCTTCCCCCATTCCGGCTCACCTGGTTGTGCTCCTAACCCGAGAAATCCTAAAGCAGCAGCTTCTAAAATAGCGGTTGCTATTCCTAATGTTCCTTGGACAATAATAGGAGTCATACAATTTGGGAGAATATGTTGAAACAAAATACGGCTATTAGACATTCCAATCGATTTCGAGGACATGATATACTCTTCTTCTTTCACACTAAGCACACGTGACCTTATTAATCGTCCATACGTTGGAACGTTTATTATCGCTATGGCTATTAAAGCATTAAAAAGACTTGGTCCTAGTACCGCTACTATTGCGATTGCCAATAAGATACTTGGAAAAGCTAGCATTATATCAAACATGCGTGAAATAATCGTATCTACCCACTTACCATAAAATCCAGCTATCAACCCCAAATAACATCCAACTATTATGGAACCAATTACAGAGAAAAAACCAATCCAAAGAGAAATTCTAGCACCATATAAAATTCGACTAAATATATCTCTTCCTTGGTCGTCTGTTCCAAACCAATGCTCTGAATTTGGAGAAATTAGTATTTTGTCTGTATTAAACCCATCATACGGATGGGATGTAAGAAATTGAGCGAATACGCCTAGCAATATAAAGAACAAAACAATCGTTAACCCAATCATCGCAGAACGTTGTTTCTTTAATCTCTTCCAAGCATCGATCCATAGTGATTTTTTCGGCGCCACTACCTTTACTGGTTCCGCTACTATTTGTAATGAATTCTTCATCTTCCCTCCTCCTTACTTATAATTAATACGGGGGTCTAAACGCGCGTAAAGTAGGTCAACAACTAAATTGACACATACAAAAATGGTAGAAATAATTAGTATTCCTGATTGTATAACTGGATAATCTCTATAACCAATAGCATCATAGATGTATCGACCAATGCCGGGCCAACCAAAAATAGTTTCAGTCAAAACTGCACCACCGAGTAAAAGGCCCACTTGTAAACCGATTACAGTTAGTACAGGAGCGAATGCATTTTTTAATGCATGTTTATAAAGTACCCATATCTCTGACAATCCTTTAGCCCGTGCAGTTCGAACGTATTCAGATTCTAATACTTCTAACATACTCGATCTCGTTATTCTTGCAATAATAGCCATAGGTATAGTTCCTAGTGCTAAACCCGGTAAAATCAAATGCTTAAAAGCATCCCATAATCCTGCCCAATTTCCTTGAATAATTGTGTCAACCATATATAAACCAGTAATTGCTTCTATCGGCTCCCTTGCGTTAAAACGTCCGATTGATGGTAACCAACTCAATTTTTCCGAGAAAATCCATTGTTCCATCAAACCTAACCAAAAAACAGGCATCGAAACACCAACTAACGCAATGAACATAGCTATATTGTCAAACCAAGATGCCCTTTTCCAAGCAGCTAATATCCCCGCATTAACACCTATAACTGTAGCAATAATCATGCTCGCAAACATCAATTCGATGGTGGCTGCTAAGTATGGAGTAATTTCTTCCTGAATAGGCTTTTTAGTTCTTAATGAGTTTCCCAAATCCCCAGTTACTATGCTTTTTACATATGCAAAGTACTGTGAAATAAGCGGCTTGTCTAAACCCATCTCAGTCCTAAGTTCTTTCACTGCTTCCGGGGTTGCGTGATCTCCCAAGATAACGGTTGCTGGATCTCCTGGAATTGCATGTATGATTGAAAAAACAACAATAGACATGCCTATTAATACTGGAACTAATTGCAGTATTCGGCGTGCAAAATAAGATTTCATATACTATCTACGCCTCCTTATCTTAGTTAGCTATTTATAAAGATGACATGCAACATAATGTCCATCTCCCATATCTCGCATTTGTGGACGTACCAATTCACACTCAGGCATTTTAGCAAAACACCTTGTATGAAATTTACAGCCACTAGGTGGACTAACTGGGCTTGGCATATCCCCTTCAAGAACAATTCTTTCTCTCCGGTTTGTAGATTTAATGCTCGGCGCAGCAGACAACAAAGCTTGAGTGTATGGGTGCAACGGTTTGTCATATAATCCAATTTTAGTACCTAACTCGACAATTTCACCTAAATACATAACAGCAATTCTGTCACTAATATGTTTCACAACACTCAAATCATGAGATATAAATAAATATGTTAAGCCAAAACTCTGCTGTAATTTCCGCAATAAATTTAAAATTTGTGACTGTATAGATACGTCTAAAGCAGATACAGCCTCATCCGCAATGATAAGTTTAGGATTGAGAGCTAGCGCTCGTGCGATACCGACTCGTTGGCGCTGTCCCCCCGAAAATTCATGTGGGTATCGATTTGCATGATATGCATTTAATCCGACTACATCCAAAAGTTCATATACTCTATCTAACCGATCTTTAGGACTTAAATCACTATTAATAAGGAGAGGTTCTTCTATCAATTTACCAACAGTTTTCCTAGGATTCAGAGAAGCATATGGATCCTGAAAGATTAACTGCATATTTCGATAAACATCTCTCATTTCCCTAGTAGATATTTTCGTAATATCTTTCCCTTCAAAAATAACTTCTCCAGCCGTGGGTTCTATTAATCGCAAGAGTGATTTACCAGTAGTTGATTTACCACATCCTGATTCTCCAACCAATCCTAATGTTTCATTCTCATGAATCACAAAGCTTATACCATCAACAGCCTTTACAAATCTTTTTTCTTTGTTGAAAAGGATATTATTTTTCATTGGGAAATGTATTTTTAAATCCTTCACTTCTATTAAAGGTTTAGACATTTTTTCGCTTCCCTTCCAAAAAACAACGAGATTTTCGTCCCATTCCTATATCAATTAATTCAGGTTCTTCCTGTTTACAACGCTCCATGACAAATTTACATCTAGGCGCAAATTTACATCCCGTTGGCATCTGAGATGGAATTGGAACATTCCCTTGTATAGTTTCTAACCATTCAACAGATTCATCAAGAGAAGGAAGCGATTCTATCAAACCAGAAGTATATGGATGAGAAGGAGATTCGAAAATTGATCGAACATCCCCTTCTTCCACAATTCTCCCAGCATACATGACGATTACACGCTCACAAATTTCAGAAACAACTCCAAGATCATGTGTAATGATTATAATAGAAGTATTACTTGTCTTTTTCAGTTGCTGTATTAAGTCTAGAATTTGCGCTTGAATAGTCACATCAAGCGCAGTTGTTGGTTCATCAGCAATTAATAACTTTGGATTACAAGCAAGAGCCATCGCGATCATTACCCGTTGTCTCATTCCACCTGATAGTCTGTGAGGATATTCATGAACGATTTCTTGAGCACGAGGAATTCCAACTTGTTGTAGTAATTCCACACTTCTTTTTTCAGCTTGTTTACGATTTAACTTCAAATGCAAACGAACAGCTTCTCCAATCTGGTTGCCAATCGTATAGCTTGGATTTAAACTGGTCATTGGTTCTTGGAAAATCATAGCAATATCGTTACCGCGAATTTTTCTAACCTCTTTTTCTTTCAATTTAGACATTTCGATATCTTGAAACTTGACACTGCCTTCCACGATTTTTCCAACTCGAGATGGTAGTAATCGCATAATAGATAATGCTGTTACACTTTTCCCTGATCCAGATTCACCTACAATACCTACTGTTTCACCTTCATTTACTTGGAAGGAGACACCATCAACCGAACGCACTATGCCAGAGTCAGTAAAGAAATGGGTTTGAAGATTATCAACGGTCAGTATTGGCTTCATCTCACCCCTCCTATCAATCATTTTATCGTTCACATTATTTACTCTTCGAAGTATATTTCAGCTAGGCTTTCATATCCAATCGCATGGGGGATATATCCTTTCACATAATTTCTCGCTGCCATTGGACTTTCTACGTAAGCGATCGGGATAGTCGGTGCTTCATTATGAGCAATCTCCTGAACTTCCTTATAAAGAGCTGTTCGTACATCCCTATCTATAGAATTTTTTGCTTCGATTAACAGTTCATCAATTCTTGTATTAGAGAATTTTGACAAATTGGATGATGATTTTGAATATAGCATCGTATTTAAGAAGTTGTCAGGATCCCCATTTTCACTAATTCTACCGATAACTGCAATTGAGTAGTCACCCTCCATTAATTTCGGAAGGTAAGTAGCCCATTCATAAGTAACGATTTTCACCTTAACATTTATCTTTTCTAAATCAGATTTCATTGCTTCAGCTACCTTCTCTGGCTGCGGAAAATATAACCTCGGAGTAGTCATTACATAAAATTCCGTTTCGAAACCATTCGGATAGCCTGCTTCTACTAATAATTGCTTAGCTTTTTCCAAATCAAACTCATAATCTTTTACCTCATCGTTATAACCCCAAACTGCAGGTGGTGTCATATTTTTTGCTGGTGAGGCAACTGGACCAAAAAATGCATCTATTAGTCCCTGTTTATTCACAGCATGGTTAAGAGCTTGTCGAACTTTCACATTATCAAAGGGTGGTCTTGTTGTATTAATGGTGATATAACCTACATTTGCAGCTGGCCGTTTCAAAATTTGTAAATTCATATCCTTTTCAATTGCAGGGAGATCTGATTGGTTTATACCTTCCATTAAGTCAATTTCTCCATTTTTTAGAGCTGTCAATCTCGCTGAATTATCTGGAATGATTTTGAAAATTATTTTATCCATTTTTGGAAGATCTGTGATCCAGTAATTTTCATTTTTTAATAGAGTAAGAGAATCATTTTGTATCCACGAGTCAAATACAAAAGGTCCAGTTCCAACAGGATGCTCCTGAATTTTATCGTTAAATGTTTTAAGCGCATCAGGACTAATGATTCCAAAAGGAGTAATCCCGAGATTCGGTAAAAACGTTGCATCTGATTTGACTAATTTAAACTCAACCGTATGTGCATCTACTGCTTTAACTTCCTCTATTACACCTTTGAACGTTCTACTAAATATTGAAAAATCTCCTTGATGTTGAGGGTGATTTTCATCCATCATTCTTTCGAAATTATAAACAACTGCATCAGCATTAAATTCTGTACCGTCATGGAACTTTACATTTTCTTGAAGTTTAAAAGTCCAAATTAAACCATCATCGCTTGTCGTCCACTCTTTTGCTAATTTAGGTGTAACTTCAGTACTTTCTTTCTCATAATCAATTAATGTTTCATAAATATTTTTTGAAATTCTTGAGGATTCTGCTTCGACGATATTATGTGCATCTAACGTTACAGTGTCAGTACCTCTTCCGTAAATTAAAGTACTATTTTTACTGCTTTCTGTAGTATTCACTGTTTTATTTCCACTGTCTGACTCCTTATCACTACAGCCTGCAACCAAAAATATGCATAGGATTGATAGTGTACGGAATATTTTGAAATTTACCTTCATAATTTTCCCCCTTAATTACAATTTAGATTGTTTTTTGCAATAAATTATTAAGGTTGGGTCTTTTATCTTTCCAAGGCTGTGCTTCTTCTAATTGTGCTGCTAGTTGAAATAATGTAGTTTCATCAGCAAATCGTCCGGCAAATTGCATCCCAATTGGTAAACCTTTAACGCTCCATCCCAATGGCAAGCTAATTGCCGGCTGCCCCGTTGTGTTAAAAAGGTTCGTAAATGGAGCATAGGCCATCATTTTTTCAGTCCATTGCTCTGCATTTAGGCTAGAATCGTTGGCATCTAGCTTTCCAATTGGCCAAGGTAATTGAGCAATGGATGGAGTTAGTATCACATCATGTTCAATGTAAAATTCCCCCACGGTTCTAGAAACCAAATTATTTATCTCAAAAGCTTCCATTAATTCAACTGCTTTTAATTGTTGCCCATATTGATACAAAGCCCAATTGGAAGCTTCTAAATTCACTGCGGAAGGTGTTCGCTTTAGTGATTCTGCCAATCTGTCAATACTTCGGGTAATGTTTGCTGCCCAAATGCGTAATGTCGCGAGCAGTTGTTGCTCAGCATTAATCTTAGGAGAAGCTTCAACAAGTTCATGCCCCAAATCTTCACATAGTTGAATCGTTTTATAAAGCGCAGTAGTACATTCTTTGTCGACTGGTGCATTGTTTAAAGGGCTACTCATCCAAGCAATTCGAAGTTTTCTTGGTTTATTACCTAATTCACTGACATATGGTCGTTTTGGAGATTCCGTCCAATGACTTGCTCCAATATCTGGACCACCAATCGAGTCAAGCAATGCGGCGGAATCTCGTACGCTTTTTGTAATCGCAAATTCATTACTCAAGCCGTTTAATATTTCACTTCGATTCGGCCCATGAGGGATACGGCCGCGTGTCGGTTTCAAGCCAACAAGTCCGTTGACAGCTGCTGGTTGACGGATTGAACCTGCACCATCATTTGCGTGAGCAATTGGCACAATTCCGACTGCCACTGCTGCTGCAGCTCCCCCACTAGATCCGCCAGCACTTAAATTTGTATCCCAAGGATTACGAGTTGGCCCATGAAAAACTGATTCAGTTGTAAAGTTAAAGGCAAATTCCGGCGTAGCAGAAGTCCCAACAGTCACCAAACCAGCCTTTCGAAAACGCTTCATAAGATTTGTATCAGAATTAATTGTAACTCCTTGGCCAAAGCTACTTCCTAGATTGACTGTAACTCCTGCAGCTTGAGCACTTGATTCTTTGATAAGAAAAGGAATTCCTTTAAACGGTCCATCCGGAAGACCCTTTTGAATTTCTTCATCTGCCATCTCAGAGAGAACTTCAACTACCGCATTGATTGCTGGATTTATTTTTTTTATTCCTTCCAGAGAAGCCTTTTTCAATTCTTGAGGGGTGACCTCTTTATTTCTTACCAATGAAGCAAGACCCATCGCATCGTAATTTGAATACTCAACAAAGTTCATAAAATATTCCCCCTATTCAGCTTCTACATACAGTCAACACTATAAATAACACCTGTTTGCTTTAATCGATTGATTTCCTCTTCATCTAGACCAAGATAAGTTTGAAGAATTTCCTCATTATGTTCCCCTAACTGGGGTTCTATAGGGGTGTCTCCATTTTTTAATCCTATTTTTTTATCAAAGAACTTTATTGGCATATTCGGTAGTTTAATATTTCCTAACTTAGGATGTACAACATCCACCACCATGTTACGTTCTTTTAAATGTGTATCGTTGATTAAATCTTTTACATTTTTTACTTCTCCAGCTGGAATATGTCTAATACTTAAGAAATCCAGTATCTCAGTGGAAGTTTGTTTAATCGCCCATTGTGCAAAAATCTCATTCAAATAATCCAAATTTTCCGCTCGTTTTTCTAGCGCTTTCAAGTCATTCCCTCTATACTCATGAGCTATATCATTTCTTCCAATTCCTTCATACACTTTTAAAAATCTATCTTCCCCGGATGCACAAACAATAACCCATTTATTGTCGCTCGTTTGAAATGCATCCCATGGTGCCCCAAACGGATCTTTATTGCCCCTTAAGGACATCACTTCACCTGTCATGCTAGTTCTAATTACTGATTCTTCCAGGACTGAAAAAACACTATCCATCATACTAACTTCTATTCGTTGACCTTTTCCAGTATTATTTCGTTCGATGATGGCACTTAAAATACCAACCGTCAAATACACACCTGAAAGGGCATCGGCTACAGCCGGGCCTGTTTTTAGCGGTTGCCCCCCTTCTACACCATTCATACTCATAAGCCCACCCATTGCTTGAGCAATTCCATCTATGCATGGAAGATGTGAGTACGGTCCATCACTGCCAAAACCATTCAATGATGCGTAGATAATTTCTGGATTGACACGTTTTACTTCTTCATATCCCAGCCCTATTTTCTCCATTGTTCCAGCTACAAAGTTTTCTACGATTACATCAAATTCTTTTGCCAACTCTAAAAATAAACGTTTTCCATCTTCGCTCTTTAAATCTAATGAGATGGACTTTTTTCCTCTATTCAACATAAAAAAGTAAGCGCTTGTATCCTCTTTAAAGGGTGGTAAAAATCTTGATCTATCTCCAGTATGCGGTCTCTCAACTTTTACTACTTCTGCACCTAGGTCTTGTAACATCAGCGTTGCAAATGGAGCGGAAAAAACCCAGCTTAAATCCAGTACTTTTATTCCTTCTAAAGGTTTTTTTGACACTTGACCTTCCCCTTTATTAATTTTCTATGGTAACTTCATACATATTTTCTGCACCCGTGGCATGAGGGTAATAATTTTTGACTGATGTAGAACTAACAACTGGTTCTTTTACTTGAACTAATGGAACATTTGGTGCATCATCATGAATAATTTGTTGAGCCTTTTTATAAATTTCAGTTCGCTCCTGTTGGTCTATAGTGGATTTTGCCTCGATCAGTAGATCATTCACTTCACCATTCATATACATTTGATTGTTTTGTGCTGATCCAATCACTGCATTGTTTTTACTTAATGTAGAATATAGAAAGTTATCTGGGTCCCCGTTGTCTCCAACCCATCCAATTAATCCCATAGAATGTCTTGCATTTCTAACCTGTTCAATGAAAGCAGCCCATTCGAATGAAATAATTTCTACTTTAATACCAATTTTCTCAAGATCTGTTTTTATTGCTTCTGCCATTTTAGCTGGTTGTTGCATATAGATTCGTGAATTAGAAGTAATAGAGAATTCCAATTCAAATCCATCTGGATATCCGGCTTCAGCTAAAAGGCTTTTTGCTTTTTCCAAATCATACTCATACTCTTCAATATCGTCGTTGTATCCCCAGTTGTCTGAAGGTAGCATGTTTTTTACAGGTTCTGCAAGACCGTAGAAGAATGCGTCCGCAATTCCTTTTTTGTTAATAGCATGACTTATTGCTTGTCGAACTTTTACGTTATCAAAAGGTGCTTTCGTATTGTTTAGTGTAAGATATCCAACATTCAATGGTGGTCGAAGTGCTACTTGTAAATTTTCATCTGATTCAACGGAGCTTAAGTCAGATGGATTCAAACTAACCATTATATCAATTTCTTTATTTTTCAGAGCGGTAAGTCTTGCTGAGTTATCGGGAATAACTTTATAAATAAGCTTATCTAACTTCGGAAATTCAGATAACCAATACTCTTTATTTTTTACTAGAGTTACTGAATCATTTGGATTCCACGATTCAAACACGAAAGGACCAGTACCAACTGGATTTTCATTAATCTTTTCGCCATATTTCTTTATAGCATCAGGACTAATAATGCCAAATGCATGCATTCCTAAATTCGCTAAAAAAGTCGCTTGTGGTTCCACTAGCTTGAACTCTACGGTGTTTTCATCTACTGCATTTATTTCTTCGATCATGCTTCCTTCACCTTTGAAGCCATTAAACATACCACGGTATACAGAAAAATCTCCATATCGATCTGGATGTTCTTTATCCATCATGCGTTCAAAGTTATAGACAACTGCGTCTGCATTGAAATTAGTACCATCATGGAACTTAATGCCTTCTTGCAGATTAAATGTCCATGTCTTACCGTCTTCAGAAACACTCCAATCTGTTGCTAATTTTGGAATAACTTCTGTTGAATCTTTCTCATACTCTACTAATGTTTCATAAATGTTTTTTGTTACTCGCCATGTTTCAATCTCATTCGCATTTTGAGGATCCATCGTAAAGCTGTCAGCACCTCTACCGAATATTAAGACAGATTCTTTACTACTTTTCTCATTTTCTTGAGAATTAGAATCTACTGTATCGCTACATCCTGCTACAACTAGTAATAGGGAAATTAGTAATGCGAACATTAAAGTAAATTTTCCTTTTTTCAACTTGTTATCCTCCTCAATTTTGCGTGCTAATTAGTCTAAATGGTGATTGACATGGGTTAACTGCTCGGTAAATTTATTAATGTTAGGAAATGACTTTTACTTCTGCAGTTCTAAGAAAATTCTCAATTTCCGCTTTTGTTTTTCCGCTATTACTTATAAACTCAGCGATTACACGCCCATCTTGATAAGCCACAAAACTCGGAATTCCCATGACATTTGCTTTTTCGCATATTTCCTTTTGAGAATCTGGATTCACTTTATAAAAATCGAACTTCGCTTCATAGTCTTCTATAATCCCATCAAAGAAAGTATCGATAAAACGACAATCCGAACACCAATCAGCTGAAAAAAACAAAACGACAGGCTTCTTTCCATTAACTAAATCTGTATATTGTTGTAATCCATTAATATTTTCCATTAATATCACCCTTATCCTATTTTTTTGACGAACTATTTTTGCTTATTTTCCAAACCAAGCTTGAAAACTTTATTTGCATTTTTCCAATAAAATTTTTCTCTTATAGATTCTTTTAAAGGCCATTCTTCCACCTCAGTGATAAACTCATTAATGGGAAGACCAATCGTCAACCAATCAGAACCAAATAATATCTTGTTTTGTATTAAACTATTTGAGTAATACATGAACATATCCCACCCACTATTCGGTTCCGCTACATAACGAGGTCTAAAAGCGGATGTATCCACATACAAGTTTTCATATTTTAATAACATCGCAATCATATCCGGAATCCATGGCCAACCACCATGTCCTGCTATGATCTTTAAGTTTTTAAAATCCATTAGAGGTGCTTCTAAGTTGGACGGATGATCAAGAAAAACGGATGTTTCTTTATAGTAGTTAATAGATGAGTGAATCCAAATTGGAATTTCGAGTTCATCACATAACGCATACAACGGATAATATTTTCGATCATCCGCTTTTAATCCATGTTCATAGGGCGGTATTACAACTGCTTTATACCCCTGTTCCGTTAAAGCTTTTCTTACTACTTTTAGGCTTTCTGTTCCCTTATGTGGGTTAAAACCCGCAAAACCTATAAATCTATTAGGATATTCTTGTAGAATTTGCGCTACATAATCATGATCAGCAGGAGCTTCCGATCCATCTCTTCCATAGTCCATATTGTGGATTGCATGATATACAATATTGGAATCATCCAGCATTTTTAAAAACTTATCCATCGAAAAATCTGCTTCTAACTTCGTATATACATCTTTCATTACATTATCTATTGGCTCTGTTTTAATGCGGTTGAAAAACTCATCATTCGTCCAACCTGCTAAACGAGCCCATCTCGGACCAAATAATTTTTTATAATTTTCATTTTTAGGATTGATTTCATCCGAACCTTGAAATTGAAATTCGGGTAACGTATTTGAACAATCAATAATCAATGTTGTGTTCCTCCCTTAATGTCAATATTATTGTTAATAATTTTTTTCAAAGATAGGTGTTTTCGTTAATGCTTTTCCTAAAGATCCAGTAGGACACCAGATAATATTCGGCGTGACTCTTACTTGTGTATGAAGCTCGTTTTTAATTCTCGCTTCAAGCTCAGGTAATTTATGTGTATCGAAGTCAGCACCATATTCAATTTTCACTTGTAAAGGTGGTACAACTCTTGGAGGCGGTGTATCAAGTACAATTCTCAATTCACCCGACACTTCAGGTATGAAGTTAGAAACGACTTTCTTAATAGCTGATGGATAAACATTAGCACCCTTAATGATGAGCATGTCGTCTGAGCGTCCAATGAATTTTATTCTTTTCCCTTTAAAACCACACCCCGGACATTCGCTTGTAAATACTTGGACAATATCTCCAGAAGAGTAACGAATCCTTGGTAATGCTTTTAAATTTAACTCAGTAATAATAAGTTCTCCAATTACTCCGTTGTAAATCTCTATTGGTTTTTTCGTTTCTGGATCTATTAAATCATTAGGGAAGAGACTTAAATCTGGCGCCACACAGTGGATACCATGATACTCATCCGAATCACATGAAAAGCCTAGTTCGCCTAAGTAATCGTACACCCGACAACCATAAGCATCTTCTATCTTCTTTTTTACTTCTGGAATTCCGATACCTATTTCACCTACTGTGAAAATAGCTTGCAATCCTAAATCCCCGACGTTCATGCCTATTAACTCGGGAGCTTTATCAATTAAATGCTCTGTCAAGGAGGAAGTCATCATTGCTGCAGTAGGTTTTGTCATTTGCGCATATTTAAGAATCATTTGGCTACCTGCTCGTACATCAACATCAATTGGAAGAACGCCGTGTGAACGTACGCCAAATAGAATAGATGATGTTGCATAAATTCCTAAAGCATGACTGAACAGGAGGCGTTCTCCGGCATTTATGCCACCGTAATCCAGCATGTGCGCAATATATCGATTAAGAAAGTTTAAATCTTCTTCTGTGAACGTGTACGTGAATGTTGGATTACCTGATGTGCCACTTGTCGTTCCTGTAAAGGCAATATCATCGGGTGAGGTACATAAATGTAAACCAAATGGATGATCGTATTTATCAATCGATTGTTGTTGTATTTCTCTTTCGATTGTTTTATTTAAGAAAACCGGCAGTTTATAATAATCCTCCAATGTGCGGATTTCATCTGGATGAATCCCGATTTCTTTGAACTTAGCTCTGTAAAATTCTGAATTTCGATAAACGTATTTTAATTGTTTTTTCAAGAGTTTCTCTTGGTAATCTGTTATTTCTTCTTGTGTCATATTGTTGAAAATCGGATTTGTATACGTTACTTTCTTTGTTTTGAGCTTCTTCATTACGTCTAGCACATGCGCCACTCTCCTATTTAGGAATTTTTATGTTCATCAAGACTAGGGAACTTTCACTCAAATTTAAGACTCATTTTCAATAATTGTAGCGATACCTTGCCCTCCTCCAATGCAAGCTGTAAGAAGTGCAAACTTACCATTTGAACGCTTCAATTCGTAAATAGCTTTAGTCGCAAGAATTGCTCCGGTTGCACCAAGTGGATGACCATGAGCTATCGCACCCCCATTGACATTTACTTTTTTCGAATCCATCATAAGCTCTTTATCACAGGCTAATACTTGAGCTGCAAACGCTTCGTTAATTTCAATAATATCTATATCAGAGAGTGATAAACCTGCTTTTTCTAGCACTTTTTTTGTTGCGGGAACTGGTCCGATTCCCATATAATTTGGATCTACTCCCGATACTGCCTGAGCTTTAACTTTTGCCAAAGGTGTAATACCCAATTCTTTCGCTTTCTGTCTAGACATAATAACGACGGCTGATGCTGCATCATTCAACCCGGAACTATTGCCAGCCGTAACTGAACCGCCTTCAAGAAATGCGGCTGTTAGTTTAGCTAACCCTTCTTTTGTTGTTTCTGGACGAGGATGTTCGTCTGCTTTAAACTGAATCGGCTCACCCCTTCGAACTGGTATACTCACAGGGACAATCTGCTCTTCAAATCGACCTTCCTGCACAGCTATTGCCATCTTCTGTTGGCTTTGTAAAGCAAACTCATCTTGCTCTTTGCGTGTAATTCTATATTTACCGGCTAAATTTTCGGCGGTGATTCCCATTGGAGGATCACCAATTTCTTTTGTTGATAATTGTGATTTCCTAAATCTTGGTGGGGTTGGGCTATATGCTCTATCAGGTCGATCCATCAAATATGGAGCCTGACTCATACTTTCTATACCGCCTGCAATAAAAATCTCACCATCGCCTGCCCATATTGCTTGCGCTGCTAGATTAATAGCGTTCATTCCCGAGCCACACTGGCGATCAACCGTTAAGCCAGATAGATGAGTTCCCAGTCCAGTTTCTAGAGCAGATAATCTAGCAATGTTCCCGCCACCACTTAAAACGTTCCCCATTATGACATCATCAACTACTTCGGATTCTATATTTGCGCGCTTTAATGCTTCTTGAATCACTGTTGCTCCGAGTACATGGGCAGGAATTGTTGCGAGTGTCCCCCCCTGTCTTCCAATTGCCGTTCGTACAGCCGATACAATTACAGCATCTCTTTGCATTTCCAATCTATCACCTCTATCTTTCATATTTGATCAATTTTTAGAATGGATATTAAAAAGTATGCTTCCATTCATTACTGCCTTTTGATGTTGATTCGAAGCTTCAACATTAAAGGTCAACTTTTTACTTTCTGTTTCTACTAAGTTAGCTTTCAATGAAATAATATCTTCGAGAAATACCATTCCTTTAAATCGAATAGAATACTCCTGGATAAAACCCTCTTCAAGAAATGGTGTGAAGAGCTTTGCTAAATTGCCCATGGTCCACATTCCATGTGCAATGATTCCAGGTAGGCTAGCGTTTTTTGCTTCCTCATCTATCGTATGAATCGGATTAAAGTCACCGGAAGCACCTGCATATTTTATTAGATCTAGTCTGCTTACTGGATTTAGTATTATTTCATCCAAAGACTCTCCTATTTGTAAATCTGTGATGAGTTTCAAACTAGCATCCCCTTTCTAACAGCATCATTTAAAATAACTACACGATTCTCTGAAAATAGTAGATTTCCATTTTCATCTTCACCAATTCTATTTATAACTAAAAAACTCATATCTCCATTTCTGCCTGTTTTTTCGTAGTAATCTTTTATTTCCATATGGCAATATACTTCTTCCCCTATAAATAGCGGACGTTCGTAGTGATAATTTTGCTCGCCATGAATAATCCCTTTAGATGGTAATTTCATTTCTGGAATAAAACCATAATTAAATGTAACTGGAAAGGTCGGAGGTGCGATATTTCTTTTATATATGGAGTTTTTCCCGACCTCTTCATCCAGATAAATAGGAGCTGGATCACCTATGGCCTCTGCAAATTTCCTAACGGCTCCTTTTTCAATTGTATTTTTCACTTTATCAGAACGTTTCCCAATCAAATTTTTCAGCATATTTTGTTATACCGTCCTTCTTTTCTAATTTTTTGGTCCGCCAGCAATATACAACACCTGTCCGCTAACAAAAGAAGATTGCTCATCTGCAAAAAATAAAACAGCATTTGCAATATCTTTTGGTTTTCCACTTCTACCGACTGGTATTGTATTAACTCTTGACTTCACTAATTCCTCGAACGGGACTCCAATTCTTTCTGCAGTAGTTTTCGTCATTTCTGTTTCGATGAAACCTGGGGCAACCGCATTTGCTGTTATTCCAAATTTTCCAAGCTCTATTGCTAAAGTTTTCGTCAATCCTTGCAATCCTGCTTTGGCTGTAGAGTAATTCGCTTGCCCCCTATTCCCTAAAGCTGATGTTGAAGAGATATTGATAATTCGTCCGTATTGTTCTTTTGTCATGTATTGTTGCGCAGCACGTGATGCCAAGAAAGCTCCTTTTAAATGTACGTCCATCACGGTTATCCAATCCTCATCCGTCATTTTGAATAACAGATTATCCCGCAGAACTCCTGCATTGTTTATCAAAATATCCAGTGAACCGAATGATTCATATACTTCGTTCATCGAAGACTCTATTTCCTCTCGCTCAGTTACGCTAGCTACTTTTGTATAAACGGAATATCCATCACCCTTTAACTCTTCTTCTGCTTTATTCAACGCTTCCTGATCTACATCAATAATTGCAACGTTTGCTCCTTCTCTCGCAAACTGTTCCGCAATTTCTCTGCCTATTCCACGACTTCCACCTGTAATGAATGCAGTTCTTCCTTTAAATCGATTTCCCAATTTTTGTTCCTCCTCTATCAATAAACATCTTCAATAAGTTAACTATTTATTATGCAACTTTCATGCCAACAATAAATTAGATGCAAGTAGCATGCATTCCCACCTATTCATTGATCTTTCAATGAAGTGAAAGTTGAATTATTTTCTAAAACGATTCATTTGTGTATCATTGATTTGCTTTTGAATCATCATTAGCAGATTAATAGATAACAAGCGTTTTTGGATGCGGTATCATATTATTGCTTAGCATTATCCTTCTAACATCTTTCGTGCAATAATAAGTCGTTGAATTTCATTTGTACCTTCATAAATTTTGGTGATCCGTGCATCTCGATAAAATCTTTCTATTGGATAGTCAGCTACATACCCCATGCCACCGTGAATTTGAACAGCTTTATCTGCCACTCTATTAAACACATCGGAAGCGAATAATTTTGCCATGGACGCTTCTTTGATCACTACTTTTCCTTCATCAATAAGATGTGCTGCATTCCATGTAAGCATGCGGGCCGCTTCTGTTTCTGTTGCCATGTCTGCAATCATCCACTGAATGGCTTGATTGTCAGCTATCGGCTTACCAAATTGCTTTCTTTCTTTTGCATATGAGACAGAAAGTTCGATTAACTTATCGCATGAACCAACTGCACGTGCAGCAAGTCCTACTCGACCTTCACCAAGAATTTTTAACGCGGATATATAGCCCATTCCAACTTCCCCAATGATATTTTCATCAGGCACTTCACAATCTTCGAAAATGAGCTGAGCTGTATAGGAGCCCCTAAGCCCCATCTTTTTATCTATTTTTCCAATTGTAAAACCGGGATAACCTTTTTCAACTAAGAAAGCTGTAATACCGCCTTTTGCACCTTTTTCTTTATCCGTTAGAGCAAAAACAGTGAAGACATCTGCAACAGGTGCGTTTGTTATAAAATGCTTCGTACCATTTATAAGCCATTTATCCCCATGTTTTACTGCTCTAGTTTCTAAATTAGTTGCATCAGACCCTGCTCCAGGTTCGGAAAGTGCAAAAGCTGCAATTGTTTCCCCTGATGCCATCTTCGGCAAATATTTTTGTTTTAATTTTTCATTTGCCAATTTTACAAGTCCTGTACTTCCTATCCCTGTATGCGCACTTATTAAACTTACAAAACCATTATGAGTTCTACCAAGTTGTTCAAGGATAGCAGCCTTACCAATTGCATTTAACCCGATGCCACCGTACTCTTCAGGAATACTAATTCCAAACAATCCAAGTTCTTTTGCAAGGTCGACTAAGTGTTCAGGTATTTTATCTTCCTCTTCTATTTGTTGTGCGTATGGTTCCACTTCTTTCTCAACATAGTTTCGAACCATTTGTTTCATTTGTTCAATGTCCGTTGACAATTTAAATAGCATCTTCATTTCCTCCTTTAAAATGGACCTTTCTGTTCCCTATAAAGATAGTTGCAACTTACGTGCCAAACTGTCACATGCTACTACTTTGACTTAGTTATAAGTAAACTATTTTTCCCACAAAATCGATTTACAATTGAATCAAGTAACTCTTAATCGTTCTTGCATTAGCGATTCATTAATGATTTATTGAATCAATTATGATTATTTTCTTTTATAAAATATTAGGTCAAAAAAATAAATCATCTCAAAAGCAAAAAAATACAGGAATGAATTAATACACGCACATGCAATATCAAATCAAAAGACGACTACCAATTCAAAATTGAATTGGTAGTCGTCTTTTTTATAGGTTAGTTTTTATTTGGTATCATTCGAACGTTTTAATGCGATCTTATACTTATTTAATTTTCTCACTATTGTAGGTTGACTTGTCTCTAGCGCTTTCGCTAACTCATATGTTGTTGTATACTTTTCTACTGCTCGTCTTAGCACATTTTCTTCGGCCATTTCTACGGCTTTTTTTAATGTCAATGCTTCATCGATTTCAATAGAATTAGGCTTTAACTCAGATTTATATTCATATGGAAGATGTTCCAACTTAAGCTCGTCCACATTATTTAGCAACACGATCTGCTCTAGCAAATTGGACAGTTCTCTTATATTCCCTGGCCAGTGATGGTGGTAGAAAAAAGATGTCAGTTCCGCATTCATTTCTTTGTTCATTTTATACTTTTCATTGATATCATTTAAAAAAATTTTAATAAGCGAATGTATCTCCTCTTTCCGATCACGTAAAGGTGGGATTATAATTGGAACTACATTTAAACGATAATATAAATCTTCACGAAATTTGCCTTCTTGGACCATTAATTTTAAATTCCTATTTGTTGCCGCTATCAATCGTACATCAATTTTTTTAGTAGAAGTACCACCGACTCTTTGAATCTCTCTTTCCTGAATCACCCTCAGTAGCTTTACTTGGAGATCTAAAGACATTTCCCCAATTTCATCTAAAAACAAAACACCACTATCCGCAAGTTCAAACATTCCTGGCTTTCCATTTTTACTAGCACCTGTAAATGCTCCCCCAGCATAACCAAATAACTCTGATTCAAGAAGATTCGCTGGAATAGCACCGCAGTTTACTTTAACAAATTTACCACTTCTGCTCCGTTCGCTTTCCGTATAAATATACTTTGCTAGTACGTCTTTACCTACTCCCGTTTCACCTAATATCAGAACCGTAGCTGACACATTAGCGATACGTTTAGCCGTGTCGTAAATAAGTCGCATTTGCTCGCTTTCCACTACTGTTTTTCCATCTATGAAATGTTCGCTACCTTTTAATCTTTCAATTTCCTGTTGGTAGCTTTTATTTAATTCATTAGCTCTACTAAGCGCTGTTTGTAAACTATTTAGATCAGATAAGTTACGAATATTTGTAACTACACTCTCTACTTCTCCTTGGTCATTAAATACAGGGCTTCCGGTAAGAAGTGTTTCATTGCCAGAATAATTAAGTTGTATAAGAGATACAGTTCTCTTTTTCTCGATAACTTTGTGTGTAACGGAATCCTTAAGAATTCCCCGCTTGATTAAATCATCTACTTTTTTATTGATATAGTATTCTTTTGGTATTCCTGTAATTCTTTCAATAGCTGCATTCGTCCTCAATGTGCCGCCATCTTTATCCGTAATATAAATTCCATCATAAGAATTTTCGATGGCCGCATCAAGAAGCCTATTCAAACGCCTAAGCTCCTCTAGTTCACGCATACTATTTTCAAGTTCTTGCGAATGAATGCCGACATAGAAAATTCTCTCTTCCTTCAGTTGTGCTTTTAAAAATATATATTCCCGATTGTTCAAACGAGCTTGAACTATGTTTCCCCCTTGCTTTTCATACCACTTATCAAAAGCTTTATCGACAGATTCATTTGTAACATTCATTCCCAGATCAGCTAAAAGGCGTTCATTCACTCTAATTACTTTATTGTTTAAAGTAGTTTCTAGTATGAGAAATGGTAATATCTCTATCTGAGTCAAAAAAAGCTCTCCTTTCAAACAATAGCACAAATAATCATATGCTAATGTTAACACTACACGCTTATAATAGTAAGAATATATTGAATTTTAAATTAATTATAGTCGTATAATACTATTAAAATTTCAATTGATATGTAGTGCAGCAATTTTTCGAAGCTTTCAGTAACGTATTTTCCACCTGGTTCTTTTATAAAAAAATAGTAGTACAAGCCATTACGTTGGTTTGCACTACTATTATTAATATGTTTTTAAGAACTATTTTACAGTCTCACCAACAGTTATTGCCAAAAGCTCTTTTAATTTTCCAAGCCATAGCTAGCAGATTATTTGGATCCATACTTTGGAAGAAGGGCTGCAAAAATCCTTCTGTCAATTCTTCAGCTGAATTCACACCGAACAGTTTCCATTTTTCCAGTTGATAAAATTCCGTACTAAAAATAGCGAAAATCAAAGGAAATTGCATGATTTCTTAGTATCGACTCGCTGAAACAACATTTTGTACAGGCTTTTCTAATGTTAGAATCCAATAAATGGATTAGAGCAATCAATCTGCTATTGAAAGCAACTAATTCTATTCTGAAAGCAACCGAAATCTTTGTGAGAGCAACCAAAATGCCGATGAAAGCAACCAATTCTTAAAATAGCAAGTTTACTTGATGGGAAACTTGGATGATTTCTACATATTATAGGAACAATATGTCTTAAAGCCCGCGAACTCGTGAGCTAGGACTAGACCGGTTATCCTATCAACCATATTTTGTTAATACTAGACCGTGATCAGTTAGTATTTTCCATGGATTTTCGCTGCAGGCGGAAGTGAAGGCTCATCGCTTACCCGGCGGAAAGCGTCCGACTGCAGCGAAAATCACAGCGGTCACTAGAAAAAAATTATCCACATGTCTAGAAATTAAAGGTTTCCTAAGCATTAAAAAGGAGCGAGAAATAAATAATCTCGCTCCCCATCTAGTTCCAATTATTAATATACTTTATCACCATTGAAAATAGAATTTTTCACGATAACATAATCTACGTTACGAATGGATTCAAGTTTATTACCGCCTGCATAGGAAATAGAAGATTGAAGATCTTGCTCCATTTCAGTAAGCGTGTCTTGTAAAGCACCTTTGTGCTCGACAAACATTTTCTTACCTTCTACATTTTTCTTTTCGCCCTTTTGAAATTCAGAAGCAGAACCGAAATATTCTTTAAAACGTTTGCCGTCTTTTTCAATCGTATTTCCAGGAGATTCTTCATGACCAGCAAATAACGAACCGATCATAACCATTGATGCACCAAAACGCACAGATTTAGCGATGTCACCATGTGTACGGATTCCTCCGTCCGCAATAATCGGCTTACTCGCTGCTTTTGCACACCAACGTAGCGCAGCTAGTTGCCAACCACCTGTTCCAAATCCAGTTTTAATCTTCGTAATACATACTTTACCTGGCCCAATCCCTACCTTTGTAGCGTCCGCTCCAGCATTTTCTAATTCTCTTACCGCTTCTGGAGTCCCCACATTTCCTGCAATAACAAAACTTTGAGGTATATGCTTTTTAATATGTTGAACCATTGCGATAACTGCATTCGAATGACCATGTGCAATATCGATTGTAATGAACTCTGGTGTAAGTTGTTCAGCTGCTAATTGTTCAATAAATGCATATTCTTCCTCTTTAACTCCAACGCTAATGGATGCGATTAATCCACGCGATTGCATATCTTTTGTAAATGCTATACGTTTTTCTGGTTCAAAACGATGCATTATATAGAAGTAACCATTTTCAGCTAAGTAATTTGCAATTTTTTCATCTATAATTGTCTGCATATTAGCAGGTACTACAGGTAGCTTAAAAGTATGCCCACCTAAAGTTACAGTTGTATCACATTCTGATCGGCTATTTACAATACATTTTGCCGGAATTAATTGAATATCTTCATAATCAAATACGTTTTCCATATTACCCACTCCAAACACGAATATTAAATTAAAGAAAAACAAAATTGTTCGTCCATTGGGTAATTTACAGCATTTCAATGCATATGTCAATCAATAAACGGCTAAAAATCATATCTAGTACCAAGTTGGCTCCTCTAGACCGGTAATAGTAAAGAAATTTTAAACCCCTTATCTATTTATTGATCTTTATGACATGCGCTTCAATTAATTTAATTCTGTCTGCTAATTCCAATACCGCCTGCATCAGTTGAACCTGTTCTGTTTTTGTTATCGTTGTGTGACGTTCCATCTGTTCAACTGATTTCTCAACCCTTTGTATGCTGTGACTCATTACTTTAACAAATTGTTCGGTCGACAGTTTTTTCATCTCCTTTCCCTTCATTTTCATTGTAATTAACTATTAAGTTATTTCAATTGACAGAATTTATCATAAATTGAGAGAAAAGCATTTTGAGAGAAAATATATATTCAAAATTGTATTATAAGCGCTTTCATATGCTCAAAATAAAATTTTGGTGTTTTCGGATAACCTTTTTTTACTAGGTGCTTTTAGTATGTGCAGATAGTCGACATTTATGCTCGGATAGTGACTTGATTTGATCGTTACATTCAAATTTGTTTAATTAACAGGAACCATTCCATCAAACATTTTCCCGGACCATTAATATACTAGTAGTAAAGCTTTTAAGGAGGAGAGTGTTATGTATTCAAATCCAATTGATTCAGAAGAAATGGCAATGCGAAAAAATTTAGATGTCATCGCTTCCCTGAATATGATTGGTGAAGGAGGTCCAGTCTACAACTTGGAGGAAGAAAAAAACGAAAAACAAGATTCCACGGAAACTAACTATCATTCTTAATATTTTTAACCCTATTCCCCACTACAAGTGGGGATTTTCTAATATTCAGAAATTAATATATTGCATTCTGCTGAATATCGTGATAAATTTATAAATGTCGAAATGAATTGAATACTTCATATTTTTAATAAAATGATGAATTTCCTTCATAAAGGAGTTTGAGCTTTGGTAATACTAGATTTAATAAGTCAACATTTTACAAAGATGTCGAAAAGTCAAAAGAAAGTTGCGAACTACGTATTAGAGCATCCAAATGATATTGCACTATATTCGGCGGCAGAGTTTGGCTCCAAAATTGGGATAAGTGAATCCACTGTCATTCGTTTTTCGAATTTACTTGGTTTTTCTGGCTATACGGAACTGCAGAAATTAGTTCGAGAGCAATTTTTTAAAGAAAGTAGTTTAACGAGCTATCAGCAGTCTAAAATGGATATTCCAAAAGACATTAGTTTTCATAAGCAAGTGATGGAACAAGATCGGGAATCCATTTTAGCTACGATGAATCAAATAGACGATGTGGCCTATCAAGCAGCTATCCAACGTTTATCTAATGCCAAATCCGTCTATGTACTTGGTCTTCGTTCTTCTTATCCGGCTGCTAATTGGCTTTCCTTTTCTTTAGGGTTAGTAAAAGAAAATGTCCATTTTATACGACCGGAGACGGAAGATGTTATCCGTACTATTACACAAATGGATGAGCATTCTGTTGTCATTATCATTTCATTCCATCGTTATTTGAAAGAAACGATTCAAATAGCCGGGCTTATACGTAACCAAAATTCATATATTATAGGAATAAGTGACTCAATCTTAGCGCCTATTCATGCGTATAGTGATATATTATTCCCCATTTATGCGGCAAACAAATCTACTTTAGATGCTGTCTCTCCTCTCTTTTCGTTTATGAATGCAATTGTTGCTGGATTAATCGTAGAACAAAAAGAGAACTTCATGAAAAGGCAAGCATTATATGAAACGATTTCGGGTCATTTTCTATTTGAGGAAGGAAAGAATCCATTATGAAACAAGCATTATTAAATTTAAAACCTACCGTGGAGTCTCTATTTCAACATCTTCATGCAAACCCTGAAATTAGCTGGAAAGAATTTTTTACGACTGCGTATTTGAAAGATTTTCTTGTTCGAGAAGGATTTCATGTTACTACTTTTGACGATTCAACCGGTTTAATAGTTACTGTTGGAAGTGGGAAACCTTGTGTTGGGCTGCGGACAGATATGGATGCCCTTTGGCAAGAAGTGGACGGTGAGTTTAAAGCCAATCATTCTTGTGGACATGATGCACATATGACGATGGCAGTAGGTACACTTCTGTTATTGAAACAATTAGGTGTTCCGAAAAAAGGTACATTAAAAATAATATTTCAGCCGGCAGAGGAAAAAGGAACAGGCGCTCTTTCCTATATTGATAAAGGGCTAGTCGATGATATTGACTATTTATACGGAGTACATCTTCGCCCAATTCAAGAACTTCGAAATGGATTTGCTGCTCCAGCCATTTTACACGGTGCTGCAAAACTAATTAGTGGGAAGATACATGGAGTGGAAGCGCATGGTGCTAGGCCACATCTTGGCGTCAATGCAATTGAGGTCGGTGCGCAAATTGTGCAAGCAATACAAGCGATTTATCTAGATCCGATGATGTCGTATTCTGCAAAGCTAACGAAGTTTCAAGCTGGCGGTGAATCTGCCAATATTATTCCTGGAAACGCTGAATTTAGTATCGATGTTCGAGCACAATCAAATTGCGCGATGAATGAATTAATAGCTAAAGTCGAGCACGCGATTAGTTCGGTTGCTACACTAAATAATAGTACAATCGATTTTCAAATTGAAACGGAAATTGTGGCAGCCGAAGTGGATGATTCAGCTGTAGAATTGATGAAAAGAGCAATTATCGATACGATTGGCCAAAATTATTATATCCCTCCTATCGTTACACCGGGCGGAGAAGATTTTCATTTTTATACATTAAAAAGACCTCACATCAAAGCGACAATGCTTGGCTTGGGATGCGATTTAACTCCTGGATTACATCATCCAAACATGACGTTTAACCATGAAAGCATTATAACAGGCATTGAAATTCTAGCCCGTACGATCATTGGTACTTTTCGAACAAAGGAGTAAACAATATGAACAAAATTACGATGCGCGTGTTAAAAACAGTCGAGGAAATGCAGCTCGTTCAACAATTAGAAGAGATCGTTTGGGGCATGGGCGCAATTCCTGTCCATCAAACACTTACTGCAGTTAAAAATGGTGGTTTAATCATCGGTGCATTTGACGAAGAAAAATTAGTCGGCTTTTCTTATGGCTTTGCTGGCTATCAAAATAACGAAGCGTATTTATGCTCTCATATGCTTGGTATTCATCCAGATTATCAGTTGCAAGGCATCGGCAAAAAATTAAAAGAAGAACAACTTATCGTGGCAAAAGAGATGGGTTACAAACTGATCACTTGGACATTCGATCCACTGGAAAGCCGCAATGCCTATTTGAATGTTTCCAAGCTTCACGGCATCTCATGTACGTATATTGAAAACTGCTATGGGGAAATGACTGGTGGGATCAATGCTGGTTTACCAACGGATCGTTTACAAATTGAATGGTGGATTGCAAGTGATCGTGTAGAGAAGAAATGGGAGCCTTGCAATGTGATCTTCGCTAATCCTTTTCAAACCGTATTGTCAGAACAAAATCAGCCTATCTTAGTAGAAGCAGATTCATTTGATCCAACTGGACAAGGATATGAAGTGCCTATTCCCCAGCAATTCCAAGAAATGAAAAAAGAAAGCCCGGAAACAGCTTTACAATGGCGTTTGCAAATACGTAAAATCATTCAAACGCTCTTTTCAAAAGGCTATGCACTTGTTGCAGTCCGAAAAACAGATGAACCGGTGAACTACTATCAATTTGTGCAAAGAACAACAATTCCATTACAAACAAAGGAGAACTAATATGCTAATCAAAGAAATTAATATCCGCAAAATGAAAATGACAATGAAAGCCCCTTTTTCAACAAGTTTCGGAACGTTCCAAGATAAAGAATTCCTTCTATTAGAAGTTACAGATGAACTCGGAAATACAGGTTGGGGCGAATCTACAGCATTTCACTCTCCTTGGTATAACGAAGAAACACTTGAAACCAATTTACATATGATCCGAGATTTTCTAATCCCGCTTGTATTAAATAAAGAAATTACGCATCCCGATGAAGTAAATGAAATCTTTGCTCCCCTTCGCAAAAATAATATGGCGAAAGCAACAGTGGAAGGTGCTATTTGGGACTTATATGCTAAACGCAATCAAATAACTTTGGCTGAAGCACTTGGTGGAACCGCTGAAAAAATTGAAGTTGGTATAAGTATCGGCATACAACAAAGCGCAGAAGATTTAATCGAATTAGTTCGTGGATATGTTGCAGAAGGTTATAAACGGATGAAGGTGAAAATAAAACCTGGCTTTGATGTAGATGTAATACAAGCCCTTCGAGAAGAATTTCCTCATGTTCCATTAATGGCAGATGCGAATTCTGCGTATACATTAGATGATCTCGAAGTTTTAAAACAATTAGATGAATTTAATTTAACCATGATTGAACAACCGTTAGCCTCGGATGACATTATCGATCATGCAAAATTACAAAAAGAATTAAAAACACCTATCTGTCTGGACGAGAGCATTCATTCATTGGAAGATGCTCGCAAAGCAATTGAACTTGGTAGCACAAAGATAATTAACATTAAAATCGGACGTGTTGGTGGCCTAACTGAATCGAAAAAAATTCATGACTACTGTATGGAAAATGATATTCCTGTATGGTGCGGTGGTATGTTAGAGTCAGGAATTGGACGTGCTCATAATGTAGCATTAACGACGCTTCCTAACTTCATCTTACCTGGCGATACAGCAGGTTCTTCTCGTTATTGGGAAGAAGACGTGATCACACCTGAAGTAGTAGCTGAAGATGGCTATATTACGGTCCCTACAAGTTACGGTATTGGATATGAGCCAAACATTCAAGTGATGGACCGGTATACGGTAGAAACGTTTAACTTTAAAGCATAACTAAATAAGCGCCCTTTACTTTTGCACAGACTGGGCGCTTCTTGTTTATAATTTTCGGAATAATTCAAATAATGAGGAGTTCAAATATATGAAAAAGAGTTTTCAAATTGGTTCGGCTTTTATAGGCATTATAGTAGGAGCAGGTTTTGCTTCCGGTCAAGAAATTTTACAGTTTTTCTCTAGTTTCGGTTATATCGGTATTGCAGGTTCAGTCCTTGCAGCAGCCCTTTTCGCTTTTCTCGGAATGAATTTAACCCAATTAGGTAGCCGGTTACAAACTACTTCTCATAAAGATGTTATCTACCATATTTGTGGCCGGTATTTAGGTGTTTTTGTGGATGTTATTATTACGTTTTTCTTGTTCGGTGTAACGGTAGTTATGTTCTCCGGAGCTGGAGCAATTTTTGAAGAGCAATTTGGATTACCTGCAATTGCAGGAAGCCTTTTAATGGCTGCCGTTACAATTGCCACTGTTACGTTAAACGTACAAAAAGTAATTGGTTTAATTAGTACCGTTACTCCGTTCTTATTAGTAATGGTTGTGGTGATTGCTGGGTATTCATTATTCCATTTTGATCCTTCTACTATTGATATGGATGCAGCCGTTTCCAAAGCATCTCCTGCTGCTTCTAACTGGATTATGGGTACTTTACTCTATGTATCTTATAATATCGCTGCTGGGGTTGCGATGATTACAGTAATTGGTGGTACTGTAAAAGATCAAAAAGTTGCGGGACGTGGCGGAATTATTGGTGGTCTTGGGTTAGGTTTATTAATTTTGCTTATTAATATTTCGATGTTAACACAAATGGATAAAATTGCCGATGTTGCGATGCCAATGATTACCTTATCCAATGCAATACACCCAATTGTCGGTTATATTATGGCAATTGTTCTTATTGGGATGATTTATAACACGGCGGTTGCGATGCTTTATGCGTTTTCTGCACGTGTCGTGAAACCAGAGAAACCTTCGTTTAAAGCATTTACCATTCTATTTGGTGCGATTGCATTTATTGCTAGTTTCTTAGGTTTTGTCAAACTTGTCGGAACGGTTTACCCAATCACAGGTTATTTAGGTTTCTTACTCATAGCTTCGATTATTGTTTCTTGGTTTATGTATAAACGAAAAGGTGCAAGAGTTTAATAGATAGAAGGAAAGTTAAGATAAAACCATCCTTTGATGTAGAGGTAATTCGCTCCCTTCGCGAAGCTTTTCCAACATTTCCACTCATGTCGGACGCAAACTAAGCGTATACTTTAATTGATATCAAAATATTTGCAACCTATTAGAAAAAAAGGAGCTCAATATATGAAAAAAAGCCTTCAAATTGGATCCGCTTTTATCGGGATTGTCGTTGGAGCAGGCTTTGTATCAGGTCAAGAAATCTTGTTATTTTTCACGAGTTATGGCTATCTAGGTATTGCAGGTTCAATACTTGCAGCTATACTATTCGCATTTCTTGGGATGAATTTAACGCAACTTGGTAGTCGGTTGCAAACGACTTCGCACGAGAAGGTTATTTATCATATTTGTGGTCCATATTTAGGTTTTGTTATCGATATGGTTATTACCTGTTTGTTATTTGGCATAACCATTATTATGTTTGCTGGAGCGGGTGTTGTTTTTGAAGAGCAGTTCGGATTATCTGCTTTGATTGGTAGTTTAATAATGGCAATTATTACGATTATCACTGTAACGTTAAATGTCCAAAAAGTAATTGGATTAATTGGTGCAATCACTCCATTTCTATTAGTAATTGTTTTGATCATAGCAGCCTATTCGGTGTTTCATTATGATTCAAGCGTAGATTTAAAAACTGTGAGTGTTGGAACAACTCCCCCAGTTTCTCATTGGGGAATTGGTGCATTATTGTACGTTTCCTATAATATTGCTGCTGGTGTAGCGATGATAACAGTAATAGCGGGTACTGTTAAAAATCAACAAGTGGCTGGTTGGGGCGGAATTATTGGTGGACTTGGACTAGGGCTGTTAATTTTACTCATTAATATTTCGATGCTAACACAATTAGATTCTATTAAAAATACTTCGATGCCAATGGTCACATTAGCAAATAATATACATCCTATTGTCGGTTTTTTTATGGCAGTTATTCTTATTGGAATGATTTACAACACAGCAGTTGCGATGTTGTATGCATTTTCCGCTCGTATTGTAAAAGCAGGGAAGACTTCGTTTAAAGCATTTACTGTTTTTTCTGGTGCTTTCGCATTTTTCGCTAGCTCCTTAGGATTTGTTTATCTAATCGGAACGATATATCCAGTGACAGGGTATTTAGGAATTTTGCTAATTGCGGCGATTGTCGTATCTTGGTTTACATATCGAAGAAAGGTTTATTGAAAAAAAGTGGTGGAGACATTTAAGATTGTCTCCACCACTTTTTTATAGTTAACTATTAGCTAAGAAATTAGATTTCGGTGCAGTTTGGTTATTCCGTTTAGCGAATGGGTGTTACTTTTTTTATTACTTTTTCACATCAACAATTCTACCTTCCGTTTCATTGTTCACAGTTTTCAATGATTGCAATTGTTCTTGAAGGTTTTCCCAATCAGAAAGACCAAGATCTGTTACGCGACCTTCTTTATAGGCTTTTTCAAATACATCGTATCCGTCTCCACCTTTTGCAGTGAAAGCATTTGTCGCAACGACATATTTTTCATCATCTTTAATAACTACATATGAACCGTCTGCAGCTTTATATTTAATAGAAACTACTCGTTGTCCAGATGGTTTAGAAGAATCAAATTCAACTTTTGCACCAGCAACGTGTAAGAAACCACCGTTTTCGCCAGGATATGATTTAATGCTAATTTCGAACGCAGCTTTTAGTTCTGCACCTGTAAGTTCCATCGTTGCTAATGTGTTACCGAAAGGAAGTACTGTAATTACATCTCCTACAGTGATTGGACCTGCTTTAATCTCTGCACGAATTCCGCCACCATTTTGAAGTGCCATCACTACTTTATTGTTGTAAGTTTTAGCTTTTGATAGCATTCCGTCTGTAATAATATTACCTAATGCTGTTTCATTTTTACGTACACTTGATTCTGAGTCATTATTTGCGCGGGGATTTTGTAGCTCCGCTTCTGCTACTACACCAATTTCTTTTTTGTTAATCTCTGCTATTTTTGTAGAATATTTTTTCAATAATTCTGCAGCAGCTGGATCATCTGCTTGATCTTTGATCGGTATTAGTCCACCGGTATGTCCGACTACTTTACCATCTTTGTCAAAGTTAACGTCTAACGTCCCTAAAAATTCACTATATTGAGAAGCCTGAACGATAATTGTTGGGTCTTTCTTTGCTCCATTTTTATCTTTATCTACAACTACAGGTTTTTCAAGTTTCGTATGGCTATGTCCACCTACAATCACGTCGATTCCGCTTACTGCAGCTGCTAATAATAGATCATTGTCATATTCTGCATTATCATCGTAACCGATATGTGTGACAGCAACCACTTTGTTTACACCCTGTTTTTCAAACTCATTTACCATCGTTTGAGCTGCTTTTATATAGTCGGAGAATGTAACATCTTTCGGACTAGAAATATCTGCAGTTTCCGCAGTTGTAAGTCCAAATAAGCCGATTTTTTGTCCGTCTACTTCTTTAATAATACCACTGTAAATTTGACCGTTCTTAGGATCAGTAGAGACGTTTACGTTAAACAATCCTTTTAGATTTACATCTTTTGAAAAATCTACATTCGAGCTAACAAATGGGAACTTAGACTTTTCGATGAATTCTTTTAACGCTTTATGTCCTTCTGCACTTGAACCAAGATCGAATTCGTGATTCCCAAATGTCATGACATCATAATCCATTAAATTCATTAGTTCTAAATCCGCTTGTCCTTTGAATTCATTGAAATATAGAGTTCCAGAGAATACATCTCCTGCATCGATTAATAATGCCAATGGTTTTTTAGCTCTTACTTCTTTAATGGCAGTTAAGCGTTTAGGTGCTTGATCTGTTCTCGCATGCGTATCATTGACATGCATTAAAGATAAAGAAAAATCTATATTTTCAACTGGCTTACTTAATTTCTCTAAGTATGCAACTAGTTCTGTTATTGCCGGAAGCGTTGATGCATTAGGTAGTTTTTCTAATAAAGGTAGTGCTGCTTGTACGATTGCCATTGCTTCTTCCTGTTTACCTGCTGCAAGAAGTCCTTCCACTTGCTTTGCTTTCATATATACAGTTACCGGAATAGCTAGTGCATCTCTTTTTTGGTTAGTGGGGTTTTTATATTGCTCTATCAATAGATCTCGAGCAGATTTACCTGTAAATCCATATAAAATAGCGGTTCTAGACTTTAATTGCACAGATAGTTTATGGTAAGCTTTTTCAATTGCTGCCCAATCTTTTGCAGCTTCTGCTTGTTCGATTTCTTTCATAATAGGATCTAAATATTTGTCCGCATAATTATGAGCATCGATGTAAGGAATAAGGCCCTTTGTTACTCTTTCTGCATACAATTTATCTAAATTCTTTAGTAAGGTTTCTTTGTTTTTCACATCTGACTTCGTGATTGCGTCTTTCGCTTTTTGATAGTTTGCTTTTGCTGTATTTAATGCCGCGTATAAATCTGCACTTGCAGCTAGTTTTCCTGATTGTGCAGGCGTTACATAGGAATACGATGCATTTTTGATGTCTTTTCTTGCATTGTCTACTACCTCTTGTAGTGAACTATTTGCAAATGAAACACTTGATGCAGAAAATAATGATGTTGCGATTATTGCAGCAACTGCTGACTTTTTAACCTTACTATTTTTCATGTCCTACCTCCTGATGAATAATGGAAAAACTAAAACTTTCAGTGATTTATACTAATTTTTACTCACTATTTCAAACTTAACTTAATCTTATAGAAACTGCAAGTTAATATTCTGATAATTCCATGTAAATAGAATATAAATTTTCGAAGTCGAAGTATGACAAATTCTCTCCCCGTAAATATATGCAATCCGAATTTTGTGGTATAATTGGTCATTATACGAAGATGGGAGCATCACTATGTTAAAAGATATTTTTATCGCATTGTCAGAAAATCAAACATTAAACGGGGCAGCAAAAAAATATGGTTTAAAAATGGGTGCACAGCATGTTGTTGCTGGAACAAATATTGAAGAAACGATGGAAAGCATAAAAAAACTGAATGCAATTGGGATCTCTTGTACAGTAGATAATTTAGGGGAATTCGTTTTCGAAAAAGAGGAAGCGTTAGCAGCAAAAGAACAAATTATCGCGGTAATTGAAGCAATTGAAGAGCACCAAGTAGATGCACATATTTCATTGAAGCCATCACAACTTGGATTAGATATAGATTATGATTTTGCGTTAGAAAATTTAAAAGAAATTACAGCAGTAGCAAATAAGTATGGTACATTCATCAATATTGATATGGAATCATATAAACATTTACAACCATCATTCGACATATTGGACGAGTTATCTAAAGAGTACGATAATGTAGGAACTGTAATTCAAGCATACTTCTACCGTGCTGTAGAAGATATTCAAAAATATAAAAACTTCCGCCTTCGTATTGTAAAAGGTGCTTATAAAGAACCTGCGGAATATGCGTACCAAACAAAAGAAGAAATCGACCAAAACTATGTAGAATTAATCGAATGGCATTTACTAAACGGGAAATTCACATCGATTGCTACGCATGACCACCATGTGATTAACCACATTAAACAATTTATCAAAGATAATAATATTTCGAATGACAAATACGAATTTCAAATGCTTTACGGATTCCGTACAGATATGCAACAACAGCTTGCAAAAGAAGGCTATAACTTCTGCACATATGTACCGTTTGGAAGTGACTGGTACGGCTACTTCATGCGTCGTCTAGCAGAACGCCCACAAAACATGAATCTTGTCGTAAAACAAGTTTTCAACAAAAAAACAAACACATTAATCGGTATCGGTGCAGCTGCTTTTGCACTTGGTCGATTAACAAAAAACAATAAACACAAAAGATAAATGACAAAAACTGTGTCGCCATTACTGGCAGCACAGTTTTTTTTGTTTGAACAGTTATGTTACAGGATTGTTACTGGTGCCTGGCACCAGTAACAATCCTGTAACATAAAAGTATATAAAAACACCTCATTCTACGGGGAAAGGTAGAATGAGGTGTTTAGGGTCCTTGTTATCGCTCAAGGAATATATTAAAATCGCCGTAATTTTTATGCCTTCGCTACTCGCTCGTTTTATCGCTTTGTTGCTAACTAAAAACTTCCCCTATTATGCTGAGTTGGTTGAACTCGCTTCCTTCAAACTCGTTCATCAACTTTAATTACTATTCATTTGTTAGTTTCATATTAACGAAACTAAATGAGAATACTCCTAGAGTTTTATTAGAATTTGATGAGAGATTTTATTCCCATGTGACAGAAAGAATTTTCCCAGAAATTGCATGCACTTGGATCGTTGCTTTCGTTTTCTTTTCTTTCGCGCTTTCTTTACTGTCACCTTCAGGGATTGTCGCTTTCATCACGATTAAATAGTAGCCACCCTCATTCGTTTTCACAAAGGAACTACTTTCAACTGTACCTTTTTGTTGCTGTTGCGCCTTTTTAATCGCTTGTTCTTCCGAGATCAATACAGTGGTAACAGTTTCCGGTTTTGTTTCTACTTCCGTTTTTGGGGATTCTGATTGTGCTGCATTTGTTTGAGGAACTTGCACTTGTGCTTGCGTTTCCTCCGACTTTTGTTCTTCTCCCCTAGTAGCTTCCGTCGATTTTGCTGGCACTGGTTTCATCGGTTCTACTTTTTCTTCCGTTCTAGCAGTCTCTTCTTTTGCTATTTCGACTTTTGTTTCCTCTTGTTTACTCGTCTCTGTTTTTAATGTATCTTTGCTCACTTCTTTATTGGGTTTTTCTTCTTCTGCCTTTTCTTCTATTTTAGAAGTAGCAGAGATAATGGACTTTGTCGTCTTATTTTCAGATGGTTTCGACGTTTCTGCTACATCTGCGTCCTTATTCGTAGCTGTCTTTTTTTCACTAATACTAATTTTGGGTTGAGTTTTCACTTGTCCTGTTACTACTTCTTTTTCCGTGTCTTCTTGCTTTTCCGACGTTTTTTCTAGATCAGATTGTCCTACCATTTGAGAAGACTTCTCTGGGATCAATTCAATTGGCCCTTCCGCAACTTCACTCTCTGTTTGAATGATGTATTTATCCGATTGTTTAAGCGAATTTACTTCACCAGTGACCGCGTTCATTTCTACTGAATATACATTACCATTTTTAGTAATGAGTGCTTCGTAAACTGCTTCATTTTTCTTCACACTAGCTACTTCTGCGTCATATGTCTGCTCAAGTTGGGAGCGGACCTCATTTTCCGATATCGACTGATGATCCGTTCTGGTAATTGTTAATAAAAACACAATCGCACCACCGGCTACAATCACCGAAATAATCGATAGAAATCTTTTTAGTTTGAAAAATTTCATTCACGCTTTCCCTCCTCAAATATATCTTAATGTACTAACATTAAAAATCGATGAGAATTTGAGTATTCGGGATAAAAATATGAATGGTAGTGCCAAACCCAACTGTGCTTTCAATTTTCAATTCTGCTGAAAGACGTAGTGCTATATCTTTAGCAATAGCCATTCCAAGCCCTGTGCCACCAGTTTTTCTATTGCGAGCTTCATCTACTCGATAGAAACGGTCAAAAATATGCGCTAAATCTTTTTTCGGAATGCCGTTACCATAATCTAATATAGAAATAGTTACGCCCTTTTCCTCTTCCAAAATAGTCGTTTTTATTTCTTTTTCGCTATATTTCCTTGCGTTATCTAATATGATGAAAAGTAATTGTCTCAGTTGTTCTATATCTGTATTCGCATAAATGGGTCCGTCGCCATTTAATAAAAATTTACGATTATATGCTGTACGCATCGATTGCAACGTAGTTTCTACCAAGTGAAATACGTCTATTTTTTCGAAGTGTCGCAAATGTTGTTCATTACTCTTAGCTAACAATAACATTTGAGCAATCATTTCTTTCATTCTGGCCGTTTCATTCACAATCGCTTGCACCGATTCTTCTGCGATTGCGGTATTGCTAAAGCCATGTCTTGATAGTAACTTTGCGTAGCTTTCAATGACAGTTAGTGGTGTTTTTAATTCGTGAGAGGCATCAGATACAAATTGTTCTTGTTTTTTGAAGTTTTGCTCTAGCTGCTCCATCATTTCGTTAAACGCAATGCCCATTTGTGCCATTTCATCTTTCCCGTTTGGTGGAACGACAATTTTTTTATAGGTTCCTGATAATCTACTTTGTGACATTGTATTTATTAGTTTTTTAATCGGTCTCGTAATTATTCTACCTAACGTTATACTAGAAGCAGTCATGAGTAGCATGCCAACTAACATAACGCTTAGTAAAATGAGACGAAGAAAATCTAAATTCTTTTCAACATCTACTAAAATTTTCATCGTCTGAACTTCCGTCACTTCACCATTTACCCAAATGACTGGTTTACTAATCGTTAAGATTGGGGTCCCTCGAAAAGCTCCGATTGAATATCGTTCCCCTTCTTTAAACTCCGGATAGTAGTTATTGACTCCATCAATCGTTTGCACGAATAGTTTCAATTCCTCATCGCTATCGATGACACGAATAGCCCCATTTGAAGGAATATATGTACGCAAAATAGTTGCGGCGTCTGCTTCCTTACTTATTTTACTTAACGCAGCAATCAGCTCATCCACATCATTATTAAGCTGTTTGTATTCCGTATCAAAAGCCATTTTCTCAAATAAAATGTAAATTCCAACATTCATCATACTTAAAATAACGAGTGTAAGAACGGTCGAAAAAAGATGTATCTTTGTTTTAAGCTTCATCGTTTTTCTTCTCCTTCAGTACGTATCCGACACCTCGTACTGTTTGAATAAGAGAAGACTTCTGATTTTCTTCTAGTTTTTTACGTACATATCGTATATAAACGTCGACTACATTCGTATCTCCATAATAATCAAACCCCCACACCGCATCTAATAGTTGTTCTCTCGTCAACACTTGGTTTGGATGTTTCATCAAATAAAGTAATAGATCATATTCTCGCGGTGTCAAATTGACCGATTCCCCATCGTTTGTTATTTCGCGAGTTTGTTCATTTAATAGGAGTGAATGGAATGTATGTACATTTTTATCTTTTTCCGTAAGAATTGATGAAGTCTTCGAAAAACGTATAGCAGTGCGTACACGTGCAAGAAGCTCCTCAATTTCGAAAGGCTTCGTCACATAATCGTTGGCACCTAAATCTAAGCCCGTCACCTTATCCTCCAAATTACTTTTAGCAGTTAATAATATGACAGGAGTATCGGCCTCCGTTGCTCGAATCCGTCGGAGTACATCTAAGCCATTCAAGCCTGGCAACATCAAATCGAGCAAAACCAAATCCCATGATTTCTCCCTATATTTGATCAATCCATCCGTACCTGTATATGCGATTTCGACAGCATACCCTTCAAATTCCAACTCCAGCTGCAGAACACGCGCGATATTCTCTTCATCTTCAATAATCAGTACATGCTCTTTCATCGAAATTCCCCACTTTCTTTCCCACTATTTTATCACACAACAAGAAAAATAAACCGCTACTATCCGCTTTGTTACAAGATTGTTACTGGTGCCAGGCACCAGTAACAATCTTGTAACATTAGGTGGAAAATAGATTATTTGAAAATTTAATTTTGGTGGTGTTTTTTGGAGGAAAATTGAATTTGGAGTCGTTTTTTCAATTCAAAATGAAATAGTCGCGAAAGAAAGTGAATTATGACAATTGTAGATTTATTTATTTTGTTGTATGGTGTAGTCAAAACGTTGGGGGTGTTGGATTAATGGGTAGAATGAGAAGAGTTTGGCAACCGGAGATTTTTTATCATGTAACGATGCGTGGAAATAATCGACAAAACATTTTTTTGGATGAAGGTGACTTTGCTTTATTTTTTCGTGCGCTGCATTATACCCACGAAAAGTATCCATTTACAATCATTGCTTATTGTATTATGAATAATCACTATCACTTACTCATTCGCTCACCAAAAGTACCACTTTCTAATGTCATGGCTATTATTAACAAACGCTATTCCGAGTCTTTTAAACGGAAATATAATTATTCTGGACAACTTTATGAAACACGTTTTTTTGCCAATATGGTTGTCGATCCAATAAGCTTATTAAATGTGAGTAGTTATATTCATCAAAATCCTTTAGAAACGACTAAGGCGCTTATAGATAAAATGGAGAATTATCCTTATAGTTCTTACCAATATTATGCCAATCAAACAAAAACTAAGCCTAGTTTTATAAATACGCAATTATTGCCTTCTTTTTTAGAACAATATCCAGAAATAGTCGCTGAGAATTATTGCACTTATTGCGAGAATTTTCGAATGGAAGAAGAAAATCCTCTCTTAGTTTGACTTAAGAGAGGACTTAATCAATTACACCTCGGATTAATTACGTCCGGATTTTGAATTGCGCTTAGGCCAGCTTGATGCAGGTCAGTTAGCCGTTGTCGCATGGACGCGGCGATTTTAGCCTGAGTTCCTCTCACCAGCAGTTTTTGATTGCTGAGTCAAGTTAAAAATATCAAGCAATTGTTTCGTCACTGCTAATAAGCATTAGATTGGAACTTGCTACTTTGCATCGATCTACAAAAGCATTGAAAATGGGACGAATAGTGGAAACTGGACCTTCCATCATTTCTGGATGCCACTGAACAGCTACGACAAAACGTTCACCAGTTTCTAGCTCCATTCCTTCAATAATGCCATCTGGAGCCAACATCGTTGCTTTAAAACCTTGTCCCAAATTTTTCACTGCTTGATGATGGAAACTATTTACACCAAGCTCATCCGTTTGATAAATTTCGTAAAGGAGCGAATCTTTTTCTATCGCTACTGGATGGAATGCATGATGTCGCTGTGCTTTAGGGACAGAGTGATTAATGCCTTCTGGTTTTTGGGATGGAAGATCTTGATATAGTGTCCCACCCGTCGCAACAGTAAGTAACTGCATACCCCGACATATACCAAGTACCGGTACATTCATATCGAATAAAACCTTTTGAGCAAGTTTCAATTCATGGGAATCACGCTTTGGTTCTATTAATCCTAAACCAAATTTAGGATACTCCCCGTAATAATTCGGATCCATATCCGATCCACCAGAAAATAAAATACCATCTAATTTGTGCAATAGAGGCGTCAGTGTTTCGATATCTTCCGTAATTGGTAAAATAACCGGTACACCACCTGCGCGCTCAATCGCAACAATATAATCATCTGCAAGCATTTGCCATTCTTGATTTTTTGCACCTATACCTGCTGCTATACCTGCTGTGTCGTCTGATAAATAGTTCGCACAAATGCCAATAAGTGGTTTCACATTACATCCCCCGTTTGATCTAATCTTAGCAAAAAATCGCCGCTCTTCCATTTGGAGGAGCGACAATTTGTTATTTATTACTTTATTTCGACAATCCAACCAAATGGATCTTCAACAGTACCTTTTTGAATTCCAGTTAAAGCATTATATAATTTTTTGGAAAGTTCTCCAGTTTCCCCATTGTTCACATAAAACAGTTCGCCTTTCCAGCGTAGTTCGCCGATTGGAGAAATAACCGCTGCCGTTCCAGTTCCAAATGCTTCATCTAACTTACCATTTAAGTATGCTTCACGAATTTCTTCCATTGATACTTTACGCTCTGTAACCGGCACACCCCAATGTTTTAACAAAGCAATAATCGATTTGCGTGTAATACCATCTAAAATGCTGCCATTTAAAGCTGGCGTTACTACTTCTCCATCAATTTTGAAAAATACATTCATACTTCCGACTTCTTCGATATATTTTCGTTCAATACCATCTAACCAAAGAACTTGGGAATATCCTTCACGGTCTGCAACTTCTTGCGCTTTTAAGCTTGACGCATAGTTTCCAGCCGTTTTCGCTGTTCCAGTGCCCCCAGCAACAGCACGAACATATTCATTTTCTACAAGAATTTTTACTGGATGAATTCCTTCTTTATAGTAAGAACCAACCGGTGACATAATAATGATAAAACTATATGTTTTAGAAGCGGAAACACCTAAATGTGCCTCTGTTGCAATCATAAAAGGACGAATATAAAGAGAAGTACCTTGCTCAGAAGGAATCCACTCTTTGTCTAGCTCAATTAATTGCTTTAATGCTTCAAGTGCAAGATCTTCATCAATATGTGGCATGCTAAGGCGATCGCACGAATTATTCATACGTCTCATATTTTCTTCTGGGCGGAATAAACGAATACTTCCATCCTCAGATAAGTATGCTTTCATCCCTTCAAAAACTGTTTGTCCATAATGCAAAATACTAGCAGATGGATCTAATGTAATCGGTTGATAAGGGACAATTCGGTGATCATGCCATCCTTGCCCTTCTGTATAATCCGCTATAAACATATGATCCGTAAATTTTGTGCCGAAAACTAGTTGTTCTGAAGGTGTCTTTTCATTTTTGTTTTCATTTTGAGTAATTTGAATTTTTAGGCTATTCACAATGTACTTCCCCTATCAATTAATTATTAGTAGATTGTAGCTACAATTTGCGTACAATATATTATATGCAATTATACTACTTTTAAGAAAATTATAAATACCTTTTCGAAAATATTTTTATAGGCTATGATATAACCATTTATACTTGCATTGAAATCCCCACTTTTTAGTAACAATTAATTACTTCTAACCGATATACAAAGTATATAGAAAATACTAAATAGATAGGAGGAATCATTTTGTTTAAATTTACTACATACATACTTACGCTTACGATTTTACTCGTTAGCTGTTTTTCGCCGTCATTTAAAGTACAAGCATCCACATTGGTAAGTGGGATGTTTGTCAATGTCACGTATGAAGAAGTCATTTTGGATAAAAAAACAACAGAAAAACAGCTATCCAAAATCACGTTAATAAATGATAAAGGGAAAACAACTACATTGAACATCGATCCATACGCTTCCCTTTTTATTAATTCCACTCCAACTTCAATCGGAGCATTTAAAGAAGGTATGTGGATAGAAGCTACAGTTGAGTTACGCAATGTAAAAGAACTGAACGGCTTTGCCGATATAGCGCAAGGGAATGACTCGAAATCTATTGAGAAAAGTCTAACTGGCACAGTCAATACTATCGATAGAAATGGCAAATTTATTTCCATTAATTCTAAAGATAGAAATTCAGTCAACTATTATTTGGATGCACAAACACAAGTTTTTAAAGATAATAAATTAGTCGATTTAAGCGTTTTATATGAAGGGGACCGGGTAAAATTAACCCTTTCTGATAACAATTCCACTACACTTTCTACAGTCGAAATAATCCCAGAAGGTATCAAAGTGGAGCAACTATATAAAGGGACTATCCAACAAATAGATACGAAAAAGAAAAAACTCGTCGTAAATGATGAAAGAGTGTTTCGCAACTGGGATTGGCGAAATGGTTCCGGAACCATTAGCTCTAAGCCCTTTACTGCAAAGACGCCCATCTATGTTGCCAATAAAAAAATAGACCCTAGCCAAATCCGAAACTATATAAATAATGAAGTGTATTATGTAACGATTGAGCAACTGGGTCAAGAAGTTATTCAAAAAATGATTATTAAACAATCAAATGAGAGAAATCTACGTGAGAGTCTATACTCGGTAGACACTTCTGCACAAAAAATTAGATTATCGAGTGCTGGAAATATTGCTTATCATAACGGTACAATCATTATTCGCAACGGGCGTTTAGTGGATGCAAGTGCACTCTCACAAAGCGGTGATGCTTATGTGATAACGAACGGCGTTACAACCCATCAATATGCAAATGTGATTCACGTTACAAACGATGGCTTCCAAAGTGCGAATCTATCGAATCATGATGTTTATTTCGGTCAAATAAATACTGTTGGGTCATACCAAGTTACTTTAACGAATGCAAATAGACTTTCTAATAATTATTGGTACGGTGTAGGCTATAGTAATTTAAGTTTCAGTAATGATACCGTTGTAGTAGAAGATAATAATAATTGGACGTCAGATTTTACGAATAGTACTGGTAAATATGCTTATTTCTATGTAAAAGATAATCATATTGTCGCTGCAAGAATTGTAGGGTCCAATATCCCAGCATCCTTTGTTTCGGTAGGACGATATAATGGTTCTTGGTATTGGAACTCGATTCGCATGCAAAATGTCAGCCAGTGGCAAGCAGGTAGTTGGATAGAGACTTCTCCGATTAATAATATGGATACAACCCGAGCAACATTCATTAAAGAAGGAAAAGTGATTTCCGAAAGTGATTTAACACAAAACGATCGACTATTTATTATCCATGATACGTACGCACAAGCTCGTATTATTTTAGTCGATTAATTTATTGAAATGAGGTAAGGAAAATTCAAATGTCTAGTAAAAATATGCAAAAATTATTTATTTTAATGTTAAGTGTTTTATTAGCATTTACATTATTAATCCCAATGGCAAGTGCGAAGGTTCCAGATTTCAACGGTGGTGTTTTGGATGAATATGAGTACGAAGAAGTTTTTTTCTTAGCAGGCTATCCTATTCATTTCACTGGAAAAGCAACTGTGACCGAGAAAGAAAACAAAAATCAGCTAACAGAGACATATAAATTTACGCTAGCAAGTAATGCGGGCGATAAATTAACACGTAATGTTGTATATGTATCGGACTTAAAAAATCATGAAACAAAAGGCCAAACAACGTCCAATACTAGCGTAAAAAGCTATACAGAAAAAGTAATTTTAGCAAATAAAACAACTTATACATTAGACGATTATCAATTTTCTCAAGGATCTGTTGTCGATAATAGACCAGCTACGGACTATTATTCGGGAAATGTGATTGCTAGAAAAATTTATATTAGAAGTGCAAAAGTGGGTAGGAATACCGAAAAAGATAAAATTACTGTTTATATGGACGGACGCAATGTTGGATACAAAAATTTCTGGGGCTCTACTGACACGCAGTTTATTGATTATGAAATTGAAACTCCGGAAGGAACTGCCTTTGTAACTAGTAAAGTTTCGGATAGTAAATCGAGAGTATTAGAATATGAACAACATACCCCTTCTCTTTCAAGCTTTGTAGGAGGGCATTCCGTCATTAGTTCTTCTAATATCGTTTCTGAATATGAGTATAATATCCCTTATTATGCTGGAACAGGCACTATTTATTTAAACAAAGAGAAAACACCGAAGATTGAACGATTGATCGTCCCAAAATTCCGTGACATTGCTAACCATTGGTCCAAGCCAAACATTGAAAAACTATATTCTCTTGGCATATTAGATGAATCTAGTAATTTCTTTTCACCTAATGCAGCAATGAAAAAAGATTTATTCACAGTTGGTGTTGCAAAAGCGGTAGATTTACGTGTATTAGAAGAAAAACCAACGAATAAAAAATCTACGAAAAAAGCATTATTTGAAGACTTAGATATAAAAGACCCTAACTATGTCTATATCGAAAGCGCATTAAATAAAGGCATCGTCAGCCCAGTAAATAAAGAAAAATTTGGTGCAAATGATTCCATCACACGTGCACAGGCTGTTACCATTATCGTTCGTTCCCTTGGGCTAGAAGGACGCGCTCCTACTCCAGGATACACAACAAAATTCATCGACGATAACAAAATACCAAAAGAAGCAAAAGATAGCATTTACGTAGCAAGTGAATTAGGACTAATCGATCCAGATAAAAAAAATCGCATCAATCCTAATGAAGTACTAACAAGAGGAAAAGCTTCACAACTTCTCGTTCGTTACTTAAATTTCTTAGAGTCAGACTTAAAACAAAACTACCGAGACGATATGTTGTATTTCAACTAAAAAAAACCTCCACCAAAAGCTTTTTTACTTTTGGTGGAGATTTTTCGTTTTATGACAGAATTGTTACTGGTGCCTGGCACCAGTAACAATTCTGTCACATTTAGACAAAGATTAGCCAGATGATCATTGTGACGATGATTGTTGTCACACCCTGTAGTAAGGTAGCCATTGTTTGTGCTTTATATGCATCTGTTACTTTCATGCCGCTGAACTGTGTAACTACCCAAAAGAAACTATCGTTCACATGGCTTACTGTCATCGCTCCTGCTCCGACTGCCATTACAACTAAAGCAAGTGGTAGCGCACCTTCAATACCTAGTGTTGGAAGCATTGGTGCGATTAGTGACGATGTAATAACGAGAGCAGCTGTAGAAGAACCTTGTGCTGTTTTCAATGCTGCTGCGATTAAGAATGGTACAAGTAGGAACCAAGCACCGTTTGCAAGTGCCCCTAAATCCATTTGTTGCAATTGATCAGCAACTCCCGAGTTTTTGATTACTGTACCAAATGCTCCCCCTGCACCTGTTATTAATAAAATAGGTGCTGCTTCTTTTAATGCCTCGCCGATCCACCCAGACAAAGTCGTTTCATTGATCTCTGGTAATAATAAGAATGCTGCAAAGACCCCAAATAATAATGCTACAGTTGGTGCTCCTAAAAATTGCAAGAACTGCGTAAGTCCAGATTCACTGCCTGTTAATGCGGCTACTGAACCAATCCCTATTAACACAATCGGCAACACAATTGGTAGAAATGCTTTAAACGTAGACGGCATTTTTCCAAAAGATTTGATTACTTCTTCATAATCAAGTGCTTCCTCGTGATCCGCTTCCACGTCAATTTTCGTGCCGACTTTCACTGCCCAAATATACCCTACAATCACAGCAGGTATCGCTACAAACATACCAACTAAAATGATTGTACCTAAATAGTCTGTAGCCCCGATATTACCCGCTGCGGCAATTGGACCTGGTGTAGGCGGAACTAATGTATGCGTTGCGTATAATCCAGTTGACAATGCAACCGCCATCGAAGCGACTTTCACTTTTGCCCGTTTTGCCAATGATTTTTTTAAGCTCGATAAAATAATAAATCCTGAATCACAAAATACTGGAATCGATACGATATAACCGATAATCGACATCGCCAGCTGTGGCCGCTTCTCTCCTAAAATACGAAGCACTACTTCTGCCATACGATAAGCTGCACCCGATTTTTCTAAAATAACTCCGATAATTGTACCAGCAACGATAACAATCCCGATACTCGTCATTAAACCGCCGAAACCGGCGTTCACATTTTCAACTACCGTAAGTAAAGGCATGCCAGATGCGATACCTACAAAAAACGCACTGATCAAAAGCGCTAAAAACGGATGCAATTTGAACACCGCTGTCAAGAATACAACTAAAAGAACCCCCACTAAAATCACAAAAAATAACATTTGTTACACTCCTTTTTCTATAATGGATTGCATCATTTCTTTCGCTCTACAGCGTAAGTAATATCCCGCTTTCTCCATAGACTCCCCGTGAGAAATTGTACTGTCCACAACACTTGCAAGCTTATAAAAATAAGGAGATAATTGCGGTATACTTGCTTCTTCTATAAATCCTGAAAGTAAAATGACTGGAACCTCCATTTCTTTTCCAATATTCGCAATACCCATTGGCGCTTTACCAGAAAGTGTTTGAACATCTGATTTCCCTTCCCCTGTAATGATGAAATCAGCATCCTTAATTTGCGCTTTAAAATCGATTGCTTCCATGACTACTTCAATTCCTGGTTTTAATGTCACAGGGAAAAATGCAAGAAATGCACCACCTAATCCACCGGCTGCACCTGCACTAGGCTTTCGGTGGAGTGCAATGCCAGTTACATTCTCGATTTTATTAGCTAGATGAAACAAGTTTTGATCAAGCTCGTCTACTAATTCAGTAGTAACTCCTTTTTGTGGTCCAAAAATAGCAGTCGCTCCATTCGGACCAATAAGTGGATTGTCAACATCACAAGCAATAATAAAATGTGATTCTCTAATTCTTTTATCAAAGCTCATAACATCTACTGTATGTAACTCAGCTAACGCTCCTGCACCTTCAGGTAATTCATCCCCGTTTTCATCTAGAAATTTCATTCCTAACGCCCGTAACATTCCCGTTCCACCATCATTCGTTGCACTTCCCCCGATACCGACGACAAACTTTTTATACCCATTATCGAGTGCATGTAATATTAACTCTCCGGTACCAAATGTCGAAGCCATGAGTGGATTCTTTTCTTCATCCTTCAGTAATATTAAACCGGATGCTTTTGCCATCTCGATCACACATGTTTCCCCGTCTCCTAGTACGCCGTATTCAACTCGGATGGGTCTTCCAAGTGGATCAAGCACATCGACTTGAACCGTATGTCCATTTGTCGCCATTATAAGCGGTTCCAATGTACCTTCCCCACCATCTGCTACAGGGAGTAATACAGTTTCAATTATTGGATTTCCTTCCTTTATACCCGCGGCTATTTCACGTGCCGCTTCCATTGCGGTTAATGAACCTTTAAAAGAATCAGGACTGACAACGATTTTCATTAAATCACCTCTATTTAGTTAAGCGCTTACAAATAAGTATATTGCTAGTTTGTAATTTTTACATTATACTTAATGTACAAATTCTCTGTATTATAACAGATTGATTTTTATACTTGACGGAGGTTTTATGATTACAAAACAGCTCGCCAATCAGATCGTTGAACAGACGATGCTTAGGCTACACCGAAATATTAACGTCATTCAAACGAATGGAATGATTTTAGCTTCTGGGGATCGCTTACGCGTAGATAGTATTCATGAAGGGGCCGTTATCGTTGCGGAAACGAGAAAGACGTTATTAATTACAGATGAAAATAATCATTTATTTCCAAAAACGAAACCTGGTATTAATTTACCGATATTTTTTCAACAAGAATTAGTTGGAGTTATTGGAATTACGGGTAATCCCAAAGAGATTGAAGAAATAGCGACACTCGTTCAGCTGACAACGGAAATGATGGTATATCAAGCGTTGATCGCCTCCGAACGCGAGTGGAAAAGAAAAATGCAAGAGATGGTTTTTGAAGAATTAATGAGTGGACAACCTTTACAAAAAGTCATTTTCGAACGAATAAATAAAATAGGGTTCCAAAACAAAGCCCCCTTTCATACTATAATGATTGAACTCAATCCAGAATCTAAATCCTATCAAACGATACTTCAAGGAATCGAACAGTATTTCCACCATAATTCAATATTAGTCGGTCATTATCAATTAAATGAACACTTTATCCTTACTTCCGGATTAGACGAAAAAGTATTTCAGCAAAAAGTAAAACAACTCGCTAGCATACTTCATAAGTACAATGCCTTACCAATTTCGGTAGGTCAAGTCGTTCATTCGCTCGATCAAGTCCATTATTCTTATCAAACGGCAAGAATCGCGCTTGAATATGGACATCGCGCGCAATCTATTATTTATTTTGAAGAAGTGGAACTATATTCACTATTAAAAAAGCGAGACTCACAAGAAGTGCAGCATTTTACCAATCGGATATTAGGGACATTAGATGAAAAGCTACATCTCACTTTACATGCATATTTTATGTGTAATCAACAGCTAGCAGTGTGTGCGGAAACGTTAGAAATTCATCGGCATACTCTTACTTACCGTCTAAATAAGATTCATAATTTAACTGGATATAATCCTACTTTGTTTCAAGACGCCATTGTTTTACAGTTTGCATTGTGGATGAAGGATGGGAATTTTCATAATAAATAAAACCGTTTCAGCATATCGCCGAAACGGTTTGTTTGTATGATTATTTTTTAGCTACAGATACATCGGCAACCTTTTTAGCACCAACGTATTTTTTACCCCAGTAATATGGGTCATTTAATTTATCAACTCGAACACCTTTAGATGTCGAAGCATGAATGAATTTTCCACTACCTATGTACATTCCAACGTGAGAAACGCCTTTACCTGATGTATTGAAGAACACTAAGTCTCCCACAGCTAAGTTTGCTTTTTTCACCGATGTTCCTGTGCTGTACATTCCTGCTGCTGTTCTCGGTAAGTTCACACCATTGTTTTTGTAAATATATCCGATAAAACCTGAACAATCAAATCCTGTCTTCGTTGTTCCACCATAACGATATTTAATTCCTATTAAATTTTTCGCACTTGATACTATTTCATTGGATGCTACAGCGCTTGCTGCTTCTGTATTTCCTGCAAATGTTCCCACGGCTAAAACTACAGTTAAACTAAAGATTGTGATGATTTTTTTAAACATAGAAGTCAAAACTTATGTTCCTCCAAAAGATGTGTATTGAAAAATTCTACTAAACTAGTATTTGTAGTTTTCTCTATACCCATACTAACACGTTCAAAACTAAAATGAGTTTACAGTTGTGTAACAAAACTATTACAAAGAACGTCTAATAGAGTTGGTGCCTGGCACCTGTAATTTTTGTAATAGTCATTTATTCATTGTAAAACATTCACTTGGCATGTATCTTTTATACCTGTTCCTATGGTATAAATAGTATAAAGAAATGATTAGGAATTACCTAGGAACAGGGGAGAGTTTTATTATGAAAAACACACTAACAGTGCATCTTGGATCGATTATTGTTGGAATAATCGTTGCGATGCTGTTAATCACTTCGGTCGCTACTTATAAAACTGCATATGATGAGTTATATAAAGCAGCGGGCATTGAAGCTTACGGCTGTGCCAATATTACAACTGGTTTGATCAATCCTTCCGATATGATCAAAATAATCGATGGTGACGCAACTGCAGTGAATGCCGTTAGTAAGCAGCTTAACTGGACAACTGCACATAAAGATATTTTTGAAACACAGTACATAGTTGATTTAGACGGAAAACTATTAGCAATGGATGATCATTTGAAAGCAGATGGTTACAAAGCTGGCGATCAGTTTTATATAGATAAAGAAGCAACGGATATGCTACTTGAAATGGGACATCCAACATATTCGCAAACATATGAATTCGGTGGAATGAAGCGTCTTTCTGGATATGCACCAATTTATGAAAATCACGACCCTACTGGCAAAATTATCGCAATTAGCGTCATTGATTTCGACGCTTCTATCGTAGCAGATCGAACTTGGGATGTAGTAAGTAAAGGAATACTTACTAGTTTGATCCCACTTATACTTGCTTCGATCATTACGCTATTATTGATTAGAAGAAAAACGAAACCACTTTCGGTACTAATTGCTCATGCGGGAGAAATTGCAAAAGGTAATCTCTCTGTTAAAGATACGAACTTTACAAGCAAAGATGAAATTGGAGAATTAAGCAAAACGCTTAATAGACTTGCTGGAAACTTCCGTGAGATTATTGGTACTGTTCAAACGACTTCTGACCAACTAACACGAAATGCAGAAGAAACAGCAGCTTCGTTAAATGAAATGAAAGATGCCGTACATCAAGTAGCGACGAATATGAGTGAAACGGCTGCATCTGTGTCAGACGGTACATTAACAGCCGAACAATCGGCAACGATTCTACAATCGCTTGCTGAAGATCTTCAAGATTCCAAAATAACTGCCGATGCGAGCGTCGAGAATTCTAAAACTACTATGGCTACAGCAGAAGAAGGCTTAACTCGTGCAAGTGAAATTAGTCGCGATATGGACAAAATCAGACAGGCTTCTATTGAAACGGGTGAAACTATTCAACGTCTAAATGATGCCACGACGAAAATTCAACACATTACCGGCTCCATTGCAGCAATTGCGGCACAAACCAATTTACTCGCATTAAACGCATCAATTGAAGCAGCTCGTGCAGGTGAACATGGAAAAGGCTTTGCCGTTGTTGCAGAAGAAGTTCGAAAACTGGCCGAACAATCAAATAGTGAAGTAAAACAAGTAGAAAAGATTGTTCAAGATATTACAGCAAGCATTCAATCCGTTGTAATTTCTACAGAAGAAAGCACAAAATTAGTGGAAACAGGTTCTACTACGGTGTTGCAAACCTCTCAATCATTAAGCGACATTTCAAACGAAGTTGCTAAAATAGTGGAAGAAATTTCTACCATCTCTAGTAAAGCAACAAACGAAGCGGAAAACTCTAAACAAGTGGTGAAACTCATCCAACAACTAACAGAATCTATTCGCGAAATTGAAGAAGTAACAACATCCATTTCAGCAGCAACTGAACAAACAACCGCCTCTATTGATGAAGTGGCAAACCGCTCAAACGAAACAAGCCATATGGCACAAGAACTACAACAAATTGTTGGCAAATTCAAATTATAAAACAAAGCTCGCTTCCCTCAAAGGAAAGCGAGCTTTGTTTTTGGTGCCAGGCACCTGTAACACTTTTGTAATATTCATGTTGTTTTAATGAATACCATGCGCAACCATTGCATCCGCTACTTTTAAAAAGCCTGCAATATTCGCACCAACAACAAAGTTACCAGGATATCCATAATCTTCAGCCGCATCAAAACAGCTTCTGTAAATATTTTTCATGACTACTTTTAACTTTTCATCGACTTCTTCTACAGTCCAAGACAAACGCATGCTATTTTGCGACATTTCCATTGCAGAAACCGCCACACCGCCTGCATTAGCTGCTTTCCCCGGTGCAAATAGAACACCATTCGCTTGGAAAGCATGAACCGCTTCTTCTGTACAAGGCATATTTGCGCCTTCTCCCACCGCTTTAACACCATTAGCAGTAAGCAATGCTGCGTCTGTTTCTTCTAATTCATTTTGCGTTGCGCAAGGTAAAGCGATATCGCAAGCAACCGACCATATATTGTTGCAGCCTTCATAATATACTGCATGTTTATGAAACTTTGTATATTCTTGAATTCTTTTATTGTCAAATTCTTTTAATTTCTTAACTGTTTCTACATTTATGCCTTCTGGATCATATATATATCCACTGGAATCACTGCATGCTAATACAGTAGCACCTAGCTCGATTGCCTTCTCCATCGCATAAGTTGCGACATTTCCAGAACCGGAAACAATCACTTTTTTACCAGCAAAACTATCGCCTTTTCCTTTTAGCATTTCTTCCACAAAATAAACACAGCCATAACCAGTCGCTTCTTTTCGACCTAAGCTACCACCATGATTTGGATCTTTGCCGGTGAAAACACCCGCTTCAAAACCACCTTTTAAGCGATTATATTGTCCAAACATAAAGCCAATTTCTCGTTTCCCAACGCCAATATCTCCGGCAGGCACATCCATGTCCGCTCCAATATATTTGCTTAGCTCTGTTATAAAGCTTTGCGTAAAACGCATAATTTCACGCTCCGACTTGCCTTTAGGATCAAAATCAGAGCCACCTTTACCGCCACCAATTGGCATACCAGTCAATGCATTTTTGAATGTTTGTTCGAATGCCAAAAACTTCATAATACTGCTATTTACCGTCGGATGGAAGCGAATCCCACCTTTATACGGCCCAATACTATTATTAAACTGCACACGGAAACCACGGTTCACTTGTACCTTACCCGTATCATCTTCCCACGCAACCCGAAACGAAATTACTCGGTCCGGCTCAGTAATACGCTCCAAAATACCATTATGCATAAACTCAGGGTGCTTTAAAAATACCGGACGAAGCGAATCAAAAATCTCACGTGTTGCCTGTAAAAACTCCTTCTCTCCGGGATTACGTTTCTTCACTAACTCATACACTTCATGCACATAATCATTCGCTCTACTTTTCTGTTCTTGTTCTCTCAATAAATCCATATTTTTGCCCCTAACATTTTCATTCTTTTATCCATTATCTCGAATCTTCTAAAAACATTCAACATAAACATAAAACACAGTTAATAAATATACAAAAAATGTTACAATTATGCGTCTTTAATAGTAAAGTGATGCTTTTTTGGGATAATCAATCCTAAACTAGATAAAACAATGGAGAAAGCGACAAGTCCAAAAAGTGACTCCGAATTCATAATCCGGAGTCACTTTTATCTTTAATATAAACTTTTCACTAATGTTTCTAACATGACTGGCATTTCTACAAAAGCGCTATCTACATGCAATCGCTCTGTTCGTTGGTGCGCATCTTTACCGAAAGGACCTACATTTAAAACTGGCCCTTTTAATTGCGCCATCTCTTCAAATGGAATACTGTATGTATCTCCCCATACCGGTGTATTACTTTCAAAAGCAGTCCAACCGTTGCCATCATCCTCATAATTCACATAGCTCAAATCGCAAATCCCGTTGAAGTAGTGGATTTGGTCAATTTTATTATCAAATGATTGCGCCGATTTTTTCATTAGCTCTACTATCTCTTTTACGAGCGGATCATCGGAAGTATTGACAGCTGGATAATACGGTGGTGCAAATAATAGGACTGTCGCTGGTGCAAGTTCCTGGCATTGAATCATCAGATTATCCACTATACGGAGTGATTTTTCACGGTCATCCCATGCATCATTTTCGAGCGCTTCATTTTTCAGTCGTTCTACTTCCGCATTACCTAATTTTTTATTTGCATATGCTAAAAGCTGTTCATAGCGAAGCACTTTCACTTCTCCAACGCCACTCACTTGTTCACGCGCACAAATCCCTTTGTAGCTTTCGTTCAAAGCGCCCATCGCTTCTGTAGCTACTTGTTCGAACAAATCCATTACTTCTGCAGCTGTTCGTTTCAACAAGAACACATTGTAAAGTGCCACTGCGCGATACGGTGTTTGTGTAGAATAAGACATTTTCAAATCTTTTTGTTGTAGTGAAACCGGAAGTGGCGTACTTTCCCCAAGATCCGTCTCACGGAATAAAGGATTCCACTCCATACGCTGTGTTAAATAAGATGCGATATAGTTCGCCGTCATTCCTTTCATCGGCTCTCCAACATGCGTCTCTTTTCCATAAAATAAAGCAGCAGGCATAATTTTACCGATTGTTCCAGAATAGATATACTCCGCAATATCAAGCGGTTTTTGCGAGAAGGATGGTTCACTATTCAAAAATAGCTTATAGGTTAATCCAAACTCCTCCCGAAGACGAACTAACTGAGGTACAGCAGCACGCATTCCAGCAGAATTCACTTCTTCATCCGGAACAGTAGTCAAAACAAGATTGATCGGCCATTCTTCTGTAGAAGCTTTTTCAAGCAATTGCATATGAAGCGCAAGCCCCATTTTCATGTCCATCGTACCTCGACCAAACAAATACTTCCCTGTTTCCAAATCGATACGTGCCGATTCCGGCAAATCATCCGGATTTTCCATTAGCTTTTTCGTGAGCTCCTCTGGAAAATAAGCAAGTGGTTCTAGCACACCGTATTCTTCCGTTTGAACCGTATCAAAATGGCTGATTAAAACAACCGTTTCAACGGCTTCTGGGTGTTTGTATAATGCTGTTACCGCATGTCTTCCAAGCCCTGCATCATGCAATCCCAGATGACTTGGATGTGCTTGAAAATAAGCTAAATCTCTTAACTTATCGATCACTTTCGGAGCAAAAGTAGTTTCCCCTTCTGTCAACGTAATACTATCCCAACTAACAAGTTCACATAATAACGCTCGAAGTTTCTCCGGCGTATCCCATAATAATTGACTCATCTTAAATTTCTCCTTTATTACTGGTGCCAGGCACCCGTAACATATTTGTAATATTCAAGAAACACTTTCGTTAGTTTTCTTGAACGACCTTATTATTTGCTAAAGCTGCTTTTTGATATTTCTTCTCTAATCTCAATTTATAGAATAGCATACAAGCGATGAAAAATCCTACACCATAATAAAGCCCAACTCGCTGTGTTGGATCAAACGCTAAAAATACTAATATTAATAAACAAAATGCGATACAGAATATCGGAACAAATGGATAGAATCGGACTTTATACCCTAAATCCGCAAGACTTCCACCATCTTTTATATAACGTCGGCGGAACATAAGCTGAGATGCGGCAATTCCCATCCATGAAATAGTAACAGAAATTCCTGCTATCGACATTAACAATACAAATACTGTGTCTGCTTCCATTACACTTGTGAGTAATGACAATAGCGAGAAAACCATCGTGAATAGCAATGCTGTTAGTGGTACTTTTCGTTTAGAAAGACGACCAAATACTTTCGGTGCCATTCCTTCATTTGCCATCGACCACAGTAAACGAGTAGACGCATATAAACAAGAATTTCCTACGGACAAGATAGCAGTTAAAATGACAAAGTTCATAATACTACCTGCATATGGGATTCCAGCTAAGTTCATTAACGTGACAAACGGACTTTCAAGCAATCCAAGTTCAGATGCCGGGAAAATTGCCGACAATACAACAATAGAAGCAATATAAAACACGACAATTCTAATTAAAATCGTACGAATCGCTTTTGGAATGTTCTTTTGTGGATTTTCCGTTTCTCCTGCAGCAATCCCAACTAACTCAGATCCCTGGTACGAGAAGATAACGTTCATCATCGTCACAAAAACAATGGCAATTCCAGCAGGGAACAATCCCGAAGGTGCTAAATTAGTAGCAAGTGGTGCTACCCGCTCTTCCAATGGAATAATCCCGAAAATTGCTGCCGCTCCAATAATAACGAACAAAACGACCGCAACAACTTTAATACCAGCAAACCAAAACTCCGCTTCTGCAAATGCTTTTGTTGTGAGTGCATTCAACGCAAACAATAGAACCATGAAAATTGCACACCAAATCCAAATTGGTACATCAGGGAACCAGTGCTGCATCAGTATTCCGGCAGCAGTAAATTCCACCCCGGCCGTTGCAGCAGAACCGACAAAGTACATCCATCCAAGTGAAAAACCAGCTGACGGACTTATAAAACGCGTCGCATATGTCTGGAATGAACCCGTTACTGGCATATAAACAGCAAGCTCCCCTAGACAAACCATTACCATATATAAGATTAACCCACCAAATAAATAACCAAGTATAGCCCCCCCAGGCCCTGCTTGATTAATCGTATAACCTGCATTTAAAAATAAACCTGTCCCAATTACTCCCCCGAGTGAAAGCATAAACAAGTGTCTGCTTTTCATCGAACGATTTAATAAATTATCTTGCGATGTTTCCCCAATATTAGACATACTTTTACTCCCCTTTTGCAATGCATTTACATAAATCCCGTAAAAATTACACTTAAAACCATTTCAGAATTATTACGGGTGCCAGGCACCTGTAATAATTCTGAAATATGTTTGTCTTTATTTACCTTTGTTTAAAATCTTAAAGATAAACAGCTTAAACCGCCGTCTTGTTTTTGAACCTCAGACATATCAAGCTCTATTGTTTCATAACCAGCTTCATTGATTTTACGTTTTGTTTCTGCATACCCTTGTGGAATGATCACATAATCATTTACACGAATACAGTTTGCAGAGTATTCATCCTCATCCCCGATAACAATTTTTTCATACGAATCAAATGCTGGATGATCTATAAATTCACCTGCAACGACCATTTTGTTATTGCCTAAATAAGCAATACCCGTTTTCAAATGGAAGAACTTTTGAAGCGGGATGATTGTCGCTTCGAATCCTTCGCCTTCTAAAATTTCTTTTAACTGGCGAGCTCCTTCTTCATTTGTACGGTCAGAAATTCCGATATAAAAACGATTATCCGCTTGAAGAATATCTCCACCATCTAGTGTTCCAGGTGCTTTAATATAGTGAAACTTCGTATAGAAGTCTTTTAATACACTTTCCATTTCAATAATTTCTCCATTACGAGAGTCAGCTCCAGGATTCGTAACAACCGCAAAATCTGCTGTCAGTACGGCAGCATCTTCCACAAAAGTGGAATCCGGAAATTCCTCACTTGCGGAAAGAAGTGTTACTTCTACTCCACATTTTTGCAAAGCTTCGATATATGCTTCATGTTGAACTAGTAATTTTTCATATTCTGGTTTTCCAAGATCCGATGTAGTTAATCCTTCTACATAACTTTTACCTGGTGTTTTGACGATTACACGTTGAAATTTACTCATTTTTATATCCCCTTTAGTTTCTAATTACTGGACTTGTCAGACATGTTGGCCCACCAGTACCTAATACACTGATTTCTTGGCCTTTGTATTCATAAACTGTTGCCCCTGCTTCTAACAGTTGTTGTTTCGTAGATTCATTGCCTTCCACTATTACACAAACTCGTGGTGAAAGCGCTAACACATTACAACCAAGATTGTCGTATTCTACTTTTGGAACTTCCACTAGTTGAATACCGCGCTCGATTAATAATTGACGGAAAAACACTGGCATTAACGGAGAATGTACTACTGCCAAATCCTCATCAACCATGCTAATGAAAGACATAAGATGTAAGCATTCAGCTTCCCCTTGATCATGTGGAAGCTGTACAACGATGAACTCATCTACAAATGATGCTGTCATTTCTTTTAACTGGCGAATTGCTTCGTCATTTGTACGGTATCCTCGACCTACTACTAGCGTTTTATCATTTAACCAGACGATATCTCCACCGTCTGACACCGCATCCCCTGTTAACTCTCCAATAATAGGAATCTCATTTTCTAGTAGAAACTCTTTATAAACAGCAGCTTCCGGCTGTCTTAATTTTTTTCCTGATTTTAAAATGATAGCTCCCTCTGGTGTGAATTTCACAGGATCATGTGCATAGATTGAATCCAATCCTACTGTCTCCGCTTTTGGAAGATAATCAATTTGAGGTACGTATTTCTCTAAAATCTCGATGAAACCTTTATACTCACGAACCGCTTCTTCAAAATTTGGTTCTTGAAGATAGTTAAAAGTCTTCCACTCATCCGATAGATGTTGTTGACTAATAAAAGCAGCATCGGGATGCTTTACAATTACTCGTTCTAATTTTTTATACATAGATGAATTATACGTCATAATTTTCCCCCTTTTTTCCATCTAGCGGAAATCATTCCCGCATAACGGAAAGTTTATATTTAAAATATATGTGTTCTATGCTACCATGTCAATATATTTCGAATACTTTCTACATTAATTAAATTAGAACAGAATAGGTGGGGTTTTAATGCAATCAATCTCTCGCGCAATGAGTGTAGCAAAAACTTTAGCAGCCCATGCAAATGAAAAAGGAGTAACTATCTCTGACCTTGCCAAAGAATGTGAACTCCCTCTCAGCACAATGCATAGACTATTACAAGCTATGATTAAACAAGGGATGGTGGAACAAGACGAGCATTTTAAAACATATAAACTCGGTATGGTTTGGTTAGAATATGGATTGCAAGTCTATGACAAAATAGACTATGTGAGTAAAATTCGACCCGAGCTAGAAAGGTTGTCTAAAGAAGTAGAAGAGAGTGTCTATTTGAGCAAACCGCTCGGTACAGAATCGATGGTAGTGGAAAGAATCGACAGTGAAAATAATCCTATTCGAATTTACGACCAACTAGGCTTGCGTATTCCAATGCATATTGGTGCTGCAAACAAATCCATGTTAGCAGCAATGCCGAAGTCGAAGTCCGAAAGTATTTTGTCACAACTGGTACCAGGCGAACAAATTCCTCCAATCCTTCAAACAATAGAACAAATAAAAAAGCAAGGTTATGCAACAAGCCACTCGGAAAGAACAGAAGGAACTTCCTCCGTTGCGGTCAGCATAAAAGACAGCTTCGGGCAAATCTTTGGCGCCATCAGTATAGGAGTCGTCAGCTTCAACCTAACGGAAGAACGCCTCGAATTCCTTACAAGTAAAGTAATAGAAACCGGAACAAATATCGCTAACAAACTAAACTCGCATAATTAAAAAAGAGGATAATTGTCCATTCGACAATTACCCTCATTCTACCTATGTATTACAGTTATGTTACTGGTGCCAGGCACAAGTAACATAACTGTAATAATACTATTTCAAGTTAGACCATTCATTTTGGAGCCATGTTTTAAAGTCATCGCCTTTTTCACCTTCATATGCATCGTATACGTCAATTCGCATTCTTTTCAATTTTGTAGCGAATTCTTCAAATGTATGATCAGCAGGTAAACTTTTCTTCACTCGAACGAATACTTTGTTAGCTCCTTTAATCACTTCAAACTTTTTACGAGTTGGTGGTTGAACATCTTCCCCAAACTCAAGAAGTATGCGATAAGCCGCTTCTTGAATTTTATATACTGGATCATTAGCTAATCTAGAATTCAGAATATCGATCACTTGACTAGTATTATACTTTCCTAGTTCTTCCACTGCATCATAACGTGCTTTCCAATTGGACGTACGATTAGCTGCTTTTTTCAGTTCCTCGTAATTCTCCGGTAGTTCATTTTTCACTATATTTTTACCCAATTAATCCAAACTCCTTTTTTAGTTCAACTATTCATTGCTTTGCCATCCCATCATTATATACTACTTTCGGTGGATCTCCTATTTTTATCCGATCACTTGCTCTTGTAATTCACAGTCTTTATCTTGGTATTATTGTAAAAAAATGATATACTACTTATAAAAAAGGAAGGTGGAATATTGGGAAAATTACATGAACTAAAAAAGTACAAATTTCTCCTAATTTTCAAAGGAGGAAATCACTTAATAATCGAGACGAATACAGACATTCGGACAGCAAAAAGAGAAGAAATAAATGGCGCTATATTTATACGTATTGAAAACCAATATACGATTAACCTAGCCCAAATAGAAAGCATAAAAGTTAAAATACTAAAGCAAACCTCATAGATAATCATACATACAAAACGCATCCTATTCGATCAGATCGAACGGGATGCGTTTTTTTTCATCACAAGTTGCCCCTTTTTACAATACGCCTAAACTCATTTCGGCGTACGTTCGCTCAGATCTTGTTTTCTTGAACTGAACGAATACTGGTGTTTTTTGTGTCATAGTATGCTCTTTTAGGTAGGCTAACAACTCCCAATACTTTACTTGCGATTGTACTTCATAGTTTTCTGTAATCCGCGTCATAAGCAAGTTATCGACATTAAAATAACTACTGAAATTTACTTCTACTTCCTTAGGAAAAGAAAACTGACTTTCTGCAATTGGAAGGAAGATCTGAGCGGTCATCACTTCTGCAGTTGGATCACTAATAATCGAGAAAAATATCGCTCCTGTTGGATGATACCCATGTTCGGTTAAGATTTCATCAAAATCATTTAATGCAATATCAATTTCCTCAGGCAGAAAATTATACAATTTCGATGCTACATTGCGATAAGCAATTTGATGGTTTTCTACAATCATTCCTCATCACCCTGCCCAATTACTGGTACATACAAATCGATTATATAATCGCCGTACACTTCCAATAACACACAATAATACGTATCCGCTAGTTTTATGCCTCTAGCATTTGCATACGATTTTATTTTTTCATAAGCAGCATAAAAATCCATTTCTTGATCTGCCTGTCGTAGTACCAATGCCCGCTCTAACACCAACACATCTTGAAAGGAAAAATCCCCTTCATCCGAAAGAACTACCGGACTACTGATAGGTAAATAATATGTAAATCGACCTGACTTTTCATCTGTCGGACTTTGCTCAAACGAAAAGCATAACGGCCCATTTCGATAGACGTCCTTGTTTAGCGTATAATCCTCTAGCATATAAATACTTTCCTGCCAATCCGCTTTTTTCTGCTCCACTTCATACATCAACACATTCTCAAAAACTAATGAACACATTTCAATTCCCATCCTCATTCACCCTTCCAAATAACCTACTTATTCAAATAACCACGTTCGTTAAAATTAAAGCTTTTATATCGAAATTTACAATACAATATCACAAGCTGCTCAGGTAAAATAAAAAGCATGACAAAAAACAAAGAAATTCCAATTACAATAAAAAGCATTCCATTTAAATCAGCTAGTGCCGAGTTCCTAGCCACATATTGGATGATAAAAACAATACCTATACCGGCAATAATTGCCGCTGGAATATACGAAGTTGTCTCAAATTTGCTTCTTATTTCATCTTTTTTTGAATCTTTACGGTAATGTCCATTACGCAAGAGAAAATAAAAACGTATAAAAGTGACAATAAAGATTAATAAACCTAAACTATTCATTAAAAACAAATAATTTAAAAAAGTCTATTTAGAGAGCAAAATAACTGGATATATATGCAAAAATAAATTCCTAACTTTTCCTTTAATATAATAAATAACATTACTAGTTGCGAACGTCAAAGTTACATAATTTACAAAAAAAATTACTTAGTTCCATAAACTCAAGGACTTATGTCACATCATTTTAATAATGAAAACTATTTGACACTTTTTTCATATCGTTTTCTGAAATATTCAACTAAAAAGCAAAAATCCATAATCCTCAAATAAAACTAGTACTTTTTAATCATTTTATATCAGAATTATCAAAAAATATTTCGATGTAAAAATACTCAAAACTATGATTTTATTATTACAGGACCGTTACTGGTGCCTGGCACCAGTAACAGTCCTGTAATAATCCCTTCATTTCATAACACAAAAAAAGCCAGGAGAAAAGTCGATTCACTTTTCTCCTGGCTTTTTATTAATACTCGTAAAATCCTCTTCCACTTTTTCTTCCTAAATGCCCAGCACGGACTTTTTTGCGCAATAACGGCGGTACTCGATATTTCGAGTCGCCTGTTTCTTCCAATAATGTTTCTGCAACGAACAGCATCGTATCTAGTCCGATTAAATCAGCGAGTGACAGTGGTCCGATTGGATGATTTGCACCGAGCATCATCCCTTTATCGATATCCTCTGCGGAAGCGATCCCTTCACCGAGCACAAAAATCGCTTCATTTATCAATGGAACTAAAATTCGGTTCACAACAAATAACGGTGCATCCACAATGGATATACTCTCTTTACCAATTGATTTTACTAAACTAGTGACAACTTCAAATGTTTCATCCGAAGTATCCGATCCACGGACAATTTCGACTAGCTTCATCACAGGAACTGGATTAAAGAAATGCATTCCGATTACTTTTGCTGGTCGTTCAGCTGCAGTAGCTAATTCAGTTATGCTTAGTCCAGATGTATTAGATGCAATAATTGCTTTTTCATTCAACAATGCCCCTAACTCTGCAAATACTTTTTTCTTTACTTCCATATTTTCAATGATAGCCTCAATCACAACATCCAAATCTTTTAATAGTGGTAGCTCTGTTGTGAACGTAATTCTCTCAAACACTTTATCTATGGCGCTTAAATCCTTGCCTTGCTTGTTGTACACTCTTTCTATATTTGTATGCATTGTTTGCTCTGCTCGGACTAGTGCTTCCTCATTTGCATCGCATAATACAACGTTGTGACCTGCATCTGCCATCACTTGCGCGATCCCATTTCCCATCGTACCAGAGCCTAAAACCCCTATGTTCATCTGCTCAACTCCTCTTGAACGTTTACACCCTTTTTCGCTTCTTCATATTCCTTCACAAGCCGGTCAACAATAACTGCTGTACTTTCAACCGCTTTAATCGTTGTTACGCCGTGACCTGCTGACCATATATCTCGCCAAGCCTTTACATCAACCATATGAGATAAATCTACCGTATCACGTGGCTTAAGACTTGCAGGATCAATATTATTTTTTACTAAACTAGGAATTAAATAATTCGCATTTACCCCGCTAAATGAGTCCGTATACAAAATATCCGCAATCGTTGAATCGACAAGCATCTCTTTATAGGCAGGGAATGCTACACTTTCCTCCGCTGGTATAAATTTTGTTCCCATATAAGCAAAATCTGCACCCATAAGTTGAGCTGCTAATATATCTTTCCCGCTTGAAATTCCACCTGCCAACACAATGTAGCCTTTCCAAAACTCTCGAACAGCATCTAAAAATGCAAATGGATTTAATGTTCCCGCGTGTCCCCCTGCGCCTGCACATACTAATATAAGCCCATCAACACCAGCTTCTACAGCTTTCTTCGCATGCTTTACCGTGATGACATCCGAAAACACTAACCCACCATACGCATGTACTACTTCTGTAACTGCTCCAGGATGCCCTAAAGAAACAATAACTATCGGTGGCTCATATTTGCGTATTAATTCCAGATCGATTTCATGTCGCTTATTCGTTTTATGCGCAATGAAATTCACCGCCCATGGTTCAGTTGGTAGAGCCGCCTTTAATTCCGCTAGCATCTCTTCACATTTCTCCGGCGTCCGTGCATTGAGTAGTGGAATCGACCCAACAACCCCATTACGACAGGATGCAATAACTGATTCTATGCTAGATACTAAAAACATTGGTGCTACGATAACTGGAAGTTTTAACTTAGAGAACATATTCAGCTTTCCTCCTTATACTCGCTCAATTACAACTGCAATCCCTTGCCCACCACCGATACATAAACTTGCTACACCGTATTTCAACCCTCTATTTTTCAACTCATATGCTAAGGAAAGAAGGATCCGCGTTCCACTTGCCCCAACAGGATGGCCTAGAGCAATTGCACCGCCATTGACATTTGTCTTGTCTCGATCTAGTCCTAATTCTTTTTCAACGGATAAATATTGAGCAGCAAATGCTTCATTCACTTCGATCAAATCCATATCCTCTAAACGAAGTTCTGCTTTTTCCAACGCTTGTCTAATAGCTGGCACTGGACCAATTCCCATAATCGAAGGATCCACTCCAGCGACACTCCAAGAAACGATTTTAGCAATCGGCTTTAGTCCATTTTCATTTACTGCTTTTTCACTAGCCACAATGACAGAAGCTGCACCATCATTTATTCCGCTTGCGTTACCAGGCGTCACTGTTCCATCTTTTTTAAATGAAGGTCTCAACGACGCTAATTTTTCCGCTGTAACATCAGATTTTATATGTTCATCTTGTGATACAATTACCGTTCCTTTTCGAGTCGGAACTTCTACAGCGACAATCTCTTTTGCAAAAACACCATTTTCCCGAGCTGTCCCTGCTCGCTTTTGACTTAGTAGTGCGAATGCATCTTGTTCCTCGCGCGTTATTTCATATTGGTCTGCCAGTTTTTCTGCCGTCATTCCCATACCACTGCCGACATATTCATCCGTAAGCGTGGAAAGCACCATATCTTCATACGCAACGGAGCCCATTTTCGAAGCATTAAACCGTGCGTTGAAATTGGAGTAAGGAGCCATCGACATATTTTCTGCTCCACCAGCTAAAACAATTTCTGCTTCGTTCAATAAAATCAATTGCGCCGCAGAAACGACCGACTGTGATCCAGAACCACATAAACGATTCACATTATATGCAGGAACTTCCACAGGCACACCTGCTTTCAAGCCAATATGCCGTGATAAAAAGGAAGCATTTGTACTGGAGTGAATAACATTTCCATAAATAACATGATCGACTTGAGTAGCATCCACTTTCGAGCGTTTTAACGCCTCAATTGCTGTCGCAGCACCTAAATCATCTGCTTTCACTTGTGCAAAAGAACCTCCAAAACTAGTAAAAGCTGTTCTTGCCCCATCTACAATATAAACTGAACTCATTTCTTTTCCCCCTTATTCTTTTCGAAGAGCTGTTTTCAACACTTTTCCACTTGCATTTCTAGGTAGAGTATCGATGAATACAACTTCTTCCGGTAATTTATATTTTGCCAATCGTTTCGAACAAAAAGAAATAATAGCTTCTTCTGCAAGTGTCCGCCCTTCTTTTAACACAACAAAAGCTTTTGGAACTTCTCCGTAAACAGTATGTGGAATTCCAACTACTGCTGCTTCTAAAAGTTCGGGAATTTGGTATAGCACTTCTTCTACTTCCACCGGATATACATTTTCCCCTGCCCGGATAATCATGTCTTTTTTTCGATCCACGATATAAAGCAGGCCGTCTTCATCAAAACGTCCTAAGTCACCGGTATAGAGCCAGCCGTTTTGAATCGCCCTTCTTGTTGCCTCTTCATTTTTCAAATAACCTTTCATCACTTGCGGACCTTTTGTAACGATTTCTCCTACTTGACCAACAGGTAGGGGCTCCCCAAATTCATCTACTACCTGTACTTGCGTTTGCGGGAGCGGTTCTCCTACTGATCCAACTTTTTCTAATGCGTGATGATCTTTTAGCGTCGTAGCGGCCGGAGAATTTTCTGTTTGACCGTATAAGTTTTGAACTTTCACATCTGGATATAATGCTTTAACCTTTCGAATTAATTCATATGGCATTGGAGCTGCTCCGTAAGTAAATAGTCGAAGTTGAGGTAATTGTAAGTTTTCCATTTTTGGTGTATTCAATAAAATACTGTACATCGCAGGAACGCCAAAGAATATCGTAATATCCTCTTGTTCCATCGTATTTAAAGCTCGCTCAGGAGAAAATCCTTCTTCAATAACAATCGTTCCACCAGCATAAATGACAGGAATACTAAAAACATGACTCGCTGCACAGTGAAATAGTGGAGCGACTATTTGCATGCGATCTTGGGAGTTTAGTTCCATTGCTTCCCCCCATATTTGTGCTGCTGCTCTCACATTGCTTGCTGTTAACAGAACGCCTTTTGGTTTACCAGTTGTACCGGAAGTATAAAAAACGACGCTCGTCCGTTCCTCGCTCTCGATCACTTCTTCGAAAGTAATAGCCGCATCTGCTAATATCTCGATTAACCCTTCCCTTTCTCCTACTACAAGTGTATCTTGAAATTTTGCAAATGTTTCAGGGATTTCATTCAAAATCGGCTCCATATCCGTTCCATAAATAAGCGCTTTTGCTTCTGAATGCGTGAATATGTAGTCCACTTCAGGAGCAGCAAGCTTTGTATTTACAGGCATTACGCTAAATCCACCAAGCTGACATGCATAATAACAAACTAGAAAAAAGTCTGAGTTATTCAAGTAAACTGCAATAATATCTTCTTGTTTGTAGCCTTTTGCTTGAAAATAACCAGCTAATCTCTTAGCTTGTTCATAGAATACGGAGTACGTTATTTTTCTACCATTAAACTGTGTAATGAAATGGTCAGGTTGCTCTTTTGCATGGAGTGCCAATTTTTCCGTAACGAACATATATCAGATCCCCTTTTGTTTTATATGGTGTCATTTACTTCACAACTTTTAACAAATAATCTGCATAAATCGTTTGTAAGTCCTCTATTGTCTTGTCCCCATCTGGTTTGTACCATTGCTGAATCCAGTTCATGGAACCAAGTAAAATCATTCGTGCCATTTTCGGTTCTTTTATTGTGAAATCCCCTTCTGCAATCCCATTTTGGATAACTTGGTCAAACCACGCTGCATATTCATTTCGCTTACGTAAAATCGGATGGAGATAATCCTTTGAAAAAGTTTGGACAGGCTTTAGAATCATATTGAACGTCTCTTTTTCTTCGATCATGTAGCGGATATGATTGGCAATCATCTTGCGTAGTTTCTGTTCATTAGATATATTTTCATTAAAATAATCCTGTAACTCACTAATTGCCTGCCCCAACACCATTTCGTGACATTGAAAAAGGAGATCTTCTTTATTTTTAAAGTAGTAATAGAGAGAACCTTTCGTCATAAGAAGCTCTGCAGCAATTTCCTCCATCGTTGCACCTTGATAACCTTTTTCGTTTACTATTTTGACAGCCGATAAGATGATTTCTTGTTTTTTCTTTTGTAACTTTATTTCTGAGAGCTTCACGATGATTCCTCCTTTCCTTTATAAATCTAGCTTCTTCGCAATAATTGTTTTCATAATTTCGGTTGTTCCTGCGTAAATACTCGCTACTGGAATATCTCGGTATCTTCTCGCAATCTCGTATTCTTCCATATATCCGTAGCCTCCGTGCAGCTGCAAGCACTCTGCCGCCACTCGCTTAGCCATTTCACTAATCCACCATTTTGCCATAGACACTTCTTTTACAATGTCATCGTTCGCGATATGGCGAGCGGTCAACTGATTGATATACGTGCGACCGATATCTATTTCAGTTGCCATTTCTGCTATTTTAAATTGGGTATTTTGAAATTTACTAATCGATTGACCAAATGCTTTCCTACTTTTTACATAGTCAATAGTAATACGAAGCATTTCTTCGGCTTCGATTTGGCATTGAATCGCGACGACTAGACGCTCTTGCTGCAAGTTTTGCATGAGATAATAAAATCCTTTGCCTTCTTCCCCGAGCAAGTTTGCTACGGGAACTTTCACATCTTCTAATATCAATTCCCCGGTATCGCCACTATGCATGCCGATTTTATCGAGTTTCTTTCCATACTTAAAACCTTCCATCCCTTTCTCCACAACGAGCAAACTAATCCCTCTATGTGCGGGTACAGCATCTGGATCCGTTTTACACACAATAACCGCAATATCTGCTGTTAGACCATTTGTTATAAATGTCTTCTCACCATTTAATATATAGGTGTCTCCGTCTTTTCGAGCAGTCGTCTTCACTCCCGCTAAATCGGATCCAACACCAGGCTCCGTCATCCCAATTGCGGTAATTAAGTCACCACTTACACAGCCAGGAAGCCATTTTTGCTTCTGGACTTCCGTACCAAGGGTCGATATGTAAGGGCTTACAATATCAGAGTGAAGGCACATTCCACTTGCTAACCCCTGTCCTACTCGTTCTAACTCCTCAATCAAAATCATCGAATACGAAAAATCAAGCCCAAGTCCCCCATAAGCTTCCTCTACCCACGGGCATAAAAATCCATTCTCCCCCATTTTCAACCAAAAATCCCTAGGAATAGCTCGATTCGCTTCCCATTCATCATAAAAAGGGTACGCCTCTTTATCTAGCATTTTTCGCAAAGACTTTCGAAATAACTCCTGTTCATCTGTTATAAAAGAAGCCCTCACCAAAATAATTCAACCTCCCTCACAATAATATTCTGAAAATTTAATTTTTAAATACATTATACTTCTTCCATTATAAAAGTAAATGATTTTTTGAACATTGTTTAAATTTTGAATGAAAACGATCATTTTTTACTGTATGTTTGTAATGCCTAAAATATCTGTCCCTTCGAAGTTTTATTGGTGTGCTTTACTTTCTTTATTAAAAAAACGACTTCCCTTTACGAGAAATCGCTTTTATCTTCCATAAACGGTTTTTAGCATATGGTTTTATTATCGTTGAAAATTGGGTAAATAAAGCCGCTTGTTGTTCACCGACTTGTTTACTCCATTTGATTAATTCCGTTTCTGCAGCTTCCTCCGTTTCCTCAAAAGATCCCGCTATAAGTACTAAAAACTCTATATTCTGTTGAATCGATTGTTCCAACATCTCTTCTGCAACTGGAATTTCAACATTTTTTAGTGCTTTTTCTCTTGAGAGGAGAATGTACATGAGAACAAAAAAACACATCACACTTGCAACAATACTACTATCATCAACGATGCTTGTGGAAATAATGATGAGCCAGAGGAAAACGTACCTGATGGAACAGCATTTGAGGAGGAACAAAATGAGAAAGTCGATGAATCTCTAACAGCAGAAAGCCCAGAGAACGAATTCTGCTTCCGTTTTTTAAATTTACACATAAGTACACCAGACAAAAAAGAAGCGATAATTGCGGAATACTATGGAAACTCGTTAAAACCTGAAGCAATGTATAAAAGTATGCATGCTGCTGCAGATGTACAAGGAGATGCTGCATATACACTCCTACAACCAATTTTTATGGAATTGTATTTAATGAAAGAGATGAGTGATGAGGAAGTAATCGAAAAAGTAACCTCAGATTTCGGTGTAAATGCATACAACAACTTCAACTTAGAAGTCGAATACGCAGATGGGGAAAACAGAACCTACACAGCTAACACGACAAAATAAGAAAAACCAAGTCGTAATTTTTACCGACATGGTTTTCTTATACTATGCTATGTCCGGTATCATTTCAATCTTCCAATTTCGCACATACAATTCCAAATATTGTCCCTAAAATAGCACCTGCTACTACTTCTACCGGCTGATGCCCCAGTAACTCATTTAACTCTTCTTCTCGCTGTACATACTCAAAACTTGGAAAGTTACCAGACAATGTGGCGATATTGTCTTCTAAATCATTCACCAGCTGTGCGATTTCTCCCGTATGTCTTCTGATTCCTTGCGCATCGTACATAACAATAGCGCCAAACACAACTGCCAGTGCTGTTTCTGTATGACGAGTTCCTTTGTTAGCAGCTACGTATGATGCAAGTGCGGCTACCCCTGCTGAATGCGAGCTCGGCATTCCACCTGTTGTAAACGCTTGTTTAAGATCCCATTTTCCCGTTATTTTTTTATGCGTAAGTATTTTCAAGCCTTGCGCTAGTCCAATTGCCGATAAAGCAGTGATAATTCCACGATTCATCTTTGTCATTTGAATCCTCCAACTTGTATATATCCTCTTTTTACATTACCCATTTTACTAAAAATTAATCGTGGTAACATATTTCCCTTTGAAATTACGTATAATCAAACAATATTTTCCACATAATAGCATTAGGTGAAAAAGAATACTTATTAGAATCGAAAGGAATTCAACATCCGTGAATGAAAAAATACAGCTTCCTTTTCTTAGAAAACAGCTCTCATTAGCATTTCTACTCCTGTTACTAGCCATTTTTGATTCTATCTCCACTGACTTCGGCATTCGAAACGGTCATATTTCCGAGGCTAATCCATTAATGCGTTTTATATACGAAAGTAATATCCCTACTTTCTACTTAATAAAAATTATTCTCCCGCTTCTATTTATGTATATCATCACTAAACTTCAACCGAAAAAATACATGCAATTTCTAATCATTGTCGCACTACTACTCTACACACTAGTCCTCATGCAACACCTATATTGGATCACTCTAATAAATATAATCGGCATTTAAATCGTTGTATGATTGTTTACTGGTGCCTCGGATTGTTACTGGTGCCTGGCACCAGTAACAATCCTGTAACATTATCACGACAAAAACTCCAGCAACTTGGGAGCTGCTGGAGTTTTTTCACTTATTTTTCTTACTTTGTTCTTCTCGTTCCCATCTCTTTAAAGAAGGAAATGGATCGTATGCCCATTCAACTCGACCATTGTATTTGTACATGCCATAATGCAAGTGTGGTGGAAATTTTCCGGATGTACCTTCTTTTCCATAACCCGAACTACCTACATACCCAATTATTGTTCCAGGCTCGAGTATATCTCCTTCTTTTAAATCTTTCGTATATCCGGATAAGTGGGCATAATAATGATATGTGTTATTCACGTCCCTAATACCGATGCGCCAACCACCGTAGTCATTCCAGCCCATCACTTCCACTTTACCAAAAGTAGTGGACTTCACTGGGACGCTATAAGATGCAAACAAGTCGGTACCTTCATGCATTCGTCTGCCACCCCAGCCTCTTGAGTCACCCCACGTACTGCGATAACTATAATTGTGATTGATCGCAAGTGGAAAGGCGCGTGCATCTAAATTTAACGTTTCAAATTCCTTGTAAATTTCTGCGTTCGTCATAATTTGTTTTACGGTTTCGTCGCGTTGATAATATTTCTTTAACGCCTTTTCAAAACCTTTTTCCATAACCCCAAACTGCATTAAATATTCGGTTAAAGTAAACATCACATCATCATCATTTTTCCGGTCAGCGATGCCGTCTTGATTGCCATCTAATCCTCGGCCATTAAAAAAAGCAATCGAATTTAAGTTGGTATCATCTAGTAAAGGATTCAGTACACCTGTCCAATAATCGTCGGAAAATTGAATAGCTACGGCACCCTCTCGCTTTGGAATATCGTTCCTAACCTCTTGGATATTGCGTTCAAACTGATCAATTGCAGCCAAATAATACCAAGGTAAAACATCGCTCGAATATTTTATATAGTATTCCATTCGCTTTTCTAAAATTTGCTCCCTCGATGGTTCTTCAGCTGCAGAAACAGTCGTGGAAAGAAGAAAGACAAAAACACATGTAGAAAACGTCAGTTTAATCCAGCTAATCAAACAAAATACCTCCTTTTTCTATACAGTGTAGCTTGCCCTTCTGGCCTCATTTCATGAAAAAATAAAACATGTATTTCTCACAAATAATCGGTTACATTAAACTAATAAAAGCTATCTCTATTGTTAATGTACCTTTGAAAACAAGACTAAAGCCGCTCATAACAAAAACGACTACTCGTAAGCAGTCGTTTTCTATATTTATTCAATAAATTCAATTTGAACAAGCATTTATAAAACAACTAAAAATTGCCGCGGAAACGAAATCATCTTTCAACAATAAGCTCTCCGGATGCCATTGTATCCCCATAACAAACGAATGATTTTCACTTTCAAAAGCTTCTATAATACCGTCACTCGCTATTCCACTCACGATAAATCCATTTGGAATATTGCGGACCGCTTGGTGATGAAAACTATTCACTTTAAACTTTTCCACCCCAATAATACTACTCAAAATGGATAAATTTGTTACCTGCACAAAATGTGATGCATGCCAATTTGGCGCTTGTTGATCGTGTTGCAAAAGTTGCTCCGTTGATTGAGTATAAATATCCTGATACATGTCTCCACCTGCAGCAATACTTAAAATTTGTGCACCACGACAAATTCCTAAAATCGGCTTATTCTTTTCCAACATTTTTTGAACAAGTTGTATTTCAAACGCATCTCGCTCTGGAACAATACTTCCCAAACGCTGATGCGGTTCCTCCCCAAACAAAGTCGGATCAATATCTCCTCCGCCAGTCAAAAGAAGCCCATCTATCATCTCTACAATCAAATCGATCCCATCCTCCTGCAAATTAGGCAGCACAATGGGAACCCCACCAAACCTAGCAACCGCATGAATATTATCGGTAGATACCGAAAGAACCTTTTCCTTCAAATCTGACGAAACACCAATAACTGGCTTCAAACAAATCCCTCCAACCCCTTTCCTCCATCATACTCCAAAACCCTCGTTCAAGTACAAGCATTACATCCACACTCCAAATTATTATTGTTACAGAATTGTTACTGGTGCCTGGCACCAGTAACAATTCTGTAACACAAAAAAGCCAAATACTAGATGGATTTTTGCACCCATATTCTTGGCTTTTCATCTTTACTTATTCTGCTTCATTACGCTTTTCGTCTAATACACGGTTTAATGTAAAAATGCTATTCCACTGACGTTCCTTTACGACAAGTAACCGCAACAGGAGCAGGGAGTTTGGACCCTATAGGCATTTTAACAGTCACCCCGCCACTTATAGAAGCGGGGGACTTCTGCTAAGTCAATTAAACGAGTGAACCACCTGTTTTACTGTATTTAATAATACCTTCCGCACTTTTATAAGCCAGCGCCCCAACTGTTCCGGTCGGATTATATCCACCATTATGCGGAAAATTCCCTGCACCAACGACAAACAAATTCTCCGCATCCCAATGTTGTAAGTAAGTATTCACAACGCTATTATCAGGGCTTGCCCCCATAATCGTACCACCCGTATTATGCGTCGTCTGATAACCGACAATGTCATAATCGGTAATAGGATTTTTACCTTCGACCGTTTTTGCGCCCATTTCCTTCATAATATTTGCCGATATCTCCGTTAAATATTTATGCAATGCTTTATCTTGGTCTGTAAAATTATACGTCATTTGAAGAAGCGGTAAACCGTATGCATCTTTATATTTACTATCCAGTGAAAGGAAATTTTCTTTATGTGGCATTGAGGCACCTTGCCCACCAATCCCCAAGGTACGAGTATAGTTGTAAATAGAATTCTTCTTAAATTCTGCCCCCCATGTAGGCGTATCACGCTGAATTGGATTTGTTTCAATCGGTCTCACACCAGTTTGTGTAATAGAAAGACTTGCCCCATGAATAAAATCTAAGTCGCTATGATCGAAACTATCCCCATTAAAATCATCAATCGTCATACCAAGTGCCCCCGCACCCATAAACGTATTCATCTGCTCATCAAAATAACCGTTAACACCAGGTAGAATTTGATAGCAATAGTTTTTTCCAAGCGTTCCCTTTCCGGTATCTGGATTATATTGTTCACCAATATTAGATACCATTAGCAGTTTTGCATTATTCATGACATAACTTGCTAGAACAACTACTTCTGCTTCCTGGATAAATTCTTCACCAGAAAGTGTATCTAAGTATTTAACACCAGATACTTTATTCCCATTTTTAATCACTTCAACGACATTTGCTCGGAATCGCATTTCAAAGTTATTCGTCTTCTCAGCAGTCGGTATTACGGTGATTTCAGGCGAGCTCTTTGCACCATATTCGCAGCCGAAACGCTCACAGAAACCACAATATTGACAACTATTTATCGCCGCTCCATCCGGATTTGTATAAGGTTCAGACAAATTGGCAGAAGGCAACATAAACGGATGATAACCCAACTTTTGAGTAGCGCTTTCAAATTTCTTTAATATCGGCGTCTTTTTCATCGGTGGCGTTGGGAATGGATTTGTTCGTTTTCCCCAAAAAGGATTCGTATCTTCACCAGAAATTCCAAGCGTTTGTTCATATTTATAAAAATATGGTTCTAACTCCTCGTAAGTAACTCCCCAATCTTGCAGCAAATAATCCTTCGATAATTTATTGGGTCCATATTTTTCATCCGTCATGGTTTTAATTTTAAAATCATACGGTAAAAATATCCAGGAATGCCCGTTCCAATGCGTACCTGATCCTCCTAATCCGTTTCCTAGTAAGAAAGAACCTAATTGGCGCATTGGCAACGCAGGCATTTTACGGTGATTTCGAATAGTAATGGTCTCTTTCGAAAGGTTTTGCATTAACTCATATCGAACCGCATATCGATATTCGTCATGGACTTTCAAATAATCCTCCGTATTTCGGGCTTCTCCTCTTTCCAAACCAACAACCTTTAGCCCTGCTTTCGCTAATTCAGCAGCCATTATACCACCCGTCCATCCTAACCCAACAACAACAGCGTCCACTTTCGGTAATGTAGTAGCCATTAGTAATACCCCTCTCTATTCTCACATACTGCCAAGCGATTTCGGCTCAATTTTTTGGAATTTGTCACTTTCAATTACGCTAATGTAGGACATTTGGTGTCCAGGGAACTCTTTCATTCTCCAGCCATCCATATTATTGTTTCCACTATACATCGGATCTGAGTATGCACCTTCTAAAGTTGCAGCTCGAAGCATTTTAAAGAAAAAAGCGGCGGTCGTTCCAGACATTTTCACTTCATCTTTCGAAAAAGCAGTTAATATTTCATCCATTTGCTCCGGCTCAAGACTTGAAAATCCACTTTCATATCTTTTATTAGCCTCTTCTTCTAATTTCTCAATTCCCTGCTTAAAAACTTCAGCGCGTGTCAAACGACTCTGATACCCTTGCGTTGGAGCACCCACCGCAAATGGTCCATGCATATACTCCCTCGAGTTGCTTCCATACTGCCCTGCTAATTGACGATCAATAAAATAAGGAACTCCTAACTCAATTGCACCTGGCCCTAAATCATCTTTAGGAAAAATTCGCTCCGTCGCGTTGGAAAGCACCTCAAAATCTCGATTATTTTTGAAAAACTGAAAACCAGCATTCGCATGTTGCGTATGATCACTCGGGCTCGTCCCTTTTGGTGCGGTAGTTGGACTAGTACCATTGACGTTATAACCAACCAATCCGCCAATTAGCCCCCCACCGATTAAAGCTCCAGCAGCAACCCCTGATGTTTTTAAAAAGTCTCTTCTCGTGGAAAGATTTTTCTTTTCTTCTGCCATACTCATAGTCTCCTTAAAAATAATGATTTCAAAAATTACCTACTCCGCAAAAGCATAGACAAATTTAACCACCCTCAAACATCCCTAGAAAATTTTGTTGTTCCAGAATTAAATATTTCTATTTTGTTACTGGTGCCTGGCACCAGTAACAATTCTGTAACAATCATTGAATATCTCTATTTCATTGCTCATACATTAGTAAAGTCGGTAAAAAGCTGTTCATTGGAGGAATATGAATGGGGTATTACGTGAAAGTGGAAAAAGGAGTTAATATTTTTGTGGAGGATATTAACTCAACTTCGAATAAAACTATTTTATTTATCCACGGTTGGCCTGCGAATCATCGAATGTTTGAGTATCAATTCAATCATCTCCCAGCGATGGGCTACCGTTGCATTGGAATCGATATTCGTGGCTTCGGAAAATCGAGTAAACCGTGGAGTGGATACAATTATGATCGGTTGGCGGACGATATCCGCATCATTATTGATACACTTGGTCTAGAAGATATAACCCTCGCTGGGCATTCGATGGGAGGAGCTATTTCCATTCGATATATGGCTAGATATAGTGGATACAAAGTGTCAAAACTAGCGTTAATAGGTGCTGCTGCCCCAGTTTTCACAAGACGACAAGATTTCCCATACGGAAAAACAGTGGAGGAAGTAGATAAATTAATAGAAGAAACGTACACAGATCGGCCTAAAATGTTAAGTGATTTTGGGGATATCTTCTTTGCACGCTACTTAACAAAAAGTTTTATCGATTGGTTCCATGACCTCGGCTTAGCTGCATCTGGCAACGCTACGGCAAAATGTTTAGTTTCCCTTCGAGACGAAGATCTTCGGAATGATCTGCGACTTATAAACGTTCCAACGGCCATTTTGCATGGAAAACAAGATAAAGTATGCTCCTTCGATTTTGCCGAATTAATGCATCGAAGCATAAAAGGTTCCATCTTGATACCGTTTGAATACAGTGGACATGGACTATTTTATTGCGAGATGGATAAATTTAATGAGGAAGTTGCAAAGTTCATTGGATGAAAAAGCTATTTCACAATGGACTTCCCTTTGTGAAATAGCTTTTTAATTATCAGAATAGTTTCCGATTTGTGTGGGTGCCAGGCACCCGAAATACCAGGCACCTGAAATAATAAAAAATCAATCTATTAATAGCGATGAGTATGATACGCTTCAATATAATGATCAGAATAGTTAGTCTATATAAAAGAATGGGGAACCATAGATGCAGTTGGAACAATTAGTACATATTCTATATGCAAATAATTTCGTTCATTAACAAAAGCTGCTTAGGAACTTTTTATTTCATAGTTTGCACTTAGTCAATCTATTTCTAAATTAGAAAAAGAGATAGGAGTAATATTATTTACCTGCTCTCGAAATGGGGGTGTTCCTACAGGAGAAGCCTCATTTTTTTAGAGCAAGCACAGAAAATAATGGCGGTTATTAATGAAATGAAAGACAAATCTATGGAAATAAAACAATCGAATAGAAAGCTTATAATCGGTACGGTTGCAGGATTACATTTATACTTTTTAACTCCTGCTTTACTTTCCTTTCAAAAAAAATTCCCTCAACTCGAAATTGAGTATATTGAAGCGAGTTCATTGTCTTTAAGGGAATCTGTTATTAACCAAGAAATTGATATAAGCTTAATAGCTATTTATGAAAAGACAATATACAAGCTTTAATGGATATTCAGTTTTACGTACTAGTATCAAAGAATTCTGCATTATCCGATTAAAACTATGACTTACGAGGATTTAAATACACAGCCAATAATTATGTACAAGGGTGAATTCATGAATTGGTTTTTAAAAGATTATATGAATAGAAACGGAACTTTAAATATTCTTAAATCCATTTCACTTAACTAATTTTTCTGAATTACTAATTTCATAATACGTTTTTCCCTACACATTGAAAACTTCAAAAAATTAATAGTACTATAAGTAAAATTAATAGATTAAGGAATAAGCTATAAAACAGAAGGGAAGATACCATTGTTAAAAATATGGTATCTTCCCTTTCGTTTTATATAGTTATTTCAAGTATAAATTCCAAAAAATACTTTTTTATTGATTAGAAAGAGTTACAAAGTCGTGTTAGAAACCTGCTACTCCACATTTGCTAGTTGTTTAGCACTCGCACTAGGATTTTCACTACCTGTAATAAAACTTCCAACAATAAGGATATCAACACCAGCTTCCAGAAGTCCAGGGGCAGTCTCTATATTCACACCACCTGCAACTGCAATACGAATATCTTCTAATCCTTCAACTAGTTGAAACAGGAACGAGGTTGCTAACTCTCCCTCTTGCTGCATATCTTTTCCAACATGAAGACAAAATAGTCGTGCTCCAAGTGAATATATCTCATTTACACGTTCGGCATTCTCAACACCGAGTAAATCTACCATTACTTCGCCGTTGTAATTAGATGCTACTTCCAAACACTGTCTGATCGTCGCATTTGGAGAAAAGCCCATGACAGTTGTAACATTTGCACCCGATTCGAACGCCTGAGTACTTTCGTGCTTCCCTGCATCACATGTTTTCATATCAGCAACAATGATTTTTTCAGGAAAACGAGCCCGCATTTCTCGAACGGAGATCATACCGTATTCTTTAATCACACCTGTGCCAATTTCAATCCAATTGATAGACTCTTTTGTTTGTTCAGCTAAATTAATGCAATCTTCTATTGTCATACGATCTAGTGCTAACTGTAATTTATGCATTATACACCTGAATACGCCATAAATCCGCCATCAACAGGTACCGTGATACCAGTGACAAATCCAGAGTATGTATCATCCACTAACCAGAGCATCGTCCCCAACAAATCTTCTGGTTTTCCAAATCTTTTCATCGGAGTACTTGTTATTATTTTTTCAGACCTTGGAGTACGCGTTCCATCTTCATTCAACAATAGATTTCGATTTTGGGTTGTCAAAAAGAAGCCTGGAGCAATTGCATTAACACGCAAGCCAGTCTCTGCGAAATGAACTGCCATCCACATAGTGAAATTATTAATAGCTGCTTTAGCCGCACTGTACGCCGGAACTTTCGTCATTGGAGCGTACGCACTCATGGAAGAAACATTTAAAATGACCGATGAATCACGTTTTAACAATTCACGCCCAAACACTTGGCTAGCCAAAAATGAACCCGTGAAGTTTGTTGCAAACACTTGTGAAAATCCGTTTTCTTCTAACTCAAAGAAAGACTTCTCCGTATTTTCATTTTCATACGTTTCCACTGAGGTAATTGCATTTGAATGGTTTCCACCAGCTCCGTTAACCAAAATATCCACTCGACCAAACTTTTCTAGAATGAAATCACGGGCGCCTTCTAACGAAGTTCGGTCAAGAACGTCAGCCGCTACAGCAATAGCTTCCCCACCACTTCCGACAATCTCCTGTGCTACATCTTTCCCTTTTTCTTCTGTCCGATTCAATATTGCTACTTTCACACCATGTCGCGCTAATTCTACCGCCATTCGGGAGCACAATACTCCACTTCCCCCAGTAATAACAGCTACTCGACCCGACAAGTTTTCGTGTATAGGTATCATTTCATCGTCCTCCTATTTACTCGCTTTATAAGCGTCCCAAAGTCCGTGAAGATACATAATTCCTAAAGCTCGATCGTATAATCCGTACCCTGGACGACACTTTTCACCCCATAAATGACGCCCATGATCTGGACGTACATATCCTTCATATTCAATTGAAGATAGTTCTTTCACTACATTTGTGATATCTATTGATCCATCAGAAGTTAAATGAGACGTTTCAATGAAATCACCATTATCAAAGATTTTCACATTACGAATATGAGCAAAAGGTGAATACCGTGCATATTTCGAAGCCAAATCTACCATATTATTCAATGGATTCGCTCCCAATGAACCTGTACAAAACGTTAAACCATTTGATTTTGAATCCGAGATAGACAACAATCGTTTAATACTTGCTTCACTAGTCATAATTCGAGGTAAACCAAAGATTGGCCAAGGTGGATCATCCGGATGAATCCCCATTCTAATATCACACTCTTCGGCTACTGGCAATATAGCTTGCAAGAAATAACTTAAGTTTTCCCATAATCTTTCCTCATCTATTTCTTTATACGCTTCAAACAATTCACCAATACGAGCCATTTTTTCTGGTTCCCACCCTGGTAATGTCAAATCGCTTGCTTCAGAAACCGTTTGGACTAACTCTTGTGGGTCTAATCCTTCTACTTTCGCCTTCTCATAAAATAATGCAGTCGAACCATCTGGCAATGGATGATACATATCTGTTCTTGTCCAATCGAATACTGGCATGAAATTATAACAAATTACCTTCACACCGAACTTGGATAAGTTACGGATAGTTTCTTTATACTTTTCAATATATTGATCACGCTCTGAATTACCTAATTTTATGGACTCGTGAATGTTAACACTTTCAACTACATCCGCATGGAATCCAAAAGATTGAATATATTCTACTTCTGAACGAATCTCTTCTAACTCCCAAACTTCCCCCACGGGTTTTGCATGAAGTGCCCAAACGATTCCTTTCACATTTGGAATCTGTTTTACTTGATCAAGCGTTACAGTATCGTTATCACGACCATACCAACGAAAAGTCATATTCATTTTGGATCACCTCCTGTAAGTTCTACATATTTCTTCGCAAGTTCCATAACGGCGGAAACACCATCATTACGATATGCTTTCGTTAAATCACTGCCTATTCCAACCGCTACTGCTCCTGCGTCAATCCATTCCGAAGCATTTTTCAGTGAAATACCTCCTGTTGGCATCACTCGTACATTAGGCAATGGACCATTTACAGAACCAATAAAACTTGGTTCAAATTGATTCGCTGGAAACAGCTTAATAATGTCGCAGCCGCTTTCAACTGCCCTTACCATTTCAGCAATTGTCATACATCCTGGGAAGTACGGAACACTATATCGATTACATAATGTAGCGATTTTTTCATCGAAGTTAGGACTAACGACGAACTGTGCGCCATTCAAAATAGCATCTCTTGCAGTCTCTGAATCTAGAACAGTTCCAGCACCAATTACTGCGTTCTCGTCTAGTAGAGCTTCAAACACTTTTCTCACTTGAGGTGTTGTATAAGTTACTTCAATAGCACGAATGCCACCAGCAATTGCAGCTTTTGAAATGGCAATGGCTTCTTCAAAAGAACTACCACGTACAACCGCTACTACTCTTTCATTTACAGCTTCTTTTATGCTTTCATACTTTGGAAACATAGTATTCCTCCTCACTCAAATACGATAACCGCTTTTCGAACTTTATCCGGATTTTCTTCCACAAACTTAAACGCTTCCTGTACATCATTAATAGAAAATCGATGAGTAATTAGTCCATCATGACTTAGCTTACGTTCGTTTAATAAAGTGACCACTTTACCAAATTGATTTGTTTGTAAACGTGATCCAACAATTGTTAATTCCTTTTTCGTAATAGGCAATTGAGCAATGGAAGAAGGTCTTTCGTCAAATCCAAGCACCACTACAGTCCCAGCAACTGATGCAACTTTCACGCCAAGTTCAAATGTAGACGGTAAACATACAGCATCGATAACCACATTTGCCCCTTCTCCATCGGTTATTTGGTTCACTTTGTCGATTACAGACTCTTTTCCAGCGTCGATGACAAAATCTGCTCCATTCTCTTTAGCAAACTGTAAACGTTCTGCACTCAAATCTGTCATCATTACGGTAGCACCATTAATTTTAGCCATTTTCAAAATGCAAATTCCAATAGGTCCACAGCCTTGTATTAATACTGTATCTCCTGCAGAAACTCCACCACGCCAAACAGCTTGCGCTCCAATAGTATACGGCTCTGCTAAAACAACCTCATCCCATTCTAAATCAGCGTCTACAATATGTAATTGGTTTTCAGGTAATACGATAAACTCACGCATGCCTCCGTCTTCATGGACACCAAAGACAGATAATTTTTCACAAACATTTCGTCTACCACTTCGACATGCGTAACATGTTCCACACGTTCTGATTGGCTCTACTACCACATGATCACCGACCTGAACACTTTCTACTCCCTGACCAATCGCTACAACTTCTCCTGTAACCTCATGCCCAACGATACGTGGGTATGTAGCTAGAGGGTTCGTTCCATGATAAATGTGCATATCCGAGCCACATATACCAACTCTCTTTACCTTTACTAGTACATCCGAATCCCCTACTACTGCTGGTTTTTCAATATCAATTAATTGTAATTCTAACGCTTTAGGTATTAATACTGCTTTCATCATTTCATACACCTACTTCAATAGACTTGGTAAATACAACGTAATTTGCGGTACAAATGCCACAAGTAAAAGGATAATTAAACTTACACCTAAAAACGGAAGTAATTCCTTCGTCGTTTTTCCAATGGAAACTTTACCAATTTGAGAAGCAACGAATAAACAAACTCCTACTGGAGGTGTGATTAATCCGATAACTAAGTTCAATACCATCATGACACCAAACTGAACAGGATCCATTCCAACTTCCATTGCAACTGGCAGTAACACTGGAAATAGTATGACTAATGCTGCAATAGTTTCCATAAACGTTCCTACAAACAGCAATAAAAGATTAATTAATAAAATAACGATAATTGGATTATCCGAAATCCCTAAAATTACACTTGCTACTAATTGAGGAATTTGTTCACTAACCATAATCCAACCAAAAAGGTTCGCAAACCCAACTAACAACATAATAGAAGCTGTACTTGTCATCGAATCTAGCATAAGCGATGGTATCTTTTTAATTGGCAATTCTTTGTATATGAAGATTCCTACAACTAATGCATATAAAACAGCAATGATAGAAGCTTCTGTTGGTGTGAAATATCCACCTAAAATACCAAACAAAATAATAACCGTCATAAACAATGCCCAGAATGCACCTGTAAAACTCTTTCCAATCTCTTTCAAACTCTTACGTTCACCTTTTGGATAATTACGTTTTACGGAAATAATATAGGTAGGAATCATTAAACCAAGTCCTAGTAAAATTCCGGGTAAGGCGCCAGCTAAAAATAAGTCTCCAATAGAAACAGACGCAAGGGTCCCTACAATAATCATTGGTAAGGAAGGAGGAATGATTGGTCCAACAGTGGATGAAGATGCCGTTACAGCTGCTGAAAAACCTGCTCCGTACCCTTCTTTTTTCATCGCCGGTATTAAAATTGCACCAATACTAGATACATCTGCCAAGGCGGTACCTGATATCCCTGCAAATCCCATAGATGAGCCAACATTCGCTAGTCCAAGACCACCTCGAATATGTCCTATAAAGTTATTCGCAAAATGAATAATACGATCGGTTATGCCCCCTGCATTCATAAGGTTACCTGCTAATATGAATCCTGGGATACATAACAAAACGAAGGAGTTTAATCCACCAAACATTTTTTGAGGAATAATTGTAAGTGGAATATCATTTAAAAATAAATAAAATAAGGAGGAGAGTCCTAAACTAAAAGCAACTGGAACTCCTAGAAAGATTAACGCGATAAAAGATAGAAATAGCAATAATGCCATCATGAGTCTTCCCCCCCGAAGTCTTGACTATAGTCTTGTTCATTACGTATCAAATGAACAATTTTCACAACAGAATAAACAGCTAAAAACATGGACATGATTAAGATCGCTGCATGAATGAACGACATTTGAAACGGCATAGTAGCAGAAGTTTGACTATGACCGATTAATGTAAATCTGTAACCTTCATAAATCATAACTGCGCATAATAAAAGAATGGCTATGTATATTACTATTTCATAATATCGACGGAATGCATTGGACATCCGGTTCAATATTAAGTCTACATTGATAAATTCATTTCTTAATAGTGCAAGCGGTGCTCCAAAACAAATTGCATACAAAAAAAAGTACCGTGTTAATTCCTCTGTCCATATAGCTGTATAAGGTAAGTACCTCGACATAATTTGAATTGTTACTGTTATAATTACCCCGGCAAAACTAAGTACGGTAAGTAGACCTAAAATACGCTCTATAATTTTTCCCATGGTATACATCCCTTCCTTTCTATAGGAAAGGCACAGCTGACAACATTCATCAGAAGTGCCACTTCATGTGTTACTTAGCGTTCAATATTTTCTCATATATTTCAAATTGTTCTGGAGATAGAGTAGATTTAATAGCTGGCAACATGATTTCGCGGAATGCGTCTTGATCAACATCCACAAATTCCATTCCTTTTTCCTTTAAATCCGCTTCAATACTCTCAATTGTTTCTGTATATAACTCATCACCGAATTTTTGTGCTTCTGCTGCAGCCTCTAATACTGCTGTCTGTTGATCTTCGTTTAAAGCTTCAAATTGTTTATTACCTACTAATACATAAATCCAAGAATACACATGCTCGGTACGGTTAACAAAATCTTGCACTTCATACAATCCACCACTTTGGATTAAGTCCACAGGATTTTCTTGTCCACCAATTACGCCTTGTTGTAATCCTGTAAATACTTCGTTAAAGTCCATAACTTGTGGCTTGGCTCCAGCTGCTTCCCAAACTTTCAAGAACAATGGTACGTTTGGTACACGCATACTAAATCCTTTTAAATCTGCAGGTGTTTCAATTTTTTCGTTTGACGTTAAATTTCGTGGTGCACGAGTATGATAGTAAAGAGGTGTTAATTTTACTTTTTCTTTAATTTCCCCTTCAATCTCTTTCCCAATTTCACCTTCCACTACTGATTTCACATGATCAAGATCACGGAATGCATATGGAACAGCCATTAGTGCTGCTTTTGGTGCCCAGTTTTGCATCGTTTCACCGGAAATCACCATATCCGCAGTTCCCGCTTCAATTGCATTAATCGTATCCGTTTCTCCACCAAGCGAGTTATTTGGGAAAATAGATATTTTAATTTGTCCATCTGTTTTTTCATCTACTAAACTTGCAAACTCTTCAGCTGTTTTGTGCCAAATATGATTTTCATCTGCTAAGTGACCGAACTTCCACTTGATTACTTCTTCTTTCGAGGAACTTGAACTTCCTCCGTCCGAACTACAAGCTGCTAATAGAAGTGATGCTGCTAAAATACCAGAAAACAATTTCATTTTTTTCATTTGTTTATACCCCGTTTCTTTTTTATATGATAAGATTTGCAAAACACCCCTGTTAATTTGAACACATCCCCCCCTTCAACTATTCTTCAATTAGTTAGATAGTCGTAAACACTAGATGCAATTGTAATTCCGTTTTTGCGGTTGTTTTCCTCGTTTAATTGTTCTATTTCACCAGGTATATAAACTTTCGTGAATCCTGGAGCTGGTTCGGAATCATGTAACTCATCAATCATTTGATCCATATTAGTTAAGAAAGTTTCTAAATCATTAAAATTTGCCGGATTGATTGCGCAAAAATAGTGACCCAATTTACGTTTTTTATCTAAATCATCGTACATTTTCCCGATATGTGGACCAAATGCTGCACCTGCAAGTAGACCAGAAAAAACATCAACTATTAGAGATAGTCCATATCCTTTTGGACCTCCAAAAGGTGTTAAAGAGACTACTTCAGCTGGGTTGGTGACGGCTTTCCCTTCTGCATCGACACCCCAACCTTCTGGAATAGATTTTCCTTCTTCTTTGTGCTGTAACACTTTGCCAAGTGCGACTGTCGATGTTGCCATGTCCAAGATGAATGGTTTATGTGTTTTCGCAGGAATTCCATAAGCAATTGGATTTGTTCCTAAGAAGGATGTTTTTCCACCGAATGGAACGACAATTTTATCTGTGTGTGTCATCGCTATTCCAATTAAATTCGACTCTGCTGCTTTTTGGACAAAGTAACTTAGTGCACCACAATGACTACTGTTCATAGCCGTTACCATACCAACGCCATTCTCTTTCGCCATTTGAATCGCATGGTCCATCGCGATATCTCCAATGACATGACCTAAACCATCGTCCCCGTCAACAACACCCGTTACAGTTCCTGTTTGGTTAAATGAAATGTTTGCAGTTGGATTTATTCCTCCTGCTTTTATACGATTTACATAATGCTCTGTTCTCAAAACACCATGTGAGTTAACATTGCGTAAGTCTGCATGAATAAGAACTTCTGCTACTTTTTCTGCGTGTTCCTCCACTAATCCAGCAGCCACTAATTTGTTAATGGCCAACTGTTTAGCATCCTCCTGTTTGATCGTAACTGTCGACATGGTAGACCCCCTATTCCAAATTGCTATGTTTACTTTTCATAGTGTCGTTAGACTGTCCATTATTAAAACTGTCAATAATCGCTGCATCTAAAACTAGATGTGCTGCTTGATCAAATTGATTTCCTAAAGGTTGAATCGTATCTGGTTCACCTGGCAATCGATACTTTGTTGCGGCGTGTACGAGCAGCCCACTATATAATTCCAGTACATCTCTGTTAGTGGTGATTAGAAAGATTAATGCTTCAACTTTTGAAGCGCTTTCTAAAATATTTAAGGTATTTGGTGTCTTCCCAGAACCAGAAACTACAATCAACACATCCGATTTCTCAATAGCCGGTGTTGTCGTCTCCCCAATAACAAATACTGTCTTTCCACTATGCATCAGTCTCATAGCTATTGCTTTAGCAATGAGCCCTGATCTTCCCTCTCCACTGAAGAAAAAGCGATTATTGCTTTGGAAAATTTCCACAAGGTGATTGTATTCCTTGTCATTTATATTGGCACAAACCGTGCTTATCTCTCCAAGAATGGTTGAAATTGTATTCATACAATCACCTTTCAACTATGTTTTCATTATGAATAAAAGCATTTACTTCTTCTAAATAAGGAAGTCCTTCATTGTCACCGGAAACCGTGGTGACAAGAGCTCCTACACCATTTGCAAACTGCAATGTTTCCTCAAGTGAATAATTATGGAGATAACCATATACAAATCCTGCATCAAAACCATCCCCAGCACCTACAGTGTCAATTGCTCGAACTTTGAATGCTTTCGCCTCAGTCCATTTACCGTCCTGGTACACTTTGGAACCTTTTTCTCCGTCTTTTATTACTAAACTATTTATCTCATAGTTTTTTGCGAACTTTTCTAAATCTACAGTTGAATCGAAACCTGTAATTAGTCTAATTTCATCCAGTCCAGTTAGCAGTATATTTACATACGGAAATATTTTTTTATAGGTTTCTCTCGCTTCTTCAATCGTCCACAACTTTAAACGAATATTTGGATCGAATGAAACAGGAATTCCTTTTGATTTTGCAAGTTGTAAAATTCGCTCTGCAATTGAGAAATTCACATCATCAATAGCTAAGAAAACGCCCGTGATGTGGACTAAGCTTACTCCACTTAAAATATCATCATGAATATCCGATGGTTTGAGTGTTAATATAGGCGAATGATGTCGATAGTAAAATGTTTTGCCTGCACCGGATTCGCTAATTTCTTTAAAGTTCACGGAAGTTGGGTGATTCTCTACAAACTCTACTTCAGATACATCCACGCCTTCCCCTTTTGCGAAATTATAAATAACACGGCCAAACTCATCCTTTCCCAATCGGCTAACCCATTTGGCATTCAGACCCAATCTTGCACAGCCGATCGCAAAGTTTAGTTCTGCACCACCTAATTTTCGTTCAAAATGAGTAACATAACGAAGTGGTCCTGTTGTAACAGGGTTCATTGTAATCATGGCATCCCCTATAGTTAATACTTGAAAGTTAGTTGACATTCACCATTCTCCTTGCTGTTATAATGACTTCCGTTCAATCAAAGTCGGGGCATAACGTTTAATATCATATGTATTTTCTAAACTTTCTTCTGTCATCAGTAGCAACAGTTTTCTTACTGCTTCTTTTCCCATTTCAAATGTAGGCTGTTTAATGACAGTTACTGGTGGATTCGATATTTCTAAAAATGGCGAATCATCTATCGCTATAACGCTTACATCTTGTGGAATTTGAATATTATTTTCTCTTATGAATTTCAGTAACTCTATTAAAGACAAATCATTTGTAGCGAAAAATGCTTTCGGGCGAATATTCGAAGACCAAACCTTCTCAAGTTGACTTTTTATATTCTCTCTATCTACTGCAATGATCCAATCCAAATTTGGCTCAATGCCATTATCCAATAGTGCTTCTTTAAATCCATTTATACGCTCCACACGTGGAGTCACGTTTCGAATGATGGAAGTAGCTACTAAAGCAATGTCTTTTCTATTTTTTTGCAGAATCGATTCTACTGCAAGTTCAGCAGCTTTTTTATTGTCTAGTAAAATTGTTGGATACAAAGGTTCATCAATCTTTCTATCGACAAAAATAATTGGGAAATTCGCTAGCTTTAACCGTTGATATAAATCTACATTTCCATTCGTCGGGAAAATAATTAAACCATCTACTTGCTTAGCGACTAACATATCAATATAATCTCGTTCTTTGTCAGGGTCGTCATCAGCATTACACACAAATAAATGAAAATTATTGAACCCACATTCATCTTCTATGGAACGAATAATTTCAGTAGAAAAATTATGTAAAATGTTTGCAACAATAACTCCAATTGTTGCAGATTTCTTTTGCTTTAAGCTTTTTGCTGTAAAGTTAGGAATATAACCTAGTTCATTTATCACATCTCGAATTCTCTCCTGGGTGGAGTCTGCCATATATTGAAACCTGTTATTTATAAATTGAGATACAGTGCTTTTAGACACACCAGCTTTCTGTGCGACATCAGCCATTGTTACTTTATTCATAGCAATCCCCTTCTTAAAATTTCATAAATCGATTTAGAAAACCGATTTAGTAAAAGTATAAATGAAAGCATTTTCAAAATCAATCGATTTATTTAAAATATTTCTATTAATAATAATTAACTGTCATTTCGTTGCAACTATGATTCACGGAAAAATATTTTATTTATTATCATTCATTTTCAGTAAAATAATGTTGGAAAACTTAAAGTTAATGTATGTGAGTGGATTAACGGGAGAACTTTATTCTTGTAATAGAAGATCATTGGATATTCTATTACGAATTAGATAGTATTCGGAAGCTTGCGTGGCTTATTGCATAAGAAAATCCCCGATTCAAGTATTGCTTGATGGGGATTTCACAGTATTTTATTTATCTTTCCTTGTTAGACTCCAATATATCTCCAATGAGTACTGGCAGCCACTCATTTAAGTCTATAAATTGGAAACCTAAATTTCTAGCTTTTTCATTGTTTATTAACCAAGACTCGGAAATATTAAAAGGTGAAGCGTTCGTTTCATCTGGTATAGAAGAAATAATCGCAGAAATTTTTGTTTTTTCTTCTATAGTAGTAATCATTTCGCTTAATTTCACTTTTCCGTTAGACAATGCATTAATTGGTCCAGAGAACGCTGAACTACCAATCCAAGCTAGAAACTCCCCTGCTTCTTCTTCCGAGATAAAATCAATAGATGCATCTGGATTTATCAGATGTATCTCTTCATGATTCACTATTTTCTCAATATGAAAATGGAGTCTTTTCGTATAGTCGTTCAGTCCCAAAACGATTGGAAATCTCACTGCTACTACAGGAAATGACGCTTTTTGAAAAAATACCGCTTCCGCTTGTCGTTTTCCTTCATCGTATGTGAAGTCTTCTTTTTGTCCTGGAATAATGTTGTAGTCGTAAGGATTAAAATCTGCCTCGACAAATCCTACTTCCCCATGTCCTTCACCATAGACGGATTTAGAAGAAGTGAACACATATTTCTTCGTTTTGTCCCGGAACACTTCAATAGCTTCTAGTGCTTCCTGTGATGAATAACAAATTTGGTCGAAAATAATATCCCAAGTTTCATTTCCACATCGCTCTTTAAGCTCTGCAAAATTCAATCGATCTACGATTATACGATTGACTCTAGTTGAAAACGGATCTTGCGTTTTGCCCCTTGTCGCAATCGTTACATCGAAGCCTTCTGCTAACAATGTTTCTACTAAATGCACTCCGAAAAATCTTGTGCCTCCTATTACAAGTGCTTTTTTCATTTTTTCATCCCCCTTTTCTATTATTTATTGCTTGCTAAACCCTTTCCATAACTTCATTGGATTCACCATTTCTTCTTCAAGCTCCATAGAAACCATCGGCAACTCTCTCTCTTCTGGTTGCTTTTGTAAATCTTCATATATCAACGCAGACTTTCCCAGACCAACATTTTTTGCCTCTTCAAGACTTGCACAATAAAAAACCTTCTCTACTCCAGCAAAATTCATCGCAGCAAAACACATCGGACATGGAAATCCACTAGCATACATCGCAGTGCCAGATAAATCATTCGTTTGTAATTGTTCCTGTGCACGACGAATAGCCAATAACTCAGCGTGCCCACTAATATCATGTTTAATGTGTAGCTCATTAACACCCTCACCAATCACTTCCCCATTCTTTACAAGAACTGCACCAAAAGGTTGTCCCCCATTCCGTACATTTTCAATAGCCAATTCAACCGCTTGCTTCATAAACTTATCCATGATCAAACCCCTCTCTTTGAAAATATAATAGCATAACTTCCAATTATATTATTACGGGTGACTAGCACCTGTAATATCCCAACTTTTTAGTATAGCAAAAGGGGTTGCTCCAAAGTCGACTTTTACCGACTTTGGAGCAACCCCTATATTACATTTATATTACGGGTGCCAGGCACCCGTAATACTTCTGAAACATTAAGATACTTTTTGAACACTAGCTGATCCTGGTTGTTTCCAGATTAGGTTGACCCACTCTGGATGGTCGATGAATGGATTACGATTGCCTTGCCATTGTTGGATAATATTGTTTCGCTTACGTTCCACTTCATCAACTGGATCTTCGAGATGCCATTGTAAAAGCACTGAAAGTTTTCCATGGTAAGGATCTTTTCCATTATTAAGCTTTTCGTTTAGCTCTAAATCCACTTTATCACCCGGTTCGTAGCGAGTAGCCATGTAGAAGAGAATTCTTGCAACATCGCCTTTTACACGATCGGGTGGTTCAAATGAAGTTGCTGTTTTAAAACATCCGTTACATCCATTAACTGGACTCCCACCGTTATCAAAATCTAAATTCCCTCTCAAACCATTTACTTGTACATCTGTAGCTCTTAGATGATGAATATCGGTTCCTGGTCCTTTACTTGTCCCGAAGTCACCGTGTGATTTCGCCCATGTATGTTCGCGATTCCATTGTCCGGAATTTCCGCCATTGCTATTTTTAGAACGTGAAACTCCTGAATAAAATAAAATCACATTATTGTTATTGTTTGGATCTTCATCCGTCTCTCTTAAAGCTTCCCATACTTGAGCGTAAGTTAACTCGGTATGATCATCAATAATTTCATGAAGTGCGGCTTTTAATACTTGTCCCTCTTTACCAATTGCACCTCGGTAATATGTTTCAAGTGGTGACTCTTCTACTGAACCCACTGTAACTATAAAGCTTGTAGTAATAGATTTATCACCGTCAGTTGCAGTAACCCCAACAATATGGCTTCCAACTTCAAGGGTTAACGTTAATGTAGCTCCTTCAATAATCCCTTTTGTAGAAGTAAATATGAGTTTATCATTATCAGAATCAGAGAAGTAGTCTGTTAATAAAACCGATACCTTTTCCCCTCCAATCACCGTTGCATTAGGAATTGCTTTTTTAATAACTGGTGCATTGTTGTCATTAGGAAAAGAAGGAACCTCAGTAATGAGGTTCCCTTCTCCGTCTACGAATTCAATGTTTGCTGGTGATGCTCCGTTCTTGTATTCAATTTCAACATTATCTGGAAGAGCACGAATTTGTTTTACATTAGTACCATCAATAATTATTTTTTCAATAATAGTTCCTTTGAAATCAATAATCGCACCAGCTTTATTCGGTTTGATTGTTACTGTTTGATCTGCAAATCCATCACCGTGGAATTCTGCATAATCCCCTGTGAATAAAACACCATTTGTAATCGTAGTATTTTCACCAAGTGTAAGTGAAATACTTGGCTTCGTAATTGTTAGTTTGTTCGTTTTAAGGTTTTTGAAATCATATAGTTTCTGAGCTGTGATTGGTGTTACTACATCTTCTGCAGCCGCTAGATCAATTTGCACTAACACTGGGTCATGGTCAGATGCGCGACCTTGTGCATCCGTAAAGTTTGCATTGATATGAATCATATCGGCAACTGTAGCATTTACTAAATTATTAGATACTAAAATATGGTCAAGTACTTGGTTGTTCCCTTGGAAGAAGTAAGAGAAACGATCTTCAACTGGAACTTTATCAACCATATTTGTTAATACTCCGCCTTTAAGCGTTTCAAGTGCAGGTGTGAATTCAAAGTCGTTCATGTCTCCAGCAACCACAATATTCAAATCAGGATTTTTTGCAAGCCCTTCGTCGATAAAGTCGTTAATTGCTTGAGCTAGACCAAGACGTTCTGGAACTGACCCTAATACTGGTGGTTGAGTTGGGCCCCATAAAGATCCATCCCCACCTTTTGAATTTAAGTGAGCACCGATCACGACTACTCGTTCACCTTGGAATTCAAATTCAGCCGCAAGTGGTTTACGTGTATCATTGAACTTAGTTGGATCAATGAAACCTGGATTCAGCGCTAAATTACCCGCATTTGTCCAAGAGTTAGCATCCGTGCCAGTTCCTTTTGCTCCAGTTACTAGTGATACTCGTTGTGGATTATATAAATAACCTATACGAATATTACCACCTGGTGCACCACCAACTGTATTATCAACTGGAGTTACATCTACCCAATCATAAGATGGACCATCAGCAGCTTCTATTGCGTTAATTAAACGTAAGTAACTTTCGGATGCATCCGCATTACCAGAATCTGTTTGACCATCATTATCTTGCACTTCTACTAAAGTAATAATATCTGGTGATTTCATATTCTGAACAAACGTCCCTGCAATTTTCGCTACTTTTTCATCTTTTGTGTTATCTTTGTTATTTGAGAAGTTTTCAATATTATATGCTGCTACTGTTAATTTATCGGCTGCTTCTGTAATATGTGTCACCTCTTGAAGATTGTTTGCTTTTGTTACTGTTGGGAAAACATTATTCGTGTTTAATCGGTAACCATCTGTAAAGTTTTCTACAAACCCAATCAGATTTGCGTCAAAGCGGTCACCAGATTCATAGTCTTTATCCGACACGCCTTCAAGCATAATTTTTTCTGGATTATAATCATCTGCTGCGATATTTAAACCGCCATTGACATTAAATGTGTTGTTTGTTGTGCTTGGGACAACGATTGGCACATCATTACTATATGGTGGTCCAACTATTCTCGCATCCGGGAATGATACGTTCATATACTCGATTGATTCCCAGAAATCGATTCCATCTTCAGCTGGGTCAAATATAGCAAAGCCATCGTTGTCGATGATTTTGTTCGGTGGCGTAATGTCTTCGCCAATCACTAGTGGTGCTGGTAATTCTGCTGTACCGTCTTTCATGATAGATGTTGCCGCAATGCTTGTATCAGTTAATCTTGAATTACCACCAGTTTCTCCCACAACACCAGTTACTTTTACTTTATCACCTACATTTACCCCATGAGATGATTTGTTTACTTTGATAGCATTCGATTTTACATTGTCATAAGTTGAATTATTAGCCTCTTGCATAATGAAGTTTGAAGTATTAATTACGTAAGTAACCACTCCTTCAACTTCATTTACAGTTAAGCCAAGATATGACGAAGTATGATTTGCTCCTTGGATGCCGCTGATCGTTGCGCCATCAGTATTAATAATTTCATACGTAAAGGTTGCAATTGCACTGTCGGTTAAACCTTCTTTTACGGCAGTTGCTTTTATTGTCATTGGTTCATTTATTGTAATCCCGCTAGTATAGACCGCGCTAGACGTTGTTGGTGTTGACCCGTCCATTGTATAGTGGATAGTTGCACCTTGTGTAATTGTTGAAAGTGTAACACTTGTTCCCGCTGTTACACCGCCAGATTTAGAAGCTTGAACATTTTGAACTTTTGTAGTATCTTCAACCACTGAAATAGGAAGAATTTGATGGACCGTACCGTATTGTCCAACAATCCCTGTAATTTCACCATAAGTTACTCCGGCAACTAATCCTGAATCTTCTGTTTTATCATAGATAGCAAATTTACCATCAGCATCCGTTCCAGTAAAATCGCGACCCGCTCCAGTAATTGAAACATTTTTGAGTGTGACTAACTTTGATTCATTTTCTTCTATAACACCTGCACTTGTCACTTCAAGTGGTGCAGGAAGTGTGGATGCAGTTGGTTCACCCACTAATGTGATATTCGTTAATTGTATTAGACCACTGTATTCAGCTACCGTTCCTTTAACAGTAACTATATCTCCAACATTCGCAGAAAGGCTTGACGCTGGATAAATCGCAATAGCCCCAGTGCTATCTTGGATGTGAGCTGTTGCTGTATCTAATAATGCAGTCACTGTCCCCGTTACCATGACTTCTTGACCCTTTTTTTCTATTTCACGAGCTTCAGCAATAGAAATAGTTGTTAGTGGCGCTTGAATTGTGTAAGTAAATGTAGCAATGTCACTATTATCTAAATTTCTAGTGATATCATTATCTACTGCAATTGCCTTAATAGTTGTATCTTCAATAATTGTAATTGGTGCTGTGTATTCATTGTCTGCTGTCGTAGGTTCAACTCCATTAGTTGTGTAAAAAATAGCTGTATCTCCAGTTGTTGCAGTTGACAATTCAACTTTAGTGCCAGCTTCAACAGTACTAGAAGTAGGAGTTGCTTTTACTTCTTTCACCTGAGTTTCAACAACAGGTTCAGAAGCCTCATAATTTGTCCAAGTTATGTTGTCAATGGTAATTTGTCTCCCCGTTGGACTTGACTTACCCACTATTTTAATTGTAAACGGTCCAGCGATGTTGATGTTTTCTAGTTCAAATGTTTGAGTTGCAGTATTATCTGTATTAACGGCTGGGGAAACACCTTTAGACTCACCATTAATAAATACTTCAATTTGTCTTTCTCCCGCACTTGTATATGCCGTTTTATAATCTACAGAAATTTTACTAATACCATCTTGTATCGTATTCGATTCAATATAGGAAGCATTTCTAAGCATTAATCCTTTTCCATCAATAGTATAGGCATCAAGCCCACCTCGACTATCTGCATAGTTCCAAATAATACTATTGATACCAACAAAATTTTCAGTTACATAAGAATTTGTAGTATTCGTTAAATTATCAAACGTTTCTACAGTTTTAGTTGTTTCCGCTACTACTGTTGTTGGTAGAGCTGGGATGAACAGACTTGCTACTAAGATAACAGATAATACGGCATTAATTGGCTTCTTCCAATTCCATTTACTCATCTAAACAATTCTCCTTTTTTGTTAGGGATTCTTTGTTCATTATTAAGATGGCGAAACCTTCTACAACAAGTGAAGAAGGTTTCGCAAAAATTGTTATAGTATTACATCACCATTTGCATTTAATTTTTCAATCGTAATATTATCGGCACTGTTTGTTTAGCACTGTTTGTTTAGCACTGGGTGTTTTATTCCCCCAAAAACAGGAGAACTTAAAATATTCTCCTGTCCTTTTAATATGTTTTAATTAAAAATAATATTTTCAGCGCTAGCTCCATCATCATACTCAATAGTAACTTTTTCGCTACCACGAATTTCTTTTACATTTGTTCCACTAATCACTACTTTTTGAACTTCTATTCCTTTAAAGTCGATAATAGCACCGGCTTTTTTCGGTTTAATAGTAATTGTTTTATCTACAAAACCCGCACCATGGAATTCTGCATATTCTCCTGTGAATACAACACCATTATTGATTGTAGATGCGATATCTACAGTGATTGATACGCTTGGCTTGTGAATCACCAGTTTGTCAGTATGATAGTTTTTGAAATCATATGATTTTTGTGGAGTGATTGGTTCTACATTATCGTCATCTACACTTTCTTTATAATCAGATGTAATAGAACCTATAGATAAAGAGCCAGATTTTTCTCCATCTTTAAATCGATACACAGGTCTTTGACTATCTTTAGTAAAAATTGCCTCGGCAATAGCAAATCCTTCATTATTAGCACTCACATCCACACCACTTGCAGGAATGATATGAATAATTTCTGGATTTTGCTCTCCATTGAATGATATTTTTGCTGAACGATTATTATATCCATTGTCCGCAACAACCCACAATACATTTTCATACGTATCATAGTCAAGAGCCATAGCCCCACCAATTTTAGCGTCAATATCAGCAATTAGTAAAGAGCTTCCATCTTTATTTAAAACATATGCATATACATGACCATTATCTTCTAACGCCACAAAGAACACACCACTTGCAATTGCGTTTGGATAATTAGTTGCGTCAAATACTGTATTCGTATTTTGGTCATATAGTTTACCATTCACATTTGCGTTTGATACCCATTCTACAGCTTCAATCCCCATATTGGCAGAAACCACTGGTAATGAATCTGTGATATCCCATTGCTGTAATGCAATTAAATCATTGTCTTCTTTAAGTGGATCAACTTGCAAAATCATATTAAAGTTAACGCCTTTAACATTATTATCACGTTCAGAAGCAATATAGACAAAACCATTTCCATCTACTGTAATTCCTTCTGCATCCGGACCTGCTGCTTTTGCATCATCTGCATCTTTTTGGAATCGAACTCGCTTACCGTCTTTAAAACCTTTTGCAAAGCTTAGCTCTCCATTTTTTGAAACGTCTAAAATCCAAAACTTACCTGTACCATTATCTACTGCATATAATTGGTCTTTAAAGAAATCCAACCCTGAAGAATCTTCTAAAAATGTCGGTTCCTGATCAAAAATTACAACTTCACCATTACCTGGCCATGCAATCATTTCAGGGATATCTTCAAATTTATTCGGTGCACCTGGTGTTTCTTCTCTTGTATTTCTATATTCGGTTCCCTTTACATCTGGATACAATCCCCAAGTAGGATTTGTATGCTCTGGCCATGTTGCGCTAGCTATTAATCGATCATTTTCAAACAGACGTACAGAATCATTCTTTCCAAGTCCAAAACCAAATATTTCATCTGTTAATACCAAAAATCCATACGCTGGAATTGTTGTACCATTAGGAATAAGATATTGATGTGTATCATCACTATCTTTAATTATTACTCCAGAAATATCTAAAACTTCTCCTGTTGGATTAGCAAGTTCGATCCAATCAGGTCCATCATTTGGGTCATTTGACTGTACTTCATTTAATAGAACAGAATTTGTTACAATATTTGCTTTTCCCTTAGTCGAAGTGGGAAATTCTACAAGTTCTCCTGTTCCATCTGGAATACGTGCGTATACACCATTTGCATGTACTTCCCACGAATATTCTGCAATGGACACACCACCTTTATTGAAGATTGTAACTTGGTCAGCCTTTCCTAAACCAAATGTAAAATCCTTATTACCATCAAAAACATAAAATTCACCTGGATTAAGAACTGTTCCATCTGCTACGGGATTTATATCAGCAACATGTCCTACTGGGTCATTATCATATAAATACCAACCAGATAAATCTACAGTTGTTGTTCCTACATTATATATTTCAACCCAATCTGTTTCATCATCGTTAGACTCTACTTCATTGATTACAATCTGAGGATTATACCATTCGTTTGTTAGTCCCTTTGTTTCTTTCGTTAATCCAAACGAACCAGTCCCATCTGGATATCTTCCGAAAGACGCTAATGCTGCATCACCTTGATAACTAGCATGCTCAGTCCAGGAATATTCATCAAGTAAATTCCCGTCCTTGTCATATAAACGAATAGAATCTCCGCCACCAATACCAATTGCTGCCTCGAAACTACCTTCAGCAAATGCATCTGTCTGATCATCATATACTTGACCAAGCGAATTTGCTTCAACTACAAACAATGCTCCTGCTTGCAGACTTGTTCCCTCTGCAAATTTCCAACGATGGTCATCAGAATTATCCCGAATTTCATATCCAGAAAGATCCATCTCTTCTGTTCCTAGATTAATAAACTCGACCCAATCATCCGGCTGAGAATTAATCTCATTAATTACTAATTTATGATTAGGTAATTCTTGTTTTTCTACAATATTTAACGCACCTTTAGTAGATTCCTGATCAACAAATTCTCCTGTCCCGTCTGGAACTCTTGAATATGTACCAGCTGCATGACCTACATAAGTATAAGAATCCAATAACGTATTACTACTATCATACAAAGAAGCTGTATCATCTTTTCCTAAAGATAGATTATTCAGAGCATCGCTATGTTCAATAACAAGTATTTCACCAGCTTTTAATACAGTCTCATCCGCAATACGCCATTCTTCACTATCTGTCAATCGCTCTAAACCTTTATCATCTGTAACAAACCATCCACTGATATCAATATCACTATTGCCAGTATTAATAATTTCAATCCAATCGTTATCTGTCACTGGATCATTAGATTCGATTTCATTAATAAAAACTGTATTTTCTACTTCTGCTGCCTGTACAAACTGCATTGGAGATAATACTATGGATGCAATAAGAGACACGCTTAAAACACTCATTCTTTTTTTCTTTTTGTTCATTTTCACACAACTTCCTTTTCATTTTTATAATTTTATTAGGCCTTTGTTAAATGAACTAACAGATGTTCCCTGTGTGTCCGGAGTTATCACATAGGTTGGGTGCTATAAACGATTTCTGATGAGTCCACACTAAGATCCGTGACACAGTTAAAACTCATCGCTGTTTTACCTGCTTCTGCCCCACCACCAATATTATTGAAATTAGTTTTGACTCCATCTTTTTTAGTACTCATTTCTAACAAAATTCCCTTTTTTATTAGGTAAGCACAAAGCCTTCTAATAAAAGGCTTTGTGAAAAGAATTAAAGAGTTGTTTCTCCTGTTACCGTAATTCCGTGAAGGTCAATGTCTCCCTCAAGTCCTGATAAATCGAAATTACCTTCAACCGAAATATTCTCGAATGACACTTTTCCTGATGGAGTCCCTGTAAGAGTTAAATTACCTTTGACGGTTACATTTTCTAACTTGGAAATATTAGCAACGTTTACTGACACATTACTTTCATAAACTTTAGGTGCAGCACTTGTACCAGAGAAATCCTCAGCAGCAATTATAGTTGTACCTGCAACATCTACAATACGACCTTCAATTTCAGTTGGGATGGTTTCTAATGAAATTAAATGTTCTCTTAAGTTTTCCCAATCTGATAGACCAAGATCCGTTACGCGACCATCTACATAGGCTTTGGCAAATACATCATAACTATCTCCACCTTTAGCGGTGAATGCGTTTGTTGCAATTGTATATGTTTTGTTGTCTTCAATTGCTGTGTATTTGTCACCATCTAAATAAGTAATAGATACAACACGTTGTCCGGTTGGTTTTGAAGAATCATATTTTACTTTTCCTCCAGCTACATGTAAGAAACCACCGTTTTCTCCTGGTAGAGATTTAAAGCTGATTTCAAATGCTTGTTTTAATTCAGCACCTGTTAAGTCCATTGTTGCTAACGTATTACCGAATGGAAGTACTTTAATAACTTGTCCAACTGTAATTGAACCAGCCGGAATAGTTTCGCGGATTCCCCCACCATTTTGGAATGCCATTATAACGTCTTCGTTATATTGTTTTGCTTTTGCAAGCATACCATCTGTGATTAAATTCCCTAGAATTGTTTCATTTTTACGCACACTTGGTTTTGAAGGATTGCCACTATCACGAGGAGTTTCTAATGCATTTACAAGTGTTACTCCGATTTCTTCTTCTTCAATTTCTTTTACTTTACTGGAGTATTTCTTTAATAGCTCAGCCGCCTCAGCATCTTCTACTTTATCTGCGGTCTTAATTAGCTTTCCATCATGTTTTACTACGACACCTTTTTTATCAAATTCAACATCTAAAGTACCAAGGAAATCTGAATATTGGTACGCTTGTACAATAATTGTCTTATCTTTCGCTTGACCAATTTCATCTTTTTCTACAACTACAGGTTTGTCTAATTGCGTATGACTATGTCCACCTACAATTACATCAATCCCGTCTACATTTGAAGCTAATTCTAGATCATTGTCCATAGCAGCATTATCATCGTGACCAATATGTGTAAGTGCTACTATTTTATTAACACCCATTGCTTCAAATTCAGCTACCATCTTTTTCGCATCTTCAATATAGTTAGAGAATGTAATTTTCCCTGGACTTGCAATGTCTGCGGTTTCAGCAGTTGTAAGACCAAAAATCCCTACTTTCTCTCCTTTAACTTCTTTTACAATCCCTGTATAAATATTTCCTTTTTCAGGAGTAGAAGAAACTTTTGTATTGAATAAACCTGTAAATAATTCATCTTGTGAAAAATCTACGTTTGCAGATACAAATGGGAATTTTGCAGCTTTAATGAAATCAACTAAAGCTTTATGTCCCTCAGGAGATGAACCAAGGTCAAACTCATGGTTACCAAATGTCATAGCGTCGACTTTCATTAAATTCATAAATTCTAAGTCTGCTTGACCTAGGAATTCATTAAAATATAAAGTACCTGAGAAAACATCCCCTGCATTTAATAACAATGCATCTGGTTTTTGAGTACGTACTTCTTTTACTGCAGTTACAAGTTTTGGAGCTTTGTCCGTATTGGCATGTATATCATTAACGTGCATGATAGACAGTTTGAAATTTCTAGAACCCGAGTTACCACTGTCACTATTCCCACCATCACTGTTTCCACCACTTGTCGGAGGAGTTGTTGGAGTAGTCGGATTTGGAATAACTTCAATTCCAGCTTTTTTAGCTACCACAATCACTTCATCTAGTAACTCTTTCAACATAGGTAAAGCGCTAAGAGATGGCACTTTATTTTGTAAAGGAATAATAGATTCTAACACTTTAGCAGCTTCTTCTTTTTTCCCTTCTGCTAATAGTTTATCTGCTTCTTGCACTTTCATATAAATTGTTACTGGTACCATTAACTGTTCACGTTTTTGGTTTGCTGGTTCTTTATATAAGTCTAACAATAGGTCACGAGCGGCTTTTCCGCTAAAACGATAGAGGATTGCAGTACGTGATTTCAACTGAACAGATAATTTATGATATTGTTTTTCAACCTCTGCCCAATCTTTATCAGCCTCTGCTTTTTTAATGTCTGCCATAATCGGGTTCAAATATTTGTCTGCATAGTTATAAGCGTCAATGTACGGAACAATACCTTTTGTAATTCGCTCATTGTATAATTCGTTTAAATCTTTTAGTAAAGTTTCTTTGTTTTTTGCATTCGATTGTTCAATTGCTTTCTTTGCTTTCTCATAATTTGCTTTTGCTTTGTTTAATGCTGGATATAATTCCTTACTTGTTACAATTTTCCCATTTTGAGATGGAACTACATAATCATAAGCCGCATCCTTCATATCTTTTCGAGCTTGGTCTACTATTTCTTGTAGGGAATTATTCGCATAACCTACATTTGTAGAAGTTAATAGAGACGTTGCAAGAGCAGCAGCAATTACAGACTTTTTGACCGTATTCTTTTTCATTGTTTTCCTCCTATTTTGTTGAACAATTTGATCTTTCTACTTATTAAATTCCAAATAGGTAGACTACTTGGAATAATAAGGTGGCTTCTTAAAGATAAACAAAAGAAATATTGAGTACAATCTGATAATTGTAAATATTATGTAATATTTTGTTAATTAATATTTACAATTCGAAAATTTAAAAAAAGAGTGTTACAGAATTGTTACTGGTGCCTGGCACCAGTAACAATTTTGTAACACTCTTTCCTCAATCAAAAGTATTCCACAAAAACTCCATACCCAAAATACACCGTTAACAACGATAGAGCAGCAAACACTACATCTTCCACTGCTCCTCCCGTTTTTGTTGTAATCGGGAAACGCACTCTTACTTTAAACGGATACAGCAATTTGATCCCGTTTTTCGTCGCCATATCCAATATATAATGGCTCGCCATACCCACTAAAATTCCTGCTACAATGGATTCATTTGTCACGAATGAATTCAAAAGAATCCCCATGAGAAACAAAAACAATAAACTATGTGTAAAGGAACGATGCCCAAAAATAGTGCTAATGATTTTAGATAGTAATGGCAATTTCCGACCGATTTTACTACCTCCATGGCAAATATCTGGTATTAATGCACCGACGACGCCGCCTCCAACTAAAAGTATGGCTTCATAATTTGCAGTTTGTGCAAAAGCAAGACTTGCTGTAATACCGCCTATGATGTGTGTCTTTCCTGTCATGCTTTTTTATTCTCCTTTTCATTACAAGCTAGATTATTATTTTACACTATTTTTCCAACTGACTAAATAGTCTAGTAGTAACTATTTGCTAAAAATAATAATTCGAAACAGCCATTTACGAAAATGTTTGACAGCTATTTAAAATGGGTATCATATTAACAATACATTTAGGGAGTGATGAAGATGTCGAAGAAAACTAGATGTGCCTTATTAATTGGAGGAATTGCCGCATTATCTTATGCGTATTTCACTAAATTAGAAAATAGAGAACAAGCAATGACAACTTTGAAAAATACAAAAACGAAAATGAATTCTTATGCGGATACTAAAAAGCATAAACCAACACAAATGACGAAAGCCGGTTTCTCAGACCCGAAAGACCCAGACGATAACCGTATGGTTGAAGAAGGAGCCATGACAAGCGTTCAATATTACAATGAAAAAGTGCAAGAGCCCGATTCAAAATCCGAAGCAAAAAATGCCTTTCCAAAATCTCAACAAAAAAAGCTTCCTAAATCGGAAGAATCTTTACCTGATGCAAATAACGAATCGCCAGCAAAACAACAAAATACCAATCATAATGCGCAAAACTAGTAAAAGCGGCTGAAGTGAACAAACTTCAGTCGCTTTTTTGTAATTATTTCGTCTTTTGTAACAACGATAACTTCGCTTTAGATGGAGTTTCGTATCGAATTGCATTACTCTTTTGAACGAAGCTACTTCCCCCTAAACCATAAAGACCATTCTGCTGTCCTTTATAGCTATAGACCCGGTATTCTTCTCCCTTTTTCAGAGTCCGAATAGTAGATAAAGAACCATCATTTTCGATTTTCATAAGATAAGTATCTTGAAGAATCGTTACTTTACCGATTTGGCCAAGTTTAAGCTCTGTTTTCCCCCACATTACTTTCGGGACGTGAGTTGGAACCTGTACAGGCATCAAGTAATGCTGAAAAAACCGATCGGCTAACACTTGATATCCAGCTTCATTAGGATGAATATCTTGCGGGTTCTCCAAAAATGAAGCACCATTTACATCAAAAGCAGTTGCGATTTCAACAAAATGAATACCCTCATTTTTTGCAATTCCTGCCATTCTACTATTTACAAAATTAAAAGCAAGTTTCAATTGTTGCTTGACCTCACCATCGGCAATATGCGGTAATGGAAAATAATAACCAAATAAATAAATATCCGCTTCCGAATTAAGAGCTTTCACCTGTTGAATGGCAGACGTCAAATTACTACCCACCGTATTCAACAATGCCGTCGCTTTCGCAAGATCTGCATTAATACTTTCATCTAGCGGATTGTACATTTCACCTATGAAATCGTTAGCACCACTAATGATTGTCACAAGCTCCGCATCTTTCAAGGATTTTTGCACATCCGGACGTTTTAAAGTTTCCAACAAACCGACACTAGTTTCACCCGTCATGGCAAAATCTTTATTAAATGATGCTAACAAATCTTTCTTAGCAAGCTCTTCACTAATAATATCTGTGAAGCCCCTACCAACCTTACTCCCATAAGGTGTATGACCGGCTGCCAATGAATCCCCTAGCGCTACATAATCAATCTTTCCACTATTTGCTTGTGCTGCAGGAGTCCATACGCTAAAAATAGACACTGTTATAACTAATAAAAAAGTCCATATTCTCTTCATCATCTATTCCCTCCTCATCCTGTCTATACTATGCACCAGTATTTTCTTCCATTCAAGTATATTTTTTAGTGTATATCCCTGTGCAAGTCATCATTTGTTTAAAATTCAGAGTTGTGCCTTAATAACACTTTGCACAGGAATATAAATTACTACTCCACCAATTCTTTCGTTCCTGTAATATCAATTCCATTTAATGCTTGCGTCGCCAGTCGGTCCGCTTCACCATTCGATTTACGTGGCACTAATTCATATGTTGGCTGGATGCCTAGCTCTTTCATTTTCACTTCGATTCGATCTGCCCAATTAGCCAAATCCTTTTCGACTACAGGCCATTCCTCACTTAGATGATTCAAGACAACTTGAGAGTCCCCGATGAATCTGACAGGCAGATGATGAACTCCTAAAAGTTCGAGCTCTTGCAAGCTAAAGTGCAGTGCTGCATACTCCGCCTCATTATTCGAAGCAAGCCTGTCAACAAATAAGTTCCTTCTCAATCTGTACGACTTTCCGTTCTGCACATAATAAATAGCACACCCCAAACCGGAGCTCTTAGTATTTCGATCAAAACCACCATCAAAATAAACGGTCACATTATGTGGTTCGGTTTCGATTCCTTTTAAGTATCCCTTCAATTCTTTTATCGTCCACGAACTATCAAAACGGTCAACGAATCTCACACTTTTCGTGCGTCCCGTCTTCTCCAAATCCTCGGCAACCAGCAAAGCTTGAGCTACCGGCATCTCCTCAGACCGAAAAAGGCTTTCTGCTCCCTTAGGCGATCTGTACATCCACTCGATTAAAACGTTCATCGCAATTCCCCCAAATTAATATGTCGGTGTAGTAAGTTTACCCAATACGTTTTGGTTTTAGAAGCGAGTAAAAATGTACCTGTGCAAGACGTAATCCTACCACTTTTATAATTGTCTTACACAGGAACAAAAAAGAAAAAAGCGCAATCCAGTAGGACTACGCTTTCTTCTTTCCCCTAAACGGGGATACACTCGGAAAATTCGCTAATGTTGCTTCTTTAAACCGTTACTGACCATTTCATCATTCATCTCGTCAGTGCCGTTCACTTCATCTGACAGTTTCCCATCAAACATTCAGTTGCACTTCCACAAAAAACTTTTCATTCACTTGCTTGGTAAATCACGTTGGATCGAACCTAAATATATCGGTTCCCGACGAGAGTGCCTTTCGCCAGTAAAGCAAATTTTCCGCCAAGGCTGTACAAATCATCCTTTGGAGTCCCAAGTAAACACATTGTTTACCCGTCCCTTCCTACGGTAGTTCCGCCTTGTACTATTTTTATACCCCGCTTAAAATCTATTAAACATCTTTTTCAACTTTTTCTTTTTTATCTTACACTGAGTGCAAGTTCAAAAGGAAAATATCCATTTGTGCATAACCTAAAGATTATTTGTTGCAAAAATAGTATATTAGAAATGCAAAAGATATGCCACATAGAATTTATTAAGTAATTTGTACTCCTTGTAAATACTCATTTGTTCCCACTTTTAAGTATTAAGAGGAGTACAACATCTTAATTCTATCATTAGAAAGCATGTTAAAGATCGCAAACCAAATCGTCCTACTTAGTCTAAGAACTGTTTTTTATTTAGCTTTATGGCTCGGATATAAAACGGAAGCTCTAGGAATTCGAAGAAAAAAAGAGCTTGTTTGTATACTTCTTTGATTTCTGCAAGAGGAGCATTCTTTTTTTCCAAGCATTGTGCTTTATAGTAAAAGAACTTTCCTACTAAAAAAACATAGGAGGTTTCTTTCGATTTTTGTATCCCTTTATTGGCAGTTTCTAGTGCAGCATCGAAGTCCTGTATATCGTAAAGAGTTTTACATTTATTAAATAGAACGGTAATGAGCGTTTCATAAATTTTATGATCGGTGTAATTTTTATGCATATGCTCTTTCAAGATTTTATTGTAGTAATATAAACTTTTTTGACTTTCGCCATTTTCTCCGTATACATTAGCAATTGTATTGTAAATTTTTATATGTAAAAAACGGAACTGAATGGTCGTTTGGTTTGAAAAGTTCACAATACTTTTAAGCTCAGATATACATTCCTCGGATGTAATAATTTTTAAGTTGTAGCGAGTTATTTGTAGAATATGCTCTAGGTATAAATTTAACCAATTATTATTTGTATCTGTTTTATTTTGTTTAATAATCAATATTACCTTGTTATAGTTGTGCTCTTTTAAGTGAAATTCAATTTCTTTTATTAATCGTTCGCTTTCTAACACGTTTTTATGAAATAACATTTCGATAAAATATTCGACTGGGACTTGTAGCTTTAATGCGATTTTTAATAAAGTATCTATTGCTGGATACACTTCTCCTGCTTCTATTCTACTAATAGTCGACTGTGTACAAATATTTTTTGCAAGTTCATTTTGAGACATTCCAAGTTCAGCTCTAAGTTTACTAATTTCTGATCCTAAGTATTTCATTTCCAAAAGTATCACCTCATCTTATTAAAAAAGGACGGTAACGACATGAAAAAATTAACTATTATTTTATTAATCGTATTAGCGGTAGCACTATATCCAAACGCAAGCAACGAAAGTGCTAAATTTATCGATAAACCAATCACTACTTTAGATTTACCATATACTTGGTAAATATAGCGAAATCCAATAAAGTTATTATTCTATTAATTTTATTGGATTTTTCAAATAATACAATGTAAAATATTACCATCAACCTCTCCTAAAACCCTTCCTAACTCGCATTTCAATCGGGGGAGAGCTCTAAAACTAAAATCAACAAGGAGAACTACTATGCAACTAAAAGCAAATATTGGCGATCATTATCCATCACAATTTAAGAATAGCACAGACAATAAAAATAACGATCCAATAAACACAAATTCTGAATTGAATAAAGTAGAGAGAATGGATAAACACCGGGATCAAGAATTTGCACCTGCAGTGGACAACCAAACAAAATCACATTCACTGGAGTTGGACCTTGGATTTGCAATAGAGCGAAACCAATTGGAATTGTATTATCAGCCTAAAGTTTTTGCAAAAAACAATCAAATTATTGGCGCAGAAGCGCTAATAAGATGGAATCATCCGGTACTTGGTATGATTTCCCCAAATGATTTTATACCTTTAGCAGAAAAAACGGGATTAATAAAAGAGATTGGAAAATGGGTCACAAAAACAGCATGCATGCAAAATAAAGCATGGCAAGATGCAAAACTACCGCTAATTCCAATTTCCGTTAATTTATCAGCGACGCACTTTTTAGAAAAAGACTTGATCACCAACATAGTACAAACATTGAAAGAAACGAGTTTAGAACCTCAATACTTAGAAATAGAAATAACCGAAACTTCCCTTCTAGAAGAAGAAGAAATAGTTTTCTCCATTTTAGAAGAACTAAGAAATTTAGGCATTAAAATTGCTTTAGACGATTTCGGAACGGGCTACTCTTCTCTTTCTTATTTAAATCGTTTTAAAGGAAAAATAGATATACTTAAAATTGATCGTTCTTTTATTCATAATTTAAGTAGTTCGCACGAAGAGGACGCTAATTTTATCGTCAATATGATTATCCAATTATCTCATCAGCTGAAGATGTGCGTGATTGCTGAAGGTGTGGAAACAAATGAACAATTAAAAGTATTACAAAACTATAATTGCAATACAATCCAAGGGTATTTGTTCTCTAAACCTCTTCCTGCTGAGGAATTTACTCAACTTCTCAAAAAGTCCCTATGTGAGAAACAAACCTGAATTGTTTCTTACATAGGGACGTGATTGATTATTTAGCCATATCCAACGCATGAAGTAATTCAGCAATTTGATCATTCTGCTGATTTAAAAATAGTTTAAAGTCTTCTGAGTTCTTATAGTCACTTTCCCAGCCAGAACTTGTCATAGCTGTTTTCCACTCTTCTGTTTCGACCATTTCTTGAATTTTATCGTTCCAGTAACGAAGCGCATCTTCACTCATCTCTTTCGGTCCAAAAATTCCTCGCCAAATCATAAATTCAGCATCTATCCCGAGTTCTTTCATAGTTGGCACGTCTTTCAGCTCACCGCCGATTCGCTCTGGTGAAGCGACAGCGAGTACTTTTACTTCGCCTGCTTTTAAATACTGAGTAACAGAGGAGGCATCTGTTGCAATAGCACTAGCATTCCCACCTAACAAAGCAGTCATTGCTTCTCCGGTGCCATCATACGATACATATTTGATTGATTTATGATCTATCCCAGATTTATACGCTGGCAAAATGGAAACTAAATGATACATCGAACCAGGACCAGATCCTCCTGCAAATGTCACAGAGGTGGGATCCTTTTTCAAATCATCTAATAGAGACTGGAGATCGTTATACTTGGAATCTGATTTAACGACAATCGAGCCATAATCTTTCGTTAATTGAGCAAGGGGTGTAGTATCTTTATGTCCAAAAGGACTATTCCCTTCTTTTTTCAAATGATTGATCAAAACAGGAGGCGAACCAGTGAATAATTTGTAGTCATTTTTAGCGTCTTGTGTGGCATAACTAGCCATAAAGACAGTACCGCCACCGCCGGGCTTATTTTCAACCATCATGCTTCCATCCACAAGCTTAGATTCTGTCATTACTTTCGTAAATGTCCGTGCTGTACGATCCCATCCCCCTCCTGGTCCAGAAGGTGCTACGACAACAATTGCTTTTTCAGGGTATACATTTTTATTAGCTCCGCTTGCCGAATTACTCCCTGCTCCACTACAACCTGCTAAACCTAACGCCATGACAGTGCCTAGTAGAATACCTCTCCATTTCGCCGATTTCATCATTACTACTTCACCCCTTCAGATAGTATGAATCTTCTATTTTTATAGCAAACCATGAAAGCGCATTCATTATTACTGAAATGAATTTCTCCCCAACACTAAATCAGGGAGAATTCATTTCGTATAAAGTTAGTTCACTAGCTCGGCATTTTTTCCTAAAATATATTGTGCAGCGGATGTACCGGCTAATTTACCATACACAGCACCAGACATCAAACCAGATCCGCCTGGATAGTTTTCGTAAAAGATTCCACCAATCATTTCACCAGCCGCAAACAGTCCTTTAATCGGTTGTTCTTCTTTATTTAACACTTCTCCCGATGTATCTACATGTATTCCACCGAACGAGAATGTAATACCACATGTCACAGGGAACGCGTAGAATGGCGATTTCTCGATTCGGAGTGCCCAGTTCGATTTTGGTGGAGTAATTCCTTTCGTTCCTTTTCGATCTTTCTCTGCTGGTTTGTAATCGCCTTCTTGCACAGCTTTGTTATACTCCTCGATTGTCTCTAGGAATTGTTTTTGATCTACTGGCAATAAATCGCCAAGTTCTTCAAGGGTACTCGCTTGATAAAAAGTTGCTTCTTCCAAATCGTATTCTTTCCGCAACATTGGGCGTACTTGTGCATCGTAAATTTGATAAGCTACATGTCCAGGTTGTTTCAATACTTCACGACCATATTTGGCATACGTATAATTACGCAAATCTGCTCCTTCATCTACGAAACGTTTTCCTTCATTATTCAGCATAATACTGTAAGGATACGAATGCTTTTTAAAAATATCACCCGGTTTTGTAAAATCTCCCACGATTGGTGCGTTAGAATCTGTCCCAATCGAATGACAGCCGGACCATTCTCCAAATTTTTGAGCCCCTACTTCTAAAGCCATGGAAATACCGTCTCCCGTATTAAATTCAGTTCCTCGGACAATGGCAGCTTCCCATTCTTCACCGATATGCTCACTTCTCATTTTTTTATTTGCCTCAAAACTTCCGCAAGCTAAAATGACACTAGCTGTATTTACCATAATTGCTTCTCCGCTTTTTTCCACAACAATACCCGAAATTTGGTCTCTCTCTTTGATTAATTTCACTCCGCGTGATTCATACCAAATATCGATACCGAGTTCTTTCACTCTTGCAAAAAGCTGCTTCATTAGCCCAACGCCTTTATCTTCCGTTTTTATAGGTAGACCACCCCAAAAATGACGTTTGCCATCTTGTATAAAAGATTGATTATCATAATTCAACTCAAATTTAATCCCTTGATCTCGCATCCATACAATCGTTTCATACGATTTAGAAACAAGTTGCCTAGCCAGTCCAGCATCGCTTTTCCCACTCGTTACACGCATCAAATCATCAAAATAATCTTTTTCACCGTATTCAGGCATCACAATTAGTTTTGCTTCTTCGTCTGTCAATTTCGGTATGACCTTTCGGATAGCATCTAAATTATTGTAGGCAACACGAATCGCTCCATCTGTAAAAAATGAGTTCCCCCCACGTTTTTCCACTGGTCCTCGTTCTAATACAAGAACTCTTGCTCCATTCTCTTTTGCTGCGATCGCAGAACATAAAGCTGCATTACCTGCCCCAACTACAACTACATCGTAACTTTGTGTATGTGGCATTTCGACCCCTCCTGTTCAGTTTTTGTAACTCTTAAACGTTATAGTAAAGTAAAATGAAAGATAAATATAATATCGTTTTTTTATTTCAATCCATAAAAAAAATTTATTAATAAGTACTCTAGTGATATGATGAAATTAATTGATCGAATATTCTTTCTCATAAAGGAGAGGCTTTTATTGGATGAAAAAGATTGGCATATATTAACTACGCTTCATGAGGAGAAAAATATAACGAAGTCCGCACAAAGACTCTATATTTCGCAGCCAGCATTAACATATCGAATACAACAGATGGAAAAAGAATTTGATTCAAAAATCGTATCGAGAGGGAAAAAAGGAGTCGAATTCACAGTAAAAGGAGAGTTTCTTGTCCAATACGCACATGACATGATTCAACAACTACGCCAAACGAAAGAACATATATTAAATATGGACAACACCATAAAAGGTACACTGCGATTAGCAGTGTCTGGACTATTTGCTCGATATGAACTTCCTACCTTATTAAAAGAGTTTTTAGCCGTATACCCGGATGTCGAGGTTAATTTAAAAACAGGATGGAGTTCCGATATTCATAAAATGATCCAAAAAGAAGAATCGCATCTCGGAATTGTAAGGGGCGATTATAACTGGAAGGAAAATAAAATATTACTACGAGAAGAAAAGATTTGTATCGCTTCAAGTAAAAAAATTGACTTTAACGATCTTCCTTACCTACCAAGAGTGAACTATCAGACGGATCAATCGTTAAAAAATACGATTGAAAACTGGTGGCAGGAAACGTATTCTGTCCCGCCGATGATATCGATGGAAGTAGACCGGATTGATACATGCAAGGAACTTGTACTAAATGGTCTGGGATATGCCATTCTGCCGGAGATTTGTATTAAGAATGATGAGGAACTGTATATTGCACCTATTCTTTTGGATGAGAATAGGTATTTACTAAGGAATACGTGGATATTTTATCGGGATGCTTCGTTGGAATTAGCTCAAGTAAAAGCTTTTATTGATTTTTTGAATGATTCAAAGTAGGAGAATAATAGAAACGATTAAGTGAATTAAATGTTGGTAATTTAAAACGGTTCGTAAAAGTGGACTTTTACGAACTTTGGAAAAAAGATTATGCAGAACTCGTTATTATTCGGGTTAAGAAGATATTAAGTTATTATATACAAAAGTAAAAACTTGCATAAACTAGCTAGGTTGATTTTATTTTACTACTTTCAAATCACGTACGAATGTAATTAACATTTAAACATACAATTCCCGTAATTTAGCTTTAATAATTTTCCCTAAATTTGTTTTCGGTAACTCTTTTACAATTTCAAATTTTTGGGGGACTTTATAAGTTGCTAATCTTTTTTTGCAAAACTCTTCTAATTCACTAGTGATATTTTCGATGCAATCATCCTTTAAAAGTACAACTGCCTTCACCAACTCACCTTTTTCATTATCAGAAAATCCTATGACTGCCGCTTCCAATACTGCAGGGTGTTGACATAATACATCTTCCACTTCTTTTGGGTATACATTGAAACCAGAACGAATAATCATGTCTTTTTTTCTATCCACAATATACAAATAACCATCAGTGTCTCTCTTTGCAATATCTCCCGTTTTAAACCAACCATCTATAAAAGCTATTTGAGTATCCTCTAAACGTTTATAATAACCTTGCATTACATTTGGACCCTTTACGAGTAGCTCACCTGGTTCATCAATTCCAACCTCTTCGAATAATTCATTCACTATTTTAACACTCACATCATTTATAGGAATTCCTACACTTCCTAACTTTTTCCTTCCGTTAGGGGGATTAATTGATACGACTGGAGAACACTCTGTTAGTCCGTATCCCTCTACTATTTCAAAACCCATTGTTTCACGCCATTTATTAAAGAGGCTTGAAGATAACGGAGCTCCACCTGTGTATGCAAATCTTAACTTTAAATTGTACTCTTTAATATTTGGATCCGATAACATGTATGTGTACATAGTGGGTGGGCCAAAAAAGAATGTTGTTTTTTGCTCCTGCATAGCACTCAATGTCTTTGCACTTGATTTCCACCTTGGTAGTAGATAACTGTATCCACCACTATACATTATTGAATTAAGACAATTCGACTGAGCTGCTGTGTGAAATAACGGTGCAACGATTAATGTTTTTTCATCTTCTTTCATATTAAAAGCTTCTGCAAAGGTTTTGGCATTATGATAAAGATTTTGATGAGTTAAAATTGCACCTTTTGGGGTGCCTGTAGTACCAGATGTATATAAAATGGTACCTTCCTCTATCTCTATTAAGTTCATTGAAGTCTGCATCGAATCATTTGGGATAGGATTATTGAAGTTTTGGCTACCAACTATAAAATATTTAGGATCACATTCCAAATTAATATTTAGTAAAATTTCTTTTACAATTTCATTTGTAACAATTATTTTAGGAGTACTATCGTTAATGATAACGCTAAATTCCCGAGAGGTAAAATTGGGATTAATGGGAACAGATATAGCCCCAACACGCATACATGCGTAATAACTAATGACAAACTCTGGACAATTATCAACTATGAGGGCAATTCGATCTCCAGCTTTACTACCATTTAGCAAAAAATGAGTAGCAAGATTTTGGATTTTTTCGTTTAATTCCTGATAAGTATATTCTCCTGATTCCCAACCTAGTGCTAATTTATTTGGCGTCGTTCTTGCGTGTTTTTGTAATACAGTATCTAAGTTCATAATTATATTAACCTCCTAAATTACTTCAAGTTACATGTTCATGTTTTCAATAATGACAGATATCCCCTGACCTCCACCGATACATAAGCTTACTAATCCGAATCTTTTACCCGTTCTTTTCAATTCATAAGCTAATGTTAATAAAAGCCTCGCTCCACTAGCTCCAACAGGATGACCAAGAGCAATAGCACCCCCATTTACATTAAGTTTTTCAAGATTAATCCCTAATTCTTTTTTTACAGCAAGGACTTGGACAGCAAATGCTTCATTGATCTCTATCAAGTCAATATCCTTCATTTGCAAATTTGCTCTTTTTAATGCTTGCATCGTGGCAGGAACAGGTCCAATCCCCATGTATCTCGGATCGACACCGGCTATTCCCCAAGATACGATTCTTGCCAAAGGATGAGTTTTAAGCTTTGCAATTAGTTGGTCATCACCCAAAATCACTGTAGCTGCTCCATCATTAATTCCACTTGAAGTAGCTGCAGTGACACTACCATCCTTTTTAAAAGCAGGTCTTAATGTATGGAGTTTTTCTAATGTAATATCTGGTTTAGGGTGTTCATCATCTTTCAGTAGCATGTTCCCTTTTTCATCGAGAACTGACACGATTTCTTCTTCAAATACTCCTTTCTCTTTAGCCTGTGACACTCTGTTTTGGCTTAATAAGGCGTATTCTTCTTGTTCTTTTCGGGTAATTTGGTATCTTTCTGCTAAATTTTCAGCGGTCATTCCCATTCCTAATTGGCAATATTGATCTACTAATGTTGTAGACAGGACATCTTCGAAGTGGGGAACACCCAATTTGATGTTATTGAAGCGAATATCTCTTACGACATGAGGGCTCATGGACATGTTTTCCGCCCCACCTGCAGCTGCCCCACTCGCTTCATCTAGTAATATCGCCTGTGTGGCATTTACAACCGCTTGAAGACCGGAACCACATAAACGGTTGACCGTTAGCGCAGGTGTTGTCTCTGGGATTCCTGCTTTTAATGAAATATGGCGAGCTAAGTAAGGAGAATTAGCACTTGTATGAATCACATTCCCAAAAAAGGTCTGTTCAATAGACTCAACAGGAACCCCACTTTTTCTTAGTGCTTCTTTCGTTGCAATCGCACCGAGATCTGTTACTTCCGTTTTTTTCAAACTTCCCCCAAATGCCCCAAATGGTGTTCTGGCTCCTTCAATTAAATAAACATTTCTCATCGTTTAACCTCCTCTTTTCCTACAAAGTTTGGCTTTCTTTTTTCAAGAAAGGCATTTATACCTTCTCTTGCATCTTCACTTACAAACATTTCTGCGAACATTTCCATTTCATATCTAAGTCCTTCGGCTAACGAAAGTTCCAATCCATGATTAATTGTTTTCTTAATTTTTTGCAAAGCAACTTTAGGTTTATCTTTTAGCATGTTGGCCCAGTTCAATGCTTCCTCTTCCACATGTTCAAATGCGACAATTTTGTTCACAAGCCCATACTGTTTTGCTTCCTCTGCGTTAATAATCGTTCCAAACATGATCATTTCCATTGCTTTTGATTTTCCTATTAATCTTGGAAGTCGCTGTGTACCGCCTGCTCCAGGAAATATCCCCAAATTGATTTCAGGTAAGCCCATTTTCGTATTTTCATCACAAATTCGGAAATCACATGCAAGTGCAAGCTCTAAGCCGCCTCCTAGTACATGTCCTTTTAAAGCTGCAATCACTGGGATTGGAAGCTGTGTTAATAATTCAAATGCCTTATGAAAACCAGCTGTCAAAGAAATATCTTTACTTCCAAGTCTTGATACAAATTGATTAATATCTGCACCAGCTGAAAATGCCTTCTCCCCAGCGCCTTTAATAACTACAACATTTGCTTCATCATTCCTATACAATTCTTCTAAAAAGGTTATCATCCCTTCAAAAATAGCTGAATTTAAAGCATTGTACGGAGGTCTATTAATGTCTATAATCGCAATTTTTCCTTCTATTCTACATAAAATATCTTCCTTCATTATTTCCCTCCTCAAAATCTTAGTGGCATGGGCTCTTTTTAGAATACCCATGTGATTAGGACCGCTGCAGAATCTGTAGCAGTCCTATCAAAAAGGGTGCATTTTTCCTTTTCACCCTAACTTTGACTTTCAAATATGCCTAGGTGTACTTAATTGTAGGAATAAAACCCTCTGCCTGTTTTTTTACCTAAATCTCCTGCTTCCACCATTTTTTTTAATAGAGGACAAGGACGGTATTTTGAATCATTAAAACCTTCGTAAATTGCCTCCATCGCCCATAATGCTGTGTCTATTCCAGCCATATCGATCGTTTTTAATGGGCCCATGGCATGTCCATATCCATCTATAAACCCTTGATCAATTTCTTCTGGAGTACCTACTCCCTCCATGACTGCAAAACAAGCTTCATTAACCATTGGCAACCAAATACGATTCATTAGGAACCCTGGAAAATCTTTTTCAGCTGTTATCATCCTTTTCCCTAACTTTTCTCCTACTACTCTAGCAAATTCAGTAGTTTCGGCAGATGTTTTATACCCCTTCACTATTTCTAGTAATGGCATCAAAGGTACAGGACTAAAAAAGTGCATACCAATAACCTTTTCAGGTCTTGAAGTGACACTAGCAATCTCCGTAATAGACAAGGAGGATGTGTTTGTTGCAAGCAAGCAACTGTCTTTCGCCAATTGATCTATTTTTTTGAACGTTTCTTTTTTAAAATCCATTCTCTCCGGAACAGCTTCAATAATTACATCTGCATGTGAAACAGATTCCCATTGTGAAGAAAAGGTAATATTTGATAAAACTTCTTCAGGATTATTAATTCTATTTTTTTGGGCCAACTTAACAACTGAATCCGAAATTCTATTTTTTGCTTTTTCAAGCGAAGCTTCTGATACATCAATAATAGTTACTTTAAAACCAGCTTGTGCAGCAACCTGGCCGATTCCTGAGCCCATTAACCCTCCACCAATGACCGTTAATTGCATATAAAATCGCTCCTTATTCACTAACTTATATTTTCGCCCGCTAAAGTGTGTTTCTCTAAGACTAAAATGAATCTCCTATTTTAGTTGCTCTCATTGGCTAATAATTGCTTTGCAATAATAACTCTTTGAATTTGGTTAGTACCTTCATAAATTTGGGTTATCTTGGCATCCCTCATCATTCTTTCCACCGGATAGTCTTTTACATATCCATAACCACCTAATAGCTGTACAGCATTGGTAGTTACTTCCATCGCAACATCTGATGCGAAGCATTTTGCCATAGAAGAGTTTGCGATTACATTGGGGTCATGTTGATCAAGCATCATAGCCGCTTTTAGAACGAGTAATCTTGATGCTTCTATTTTCATCGCCATATCAGCTAGCATCATTTGAATTATTTGAAAATGATGCAGAGGTTTGTTAAATTGCTTTCTTTCGATAACGTAATTCAAACAATGCTCATAAGCACCTCTAGCGATACCAGTTGCCTGCGCACCTACTACAGGTCTCGTCTCGTTGAACACATTCATTAAAATTTTAAATCCATCTCCCTCATTTCCAATTCTATTTTCCATTGGAACAAGGACATTTTCTAAAAACACTTCTCTTGTAACAGATCCTCTAATGCCCATTTTTTCTTCTTTTTTACCAAATGTAAGACCAGGAGTTCCTTTTTCTACGATGAATAACGAAATTCCTTGGGTTCTGTTTTCCGATGTCCTCGCAACAAACACATAGATTTCCGATTCTCCTGCATTTGTAATGAATACCTTATGACCATTTAATCGGTAAAAGTCCCCTTCTTTAACCGCTGTTGTCTTTACGCTCGATACGTCGGACCCTGCTCCAGGTTCTGTTATACCAAATGAACCTAGGACCTGCCCTGTTGCAAGAGGGGGTATATATTTTTTCTTTTGTTCTTCAGTTCCCGCTATAAGAAGGGGGGCTAATGTCAAGGCTTGAGTCGATAAAGAAACAGAGGTAGATGCACATGCAGAAGCAATCTCTTCCACTACAGCAACATGGCTTACCATGTCTGAACCTACGCCTCCGTATTTTTCTGGAACATGGATACCAAAAAAACCATTATCCGCGAGTAATTTTATATTGTCCCATGGTGTTTCTCCTTTTTCATCCACTTCCTTTGCACGTGGTGCAATTCGCTCTTTTGCAATTAATTGTGCGACTTTTTGAATCATTATATTTTGTTCTGTTAATAACACGATTGTTCCCCCATTTCAGTATCTTCCTTTGATAAACATCTTTTTATAAATTTTTTAGCGTTTAATAATAGGCTGAATACGTTTCTACATCTCCTAAAATAGTAGTAGGAAGTAAGAAATTCCCTTCGACTTTGCAGTCAGATTAAATAGTTTCCTTGCCATATGAGGATTAATAGATATAAGTTAAAATTTCTTTTTTCAATTTAAATGTTCCATCCCATCCATGTCTTTATAACATGTAGAAAAAATGCTGTTTCAATAACGATTAACATCCCTATTGAAACAGCCTTATTTGACATTTAAATTTGTATCGAAATATACTTTTCCTCTAAGTAATCACTAATACCTTGATGCCCGCCTTCACGACCATAACCACTGTGCTTTATTCCACCAAATGGCGCTTGTGATACACCTGGTGCTGCATCATTCAAACCGATAATACCGAATTCTAAGCGCTCTGATACAGTGATTGCTGTTGCTAAATCTCTCGTATAGACATATGCGGCAAGACCATATTGTGTACTATTTGCTTCTTGGATTACTTCATCGATTGACTCAAATTCAACAATCGGCGCTACCGGGCCAAACGTTTCTTCTGACATGATTATCATGTCGCTTGTTACGCCCGATAAAATAGTTGGCTTATAGAAAAACCCTTCGAGACTGTCTATCTTCTCTCCACCAGTTTCAATTTTTGCTCCTTTATTTACAGCATCTTGAACTTGTTCTTCAACTTTTAATAATCCTTCTGCATTCACAAGTGGTCCGACTTGAACAGTAGCATCAATGCTTTCGCCTACAATGAGTTTTTCAGCTTTTTTTACAAAAGCTTCCTTAAATTGTTCTGCAACGTTTTTGTGTACGAAAATACGATTAGCACATACACAAGTTTGACCTGCATTACGGAATTTACTTAAAATAGCTCCTGTTGCAGCCTGTTCGATATCGGCATCTTCCAGCACTAAAAATGGTGCATGACCACCGAGTTCTAGCGAAAGCTTCTTCAGTGTTTTTGCAGAAGCTTTCACTAAATCTTTTCCAATTTCTGTTGAACCAGTGAAGGATACTTTACGAACAACGTCACTTTCGAAAATTTCATTTGATATTTCGCCTGTTGCACCAACGATAATATTAATAACTCCTGCTGGCACCTCTGCTAATTCGACAATACGTGCAAATGCAAGTGCTGTTAATGGTGATTGACTAGCTGGTTTAACAATTGACGTACAGCCTGCCGCCAAAGCAGGTCCGATTTTACGAGTCATCATCGCAATTGGGAAGTTCCATGGTGTAATTGCCGCAACAACCCCTGCAGCTTGTTTAATAACCATTAATCGTTTACTCGCATCAGAAGCTGGGATTGTTTCCCCGTAAACACGTTTTCCTTCCTCTGCGTACCAGGTTAAGAAACTTGCTGCATATGTTACTTCACCTACAGCTTCTGTATAAGCTTTTCCCATTTCAAGACTAATAATCGTACCGATTTCTTCTTTATGCTCTAACATTAAATCGCGAATTTTCAGTAAATAATAACCACGCTCTTGCGCTGTTAACTTTGTCCAAATTGGAAATGCTACCTCTGCTGCATTAATTGCTTGTTTAGCTTCCGTTGATCCACCCTTTGGTACTTTTGCAATTACTTGCTTTGTTGATGGGTTGACAACATCAAAGGTACCTTTTGAACCCTCATGAATCCATTTACCATTTATAAATAATCCTACTTTGTCAAAATCAATTAGCTGAAATTGTTGTGTTAAAGTACTCATTGTTATTCTCCTCCACGCTTCCAATTTTAATAATTGCTTTCATGACTTGTTTGTTCAATGAATCCGTAAATGCCTGCGTAATATTTTCTAAATCATAATAAGTTGGTAACGCCTTCAGTTCCTCCTGGTGTTTTTGGATAAATTGAAGCGCTTCTTTATATTCATTTGGATCACTACCGTACGATGGGATAATGGACCATTCATTTCTCACAACTGGTGTGAAAAATACTTCCGTAGGATGTTCATACAATGCAACGAGCATAATTTTGCCGTTTTTTTTCAACACCTTAGTATTCATTAAGAGTGCATTAGATGAACCTGAACATTCAAATATAACGTCCACCTTTTCTTCCATGTCTGTTTCTCCAACAACATGTGACTTTACTCCCCAAGATTCCGCCTTACTCAAGCGTTTTTCATAATCGTGTGGCAGTCCTGATAAATACGTATTTGCTCCTTTACTGACGCATAAGATGCTGACGAAAAAACCAATAATTCCGGGACCTTGTACAAGTACGGTTTTACCTTTTAAGTCGATTTGCAAGCGATTGATTGCATGTACAGCAATGGTTAATGGCTCGGCTAATAAAGCAATTTCTACATCAATTCCTTCTGGTAATAATTCGACATACTTTGCATCAATTTTAAAATATTCTGCTAATCCACCGTCAAAATGAAGACCAAGTACTCGATTATTAGTACAAAGTGAAAAGTGACCATTTTCGCAAGCCTCACATTTACTGCAATAATTCATCGATTGTGCAACTACCTGACGATACATCAACTCGTTAGGCACCTTCGCTCCAATTTTTACGATTTCACCGCTAACTTCGTGACCCAGCGTTACATTCTTTGCAACGAATTCATAACCTGCTGAGAAATTATACGCATGTAAATCGCTTCCGCAAATACCACAGGCAATCGAACGAATTAAAACCTCATTTTCACCGATTTCTGGAATATCTTGATGAACAATTTCAATTGTATTCTCCGCCTTCAATTGAGTCTTTCTCATCACATCACCTACATTCCTAAATATGCTTTTTTCAGGTGTGGATCTTCCGTTAATTGCGCTGCATCCCCTTGGATAGCTACCCTACCATTTTCTAAAACATAAGCATAATTTGAGATTGCTAGAGATTGTTTTACATTTTGTTCAACAAGCATAATCGTAATGCCTTCATCTTTTATCGTTGTTAGTGTACGAAGTAATTCTTGTACTAAAATTGGTGCTAAACCAAGTGATAATTCATCTATAATTAATAGTTTTGGATTGCTCATAAGTCCTCGACCTATTGCACACATTTGTTGTTGACCGCCACTCATATCACCCGCTAACTGATCTTTTCTCTCCTCTAGTATTGGAAACATGTCATAAACACGTCGTATATTCTTTTTTATATCTTTACGAGCATGTTTTGAATATGCGCCTAGCAAAAGATTCTCCTCAATTGTCATGAAGTTGAAAAGCTTTCTACCTTCTGGTACTTGGATAACTCCTAGCTCAACAATTTCATGGGGTGCCATTTTGGAAATGTCCTTCCCTTGAAAAGTAATGCGACCACTTGAGATTTTCTCAATTCCCGAGATTGCATTTATCGTGCTGGATTTCCCAGCTGAATTCGCACCAAGCAATGCAACAATTTGACCTTCTGGAATTTGGAGTGACATATCCCATAGAACTTGAATTTCCCCATAGGATAAATTAATTTGTTCTATTTTAAGCATATGAAACCTCATCTCCTAAATAAGCTTTTATTACTTCTGGATGATTCGCAATTTCTTTAGGTGTCCCTTCAGCAATTTTCTCTCCATGATGTACCACAACAATACGATCACAAATTGTCATAACAACTTCCATTAAATGCTCAATAATGACAATTGTTATTCCCTCATCACGTAACTGCAAAATCAAAGGAAGAATTTCTTTTACTTCACTAGGATTTAGACCTGCCATTACTTCGTCCAATAATAGTAATGCTGGCTGTGTTGCCAAGGCTTTCGCTACTTCTAATCGCTTTTTATCCGCTAAAGTCAAACTATTTCCAATTTGATCACGTTTTTCATAAAGACCTACTTGTTTTAATATTTCCTTGCTAATTTTAGCCGCCTGATCACGCGAGTTATGTTTATTAAACGCGCCTACCATCACATTTTCTAATACGGAGATTGTGCCAAATGGTTTTACAACCTGATATGTTCGACCAATCCCCTTTTTACAAAGGATGTACGCTTTTTGATTTGTAATAGTTTCTCCTTTAAATTCAATTGTGCCAGAAGTAACCGGTAATGATCCCGAAATAAGATTGAATAGAGTCGTTTTCCCAGCACCATTCGGTCCAATAACACCAACAATCTCTTTTTCTTCTACGTGAAATGAAGTTCCATTTACTGCTTTGACACCTTGGAAATGCTTCGACACGTTATTGACTTTCAAGATCATATTTGGTCACCCCTTTTGTTTTAGATACCTTTTTCCGGAAAATTTTATCCCACCATTTCGTAATTATTGGGAGTAAACCATTCGGTGTTAAAATAACGATAACAATTAACAAAATTCCATAAACAAAATAGTTCATACCATGGATATCTGGGAATGAAGCTCGTAGAATTTCATTCAGTGGAATGATAATGAACGCTCCGAGAATCGGTCCATACACAGTACCAGCTCCTCCGATAATTGCTATTAGTGCAATTTCAGTAGAAATATTCATATGGAATACTGATTCAGGTTCAAAAAACAAATTAAATTGTGCATAAAATACACCAGCTAATCCTGTAATACCAGTACTGATCATCATTGCAAGCATTTTGTACTTACTTGTATTAATCCCTAATGTTTCCGCAGCGTCTTCATCTTCACGGATCGCTTTCAAGTAATAGCCCATCTTGTTACGATCAATCCAATGTACAAGTAATGTCGTTAAAACTAGTAACCCCAAAATTAACCAGTAATAATATTCATATTCTTTGAAAATCATAGCTGCGAAGCTCGGTTCGTATTTAATGTTTAATCCCATCGAACCATTCGTTAGGTCCCGCCAGTAAAGCGTGACATGACGAATTACTTCTGCAAAGGCAATTGTTCCAAGTGTAAAGTAAGGCCCTCTTAATTTGAATGTCGGAATACCAATTAACATGCCGGCAATAATACATACGATAACGGCTATGATCATGCCAACCCATGGTGATAGACCAAAGTTTAAATACAATAGAGTTGATGTATATGCCCCGAGTCCGAAGAATAACGCATGTCCTAAAGATAACTGACCACCATACCCACCAAGAATATTCCAACCACTTGCAATGGTTGCGTAAAGAAGAATCATAATTAATATATTCATAATGTAACGATCGTCAGAAAGTACTGGATATAATGCTGCACATATTGCTAATAATATTGGGAAAATGTGTTTTTTACTCATAGTCCCACCGCCTCTGAACCTTTACCTTTACTGAAAATACCAGTTGGTTTAATAAGTAATACTAAGATAAAAATGATAAAGTATATAACTTCTTTTAATCCTGGTGAGAAAATTACACCGGCTAATGATTCGATGACACCAATCATTAAACCACCGTAGAAAGCGCCAAACATGTTACCCATGCCGCCTAGTACAACTACAACAAAAGCAATCAATACAAATGATGCACCAAGTGTAGGATAAACTGAATAAATCGGCATTAACATCGAACCGGCTAAACCTACAAGGGCTGTACCGATACCGAATGCTAATAAGTAAATACGTTTTACGTTCACTCCCACCAAATATGCTGCTTGTCGCTGCATAGATACAGCTCGAATCGCACGACCGACCATAGTTTTTTGTAAGAATAAATAAAGTAATATTACAATCGCGATTACTACACCAAAGGAAACCAGACGTGGAACGCTTATCGCGATACCTAAAAGATTCACAACACTCGATTGATACGGAGTAGTAACTGATAAATAGTTAGCGTCAAATATCATTAAAGCTAAATTTTGTAGTACTATCGATAAACCTAGCGTTGCAAAAATTTTCGTAGAAGCTGGTTTATCTAAAATGGGCTCTATTAATCCTTTTTGGGTTATTAAACCAAGTACAAATAAAATGATAACTATAAATATTGCCGATACGTATGGATCCATTCCTCCCCATGCATAAAAGATATAGCTTAAATACATAGCAATCATCAAAAATTCACCATGCGCAAAGTTGATGATCCTTACGACACCGAGAATCATGTTAAGCCCCATACTAATAAGCGCGTAGATTCCGCCTAGTAGAATACCTGAGATTAACGTTTGTAAAATCATCATAGGCTACCTCCTCACCAAAAAATTATTTTTTGAATACTGGCTCATGTATGGATACTTCTTCTGGCCACACTGTTAATAGCTCGCCATCAATCCATTGTGTTAAATATGCTTCACCAGCGGTATTTTGACCCGATTCGCTGTCAAATTCAACACCCCAACCAGTCGCTGTTGTGCCTTTTTCTATCTTTATGTTCATGGCTGCCTCGCGAACTTTTTCAACATCAACTGATCCAGCATCATCAATTGCTTGAATCATCACTTTCATGCCCATATAGTTTGATAACGAGTGACCAGATTGTGGTTTCTCACCATATTGCTCTTCATACAATTTCATAAATTCTTCAAGACCAGGTGTGAAATCTGTGTTAATCTCGTATTGTGGGAAATCGATATTGAATACGCCATTTGCTAAATCACCAACTGATTTTTGGTAATCAGTTAAAGTATGACCTCCACCAGAACCTACTAAAATAGGAATTTTGTAACCTAATTCTTCAGATTGTTTACTTAATAATATGGCGTCATTAATATACGAAACTGCTATAACCAGATCAGGTTGTGCTTTTTTTAAGTTTAAAATAACAGAACTTAAATCGTTTGATGTGGAAGAATATGATTGAGTTGTCACTATATCAATACCTTCCTCTTTTGCCAGTTTTTCTGCTTCTTTAGCGATTGTTGTACCGTAAGCTGAGTCTTCATGTGTAATTGCTACTTTAATATCCTTTAGCTCTTTCCCAATTTGCTCTGCTACAACATTTTTAATAAAATTAATATGCGTAACTGAGAAATACGAAGCTGGTGGATTTACACGAATAATAGATTGATAGTTTCGATCCGTAACATTATCAGCAACTGCACCTAGCTCCCAATATTGAGCGCCATTGCGTTCTGCCACTTCACTTGCCGCATAAGAAATACCACTTGAAAAAGAACCGACTAATAAGTTAATTCCCTCTTTGTTAATTAAACGTGTTGCTTCAGACTGCGCAGCATCTGCATCAACTGCATCACTATTTACAAGTTTTACCTGCTTACCATCAATACCGCCATTTGCATTTACTTCTTTAACAGCTAACTCAACACCACGGAAACTTTCACCACCTAAAAGGGCTAAACTCCCTGTAAGTGGAAATACAGTACCTATTTTGATTTCTTCTGATCCTTCTCCTGCACTTGTTTCATCTCCACAAGCAGCTAAAACCATTGCCACACAAATTACAACTACCAACATCCACTTTTTCTTCATTTGCTCATCTCCCCTAAATTATATTTAACTAATTAACCAGCCACCATCTACATAAATTGTTTGTCCTGTAATATAATCAGATGCCGAAGATGCGAGGAATACAGCTGTTCCTTTTAATTCATCTGGCACACCAATTCGTTTTAATGGAATACGCGACTTCATCCAAGCGACTTTTTCCTCATCTTCAAACAGTGACATCGTCAACTCAGTTTTAAAATAACCTGGTCCAATCGCATTAACTAAAATACCGTCATTTGCGAATTCGACCGCTAATACTTTCGTTAATTGTGAAACAGCTCCTTTGCTCGCTGCATACGCTGCCATATTAGGGAAGCCAAGCTCACTCGTTAACGATGCAATATTAATCACCTTGCCATATTGTTGTTTTTGCATATATGGGATGACTACTTGAGATACAATGTAAACACTTCTTAAGTTTGTATTAATAACTTGATCCCATTCATCTTCAGGAAATTCTAAAAAACTATGCCGACGATTGATTCCTGCTGCGTTGACTAAAATATCGATAGAACCTGTTTTTTCAAATAGTTCCTTCGCAAACTTTTCTATTTCTTCCCTATTTTGAACATCGACGGCACTATAATGGCATGTACCACCATTTTCTTCAATTTCTTCTGCTGTCTTTTTTAATTCCGACTCTGTTCTACTGACAATGGCAACCGTAGCGCCTGCTTCTGAAAGTGCCATCGTAATTGCTTTACCTAATCCTCGACTCCCACCTGTAATGAATGCAGTCTTTCCTTTTAATGAGAAATTCATTTAATATTCACCTCGAATAGCTTTTCTATATAAATTTTTAATATCCTCTGCACTAGTTTTACGCGGATTAACTAAAATATTGCCACTTAACATTGCATCCCTTGTTAATAAATCTATTTTTTCCTCTGTTACATTGAATGACTGTAAATCAGTTGGTAAACCGATATCAATAGAAAGTTGACGAACAATATTTGCAGCATTTATAGCCTGCTCTGTCACTGTTAAACCCTCTATATTTCCACCTAAATCCTCTCCAATATGACGATATAAATCAGGCGCTGCATAACTATTAAACTTCATCACATATGGGATCAAAATTGCATTGGCTACACCGTGTGGCACTGCATATACAGCGCTAATTGGATGACTCATCGCATGGCAGTTACCGAGACGCGTATTGTTAAATGCTAACCCCGCTAATAAGCTTCCCATCATCATTTCTTCACGGGCAATGATGTTATCGCCGTCATAAACTGCTTGGCGTAAATACTTTCCAATTTTACGAGTTGCTTCACGTGCGAGTGTTTTTGTAATGTCATTTGCTTCTTTTGATGTATATGACTCAATTGCATGAACAAGTGCATCTAAACCTGTTGCAGCAGTAATGTGTGGTGGCAAGCCGTATGTTAACTCTGGGTCGATTATTGCCCATCTAGCAGCTAATCTGGAACCCCCAACTGTAAGTTTATATTGGCGTTCCTCATCAGTAATAACAGTGAAATTTGTCACCTCACTCGCTGTGCCAGCTGTTGTTGGAATTGCGATGAGTGGGAGTAGATCATTTTTAAACTTCCCTATTCCTTCATAATCATCAATTGAACCCCCATTTGTTGCTAGTAGCGCTACAGCTTTTGCAACATCTAACGGACTTCCACCACCGATACCGACAACTACATCTACATTATTTTCTTTATACAATTTATATGCTTCTTCACAATTTGAAATCGTCGGATTCGGTAGTGTACCATCGTAAATTGTTATGTTAGCTTCTCTAATTGATGGAACTACGATATCTATAATGCCTGCACTACTTATTCCTTTATCTGTAATAACCAGTACATTTTGAAATTCATTTTCCTTAATAATCTCTGTTAGCTTAGAAATGGCACCATTTCCAAATGAAACATTCGTCAATATATTGAAAATTCCGACTTTATTAGACATACTGATTTACATCCTTTCTTGTATTAATTCTTCTTACAATTTCTTTCCCAATTTCAATGGATGCTGTTGCAGCAGGTGAAGGTGCATTGCATACGTGAATCACACGTTTACCTTTGATAATAAAGAAATCATCGACCATTTTACCATCACTACTAATAGCCTGTGCTCGAACGCCGGCAGGTGCTGGTATTAAATCTTCTTCTTGGAGTTCAGGAATAAGTTTTTGTAAACTCTTTGTAAATATTTTTTTACTAAAAGAGCGTTTATATTCTTCAAATCCCTCACTCATAAAACCTCCTGCCATTTTCCATAAACCTTTGTATGTTAAAAAGCTAGCAAGCTCTTTGATATTAATATCCGTTTTTTTATAACCTTCTTTCTTCCAGCTCAGCACTGCATTTGGTCCTGCATCTACCTCACCACCAATCATGCGTGTAAAGTGTACTCCTAGAAACGGAAAATTCGGGTTTGGTACTGGATATATTAAATTTTTTACTAAGTATCGTTTTTCAGGTCGAAGTTTATAGTATTCGCCTCTAAACGGTATAATTTTCATATCCGTTTGATACCCGGCTTTTTTAGCAATTTCATCACTGTGTAGTCCTCCACAATTAATCATACATTTTGCTTGAAAAGATTTTGTTCCCACTTTCAGTTCAACGTGGTCATCTTCTTCAAGAATGCCATCTACTTTTGAATTCAAATGGATTTCACCGCCACTTTTACAAATCAATTCAGCAAACTTTAGGCTTACCTGCTTATAATTTACAATCCCCGCTTGTGGAACACGAATAGCTGCAACTCCATTGACATGAGGCTCATATTCAGGGATTTGCTTCTTCGTCAACCACTCAATTGCAAGACCATTTTCAAGACCACGTGAATATAAATTTTCAAGTAGCGGGACTTCCTCTAAATTAGTAGCGACGATGAGTTTACCGCAAATATCATGTTCGATATTATGCTCTTTACAAAATGCAACCATCGATTGACTACCTTCTCGAGCAAATTTAGCTTTAAAACTCCCTGGCTTATAGTAAATACCAGAGTGTATCACTCCACTATTATGGCCCGTTTGATGAAATGCGAGCTCCTTCTCTTTCTCAAAAACAATAATACTTGCACCAGGATATGCCTTAGTCAACTCAACACCTGTAGACAATCCAACGATTCCACCACCTACAATAGCAAAATCATACATAGATTCACCTTCCACTTTGTTTTCTATTATTCAAGTAATATAATAAATTATTTTTTGTGCGATGAATGTGATACTCTATCGCAGCCTGAAGTTCTTCTGGGTCATTAATCATGATAGCTTCAACAATTCTTCGATGTTCATCTTGAATTGATAGTCGATTCTTTATTAGTAAATCTGGTGCCATTGAAGCGGAGGCTAAGTTCTCTACCATCTTTACAGATCTTTTCCATGGAGATTTTTCTCTTAATAGTCTATGAAATTGATCATGTAATTCGTTGTACTTGGCATGTTCTTGTTCATTTACAGCTTCCACCATATCATTAAATACATGCTGAATTTTTGCTTTTTCATTTTCGCCAATATACGGAAGCGCTTTCAATACGACCGTACTTTCTAAGAAACTTCTAATGTAGTAAAGTTCCTCAATATCATCTTGTGTAATTGTGCTGACAATTGCTCCTTTATGGGGAACAATTACTACAAGTCCCTCCATTTCCAGTTTTGATAATGATTCTCTAATAGGAATTCGACTAACACCCATTCGCTCTGCCCATTCAGCTTGAATAATGCGCTCACCTTGTTTTAATGTTCCGTCTAAAATTGCATTTCGCATCACTTTAGTAACTTCTGTAGCACTGATTTCATTTGTCATAAAAACCACCTCAAAACCACTATTGTATACACTTCTAATAAAAAATATAGAATTTTACACAAAAAATACAGTATTTTCTGAAATTTGTATACAAACCTAATTTATTTCATTTACAAAATAAAGTCAATTTCTTTTTTTAGATTTTTTTTTTTTTGAACATTTAATTATCTACAAAAACTTAGTAATATTATTTTAAAATACTAAAATAAATGAGATATAAATAGCAAGCACTTCTAATTGAAATTAATTTAGTATTCTAATATACAAAATTATCAGTTTATTGTCTTATAAAATTCTATTAATAATTTTTCATATCCCAAACTATTGTGTGTAAAAAAATTTCACACCGGAAATTTAGTGAAAATTCAATCCTTCAAAACTTATACTTCAAATTTCAGAGTAAATTAATTATTTTGGGTAGTAGTCCCATTTAGAGAACGTTAAAACCGATCCTTACTTGTTTTAAATACATTAAGTTTTTTCAATTAAATTTTCGCTAGCACATCGGAAAACATCTAATATTTAATATAAACAAATAATTAGTTTTAGTTATAAGCAACAAATTAATATAAATCCTCACGTTTTATTAAACTAATCATACAAATATATTGACAAGTGTTATTTATAAGAATAGATTAACGATATATTGCCTTTACAAAGATGATTTCTCGTCTCCTTGCATGCCCAGCAATAAAAATTGTGTTCATAGATTTTCCATGCCCCTTCTTAGACTTAAATCATATATGCTTAGTACATTTACTCTTACGATTATTCGTCACAAAAATGGATTTTATATTTTGAGAACTTTGACCATAACAGCTGAAATCGATAAAAAATATGGGGTAATTGTTAGGACCAGTTCTACTTTAGCGACGATACAAGGACAAGAATTTGTACAACAATTGTTGCGAGGACATAGTTTACAAGATGGTATTGAGCTACCGCTGGCAAGTATAAAAAATCATTATTTAGGCAAGGTGGGTAACGCGTTAATGTCAGCACTGAAGGATTTATTCAAACATTACGAACTACATATTACTTCACAACAATAATTAACCAAATAATTTAAAAAAACTAAGTATTTAGTTTACAAGATTGTATTTATGTACTAGAATAAGAACAAACGAGTCATGTCGAAACGTTTAAGCGTTCATTACCCATGACCAATCTGTAAGGAAAAAGTTAAAAAGCCACTACTGCCTAATCTGTCAAAAATTCTTTCCGGGATTTTAACCGCAGATAAAAAGCCAGTTCAATTCGACGTACAGCTAGTCTGTAGTCTTTTTGGATTGGCTTTTTGAATTTATAGGTAGAAAGGAAGGAGTCTTAATATGACGGGAGCGCTGGAGAATATAAAAATATTAGATTTATCACGTGTTCTCGCTGGTCCATATTGCACGATGATTATGGGTGACTTAGGTGCAGAGGTCATCAAAGTGGAAGCACCTGGAGGAAGTGATGAAACACGTAAATGGGGACCGCCATTTAAAGAACAGGTAAGCGCTTACTACTTGAGTGCAAATCGCTACAAAAAGGCAATTACTTTAGACTTAAAGTCAGAATCTGGTGTTGAAACGATTAAAAAGTTGGTTCAAGAAAGTGATGTAATTATTAATAACTTCAAAACAGGGACGATGGATCGTTTCAGTTTAGGTTATGACATCTTAGCGGAGCTTAATCTACGTATTGTGTATTGCTCGATTACAGGGTTTGGTGAAACTGGACCTGATCGACATATACCAGGATATGACTTTATCATTCAGGCGAAGAGCGGGTTAATGAGCATTACCGGTACGAAAGAATCAGGACCACAAAAACAGGTGTTGCAATAGTAGATGTTCTGAATGGGTTATATGCATGCATTGGAATTCAAGGTGCTTTTTAGAGCGAGTATAATCCGGGAAAGGACAAAAGTTAGATATTTCCCTTTATGATTCTGCAGTAAGCGCACTAGTGAATATTGGAAGTAACTATTTGATGGCTGAACAAGTTCCGAAAGCTCTCGGAAATACCCATGCAAATATTGTTATGTATCAGGCATGTCAAACGTTAGATGGAGAAATGGTCATTGCAGTCGGAAATGATCATCAGTTTAAGGCATTTTGTGATGTGCTCGGAAAACCCGAATACGTTCAAAATGTTCTTTTTCAAACGAATCCTAACCGCGTGAAAAACAGAGACCAATTAGTTCCATTATTACAAGCTATTTTATTAACAAAAGAAACCGCCTATTGGCAAGAACAATGTAGAAATAATAATATTCCAAGTGGTCCAATTCAAAATTTAGAGGAAGTTGTCCATGATAAACAGCTTCAATCGCGTAATATGTTTATCACGCAAGAACATCCAACAGCTGGACACATAAACTGATTGGAAGCCCACTTAAGCTCTCCCTGACACCGGTTCAGATGAAGTGTCATCCACCTAACCCAGGCGAGCGTCATGAATCCAAGGTCTGATAGTTTCGTATAAATAGCTGGGTCTGATTTTCCTGCACGATCCCATTTTCCAATATAAAGCATAATTTCTTTGTCGACAAATCCTCTTACCGTTTTACGTAACATGTTTTGTTATGCTGAGAATGAAAAGTTCATCATATATCTCTCCTTTATTAATTGGTTTTTTTGTATCATACCTAATTGATTCATGATTTCCTCATGGGTGTTTGTATTCCAGAAGAATATGGCGGAAGCGGGATGGACTACAATTCGCTTGCAATTGTATGTGAAGAGCTAGAGCGCGGTGATACTGCTTTCCGTACAGCGGTTTCTGTACACATTGGGCTAAATAGTTTGACGTTGTTGCAGTGGGGAACAGAAGAACAGAAACAAAAGTATTTAGTACCTCAAGCAAAAGGCGAGAAAATTGGTGCGTTTGGTTTAACGGAACCAGCAGCAGGGTCTGACGTAGCAGCGCTTGAAACAACCGCTGTAAAAGATGGGGATCACTACATTTTAAACGGACAAAAAGCATGGATTTCCCTATGTGATGTTGCCGACCACTTTTTAGTTTTTGCTTATACAGGGGACAAATCGGAAAAACATAAAGGGATTTCTGCTTTTATCGTAGAACGTACGTGGGAAGGGTTTTCTTCTATTGCAACAAAAGGAAAACTAGGAATTCGTGCTGGAAATACAGGCGAGCTATTTTTCG
>NZ_VDGG01000029.1:29993-46661 GCF_006861775.1 Psychrobacillus soli | reverse complement strand
TTAGTTCATACTTCTTCTGTACCCAATAAAAAAGAAGATGAATCAGTTTGGTGAAAAAAAAGAGTGAACTAGAAACAATTTTTCGTTATTTTTTATGGAGTATTTCTAAAGTATACAGCTATGGGCGTCGACTCCTACCGGATAAGTGAGCATAATGAGACTTCTCAGGCGTCCGCCTAAGCGGCGGTGAAGGCTCATCGCTCACCCCACGGAAAGCGTCCGCCCAGCAGCGGAAATCCCAGCGGACACTCATTTTCAACCCACTACCGCGTAGTATCCCTATTATGCGCACTATTCCACATCGGTTTCGCAAAGTTGTAAATTTAGTTTCAGAATGATTTCCCGGGGAATAATACAAAGTGGAGCAACTCTTTTTTTCTGTGAAAGAGGTTGCTTATTCGTTTTTAAGCTCATACAATGAGAGATGAAAGTTGGAAGGAGGGAAAAGTGTGAAAGAAGAAATGAATCAACTACAATTAGAAGAATCGAAATTAGTCGATTTCTTAAGTAATGATTTAATGGATGCATTTAGAGAAGAATTTATGCAACTACATCCTTATGATCAATCGCTATTTTTTGAAAAGGTGGACCCAGAAATACGAAAGAAAATCTTTCACTACCTATCTCCTAAAGAAATGGCCGAACTGTTTGAAGCAACAAAATTTGAAGAAGAACAATATGAATTTTATTTAAAAGAGATGGATACAACTTATGCAGCAGACATGCTTTCCTATATGTATGCTGATAACGCGGTAGACGTATTAAATGAGTTAGGAAAAGATCAAGTCGCTAGCTATTTAAGTATAATGGATGTAGAATCTGCACAAGAAATTAAAGATCTTCTCCATTATGAAGAATATACAGCTGGATCTATTATGACAACAGAATATGTAGCAATTCCAGAAACGTCCACTTGTCGTTCAGCAATGACTATACTAAGAAACGAAGCACCAAAAGCTGAAACAATTTATTACTTATTTGTAGTTAGTGAGGAACATCAATTAACTGGGGTTATTTCCTTGCGAGATTTAATTATTGCAGATGAAGATACGCTTATTAAAGAGATTATGAACGAACGTGTCGTTAGCGTATTAGTAAGCGCCGACCAAGAAGAAGTTGCACATATGATTAAAGACTATGATTTCTTAGCAGTACCGGTAGTCGATTTTGAACAGCATCTACTCGGCATTGTTACAGTCGATGATATTATCGACGTATTAGAGGAAGAAGCATCCGATGATTATTCGAAGCTAGCCGGTGTTTCGGATATGGATACATTTGACAAAAGTCCGTTTCAAGCTGCCAAAAAAAGGCTTCCTTGGCTTATTATTTTGTTGTTTTTAGGAATGATGACTGCAAGTTTGATGAGCGTGTTTACAGAAACATTAGAGAAAGTGGCATTGCTCGCTGTTTTTATCCCTTTAATATCTGGAACAGCAGGAAATAGTGGCACGCAGGCATTAGCAGTTGCGATTAGAGGGATTGCGACAGGGGATATTGAAAAGCAAAGTAAAATGCGGCTTCTTGCAAGAGAAGCTGGGACTGGTTTAACTACAGGGATATTATGTGGAATTATAGTAGTTGGTATTGTTTTCTTTTGGAAGCATGATTTAGTAATTGGCTTATTAGTTGGGGCAGCCATTTTTGTGTCCATCTTTGTTGCGACAATCTGCGGTTCGTTTATTCCTTTATTGATCCAACGTATGAAAATAGATCCCGCTGTTGCATCTGGACCGTTTATAACAACGATTAATGATGTCATTAGTATTTTAATATATCTTGGGCTTGCGACGGTATTTATTTCTTCCTTACAGGTCTAGTTCACATTATTTTAGCTAAATGCATAAAGTAAAGGAAAAAGGATGTGTCTGTGAACTCTTATAATGATCCTTTAATCTATATAAAAGGTCCGCCGGTTTTCCATCTTCCACCTCGAGAAAAGGTGGATATTCAAATGGAAGAGCAAGAAATAGATCAAGAAATTGAGCAAGATGAAAGTACTTCTATTTATGAAATACGTTCGAGTATGACGGATAAGACAATCGTTATTTTAGAGAAGTTGAAATTTTTAGAGAAACCATTTCAACGGAAAGTATATCGCCCACTAGTATTCCATTTGGAAGATGGTGTTCATCTACAAGGGGAAGTGGAAAAAGTGGAAGGTGAATTTGTTACATTTTTTATTGGAGCAGGAGAATTAATGAGATACCGAGTGGATCAAGTGAAAAGAATAGTGTGGCGTGGAGTCGAAATGAAGTAAGTAAATAAACCTCTATCCAGTAAGTAGATAGAGGTTTATATTTAAAATCTATTCGTTTAATTACAGCTTTTACTTGAAGGAATTCTAAAGAATTATTAATTGTATTGTATCAAATTCCACTTAGCAAAGTAAATTTCCTGGTGAGTGACCCCTGTGAGGAATTACTAATTTAGCATAATGGTCCTAAAGAAGGAACTCTCACTTGTCTCTCTTGTAATACTTTTAGAGTTAGGTCAACTACGATTTTTTCGCGAAGAACATTAAACGTATCGCCCGCAGCTGTCGGAGTTGGAGAAAAGTCGATTTCAAAGAAATCTGCGCTAATTAACTCACAATATGGTTGATCATTATAAATTACGCTATTTTCAAAGAAGTATTTATCTAAACGTGGAGCATCACTATTTCTAGGATTAATGTATCGTGATCTGCTTTCTGAAGATCCACCTAGGATAGGGTACAGGATAAAGTCCCCACCTTTATTAATATCACCTTTTAGATCTGCGAAACCGGAAAATGGAACAGTAGCAATTCGATCACGAATAGTTCCATTACAAGCTGCTGTAGCATATTCAATATCTTTGCGGATATATCCTTCTACAAACAACTTAGCTCTTGTAACTGTACGGATCCCTGGGCATGAATCTTCCTCAAATTTAACAGGTACAAGTTTACATTGCGTTAGAAATACATCTTTATATACTCTTTTAATTTCGCCTGCTGCTGGATTTAGCGTAATATTTGCTTCCACAACAATTTGAAGTGTAGTTTCTGCTAAAACAGCTGGGACTTTAATAATCGGTACATAACCTGAGGGAAGTACACAAGGTGTTGCTGGTTCATCTTTTAAAGGTATTAGCGACGTAGCATCTACCAAACAAGAAGGATCAACAGGTGAACAATTCGCATTACTTGTTTCATTAATTTGTCTCATTAATATCACCTCCTTTCAATAATTCACATTAGTTACTGTCATTTGTTAACTCAAGTTGACATGCTAAATTGCTTGTGAATACCTCAAAAGAGGTATAGTAGTTAAGCGTATAGAGATTCAAGGGAATCTTCATTTTTTCATTCTATAAAATGACTTAACTATTGTTCTACCTACCTGAGCATCTTTTATCTATCAACTTGATTTACTAATCTACATTCCTATAGTATGTTGCTGAAGTTACTGTGTGTAAGCGTTTATAATAGGTAGTTCAAGAATAATTTGATTTTGAAGAGGAAAGTAATTTTTAGAGAAATCGATACGTTGGGTATTTAGATATTTGTCCAAAAGCTCCCCCAACATTATTAGGAACGTCTAATCTATTGAGTACACCATTGAGCTCTTTTATTATTTCTCTCGACTGAATTTATTTATCTACACTCTCAATATATGTTGTGTAAGCTACTAGTGTATAAACGTTTATAATGGGTATATCAATAGTTTTTTGATTTTGATACAGAGAGCAGTTTTTAGTTTAGTGAATTAGGTAAAGGAAATTAATTTTTACTAATTTTTGTCTGTAAATAGACTTTAACTCAGTCCCCCAAATACACTATTTAGTTATGAGGAGTCTGATGGGTCTTCTTATATGCTTAGCTCATTAAGCGGCAACCTACCTATTGAAGAAACCGTTGGCCGTAATGCACCAACGGTTTCTTCCGTTTTCTGATTTTAAATCTTGTCTATAATGAATGGATTTTAACAGTCACCTAGAGATTCGATGCTCACTTGTCGTACTTGTAATACTTTTAGCGTTAGGTCAACTACAATTTTCTCACGAAGGGTATCATAGGTTTCGTCTGCATTTACAGGATATGGAGATAAATCAAGTTCAAAGAAATTTGCACTAATTAATTCGCAATATGGTTGCTCATTATAAAAAACTCTATTTTCAAAGAAGTATTTATCTAGGCGAGGATTATGATTGTTTTTTGAATCAATAAACCGAGATCTACTTTCTGAAGATTTACCTAGAATAGGGAAAAGTATAAAATCCCCACCTTCATTGATATCACCTTTGAGATCTGTATATCCAGAGAATGGAATATTAGCAATTCGATCATGAATTACTCCATTACAATCCTCCGTTGCGTATTCAATATCTTTGCGTATATATCCTTCTATAAACAATTTGGCCCTTGTAACCGTACGTAAACCTGGACATACTTCCTCGTCGAATGCTGATGGAACAAGCTTACATTGTGTTAGAAAAACATCTTTATACACTCTTTTAATTTCGACTGCAGGTGGGGTCAACGCAATATTTGCTTCTACAACGATTTGAATTTTGCTCTCTGCCAATACAGCTGGTACTTTAATAATCGGTCTGAAATTCGCGGGAATTACACAAGGCTTTACTGGATCATCTTTTAAGGGTATGAGTGAATTTGCTTCTACGACACAAGGAATATCAATAGGATTATCCTCATTATTTGTATCATTTTGTTGACTCATCAACATTTCCTCCGTTCATTCTTTTCAATTTTCTTTACGTTTCTTTCTAGGGTATGTTGAGTAGGGCATTCGTGTATAAGCAACTAGCACAGATGGATAATATTGTGGGCAATTATGATAGGTAATAAAATGATGGAAGTAAAAAAATGTCTTTAATAACAAGGTTGTTTATTATCCAATAAATTCAAGGTAGTATTCCATTACAGTCTAAGTTCACGTTCGTCGTGTCCTAACGACTATATAACATGCATCCTCCAGGTCCCCATTGTACTCTTATACATAAATACGAAAGCTTTAGTTTAATGAGGGTAAAGGCTGCCAAAGATCGACGCATTGCGCTTCAATCAACCAAGATGCTGACTAATCAGCATCTAGGCTATAAAAACCTTAGATTAATAAATTCGGCAAAGCTAAATCCAATATTATGTAGTTTTTCAATGTGTGAATCCAGAAAATGTATAAGAGCTACAAGCAAGCGGATCATTGAGAGCAACTAAACCTATTAAGAATAGCAACCAAACTACTCCTGGAAGCAACCAATCTATCATAGAAAGCAACCATTTCTCAAAGTAAAGGGTTTACTTGAATTGAAATGCCAATTTCTCCTATTACAATATGAAAAATTTAGATGATATGTAATAATTTGAAGTGTTTAGGAGTGATGGTGTTGCGTATCATTTACTCTAAAGTGAACCGAAACATATAAGGGTAAGTCATGGTGTTTTCTTTATTTGAAAAAATAAAATGGAGCGAGACGGATAATGGACAAACGTGATTAATGAATAAAATATAGATTCAGCACATCCAATATCCATTCAAAAAGACGACTTTAAATTCAACATTCGAATTTAAAGTCGTCTTTTTAGGATGCCGATAAAAATTATAAGCTTTTCCGTGGCCCATGTTTGATTAGTGAGGATCATTTTAAAAAGTTAGGTTCCTAAGTAGTTCATCTAATCCAATATGAAATATAGTAATAGTATAAATTAAGCGAGAAAATAAGTTTTTCAATTGTTTACCTATATATTCTTATGCTGACTAGTAGCTATTGTAATTTTTTGTATTTGAAGTAATTGAACCATTAAATCTAAAACAATTTTTTGACGTAGTGGATGAAAAAAGTTTTCTAACTTCGTTGGTTTTGATTTTTCGTTTTCTTTATGAACAGTCGTGTATTCAATGTTTTGATAGATATATCCTTCTATAAATAGTTTTCCTTTTAATGCTTTAAGTGCCTCATCATCTTTTGAATGTGAGAACTCAGCAGGTACAAACTTGCAATTTGTCAATTCAACTTTTTTAGAAATTTCTTTTACTTTATAGATTTCTTCGTCAAATAGGATATCTTCCTCCAAACAGATTTCAATGTTATATTCTCCTACTATAACTGGAACTTTGATACTTATAGATTCATGAGATGGACATGTATTATTTGAATTTCTTGTTTTTATTGAAAGTGAATCATGTATCGGAACCACAGTTGATTGAGAATATTGCTTTTTCTCTTTCGTATCGGCTTGATAAGTATGATCAAAGTCAGTTAAAGATATGATTTCATGAGATTTAAATCCAACTAGATGACAATAGGGTTCTTCGTGGTAGTAGGTTATCGTATTAAATAGTTTTGTAGCCAAGTGGGGTATTTGTTTGTTACTTGGGTCAATAAATTTAAAAGTATTTTGAGTTGTATTACCAAAAATGGGAGGATGTAGGAAACTATCCATTTCAGCAAAAGTGGAAATTGGAATTTTTAAAGTCATTGAGCGTACTCTTGTTTGTTTATAAAGATCATTAGTTTGAGTACTTTTATTGATATCGTCGGATTCTAGTTCAACTTTGTTATTTTCAGAAACATCTTCTATTAAGGGATTATGCTCAGGCAAAGAGATGGACTCCTGTTTTGTCACAGATTCCATCTGATAATCAGGTTTACCTTCGTCATCACTCGTATTTCCAATTATAGGAGGATGAAGTGAATTTCGGATTTTCTTAAAAGTAGCAATAGGAATTATTATAGAAGTGGGGCGCATTTCTGAATTTTCATTAAGCATACTGGATTGGTCGGCTTCAAGATCGACTACATTTTTTTCAATATCATTCATTTCTAAAATATCTTCCAGATTATACTCCGGCAAAGAGATGGACTCCTGTATTGTCACAGATTCCATCTGATGATCAGGTTTACCCTCGTCATCACTCGTATTTCCAATGATAGGAGGATGAAGCGAATTTCGGATTTTCCTAAAAGTAGCAATAGGAATTTTAATAGAAGTTGGGTGCACTTCTGAATTTTCATTAAGCATACTAGGGTGAGGTGGTTCAAGATCGACTACAATTTTCTCAGCATCATTCGTTTCTAAAATGTCTTCCACATTATACTCAGGCAAAGAGATGGACTCCTGCCCTGTCACCGCTTCTACTTGGTGATTAGATTCAGTGTCCTCGTCATCACTCGTATTTCCAATGACGGGATGAGTAAAATTTCGGATTTTCCTAAAAGTAGCAATAGGAATTATTATAGAAGTGGGGCGCATTTCTGAATTTTCATTAAGCATACTGGATTGGTCGGCTTCAAGATCGACTACATTTTTTTCAGAATCATTCATTTCTAAAATGTTTTCCAAATTATGCTCAGGCAAAGAGATGGACTCCTGGTCTATCACAGCTTTTATTTGATGATTAGGTTTAGCACTAGTATTTCCAATGACGGGATGAGTAAAATTTCGGATTTTCCTAAAAGTAGTAATAGGAATTTTGATAGAAGTGGGGCGCATTTCTGAATTTTCATTAAGCATACTGGATTGGTCGACTTCAAGATCGACTACAATTTTCTCAGCATCATTCATTTCTAAAATGTCTTCCACATTATACTCAGACAAAGAGATGGACTCCTGCTCTGTCACAGTTTCGACTTGGTGATTAGATTCAACGTCCTCGTCATCACTCGTATTTTCAATGATAAGATGAAGAAAATTTCGGATTTTCCTAAAAGTAGTAATAGGAATTTTGATAGAAGTGGGGCGCATTTCTGAATTTTCATTAAGCATACTGGATTGGTCGACTTCAAGATCGACTACAATTTTCTCAGCATCATTCATTTCTAAAATATCTTCCAGTTTATACTCTGGCAAAGAGATGGACTCCTGCTCTGTCCCAGCTTCCATCTGATGATTAGGTTTACTCTCGTCATCACTCGTATTTCCAATGATCCGAGAATGAAGCGAATTTCGGATTTCTCTAAAAGTAGTAATAGGAATTTTGATAGAAGTGGGGCGTACTTCTGAATTTTCATTAAGCGTACTAGGATGAGATGGTTCAAGATCGACTACAATTTTCTCAGCATCATTCATTTCTAAAATGTCTTCCAGATTATACTCTGGCAAAGAGATGGACTCCTGCTCTGTCACAGCTTTCATCTGATGATTAGGTTTACTCTCGTCATCACTCGTAATTCCAATGATCCGAGAATGAAGCGAATTTCGGATTTTCCTAAAAGTAGCAATAGGAATATTAATAGAAGAGGAACGTACTTCTGAATTTTCATTAAGCGTACTAGAGTGGTCGCTTGCAAGTTCAACTACATTTTTCTCAGCTTCATTTATTTCCAAAGTGTTTTCCAAATTGTACTCAGGCAAAGAAATGGACTCTTGATCTGTCCCAGCTTTCATTTGGTGATTAGGTTCATCGTTTTCATCATCTTTCGTATTTCCAATGGCAGGAGGGTAAAGCAAGTGATGGATTTTCCTAAAAGTAGCAATAGGAATTTTTATAGAAGTGGAGTGTATTTCTTTGTACTCATTATTATGACTAGTATCATCGTTTTCCAACTTGTATGTGATTTCATCAACAAAATTAGCTTGAGTGGTCTCACTTTTCGAAACATCTTCTACTAGGGGGGAATACTTAGGCTGAATCGGTGTCTCCAGTTCTAGCGTATCTTCGATTTGATGAATATCCTCCGTTTCATTGGCAGAAATTGTACTACCAACGATAGGAGAAAAGAGTGAATCAGGAGTTTTTATAGTTTTGGATTGTGTTTCTAAATGTTTGTTACGCTCATTAGTAGAATTTGTTTCATAGACATTATCATGCAGTTTATCTGTATGTGCTTTGATGGTAATGTCCGTTTCATATGAAATAATCTTTCTATAACTATTTCGTGTATTGTGTAATTTATGCTTTTTCTTCTTTGTTAAAATTTCACTTAGATCAACTCTTTCGACTTCACCGACAGAATTTGGCTTTGTATTTGAATGGCTAGTAGCATTACTTATTTCAATACTTTTTCTATAATACTTCCTTTTTTTATGTGATTTGTTCATTTTCCTGACTTTAAAAGTATTCAATAAAGTATCTATTTCGACTATATCATTCGCACTTTGCTTAGCAGCAGATTTGGGAGTTACGCTATTGTTTTCTGAATTCTTTTTGATTAATTGTTCATAATCGGGAATTAGAGAAAACGAAAATACATTTTTTTGATCGAAAATAATTTTCTGCATTAATTCATAGTTAATCCATGGAATTGTCGTTTTACCCTGCTCATGTTGAAAATCGGGAGCAATAGAAAACGAAAATACATTTTTTTGTTTTAAATTTTTTTTCAATATATCTTCATAGTTGAACCATAAAATTGTCGAACCCTCCTTTTTTATAAATTGAAAATCAGGAGTAAAAGTAACGTAAATAATTATTGATAAAATGTTTATTTCCTGCTTCTTAATAGTTGATCCGTGGAGTTGAAATAATACCTTTCTTATCATGCCATTTGTTCATCTATAATTGTAGCTCCTTGTACATCGGTGGTCTTAGGCATTAGGCGTTACTTTTATATTATTCATTTTTCCCCAATAAGTTCTTCCCCTTCTTATAAGTTGTATGCTGGAGTAACAGCTTCAAGAATGTTTTTCTACATTTTTAAGAAGAAGAGAGAACAATGTATGTAAAAATATTAAAGGGCTAAAATAAGAAACATTAAGTTAGTAAGTTGTAAAGTCGTTATTTATCATAACATGACGTTTTTCAATGGGCTTGTCCTTTTTAAAAGAAAATATAGCCCCTGCCCAAAACTCATCGTAGAAGCGAGTGCTTGACCGGTGCAGATATTTTCTTATGTATTTTATTTGTTGCTTTTCATTCAAAGACCGTTCGGGGATTGGCCCGAACGGAAATAGACACTACAATGATGAAACGATCAGTCACATACATTTAAAAATACATCTGCTACACATTCAATTGCACAGAAACAATTTAAATCTACTGTAATACAGCTACCTGTTAATCTAAAATTACGAACTTTACAAAGTTTTCTTAAATTAATTTTTGTACCCTCTTCATTCAACAAATCAACTTCATGTCTATTCGCATCAAGTGGTTCTAAAACGCGTAATGTTGCGCAACAACCGTCAAAAATATCTTCTACACGGAAATAGACTGAAATGCAATCATTATCGCAGTTATCTGTGTCACGGAAAAATGCTTTAAATGGATTCCCATCTTTTGTTAGTAGCATGAAAACTCGTGTATCCGCTCGATGACGAGCAGCAGGACTAACTAGACCACCAAGTGGTTCTAAGAAACAGTTTGTAGGACACTGTGGGCACTCGTCGTTTGTTGCTTGATCTTGAATGTCTTTAATCGCACGAACAACATCACAAACGCAACCTCTATCATGTTTCTTATTATCAGTTACGTCTTCAACTCTTCCACAACCCATTGAATTCACCTCCTTTTTATCTCTTTCTAATCTATGTAGCTTCTTCCTAAAGGATAGGGCAAATATCTCGATGGCTTTCGTATATTTCATTTTTCAGAGGTCATACTAATTTAAAAAGGAGCAAATATCCTATGAAAATAATCAAGTATGTTCTTTTGCTTTTCCTTTTATTAACTGCCTGTTCAAATGAAACAGACCAAGTAATGTATCCTAGTAATGATTTACCAGAACTAAAACAAGTATTGAACAGTAATGAGGCAGTTTATGGTTTCAAAGGAATTGTAGACAAAGATGATGTCCTTGTTTCAATTGATATACGAAGGATGAATCAATTCAAAGAAAATAAAATAGCAAAAAAAATAACAAAGCAATTAGAAGAAAAGTATCCGGATAAAGAATTTCTTGTGACAAATGATTTGAAGCTAAAATGGGAAATTGAAAAAATAATGAAGCAAGAACTAAAAACAGAGGAGCTAACTAAATCTGTAGAAAAAATAAAATCTTTATTAAAGGAAGAGACATAATGGAACAAAAACAATTCGATAAATTAGTCGAAAGACAGACCCCAAAGCCAGTATTATTTGTGAATATATTGAAAGCATTTTTAGTAGGAGGAACTATTTGTACGATAGGGCAGCTAATTACTTTTTTTTATATACGATTCTTCTCTTTTACAGAAAGAACTGCTGCAAATCCAACAGTAGCTACGATGGTGTTCATTGTAATGATATTAACGGGAACTGGTCTATACAAAAAGATTTCGCAATTTGGTGGAGCCGGATCTGCAGTACCGGTAACCGGATTTGGAAATGCAGTCATTTCAGCTGCAATTGAACATAAATCTGAAGGCTACGTATTAGGTATCGGTGGGAACATATTCAAGTTAGCTGGTTCTGTAATTGTATTCGGGGTACTTTCAGCTTTTTTTGTCGCTTTAATTAAAACAATTTTAGTGAAAATAGGAGTGGTCTCATGGTAAATACATTTGGGACAATTCAATTTAAGGAAATGCCTAGTATAGCAAGCACAGGTGTCGTTGTAGGGCCAATGGAAAAAGATAGCCCTTTTGCTGCTTCATTTGATGAAATTCTTCCATTAGAGAATGAAAAAGATGAAACATACGAACAAGCAAATACACGTTTTATCGAAAAAGCTTGTGCAGTGACCATTCAAAAAGGCCATGAGCAGATGGAAAATATCGATGTATTTATTGGAGGGGATTTGATTAATCAACTATCTCCCACAAATTTTGCTGCAAGGCAATTAGCTATTCCCTTTTTAGGTGTTTTTTCTGCTTGTGCAAGTTCTATGGAATCGATTATTCTTGGTAGTCTTCTATTAGAATCAGGTAATGCAAAATCTATTTTAGCTGGAGCATCTAGTCATCATCCAACTGTAGAAAGGCAGTTTAGATACCCATTGGAGTATGGGGGACAAAAACCCGGAACTGCTCAATGGACGGTAACTGCTGCAGGTTTTGCACTTCTTCAAAAACATGCAAAAAATGCGCCGATTATTACACATGCTACGATTGGAAGAGTAATCGATGGAGGTCAGAAAAACCCTTTACATATGGGAGCAGCAATGGCACCGGCAGCAAGAGATACAATAGAAAGACATTTAAAAAATACGAATAGTAGGATGGCAGACTATGACCTGATTATGACTGGAGATTTAGGGAAGATTGGGTTGTCCATCTTAAAGGAAATGTTTCAAGATGAAGATAGTGGAGTAATTTTACAAGATGCTGGAGCTCAATTTTATGGAGAAGATTCCTTTTTCAATGCAGGTGCTAGTGGTGCAGGTTGTTCAGCAGCAGTATTTTTTAGTCATATATATAAACAATTAAAAAATGGTGTATTTAATCGCGTGTTACTCGTTGCAACAGGGGCACTCTTATCACCTTTAACATTTCAACAAGGGGAAACAATTCCTTGTATTGCGCATGCCATTGAATGCCGTATGGAAAAGAGGGGATAACATGATTTCTTCATTAATTACTTCATTTGTTGTTGGTGGTCTTTTTTGTGTAATAGGTCAAATTTTGATGGACGCTTTCAAACTTACGCCTGCTCATACTTTAAGCACGCTAGTAGTATTCGGATCTATTTTAGATGGTTTTGGTTTATATGAACCACTAATTGATTTTGCAGGAGCTGGTGCAACAATTCCTATTACTTCGTTTGGGAATTCTTTAACGCATGGGGCACTGGCTGAGGCAGAAAAGCATGGACTTATAGGTGTAATAACAGGAATGTTCGAAGTAACGAGTTCTGGTATTAGCGCTGCTATAATATTTGGGGTAATTGGTGCATTTATTTTTCAAAAGCGGAATACGACCTACTAGTTAATTCGCCCTTTTTCTTAGTACCCTCTTTGCATATGATAAATGGAAGAGGAGAGGAGGGAAAGGATATGTACGACTACTGTGGTGGAGGATATCCCGGCTATGGCGGAGGCTATGGCGGCGGATGTGGTGGAAATAAAAGTTCTACATTTGTATTAATCGTTGTTTTATTCATCTTATTAATTATTGTCGGAGCTAGCTTTCTCCCTTAAATCAAGATAATCAAACTGTGAGGGGGAAAAGTAATGCAAAATTCATTTTTTAAAGCAATAGAAAATAAAACTGGAGTATCGATGGAAGAACTTTTTACGCTTGCGAATGCCATCTCATATGCTGATTTTACGGATGAAAAACAGGTGCGTAAAATAGTAAGAAAAGTTGGTAGGCTAGCAAAAAAGCCAGTTTCTCAAGAGTTGGAAGATGAACTAACGAAATCCATTTTACAAAGTGGAAGCTCGTTAAGTTTAAAGGATATAGAAAAGCTTCTATAAGTTTCGATTGAATATTGAATTTTCTTTCGATGGATGAAGTCAAAACTAAAGCCCCAGGAAGATGGCCTCTATTTTATCCACCAAGTTGGATAAAACAGAGTTTCAACTTCACTGGGGCTAGCTTGTTTAGTTAATAATATTTTTGGGTAATAGACATATATATATATTAGATGGAGGTGGAAAAGATGGGCTATATTATTCCAATTCAACCAATACAATCGCAGATTTACGCTAATCGGATGTTGATGGATGAGTACAATTTTGCTTATATTAATAATGTTTACGGCATTAAAATGAAATCAATATTTGAGGAGCACTTAGAAAAACAAGAAAAAGAGCTCAAAGAAAAAGAAAAAAAGCAACTATCGGAACTAAAAGAACCATCCAACCTGCCACTATTTAATGGTTTTATACAACCAAACCCGATTAATTTATCCCCAATAATTGCAGAAATTAGTGGTAAAGGTAACAATGTGAATCTTTATGTATAGCAGTATAAAACCGCTAAACGAGTATAATTTCGTTTAGCGGTTTTATGGTTAAGTTAAACTTTTATCCATTGCTCGATGAGGTATACCTGCCTCTAAAAATTCCGGAGATGTAATCGTATAATTTCTTTTTTCATAAAATGGAATAGCATGGCTTTGCGCATTTAACTTCAGCTTCTGAAAACCATTCGAAAATGCATAGTCTTCCATACATTCCATCATTAAATTACCAAGACTTTTACCTCGATACTCAGGTAAAATACAAACACGTTCTACTTTACCAATAGCCGGTTCAGTCGAACGAATACGACCTGCACCAAAAGGTATATCTCCATCATAAGCAACAAAATGAATTGCCTCAGCATCATATTCGTCTAATTCTAGATGAAGTGGTACATCTTGCTCTTCTACAAAAACTTTTCGTCGAATGACGATTGCATCTTCATATTCTTTTTCAGTCTCTACTTTTTTTGCGATAACCACCAATACTTACTCAGCTCCAGACAATCTAAATGTTTCGTAAACGGTCCAAGAACCATCTTCTAGTTGATATAATAAATGAAGGCGGTCGATTTGTTCCTCAAACTCCGCACCTATCATCTTTAATTGAGGATAAATATCGTCGTGTTCACTAGAATTCATTTTTTGTGCAATTGTAATATGTGGGACAAATGCATAGCTGTCCTCGTCATTAAAACCAATATCATTTAAATTTTTGTGTAAAGAGAGTAATTCGTCAGTTGGTTCTACCTTGAAGTAAATAGCATTTGTAACAGGTGCAAATGAACTAACTTTTGTCGTTTTTAACGTAAACGGTTTATGTTCTTTTACTACGTTTGCTACATTTTCTGCGATTTGCTTGATTTCGTTCTCGTTTGCTTCGAATACTCCTTTAACCGTCATATGCGGTGTGATTAATGCATAATGAGGGTCATAGCGCTTTCTATAAGAGTTAGCAAAATCCTGTACTTTTTTAGATGGGAAAGCAACAATACCGTATTTCATTTTTCATTACCTCCTCGAAGTTTTTATAGATCACATAACAAGTATAACAAAAAAAAATTATAAGCCGAAATTGTTTTGTAATGATCTTTTCATATCTGGTTGCCAAAGCTTCCAAGTATGGTCACCATCTAATTCGTCATAAAACGTGGAAAATCCTTTTTTTATTATTAAATTATGCAAATCTCTATTTGGGGTGACGAAATCGGTTAATAATCCGTCTCCTGTTTTAACTGCGAGCTCGTCTTTTCCGAAGACATGATAAAGTGAAAACGCATGTACTTCTTTATGATTTTCCAATTGATCTAATACATATTCATTTACGAGTGGAGAATGTAAAATAACTTTTCCAAATGTATTTGGATATTGAAGCGCTGTCAGTAAAGACACAGTTGCAGCTAAAGAATCACCAATTAATGCACGTCCCATGCCAATTTGATAAGTAGGATAGTTTGCATCTATGTACGGGATAAGTTCCTGTGCTAAAAATCGAATATACGCCTGATGATTCTTGCCTTCAGGATGATACTTCTCTCTGCGGTCTTTGACATTTTTGTAAGGTACACCAATAATGATTAAGTTTTCAATCTCTCGCTGTTCATATAGCTCATCTGCAACGCGAGTAATTCGTCCTAACTGAAAATAATCTTTTCCATCGTTTGCGATAAGAATAGAATATTTATACAATGGGGAATAATTGGGTGGTAAGTAAATAAGTAATTGCATTTCTTCCTGCAAAGCGTCGCTAAAAAGCGTTAAGTCTTGCACAACTCCTCGGTTCATATGGATCCTCCTACAAGTTATCATGTTGTATTGAAATTGTAACATATACATGTACAGAGGTATAATAATCATCTATTAAAAAGCAAGGGTGCTTTAGAATTCATTGGATCGTATAGTCGTTAAGTGCAAAAGTTTCGAAAAAACCTAGAAAAAGGGGACATTTAAATGGATAGACAAACGTCAAGAATACATTCAAGAGTAGTGGAAAAAGCAGCAAACGATGCACTATTACGAAGAGGCGTTACAATCGAAGAAATTTCTAAAATCGTGTATGAAATGCAAATGCCATATAATAAAGGTTTGACGATTGATCATTGTGTGGAATCGGTTAAAAGTGTTCTGAAAAAAAGGGAAATGCAACATGCCATTTTAGTAAGTATTGAATTAGATGAGCTTGCAGAGAAAAAGATGTTGTCTGCGCCATTACAACAAATTGTAGAAGCAGATGAGGGATTATTTGGCGTCGATGAAACAATTGCACTAGGAGCAGTGTTTACGTATGGTAGTATTGCTGTTACTACTTTTGGTCATTTAGATAAAAATAAAATTGGCATTATCTCAAAGCTTGATACGAAAATCGGGAACGGTGTGCATACTTTTTTAGATGATATCGTATGTAGCATTGCGGCAAGTGCGGCGTCTCGCCTAGCCCATCGCACGAGAGATTTAGAGGAAGCAAATGAGACATTTGAGGATATTACACCAGAAGAAACTGCCCCTGAATCGAAAATAAAAGACGTAAGAACATAATTAAACTGTAAAAAAATCCTGAGTTGCTTCATCAAGCGATTCAGGATTTTTATTATGGAAGAAATTATAAATTCTAGTACGTGGATAACTATAACATGTGGCATTTATTATATAGTATGTATTATAGGGAAACTGCTTCTTAACAAGCTTTATCAGGTGACCGCTGTGATTTTGCCCAACAGAGGAACAAAGGCTCAGAGCGCCACAGGCAACGCCTTCGTGACCAACATCCTGTTGGCCTCGGCAGGAGTCGCCGCCAGCAGCGAAAATCAATAGAAATTGCTTGCTTATTCAGTATCAACTCGCTAAAAACAAAATTTCCGCAGTTTTTCGAATGTATGTATCCAGTAAATGGCATAGGGCAACAAACAGGTCAGTAAAAGCAACC
>NZ_VDGG01000029.1:0-29983 GCF_006861775.1 Psychrobacillus soli | reverse complement strand
GCAACCATTTCTATTAGGAAAGCAACCAAATCTGCACAAGAGCAACCAAATTACTGATGAAAGCAACCAATTTTTAAAATAACAAGTTGACTTGGGGTGAGACGACCAGAATTTGACGCATTATTTATAAACGTTGCGCGAATGGTCTATAATGTTGCGAGTTTGAAGGGGAATGTTGCGCGAATGCCATACAATGTTGCGAGTAACGACTGCAACGTTGCGCATTTTTTTATGGACAATCTTCTCCGAATAAATAGAAAGGATATTGTTGCCGTAGTGCGCCGGACCGCATGAGCCGCAGTCATGAGACCCACTCGTGTGCAACACCAGTTGGCCCATGACTGCGGCAATCGCAAAGCTAGCGGTCCCCTAACGACGCATTATCCCTATGATATCCGTTATTCCATTCATCGTTCCCATTTGCTATACGGGGTGGTGACAGGCACTTGCGCTTTTGTTCTTGCTTTCTATTCTATTGCAAACAGTACAATGACGGTTTACACTTTTATTATTACTTAGCTAAGTAAATATTGGTTCAGATAAACAATTTCGGGGTATTAATAAATGAACAGAGGATTCAAGTTTACGATGGTCAATTTAATTAAAAGTAGGTGATGCAAATGAAAAATAATTTTTTCAGAGGATTAAAAGGAGCTTTTGCTGTTAAAAAAGCTCCATTTCCTTGGATAAGAGCGATTTGTGCAGGAATATGTTCTTCTACACCTATTGTGATTGGATTGCTATTAGGAAATTTTCAATATGGACTACTTGCTGGAATTGGAGGCTTCGCTTATCTTTATGTTTGGAATGAGCCCTTCCCACAAAGAGCAAAGAAAATTTTCTTTGTGGCACTTGGTTTATCGGCTGCGATCGGATTAGGTATTCTGACAGCTTCTTCCCCTATAATATTTGCCATATTGATTGGTTTAATAGGGGGGATTGGGACGTTCATTTTTGGTGCATTAAAAATTCCTGGGCCAGCTTCCATATTTTTTGTAATTGTTTTCGCGATGACTTCCGCTTCTCAACCTGATCCATCTCTCGCTTCAACGTACGCGGGCCTTGTTTTTTTAGGAGGGGTTTTTGCTTGGTGCGTTGCAATGCTTGGTTGGTTTTTTAATCCACAAGGACCAGAAACAAATGCGGTGAAAAGAGTATATTTAGAGTTAGCTTCGCTCTCTCACTCTGTTGAAACAGACCAGTTTAATGCAGCGCGTGAAAGAGTTGTAATAGCATTAAAAGATGCTGACGCAACATTGATCGCCGGGTATGCTTCTTGGAATAGCTCTATCATTTATAAACGATTGTATTTATTAAAAGATCAAGCTAGCTTTATTTTTTCAGATATTTTGGAAATGGTTGCAGAAGGAAGAAAACAGCTACCGCCTGAGTTGGGACAAACAGTTGAAGCATTAGCCCATTCACTTCATTCGAAAAAGAATATGGAAACACCAGTTATTCTTCAGCCTGAAGAAACGGACAAGGCAGTAGATCGATTATTTTCCAAAATCTATGATGCAGATGCAATATTAAATGAACCTTTGACGAAAATAAATCAAAAAATAACGATTTCAAAGCCGACTTTACATAGTGTTTTTTCAGATGCGTTTGATAAAAACTCCATTGTGTTTATTTCTGCATTAAAATATGGAGTAGTTTTGATGATTGCAGCGCTGATTGCCTTTGCATTTGACTTTGATCGCTCATATTGGATTCCAGTATCTTGTGGAGCAACAATGTTAGGTTCTACTATAATGAGTACGTTCCAACGAGGCATTCAAAGATCGATTGGGACCATTGTTGGTGTTTTGATCGTCACGATTGTTCTTTCGTTTGGACCAACTGATGCCTGGGTTGCGTTATGCATCTTAGTGTTCAGCTTTTTCACTGAGCTTTTTATGGTGCGAAATTACGCTTTTGCTGTTATGTTTATTACCCCGAGCTCTTTATTAATAGCAGAAAATACGACACAAATCCATAATCTTTCTTATTTTGCTACTGCCCGAATTACAGATATAATCATCGGTGTTCTCATTGGCCTTGCGGGTGTGTTATTGATAGGTAGACGATCCGCTTCGAGCAGACTTCCTCATCTAATAGCGAAAACGATTCGTAGTCAGTCCCAATTATTTTTTATGTTGTTTTCTGAACAAAATAGTGAGGTAAATGTAGATAAAAGCAAAGCATTAAATAAGTTACGAACTAATTTAGTCAACTTACGAACTATTTATACGACGGCATTAGGGGAAGTACCAACTAACAAAGAAGTTTTAGAATTATTATGGCCAGCCATTTTTTCCATTGAACAGTTAGGGTATGTACTCGAATTTGGTTCTAATCATGCAAATAGACCAGTTCTATCAGATGGAATGCTTGCTCAATTTCTTTTAGTGTTTGAGACGATGGCAAAAACGGTCGAATTACAACATCATGAGAAGAATAAACATGTGCCTATTATAGAAGGATATTCTAAAATCCAACAAGAAATTATTTCTTTACAAAATGCGCTTCAACTTTTTCACAATCAAACCCGACTTACGTAAAAATCCCAAGTCCTTATTATTAGGACTTGGGATTTTCGTATACGATTATTCTCCGGATTTTTTAAAGCCGGCATTAACTGCATCTTGTTCAGTACAAAACCATTCTTCTGGCTTCGTTTCTTCATAATGCTTGCCACTCGGGATATGATAAATTTTCTTTCCTTGACGATTAATATTGCCTTTTATCAGACATTTCCCATTTTCTTCAAATGAACTTTTGTTATTTATCGCAGCAGCGTTAAATCCCCGACTCGTTACATAGCCTGCTGTCTCCCATACACCAATTTTTTCGTTTTTGGCTACTTCCTCTGCTTTTTCAAATTCATCTATGTATGTTGTATTCGGAGGAAAGACATAAGCTACCCGTGCCAGTCCTTCTTTTAAAAGTGTTTCTTGGACACTGATGTCATCAACGTAAATATAAGCGAGTGTTCGATTATAATCGTCTAGTCGATCTCCCACATCAAATTCAATGGAGACTGATCCGCTATTTAGCAATTGTTTATTGCGGGATTTAGCTTCTTCCCCAAATGGCTGTTTTCCAATTGTTTTGTGATGTGTTTCAGGGGTATCAATTAGCAAGTACCGGATAGTTTCAACGTTTCCGTTGTACTTTACTTTAATTGTGTCGCCGTCTATTACATCTATAACTTCTACAGGAAATGTTCCGGGAGTTTGTGTAAATTCATCTGAAGAAATCGCTTCACAACCGGATAGTATGCAAATACAAAAGAGTAAAATCCATTTTTTCATCTTCATCACCTAAAATAAGTTTAACATATAGAACAAGGTGAGAGATTATAATGAAAAAATCAGCTTTTCCTTTATAGGGAAAGCTGATTCTATGTAGAAAGCTTATTCAATTATTACTCTCCGTTTCGTCTAAGTCTTCTGTAAAATATAAAAACGCTTCTTCGTCTAATTCAGTTAATCGTTCTTTGTTTAACCCCATTGCAAATGCACCTGTAAAAATCGGTTCCCACCATGTTTCTGTTTCTGTCATGTTTATTTCCTCCTTTAGTTTCCTTTTATCCATTTGACAAATACATACCCTAATAAGTTTCACGAATAAACTTAATATCTGAAAATGAATCAAATAGCATGCGCTAAAAAGTAAGACTTATAGACTAATGGAGTGGAATGTAAAAAAAGAATTTCTCTCTACATTAAGAGTATTCCACATTATTGGTTTCTCATGTATCGCAAAAAAAAAAAAAGAAATTTTGAGCTCGTCAATGGGCATGTAATATTCTTTCCCATTTTAGAAACTAATAGTATGATTCTTTTAAAGCGAGTTATACATGAAGGGGATGTTTGCGTGTATTTTACAGAACAACAATTAGATACAATTATAAAGGAGCATCAAGCTTATTTTGATACAGGCATAACTAAATCAGCCAAATTTCGAATCGATCAATTAACCATTTTTAAAAAAACAATTAAAAAATATGAAAAAGAAGTCATACAAGCACTTTATCAAGACTTAAGAAAAAGTGAGTTTGAAGCATATACGACAGAAATTGGTTTAGTGTACGATAATATTTCATTTATGATAAAGCATTTGGAAAAATGGATGGAGCCCAAACAAGTAAAAACACCAATTCCACTTATGCCTTCAAAAAGTTTTATCGTACATGATCCATATGGGACGGTATTAATTATTGCTCCGTTTAACTACCCTTTCCAACTCGTAATGGAGCCATTGCTAGGAGCGATAGCCGGAGGGAACTGCGCAGTGATAAAACCTTCCGAGGCAACCCCACATACAACAAAGATCATACAAAAAATAATTGGTGAGGCATTTAATTCAACCTATATTCGAGTAGTTGAAGGAGAGAAAGAAGAAACTTCTTTACTCATACATGCTCCATTTGATTTTATCTTTTTTACTGGCAGTGTTAAAGTTGGAAAACTAGTGATGAAAGCCGCTGCGGAAAGACTGACACCTATTGCGCTCGAATTAGGGGGAAAAAGCCCAGCAATTGTTGATCATACCGCAAATTTAGAAGTAGCGGCGAAAAGAATTATTTGGGGGAAGCTCATAAACGCAGGTCAAACTTGTATTGCTCCTGATTATGTAGTAGTGGAAGAAAAGGTGAAAGAAAAATTTATCGAGCTTTTAAAACAAGTTATTGTACAGTTCTATGGTAAGTCAATTCAAGATAGCCCGGACCTTGGTAGAATTGTTAATGCAAATCATTTCAACCGTTTAAAAACCATTTTAGAAAGAGAGAAAGATCAAATTATTTTCGGTGGAATGACAGACAGTACTGATTTATATATAGAGCCAACTTTACTCACCGGGGTAGATTTTTCAAGTCCATCTATGGAAGATGAGTTATTTGGACCAATATTACCTATAATAGGTTATACGGATCTACCTGCTATCATTCAACGAATTCGTAAATTGCCAAAACCACTTGCTGCGTATATGTTTAGTGAGCATGAGCGGGCACAAAACTATTTTTTGAAAGAACTTCCATTTGGAGGAGGTTGTATAAATGATACGATTTCGCATGCGGGAAGTGCTCATTTACCATTTGGAGGTGTAGGTAATTCTGGGATTCAAGCATATCACGGGGAAGCAAGCTTTACTTTATTTACACATCAAAAATCCGTTATTAAAAAGAGTACAAATTTACCGATAAATGTAGTGTTCCCACCTTATAAAAATAAAGTAAAATTAGTTCGAACTCTTTTGAAATAATAAAACGAACATCCACAATGGAACAACTTTGTGGATGTTTTAATGTAATCTTAAGGAAATTACTTAATAAATCATATTTAAATGCAAAAAAAGAGATGTTTATGTTAAGTTAATAAGTAAAATGATATAAATATTAAGGTTGAATATGATAAAATATAACTATATGTTTTTATACGTCTAATTTGTTTGAAGGGGAAAAGAGAAATATAATGGAGTCCATATTTGATACAAAATCTGATGAGCTATTACATTCACTGAAAACAGCGATTATCAATGAATCTTTGGGTGAAGATATAGCGCTTCAAGAAAAACTAGAAGATGCATTTTTAAAAATGGAATTAATGAATTATGCTTTAAATGAAACAATGATTATAGCAGTGACAAATAAAGCAGGGCAAATTCTATATATAAATGATCGCTTTACGCAGATTTCTGGTTATGAGAGAGAAGAGCTACTAGGAAAAACACATAAAGTAGTTAATTCGAAGGTGCATCCTCCTTCGTTTTTCAAAGAAATGTGGACGATGATTTTAAGTGGGGAAACTTGGACAGGAGAAATTTGCAATCAGCGAAAAAATGGTGAATTATATTGGGTTAAAACGTATATATTGCCTGTTAAGATTAATGAAAAGGAATCGTATTTTCTGAGTATTAGAACTGATATCACATCGGAAAAAGAAAAGGAAAAGTTATTGCAGGCAGCAATCGTTTCTTCATTTGATACGGTTGTAAACCAAGTGAATAATTTGGTTTTTAAAGTGGAGCAGGATGCCTATGGAAGCTTTGGACTTTCATTACTCAGTGGGAAAATTGCTTCTACCTATCTTTCCAAAAGAGGTTTAGAACCGATCAGTCCGACAAGTCAGTCCCTAATGGAAAATAATCTTTTTTCATTAACGCCAATTGATACTTATTTACCGAAAGACATTTCGAAACGATTACTTGAAAACCTTAAAAATGTTTACACAGGAAAAGAAGTTTCTTACAAAGAGTGGCTAGATGATAAGTGTATCCATATTACATTGTCACCACTTGAACAAAATGGAAAAGTAATAGGTGCACTTGGTTTTGGAAATGATATTACAGAGTTGGAATCTGCTAGAAAAGCATTAGCGGAGCTAGCTTACTATGATCATTTAACGAATACTTTTAATACAGCCGCCTTGGAACGGGATGTTCTCCAAAAAGTAATTGCTGAAAAGCCTTTTAGTTTTATCTACATCGATTTAGATCGATTTAAGAATATAAATGATTCTCTTGGTCATGTTACGGGAGATACGCTACTTCAAAAAGTAACCGATAGATTGAAAAAGATGCTCCTTAAAACAGGAAGCTTATACAGAATTGGCGGAGATGAATTTGTTATATTAATAGATGAAGTTTCGCCAGAGGAATCATCTCTCCATTATGCAAAATTATTAATACAGGAAGTGGAGCAACCATTTCTTGTAGATAAAATGGAAGTATACATTTCTTGCTCAATTGGTATATCGCATTTTCCAAGCCATGGAACTAGTCATCACGATTTACACCGTGCGGCAGATATTGCGCTAAACGTCACAAAAGAAAGTGGAAAAAGAAATGCTATTTTATTTGATCATCGACATAAAGTAGCGTTTGTAAACAAAGTTTTATTAGAAAGTGACATTCGGATGGGGCTTGAAAATAAGGAATTTTACTTAGTTTTCCAACCGAAAGTTAAGTTAGAGACAGAATCGATTGATGGATACGAAGCGTTAATTCGATGGAATAAGAAAGGAAAAGAAATCATTTCTCCAAATGAATTTATTCCTTTTGCTGAGGAGACGGGTCTCATCATACCTATTGGAAGGTATGTACTAAGAGAAGCGTGTAGACAAGCAGCGCAATGGCTCCAAGAAGAGGTGCAATTTCATACCATTTCCGTTAATATTAGTCCGGCTGAACTAGAACAAAATGATTTCTTGCAAAATGTACAATCCATATTGGAAGAAACTCGCTTACCTGCACATTATTTAGAACTAGAAGTCACCGAAAATGTGTTGATGAAAAATATGGAGCGATTAACTGGGGTTTTATTGGAATTAAAAGCACAGGGTGTCAAAATTGCGATGGATGATTTTGGTTCAGGTTTTTCAAATTTCCGTTATTTGAGTGATTTACCGATTCATACGTTGAAAATTGACCGATTGTTTATGAATCGTATTTTAGAGAAAAGAGACGAAGTGATCGTTTCCTCGATTATACGTATTGGCCATAGCTTAGGATTAGAAGTTGTTGCAGAAGGTGTGGAAGATGTGGAAGTAATTGATTTTTTGAAAATGCATAATTGCCACACTGTCCAAGGATACTATTATTCGAAACCATTACTTGCACAAGATGTTCCCACATTTACTATCGAAGAGAAAAAAGATTGTTAAATACTTCTTTTTTTCTCTTTTACCGATAGATGACTTTTTGTTAGTATAGAAGGATGGATAGGAGGAAATATGAAATGTCGTTTACTTTTAATCACAAGGAAACCATTGCATTGTTAAAGCAATTAGTGGAGATTCCAAGTCCTTCAGGCTATACAAAAGAGATTATGGATTTTATGGAAAATATATTAAAAGACCTTCAAGTTACTTATATTCGCACGAACAAAGGTGCTTTAATCGCAACGATTAAAGGGGAAGACGATATAAGACATCGTCTATTAACAGCCCATACAGATACATTAGGTGCAATGGTTAAAGAAGTAAAATCAAGCGGAAGATTAAAACTATCAATGGTTGGTGGCTTTAACTGGAATGCTGTCGAAGGTGAGTATTGCACCATTCATACAGCAAGTGGTAAAAAAATCCGTGGAACGATTTTAATGCATCAAACAACGGTACATGTATATAAAAATGCAAGCGGCCTTCCAAGAGATGAGCAAAACATCGAAGTGCGAATCGATGAAAAAGTAACAAGTGCAGAAGAAACAAGAAAAGTAGGAATTGAAGTTGGTGATTTTGTATCGTTTGATCCTCGTTTTGAAGAAACGGACACTGGATTTATCAAATCACGTCATTTAGATGACAAAGCGAGCACTGCTTTACTGCTTCAACTGATCAAATCATTACAAGAAAATAATGTTGTACTTCCAAATACAACACATTTTTATATTTCCAACAATGAAGAAATCGGCTATGGTGGAAACTCTAATATTCCGGATGAAACTGTGGAATATATCGCGGTAGATATGGGAGCAATTGGCGACGGTCAAACCTCCGATGAATATACGGTTTCCATTTGTGCGAAGGACTCTTCAGGACCATATCATTATGAATTAACGCGTCAGTTAGTCAATCTTGCACAGCAAGGGAATATTGACTATAAATTAGACATCTATCCTAATTACGGTTCAGATGCATCTGCTGCAATTCGAGCCGGATTTGATGTGAAACATGCATTATTTGGTCCAGGAATTGAAGCTTCCCATGCGTATGAGCGTACACATATAGACTCTCTAAAGAATACAGCGGAGCTTTTATACGCCTATGTAAACACAAAAATTTTGTAAGAATCGGCTAAAACCGATTCTTTTTTACTTGTTTTTTTGGCCTTAAATCCATATGATAAATAAGTGAATAAGAAGGAGATATAACAGAATGGACATAAAAACACAAGATGAAATATTAAAAAGAAGAACCTTTGCAATTATTTCCCACCCGGATGCTGGTAAAACAACTATTACGGAAAAGCTCTTATACTTCGGTGGCGCAATTCGTGATGCAGGAACAGTAAAAGGGAAAAAGTCTGGGAAATTTGCAACGTCTGACTGGATGGAAATTGAGAAGCAACGTGGAATTTCCGTTACATCATCCGTTATGCAATTTGACTTTAATGATTGCCGGATTAATATATTAGATACACCTGGGCACCAAGATTTCAGTGAAGATACGTATCGTACATTAATGGCAGTCGATAGTGCTGTGATGATTGTCGATGCTGCTAAAGGGATTGAAGCACAAACATTAAAACTATTTAAAGTTTGTCGTATGCGAGGCATTCCAATTTTTACATTTATCAATAAGCTAGATCGTCAAGGGAAAGAGCCTTTAGAGTTAATGGAAGAGTTAGAAGAAGTGCTAGGAATTCAATCTTATGCGATGAACTGGCCAATCGGTATGGGGAAAGAGTTTTTAGGAATTTATGATCGCTATAACAAACGAATCGAGCAATTCCGAACAGAAGAATCGGAAAGATATTTACCTTTAGATGAAGACGGCGAACTAGCGGTTGATCATTCCATGAAACAAACGTCTTATTATACACAAGCAATGGAAGATATTATGCTTCTAAATGAGGCAGGAAATGACTTTGATAAAGAGAAAGTTCTTGCGGGGGACTTGACACCAGTATTTTTTGGTAGTGCCTTGACTAATTTCGGGGTCCAAACATTTTTAGAAACTTACTTACAATTTGCACCAACACCACAACCTCGTAATACGGACAATGAAGAAGAAGTTAATCCTCTACATGAAGAATTCTCTGGATTTATTTTCAAAATTCAAGCGAATATGAACCCGGCTCACCGAGATCGTATTGCATTCGTTCGAATTGTTTCCGGGAAATTTGAAAGAGGTATGACGATAACTCTCGCACGTACTGGGAAAACGTTTAAAGTAACCCAATCTACTCAATTTTTAGCGGATGATCGTGAAACAGTAGAAACAGCTGTAGCAGGGGATATTATCGGACTTTATGATGTTGGAAACTATCAAATCGGAGATACTGTTGTTGGAGGGAAAAAGGCATTTAATTATGAGGCACTTCCTCAATTTACACCTGAGCTATTCGTTAAAGTAACGGCGAAAAACGTATTGAAATCGAAACATTTCCATAAAGGGATTTTGCAGTTAGTGCAAGAAGGTGCGATTCAATATTATAAAACGCTGCACACAGAAGAGGTTATTTTAGGAGCAGTTGGACAGCTTCAATTTGAAGTGTTCGAACATCGTATGAAAAACGAATACAATGTCGAAGTCCGCATGGAACCAATTGGATCGAAAGTAGCTCGATGGATCGAAAACGAAGAAGATGTGAAAGAATCGATGACTGGTCCAAGAAGTATGCTTGTAAAAGATCGCTATGATCAATATGTATTCTTATTTGAAAATGAGTTCGCAACACGCTGGTTCCAAGACAAGTATGAGCATATTAAATTGTATAATCTACTTTAAGCAAAAAGACTACCTTTTATGAGGTGGTCTTTTCTTATGTTTTAGGAACTTTAAAAAAACAGGCGTGTGGATAATTTTTTTTAGTAATATAAGGTATGCCATTTTTTATGTCGCACGCGATATAAAGATAATGGGTCGTAAGGAGTTTCCGCTAACCTTCGCGCTTGCCGTGGGGTTTAGGGATAATGCGCGGTAGTTCGTTGATGAAGTGTCCGCTGGGATTTTCGCTGCAGGGCGGACGCTTTCCGTGGGGTGAGCGATGAGCCTTCACCGCCGCTTAGGCGTCGTTGTGAAGTCTCATTTTGCTCACACAGAGGAACAAAGGCTAAAAACGCCACATCGTGTGGCAACGCCTTCGTGACCAACATCCTGTTGGCCTCCACTGGAGTCGCCGCCTGAAGCGAAAATTCATGGGAACTGCTTACTTATTCAGTGGCAACTCGCAAAAAACAAAATTTTTGCAGTATTTCGTCTGGGTGAATCCAATAGATGGCTTTGGGCAACCGGTTGATCATTGAAAGCAATCAGTTCTAATCGAAAAGCAATCAAATCAGCACGAGAGCAACCAAAATGCCGATGAAAGCAACCAATTATTCAAATCGCAAGATAGACACCTAGAATCGCAAGATACCCGCCGTGAATCGCAAGATAGGCTATTCAAATCGCAAGGTGTTCTCAAATCGCAAGATAGACACCTAGAATCGCAAGATCGAATGCTCAAATCGCAAGGTAGAAACCCCGAATCGCAAGATACCATCCCCGAATCGCAACATATCCACTTCTAAACAATAATCTCCTTCATCTTTCATGCATATTAAATTTGAACTCTTTCCAACTAAGGCATATGATAGTAATAGCAAATTAGAAGGTGGACCCAACAATGAACATAAGTAATTTCTCCATAAAAAGACCAGTCTTCACAACTGTAATTATGTTTTTAATTATCATATTAGGCGGAGTCTCTTTTTTCAAAATCCCAATTACACTAATACCTAACCTAAACCCACCTGTAGCGGTTGTCGTGACGAGTTATCCGGGAGCAAACCCGGTAGAAGTGAATGAAAAAATTACAAAGCCACTAGAATCTTCGTTAAGTACTTTGCCTGGGATTAAATCCATAAAAAGTACTTCCCAAGAAGGCGCAAATTTTATTTTACTCGAATTTGATTGGTCAACAAATATGGATGATGTTGAGCTAGATGTGATGCAACGATTGGATATGACTGTATTGCCAGAGGATGCTGCAAAACCGCAGTTTTTAAAGTTTGATCCTGCACAATTCCCGGTAATTCAACTAGCTCTCAGCGGAACAAGTACAGGGGAAGATATTCGGCTAGTTGCAGAAAGACTAGAAAAAGAGCTCATAAGTACCGATGGAGTAGCAAGTGTTAACGTATCTGGAACGATTATAGAAGAAGTACAAATTTTACTTAATCAAAAGGCATTAGCAGAAAAAGGGCTAACACAAACGGATATTGTACAATTAATCCAAGCAAATAATATATCGCTTCCAGGAGATCCAATTGAAACGGAAGATAAAAAAGCACTCACTACTAGAATTGTAAGTACACTCACAACAGTAGATGACATAAAAAATCTAGTTATTACTGTAAATCCGCTCGACGGGAAAAAAGTAACGATTGCAGATGTTGCTACTGTTGAACTTACAGAACAAGAGCAAAACTTGGAAACGAGAGCGAATGATGAACCAGCTGTTTTACTATCTGTTTTTCAAGAATCTAGTGCAAATACTGCTAGCGTTTCCAAAGCATTTCAACAAGCGCTGAACGAGCAGCTTGAGAAAGAATCGTATAGTGGAATAAAAGCGAATATACTGTTTGACCAAGGGGACTATGTAAAAGCAGCCCTTAATAATATTGAGACGAGCCTTATATCAGGTGCGATTTTAGCGATGCTTGTATTATTCGTGTTTTTAAGAGGTTTAAAAAGCCCTATTATTATCGGTATCGCTATTCCATATTCCGTCATTGTAACGTTTGTTTTAATTTACTTTGCTGGATTTACTTTAAACATTATGACGTTAGGGGCATTAGCACTTGGTATTGGGATGCTAGTGGATAATTCCATTGTCGTAATCGAAAATATCGAAAGGCATTTAGGATTAGGAAAGAAGCCTAAAGAAGCAGCAGCAGTAGGTGCGAAGGAAGTTTCTGGTGCTATTATAGCGTCCACTTTAACGACTATAGCGGTATTTGTACCAGTTTTATTTTTATCAGGCTTAATTGGTCAAATTTTTACGGAGTTTGCTTTAACGATTTCGTTTAGTTTATTTGCATCATTAGTTGTTGCTCTAACAGTTGTTCCAATGATGGCGAGTAGAATGCTAAAGAAATCGAAAGGCAATTTAGAAGCGAAAAGGCGCAGATCGAAGGCCTATAATAATTTTGAACGTTCTATCAGATGGTCACTATCTCATCGTGCAATTATACTTTCGATAACGGTTATTTTATTAGTTATTTCTACGTTCGGATTGTTCCGCATAGGCACAGAGTTTTTACCCGCAACGGACGAAGGCTTTGTAACGATTGCAGTAAGGCTAGAAAATGGAGCTGCCTTTGCTGCAACGGATGAAGTGGTAAAGAAAATAGAACAGCAATTACAAAAAGAAAATGATGTCGAAGTGTATGTAAGTTTTGTTGGTGGCAATCAGGAATCGCAATCGAGAGGAACATCGATGTCCAATAGGGCGGAAATATACGTTAAAATGATTCCTTTAGAAAAAAGAGATCGCTCTATTTTTAAGTTTGTTGATGAAGTACAACCGAAAGTGAAAGAGGTAGTTGGAGAAAATGTCGAAGTGAACTTTAATATGCAAACTGCGGCAGGCTCTGCTCCAAATGCAATTTCTTTTACCATTTCTTCGGTAGACAGCGAACATTTAACTGCTGCAGTTCATGCTGTTACGAATGAAGTCGAAAAAATGCCGGGTGTCATCAGTTTTAGAAATGATTTAACGGAAACAGTCGAAGAAGTGCAAATAACTGTAAAACGAGATGCTGCGACAGAATACGGACTCGCACCAGTACAAATTGCACAAACGGTTAATAATGTGACTAGGGGAGCATTTGCCACACAAATTATTTCAGAGCAAGAAGCTGTATACGGCGTTTATGTCAAATATGACGAGGCATTTCGAAATAACGTCAACCAATTAAAACAATTGAAGCTAAGAACTCCTTCAGGTCTATATATCACATTGCAAGATGTTGCAGATATTGAAGTTGCAGAGGGCCCATTAACGATAAGACGAGTGGATCAAGCAGGAGCGATTACTTTTACGATTAAGTATGAGTCGACATATTCTCTAGGAGCTATGTCTGATATGGTGGATGAAGCAATCGACAATGCTGCACTCGCTGATAATGTAATCGTCTCATTTGGTGGCGATAGAGAATTGTTAGATAATGCGAAAGATGATATGATCTTGGCTGTTTTATTGGCTGTTGTTTTGGTGTATATCGTAATGGCTGCACAATTTGAATCATATAAATACCCATTTGTTATTATGTTTACCGTACCTCTTATTACAATTGGCATATTCGTTGGGTTATTTACAACAGCCACACCAATAAGTATTTCAGCGGTTATCGGGATTCTAATACTAGTAGGTATTGTTGTAAATAACGGGATTGTATTAGTGGACTATATTAACCAGCGCAAAGCAGAAGGTATGGGCTCGTATGAAGCAATTACAACATCGGTAAAAGACAGAGTTCGTCCTATTTTAATGACTGCACTGACAACGATAATAGGTCTAGTTCCGCTTGCACTAGGAATAGGAGAAGGAACGGAAATTAATCAACCGATGGGGATTACTGTTATCGGAGGCTTAATTAGTTCTACTTTCTTAACGTTGTATGTCGTCCCTGTGATTTACAGCTTATTTGATAAAGAAACAAGAAAAAAAGCCTCATCTTACAATTCAAGCCTTGATTAACCAAAAGTAACTGGTAAATTGCTTGTTAACATAGTTCTTATGCACTGGTCACTTTAAGTAAAGGTACTTAGCGATCGCTTTGAACTGAACACGTTCGACACGATTACCGGGAATCCTTGTCGCATCCCTACGCATTTTTTTCGGTAATCGTGTGGTAGTCGTTCGTCCGTCGCTCTCCGTAAGCACGGGTAATCAAATTGTTAAAGCTTTTGGGAATGAAAGAATAGCCACTTTCTTATCCAGATAAAAGCAGCCAAAGATGCAATTTTGGCTGCTCAGTCTTACTCTATAGTATTTCCACCTTTTCGATTGGAAGGAAATGTCCCTTTTCCATATAGTGTCACCATATTGCCATTGTTAACTTTGCAAAAATAAGCAAGGAACGCATGATAGAAAGCGATAGAGTGCCCGAAATTGTATCTTCGGGCACTTCCACTACGAATAGAATGGTAGCTATTCTCTCATTATCCAAATCAATTTCGGTTTTCTTTTGAACGTTGTAGGTACGTAATGGACAAATATTCACAACAGGATTATCGAAAATAGTATAGCAGTCACTTCCTGCTACACTTAGCCTTCGGTAATGATGTAGTGATCATTTCGTCTAAAGTGAACCGAAAACGTACAAAAGAAAAATAAGATCCTTCCGCATTTCTTGTGAAATTTGATTGAAGGAAATTGGTGAATCAACAGCAGTGACCTTACAATTAAGTAATATATGTTTACAAATGGTAAAAAGGACAGTATAATTAATAACATAATTGAATACACTTTTGACGTATGTCAAGGGGGAGTAGCTATAGGGAAACCTATTTCATAGTCGTCATTACATGGCTTTTGCCATCGGTTATGATAGCAATTAATAAATTTGCTTAGCAAGACCTTTGCCTTTTTTTTAGGCAAGGGTCTTTTTATTTGCAAAAAGGAGGATATTGATGGATTTAGGAATATTGTTGGAGTATGGTTGGGTATTGCTCGTACTAGTTGGATTAGAAGGTTTACTTGCAGCCGATAATGCAGTCGTAATGGCTGTTATGGTAAAACATTTACCAAAAGATCAGCAGAAAAAAGCGTTGTTTTATGGATTACTTGGTGCGTTTGTTTTTAGATTTGCAGCGTTATTTATGATTACTTTCTTAGTGAATATTTGGCAGGTGCAAGCAATAGGGGCAGCTTACTTATTATTCATATCCATTAAGCATATTTACGATCAGCGGAAGAGTAAAGACGATGATGAATCCGATGAATTGGAAGAAAGTGGTAAGGGGAAAGAGAAAAAAGGTTCTGGCTTCTGGATGACTGTATTAAAAGTAGAGCTAGCGGATATTGCTTTTGCGATTGACTCTATGCTTGCAGCCGTTGCAATTGCCGTTACATTACCACATGTAGGTAATTTTGATATTGGTGGTATTAATGCGGGACAATTCTCAGTTATGTTCTTTGGTGGTGTAGTCGGATTAATCATTATGCGTTTTGCTGCACATAAATTTGTTCGATTATTAGAGAAATATCCTTCACTTGAAACAGCAGCATTTTTAATCGTTGGTTGGGTAGGGGTTAAACTTGCGGTATTAACACTTTCACATCCGGGCGTTGGTGTATTAGATGAGCACTTCCCACATTCGACACCTTGGAGTATCGTATTCTGGACTGTATTATTTGTTATTGCTATTGGTGGTTATGTACTAGGAGTAGCAAAAAATAAAAACGTTGAAGCAAAGAAATAATATGTAAAGCGTAAAAAGATAGTTTTAACTATCTTTTTATGCTTTTTTTTTCTACAATGAGTTGACAGGAAAGTTTGAAAGGAACTAATATGCATGAGACAATCGCCGCTAAAACTAAAATCTAAATTTACTCCAGCTCAAGCTATCGTGACCTACTATTTTATAGCAATTGCTGTTTCCGTCATACTGCTAAGTTTACCTGGTGTTCATAGGCCAGGAGTAGAAGTGGGCTTTATAGATAGTTTATTTACAGCTGTAAGTGCAGTAAGTGTTACTGGACTTACAACTATTAGTATTTCAGAAACATACAGTGTATTCGGCTATATTATGATCATATTTATTTTACAACTCGGCGGTATCGGGATTATGTCATTAGGGACTTTTATTTGGCTGATTTCCGGTAAAAAAATTGGATTACGAGAAAGACAATTAATCATGGTCGATCATAACCAGCCTACTTTGTCAGGCGTAGTGCACTTAATAAGAGAAATTGTAAAACTTCTATTGATCATACAACTAATAGGTGCAATTTTATTAACTTTGTATTTTACGCAGTATTATGATTCATTTAACCAAGCAATGATGCAGGGAATTTTTACTTCGGTATCTGCAACAACGAATGCTGGACTAGATATTACAGGGCAATCTTTATGGCCATATCACAATGATTACTTCATCCAAATTATTACGAGCTTTTTAATTGTTTTTGGCGCTATTGGATTTCCTGTTCTTATAGAAGTAAAAACGTTTTTAAAAAATAAAAATAAAAATTTTCGTTTTTCTTTATTTACGAAGCTTACGACGATTACGTATGGTATTCTGTTACTATTTGGAACGGTTATGATTTTCTTATTAGAAATGTTCCATGCTTTTAAAGAAATGTCGTGGCATGAAAAGTTTTTTACTGCCTTTTTTCATTCTGTTTCCACAAGGTCCGCGGGAATGACTACGATGGATATTACGCTTTTTAACGAAGGAACGGATTTGTTAATGAGTGTACTGATGTTTATCGGTGCTTCTCCAAGTTCTGTCGGTGGGGGAATACGCACAACGACCTTTGCGGTTGCACTGTTGTTTTTGATAAATTTTTCAAGGGGAAAAGACAGTATTCAAGTTTTTAACCGAGAAATCCAATTGATTGATGTTTTTCGTGCTTTTGCTGTAATTATACTAGCATTAATAATGGTTCTAGTAGCAACTCTCTTACTTTCGGTCACAGAGCCTGATGTACCTATTACAGCACTAATTTTTGAAATTACGTCTGCTTTTGGAACATGCGGTATGTCGCTTGGGATTACGGAAGATTTGTCACTTATAGGTAAAATAACGATAATGGTACTTATGTTTATCGGTCGTGTCGGCATGCTTTCTTTCTTATTTTCATTAGGAGGGAAAAGTAATAAAACCAAATATCAATTCCCAAAAGAACGAGTAATTATTGGATAAAAAAACCGGGCAAACAGTCCTTTACTGGACTGAATTGCTCGGTTGTTTTAGTTCAATCATTGAAAAATGTGGAGTTTCGCCTTTTCTAAAAGTGATTAGTAAATAACCTTCTTTTTCAATTATGATCCCGTCTTTATAAGCATCTACGCAAATAGAAATTGGAGTGATGAATGTCTGTTTATATAATTCACGCTCGTTTAATTCGAATGAAACAAACTCATCTCCTGCAATCGAAGGATTATCCAATAGTTGTTTATACAATACAGATTGTTCTTCTTTATTTATATCATTTTCCCACCAAGGTTTACGCGGTTGGAATTTTTGTCTAGATAAATAATCGAGTTTCATAACACTTTGAATAGCTGGCATTGAGATATTATCTAGTCCTTGTAAAAATGAAAATAAGCGTGTATATAAATCTTCTAACTGATGGCCTATTTTCGACCAGTTTCTTTCTTCCCAATACGTCCCGAATTGCTGAAAAAAGTCAAATGGCGTCTCAAATACGTGAGTGAATAAATATTCAAGCGTGTCATCCATTCGATGTGCATTCCAATATTTTTCAAGTACATCTTCTACTTGTTTAATTCGAAGAATGTCGTCGAATGTTAACACGTTATTAGAGAAAATTTCGTAAGGTGCTTGATCGACAAATACATAGCCATATTTTTCTGCTTCTACACGTAAACCAGTCCCACGGAGTAGTTTTAAAAATCCGAGTTGTAGTTCTTCCGGACGCATGTCAAACACTTCGTTAAATGTGTTTCTAAACGAATCATAATCTTCTTCAGGTAAACCAGCGATTAAATCTAAATGCTGTTCAATTTTCCCGCCACTTTTAACCATCGTTACAGTACGCTGTAGTTTTTCGAAATTTTGTCTACGTTTTACTAGTTCATTCGTTAAATCGTTTGTAGATTGGACACCTATTTCAAAACGGAAAAGTCCTGCAGGGGCATTGTCATTTAAAAATTGGATAACTTCAGGTCGCATTATATCTGCAGTTATTTCGAATTGAAATACAACGCCCGGTAAATGTTCATCAATGAGAAATTGGAACATTTCCATCGCATAACTACGACTAATATTAAACGTTCTATCAACAAACTTTATTGTTTTCGCACCATTTGCCATTAAGAAGCGAATATCTTCTTTTACTTTATCTCGATTAAAATATCGAACGCCAACTTCTATAGAAGATAAGCAGAATTGGCATGAAAACGGACAACCGCGACTTGTTTCGATATAAACTACTCGCTTGGATAAGTTTGGAAGATCTTCTGTGAAACGAAATGGTGAAGGAGAGTCTCGTAAATCCAATTTTGGTGGTAGCGGATTTAGCATAAATTTGTCGTCTTGTACATATGCTACACCAGGAACATCATTTAATGGTTGCTTATGATGCAAGTAGTGTAATAACTCTTTAAATGCGTGTTCGCCTTCTCCCACGATTATATAATCAATTTCTTTCACTTGACGTAGCCATACATTTGTATCGTATGAAACTTCGGGGCCGCCTAAAATGATTGTAATAGAGGGATCTACAGTTTTTAACGTTTTAATTACTTTAATCGTCTCTTCAATGTTCCAGATGTAACAGCTAAATCCAACTATATCAGGTTTTTTTTGATATAGATCTGCAACGATATTGAATGTCGGATCTTTAATAGTGTATTCTACTAAAAGGGGGGAATAGTCAGGTTGTGCGTAGGCTTTTAAACAGCGTAATGCTAAATTAGTATGAATGAATTTCGCATTCAACGTAGTTAATATAATATTCATTATCCATAACTCCTTCTTTATATAATCATTGTATCAGTGAAAATCGATGTCGACAATATAGGAAAAAAGTATCATATCAATATTGGAAATGATGTGGAATAATCAGAATTAATAAACATCTTGATGTGTTAATTCATTATATAGTATAAATACTTTTTTATAAATTCATTCGCAATGAGAGGTTTGGTGAAGTTTGTGCTAGTGGAGTATGAATATAAGCAAAAGTTTGAACATATATTTCAATTCTTTTCGAATGGTCTACTTTTTGTTGATGAACAGGGAATAGTGCTAGAAATGAATTCACAAATGGAAGAAATACTACAAGCAGATAAAAGTAAAATAATCGGTTTTAACGCTATAAAGCTTTTAGATTTATTAGATATGTCTTATGAAAGTAAAAAAGCATTCATTGCTGAACTGATTCGATTTGGTCAGGCGGAACTTTTCTGTGAAATGCAAACTTTTTTAGGAGAATTAAAATATATTCATATGAAAGTATCGAAACAAGAAGACACAAATGTTTACTTAACGGAGATTCATGACGAATCAGAAAAGATTCATATGAAAAAACGCTTAAATCATACCGAGTCACTAAGCACAATCGGTCAATTGGCTGCAAGTATTGCACATGAAATACGTAATCCTATGACATCTTTAAAAGGATTTACTCAATTGTTACAGCAAACGACGAATGAAGATGGAAAAAGATATTTAGCTGTCATTAACGAGGAAATAAAGCGTATGGAAGAAATATTAACGGAGTTTTTAGAAGTGTCAAAGCCAACAAATAATGAGTTTGAGTATATTGAATTAAAAGAACTATTATTGGAAGTAGTCAATTTTATGGCGCCTCAAGCACTTTTAAAAAATATAGAAGTAAGCACCTCGCTGCAAACAGAATGTACATGCAAAGTTTTGGGAGATCGAAATTTAATCAAGCAAGTATTTATGAATTCGATAAAGAATGCGATTGAAGCTATGCCAAAAGGTGGAAATATTTATATAACTGTTTCTTGTACTGAAAAGAAAGACGTTTGTATTGAGATTAGGGATCAAGGTCAAGGAATAGAAGCAGCCCAACTAGATAAAATATTTGATCCGTTTTTTACTACGAAATCTGGAGGGACAGGGCTTGGTTTGTCCCATAGTAGTCAAGTAATCAAATCGCATGGGGGAACAATTGAGGTAGAAAGCAAAGTAGAAGTAGGAACAAGTTTTAAGTTTATACTGCCACTACAAAAATAGTTTTAAACCTATTTTGACAAGATTATAGGATAACCTATATAATGATAGCTAATGTCAATTTTATAGGTGAGGATGACTAAGAATGACTAATGAACAACCGAACAATGCACTAAAACTATTTGTTGTATTGTCTCGTGCCCATAAAGTAATTCATGAATGTACCAATCAATTTTTTCAAGAAAACGGATTAAACCCGACAGAATTTGCGGTTTTAGAACTTCTCTATCATAAAGGAAAGCAACCACTTCAACAAATTGGTAATAAGATTTTGTTAGCGAGTGGTTCGATTACTTATGTAGTGGATAAATTAGAAGGACGAGGGTATATAACCCGCGTTTCTAGTGATACCGATCGACGTGTTACGTATGCGGAAATCACAAAAGAAGGTACTACATTTATGGACGAACTATTTCCGAGACATGAGCAACAACTAAAACAATTGATGGATGTACTATCAGCAGAAGAAAAGGATCAAATGATAGAACTACTAAAGAAATTAGGATTGTCGATTAAGAACCTTTCTTAGCAAACTAAAAAACTTCGAGCCAGATAAGGCCCGAAGTTTTTATTTTGCTTGTATTGTTGCAGCCATTTTTATAAAATTCTCTATAGCTGGTGCTTCTGTTGTATCAAAAATGGTGATTTTTACAAGTAATCCTTGTCGTTCAAATGTATATCCAATGACTTTTCCATCGGGTGTATCGATTTGAAAAGCATTAACATTCTCAATAGATTCGTTCGTTGGGATTAAGTTTTGATCGGTAATTTCTTCTAAAGTTCCATTATCATTGGAAGCTTGCAATGTATCCGTTAAGTTTTTTGTTATATCCTCGATTGTTGCATCGTTTGCACTAAATGTCTCGATTCGCATCGATTGTTGGTCATTTTCTGTATTGAATAGTAAATCTTTATTTGGTTCTTCAGCAGTCAGTTCAAAACCATCCATTACCGTAATCACATAATTTTGTGTTTCACTCTCTGTTTGAGTCCCTTTAAGCTCTTCTTTTGGCAAAGCGGTACTTTCAGTTTCCCCTTCGGCTTGAGTGGTTTCCTCGACGTTTTCGGTATTGTCAGTAGGTGTCACCGGATCTACGTTTTCATTTGCAGTGTCCGTTCCACAAGCTGCAAGTAAGAGTGTTAGTAAAAGAATGGAAAGTAACGTATAGATTTTTTTCATATTAATTCAGCTCCTTTTTCAAATAGACGTTTTAGTTGAAATAATGTTTCGTTTTCAAGTAAATGGTATTACTAGGAAAAGTAGTATAAGCATGATGATATGAGCTAAGATGATTAATGGCATACTTTTTTTCCATTCGTATAATAAGCCGAAAACAAGTCCGATGATAAAGGCCGCCAGTACACCTAACCAAAATCCACTAAAAGCGAATGAAAAACTAAATAATGCTGCACCTACTACAATAGCAAATACCGGTGGAAGATATTTTTTTAATTGTTGTTGGATAAACCCTCTCCAAAAAATTTCTTCACCTGGAGCAATGATAAATAAAAGTAGAAAGAAATGCCATATGGATGAAGGCCCAAATTTACGGATAAAAGAATTGATACTTTTGGTAGACGTAAATGAAGTAAAGTCGACCAGTTTATAACCTATAAATAAAAGGGCATATGTGAGCGCTCCGAAAGCTATACTGAGGATGAGGTAGTGAATTGTATTTAGTTCATCTTCTATTTTAGCGGAATAATACGCAAGGGACATAAGGAATAAAGTAGTAAAGGTATAAAAATACCAAAATACTTTCTCATTTGAAAAGGTTAACCAAGCAAAGACATAAGCAAAAACAAGGGGAATTAGTAATTGTGTAATTGGTATTTTTCGTAACATAAAAAGCACATCCTAACTATAATTCAAAAGCCGTTCTTCTTGAAGTGAGAGGAACGGCATGACGTTTAATCTTCATTACTATATAATATTTTATATCGCTTGTGATTAATCACAGTTTTTTCTTCCATTTCTAACTCATTAAAGTTCTCCATAAATGTCAAATTGACAATAACAGAGTTCTCATTTACTTTCTCAACAATTCCTTGTAAACCATCTTTAAACTCAACAACATTACCAACTTCAGCTATTTTCATAGATTGTTCCATCCCCTTTTAGAACTTATTACAATACAGTTTGCCCTAAAAAAAGGTGTACGTAAAGTATTTTAACCAAAAGTATTGAAAGTATACATGATTCATAAAGAGAAAGGAATGTTTTAAATGAATCCATATGAAGAAAAATTGAATATGTTACAAAGCGGTGACATGAAAATGTTGGAAATTACTAAAGGTGAATTTTTATCATTTCGAGAAGTATTAGTCAAAAGAGAGGATTTCAAATACTATTCTGGAAAAGCTATGCAAGGCGGGAAAATAATTTATACCTACTTACCTGTTGCTAGAAGCTAAGTTGTTCCTGGTCGTGCTGAAGCGAATGTTTAGAGTTTACACATAAAAGGTATATTGTGAAGGATATACATTTTTTTAAGGGGTGCTTTTACATGATGGAGACAATATTAAAAAAAGTAGAGTTGACAAGAGAAAAAATGATCCAGGCTGCTTTGGAAAAAGGAGTTTCCCATAAAGAAACAATTCAACTGAGTGAAGAGCTTGATAGACTTTTAAACGAATATGAAACTAAGGAAAAACTAAAATAGCTTATCAAGGGAGAATTGTTCATGCACAATATAAAGCTATTACAAGAAGAATTGAATAAAGCGATTGTTGGTAGAGAAAAGGAAGGTTAATGGGGTTACTAGTACAAGGGCATGTCCTGTTAGAAAGTGTACCTGGTTCAGGAAAAAAATGATGGCAAAAGCTTTTGCTGAGGCGATACAAGGGGAATTTAAACGACTTCAGTTTACTCCGCTTGCTGATGAGATTAATCGTGCAACCCCACGAACACAGTATAGCCTATTAGAAGCGATGGAAGAAAAACAAGTATAGATTGATGGAGAAACGATTAAACTGTCATCCCCTTTTATGGTCATTGTCACTCAAAATCCAGTTGAATCGCAGCAAGGTACATTTCCATTTCCCGCTGCCCAAATAGACCGTTTTTTATTTAAATTATCGATTGGTTATCCTTCCAAAATGGAGGAGAGAATCATTTTACAGCAATTTGGCCGATCACCTGGAGAGCTACATTTGCAAGAAGTAGTTTCATTGGAGCAAATAGAAAAATGGTCGGAACAAGTAAAAGAAGTGTTAGTTCATGATGATATTTTGACTTATATTATACAAATCGTACATAGCACAAGAAATCATCCATACATAGAATTAGGCCTAAGCAGTCGAGCTTCACTAGCACTACTTCAAGCCGCTAAAGCAAATGCATTTATAAATAGTCGCATGTTCGTTACTCCAAAGGATACCGATAGGGGAGCAAGCGGAATTAGAAACAAAAGACTTCACGACGAAAGAGTTAGTTCCGAAAAAGCAGCATTGTTCATGAAAAACTTAGAAATAATAAAAAAGAAATTTTTTTAAAAAAAGATGTTTAATAAATTGAAAAGCGGGCATATTAATAAAGAACACAGCAACATTCTCATTTCCCCCTTTTTAAAGGATCATCCAAAAGCTATTTGGATGGTCCTCTTTTTTTGGTACACTATAGGTATGTACAAAAGATAAGGGGGAAATGACATGACAGAAAAATTGAAAACTGGATTTGTCGGCACGGGCGTAATGGGGAAAAGTTTAGTAAAGCATTTACTAAATGCTGGTCATGAGGTAGTTATTTATACGCGAACAAAGGAAAAAGCACAAGAACTGATTACACTAGGTGCTACGTGGGTAGAGCGTGCGAGTGACGTAGCTAGAAATGCGCAATATGTATTTACGATGGTAGGCTATCCGCATGATGTGGAAGAGATCTATTTCGGTGAAGATGGCATTTTTGCTTCGGACAATAGAGGATTAGTTGTCATTGATCTAACGACATCAACGCCAACTCTTGCTAAAAAAATAGAATTGGCTGCAAAAGATAAAGGAATGCATGCACTAGATGCACCGGTTTCTGGCGGAGATATTGGGGCACAATTAGGAAAATTATCGATTATGTGCGGCGGGGAGAAAGAAACGTTTGATAAGGTGTTGCCTATACTGAACCTTTTTGGAGAGACCATTTTGTATCAAGGTGCAGCTGGAGCTGGACAGCATACGAAAATGTGTAACCAAATAACGATAGCATCTAACATGATAGGTGTTTGTGAAGCACTGGCGTATGGAAAAAATGCTGGACTCGATTTAGAGCAAGTGTTACGTTCCATCTCAACCGGAGCCGCTGGTTCTTGGTCATTAAGCAATTTAGCTCCTCGCATGATAGCGGGTAATTTCGAGCCAGGTTTCTACATTAAGCATTTTGTAAAGGATATGAGGATTGCGCTAGAAGAAGCAGAAAAAATGAACTTACAACTTCCAGGTCTGCAACTAGCAAAATCAATGTATGATGAATTGATTGCTAAAGGTTATGAAGAAAATGGGACACAAGCACTTATAAAATCATACGAATGAAATAGGAACTATTAACTACTATATGGTACAATCGATTTAACTTGATTCAGCACCTGCTGATTTAAATTACGCTTTGGCATAATTGATATTAGTGTTAATAGAGAGGACGATTTAAATGAACGATCATAAAGGAATTTTGCTAGAAAGCGGAACGAATGAATTAGAGATAGTAGAATTTCAAGTTGGTTCCAGCAAATTTGGGATTAATGTCATTAAAGTAAAAGAAATCATCCAAACAATCCCAGTAACATTTATTCCACATGCACATCCACATGTGGAAGGTATCGTACAATTACGAGGAGAAGTACTGCCGGTAGTAAGTATGGCTAAGGTGCTTGGACTTCCGGAAGTAAACAAAAATGAACAAGAAAAATATATTGTCACTGAATTTAACAAACAAAAAGTAGTATTCCATGTGGATAATGTTACTCAAATCCATCGAATATCGTGGGAGCAAATTGAAAAGCCGAGTGATATATATCAAGGTGGTACTTCTCATGTAATCGGCGTCATTAAACGAGTAGACGAAATGGTTCTATTACTAGATTACGAGCGAATTATCGTAGATATAAATCCGGAATCAGGTATAAATGTTGAATCTGTTAAAAAGCTTGGCGAGCGGGAGCGCTCGAATAAAAAGGTGGTAATTGCAGAGGATTCTCCATTACTTCGTAAATTATTGCATGATACATTACATGCAGCAGGCTACTTTAATTTGGAGTTTTTTGAAAATGGAAAAGATGCATTAGGTTACTTAGAAGATTTGGTGAAAGTTTCGTCTGATATTGCAGAGCAAGTGCAAATGGTAGTGACGGATATTGAAATGCCACAAATGGATGGACATGCTTTAACACGAAAAATAAAAGAAAATAGTAATTTAGCCAAATTACCAGTGCTAATTTTCTCGAGCCTAATAACAGATGACCTTCGTCATAAAGGTGATCAAGTAGGAGCAGAAGACCAAATTAGTAAACCAGAGATTGCAGAATTAGTATTGAAAATAGATCAATATATTTTGTAACTTAATTGTTGATGAGCCTTATCAATGTATTTAACTACGTATCAGGAGTACTTTGGACTTGAATGTCTAGTAACATCTTAACGAGATTTCAATAGAGGGGATGCGGCTATGCCGCATCCCCTCTATCTTTTTCGATAACCTGTTACATACATTCGTCTGTCGTGCTCTTACAACACAGTTAAACAAAATACAAAAGTTTTAAGTTAATGAGAGAACAGCTTACTACCTATTAATTAAAAGGCAGCCAAAGATACAATTTTGGCTGCGCTGCACTTCTCTAGTGATTTTCCACCTTGCTAATTTTTATAAATGCCACTTATTTAAATATAGTCACTTTTACACAGTGCTATTTTGCAAAAATAAGTATGGAACCGCCAATAATAATGAAAATGTGCAAGCGAAATTGTATCTTCGCGAGCATTACTAATAGAATGTATATCTTCTCTTCTTATCCAAAGTACTTGTACTTTTCACTTGAACTTTTTAGGGTAGCGGCGGACAAATATCCGCCACAAGATTATCAGACCAGTGTTTAGGGGTGTAGCGATCATTTCGTACAAAGCGAACAGAAATATACAAGTGTAAGCTACTTTATAAATTTTCATTAGTAGGCGGTAAAGTTTATGAATCTAAATAAGATTTCATTGTTTGTTTTTTTCGATTAGTTGGCCTTGCGTATGATTGAGAAGACAGTGTAGATTGATTAGAGGGTTTCTTCACCGTAGATTGAGGTCCAATGTAATCAGTAAGCACTTGTTTTGCTATTTTTAAATTCATTTTTCGGATCGGATTTCTGTAAGAATCATCTAGATGACCAAGATGCGGTAATTGTTTAAAGTCCTCTTTTGTTGGGATCATATGGAAGTAGTAATCCGCGCATTGGATTAATACAGAGGATTGCTGTTGGCTATTTTTTGGGTTTCGAACAAAATGTAGACCCACTTTTTGGGCTTTTTTTTCGACTAACATCTTATCGATAGCTAGTTTTTTTAACTGGTAGAGAGGTTTTTTATCAATAGCTGTTTTGGCGTGGCGATTGACGGTATAAATTGCTGTAGCTATTCGTTCAACTTCGGTAGTTGTTGGCATATAATCCTCCCCCTATATATTTTATATTTACTATATCATACCAATTTATAGTTAAATTGTATACACAAATCAAAAAAGTGGTATTTGGTGATTGACTAAAGATACGAATATTTATGTCGATAAAATAAGATGAAGTAATATTTGAAAATTGTCTCGTACTAATTAGTGTACGATACAAATCGGAGGATTCCATGAATAATTCAGTAAAACCAAAGCTTACTATTAATAATTATATAGGTGAGATGATGCATGAAAATCCGCTACCTTTTATATTATTGAAACGAGAAAGCGAAAATAAGTTTTCCGTAATCTATGTCAATCGAGCGGCAGCAAGTTTATTTGAAAATACAAGTCATCTCCCACAACCTTTTTTTTCAGTAGAGGTCTGGAATCAGTTGCATGAAATAATAAATAAGACAGAAGTTGAAAAACAGAAACTACATCAAAATTTACATATTACTTTTCAAAATCAATTATATAGTGTGGATCTTTCCATTGTTTCTATACAAAATGAAGCGAGCATGGTATATGGATTAACTATGCAGAATAAAACGAATGACACGAAGGAAAAACAAGCACTACTAGAAATAAAAGAAAAATATATGTCGCTCCTAGATCATAATACCGATTCCGTTTTATTAGTAGATGGAAAAGGAATGATTCAATATGCAAATTTGGTTACATTAAAGATTTTAGGTTATGATTTAGATAAACTATTACATCAACCGATTGAACAATTTATCGAGAGTAATTCGCTTGGAAACTTTCAGTTAATGATGAAGCAAATATTGAGTGGCTATCCGGCTGAACTACAAAAATGTCTCTTTCAGCATGCGAAAGGTCACTATGTATATGTGTACTTGAAAGCAATTCCTATCCACGATCACGGGAATGTGAAAGAATTTCATCTAGTATTAAGAGATCTTACAATAAGTGCGGATGAAAAGGAACAATTATATTATTTGGCGTATCATGATCATTTAACTGGTTTATGGAATCGACGTGCATTGAAAGAACATTTACGTGAAGATCTAATAGACGCAAACAATAGTAATACTCAAATAGCTATTATGCGAATTGACCTAGATCGGTTTAAACTAATAAACGAGTCACTTGGTTACAATTATGGCGATGATTTATTAAAAAAAATAGCAGATCGACTCAGCCTTTTTATTAATAAATTATGTAATTTGTATCGACAAAGTGGCGATGAATTTGTATTTATATTAAAAAGTAAAACGCGTGAAGAGACGAGCGCTTTTGCTGAAAATATATTAAGTGAACTGTCTAAACCAATTTATCTAGATCATCAAGAATATTTTGTGACGGCTTCCATTGGAATATCGATGCACCCTTTGGATGGAAAGAATCTAGACGAATTACTTATTAAGGCAGATCAAGCCCTGTATGTGGCAAAAGATAGAGGACGAGCACATTATCGCTATTTTCAAGAGCAGATGAATTTATCGTTTCCAAATGAGGCGTTAATGGAGTCTCATTTAAGGAGAGCAATTGAAAAAGAAGAGCTTACAATACATTACCAGCCACAAGTCAATCTCATTACAGGAGAGATTAATTCTTTTGAAGCTCTGCTACGTTGGAATAATAGAAAGTTTGGATATGTCTCTCCGATGCAGTTCATCCCACTTGCTGAAGAGTCAGGGATGATTATGCGAATTGGTGACTGGGTTTTAGACGAGGTTTGTAAGCAATTAGAATATTGGCAAAAGAAAGGATATCGTCCAGTTCGGATTGCCGTTAATATTTCTCCTAAGCAATTTAAACAAGAAAACTTTGCGATGAAAATTCGTGAAAAGATAAACAAATATGGCATTACACCACATTCTTTAGAGGTAGAGATAACAGAAAGCGCAATGACTGATATGCAAGATACGTTTGCAATGCTAAAAGAGTTGAAGGATATTGGGGTCGTTATTTCCATAGATGACTTTGGAACAGGTTATTCTTCTTTAAGTTATTTGAAAAAATATCCAATTGATATTATTAAAATTGATCAATCTTTTATTAAAGATATGGAACTAGATGAAAAAAATGCGGCAATCGCAACTACAATTATCCAACTCGCACATAGTTTAGGAATGGAAGTTATTGCGGAAGGTGTAGAGAAAGATCAGCAAGTCGAAATTTTAAAATCAGCAAATTGTCAAAAAGCACAAGGCTACTTTTTTAGTCGCCCTGTACCAATAGACGACATAAATCAATCATATATGACTGCTATTCAACCGTAAATTGTTCTAAAAATTTACGGTTTTTTTGTGTAGCAAGTAACCAGGCTAAGGTTGTTCGTATAACTTTCTCCAAATAGTATTAGCTAGGCCACTTTTTTATTGATCGCAGTTTAGGGATACTGCGTGGTAAGGAAGTGACCGCTAGGATTTTCGCTGCTGGGCGGACGCTTTCCGTGGGGTGAGCGATGAGCCTTCACCGCCGCTTAGGCGTCGTTGTGAAGTCTCATTTTGCTCACTTGATCCCACTGGAGTCGCCGCCTGCAGCGAAAATCCATGGGAATTTCTTGCTAATTTTGCGTCTACTGTTATCAAAGCTTTAAATTGATCAGATTCACTACGCAATATTTAGTAAAGCTAATTAGAAAATGCTTTCTCCAAATAAGTAGAGTATTTACTTAGGATAAAGTTGTTTCATACAATCATTTATTGGTATGAAACCTCGTATTCATCGTTGTCTCACTCCAAGTAAACTTGTTATTTTAAGATTTGGTTGCTTTCACTAGCAATTTGGT
>NZ_VDGG01000028.1 GCF_006861775.1 Psychrobacillus soli | reverse complement strand
TAACCATTGTTTTCAGCTCCTTTTGATGTGGGTGGGTATTGATGGAAGTTCTGTGATTGGTACTTCTTGTTTACCCTGAAAACAATGGTTTTTAACTTTGTTATCTATCTATTTAACATTGTAGGGACAAATCAGAGACCCTCCAACCTAAAACTTGCAGTTTCACACAACCAAACTATGCATACACTCATTCGTACTAATGCTAGAAACCGATTATCCTAAACGTACCTAGGAATAACCGAATCGTGCACGAGTCAAAAGGAATGCACAGTGAGCACATTTGAAGAAGTACTGTTACAATATGAACCGATGATTTCCGCCAACATCCGAAAATTGCATATTTACAAAAATCATGAACTGTATAGACAAGCAGGTAGAATTGCTTTATGGAGAGCATGGATGAAGTTCGATGATACAAAAGGGGATTTCGCGCCATACGCATATCGTTGCATATACGGATCCATGCTTGATGAGTTGAAAAAAGAAAAACATCAAGAAGAATACGTCGATGTAGTAGAAGATGAAAAACTATTACTTCTATTCGAAAAGCCGCTCGTCACAAGTTTTGTTCACGAAGAACTCGAAAATGCACTAGAAAACTTAACCGACAACGAACGAGAACTGCTACTTTGGATTTTTGTCGAAGGAATCTCGCTCCAACAAGCCGCGGCACGCGTTGGCATTACAATACCGGGTATCAAAAAAAGACGCGAACGATTGTTGCAAAAGCTTAGAGAAAAACTAATAAAATAAGCGAAAAGCTCTGTAGAGAAGTAAAATCTCTGCAGAGCTTTTTTGCGCATTTATTCATTCAATTAAAACAAGTAAACCATTCGATCGAGATACGTACCTAGCATCGTGTCAGCCAAAATAGTGACCAAAATCAAAAACAACAGCACAAACACCGCAATATAAAGGATAAACCCATATAAAGAATCCAATCCAGGCGTCTTTTTAGTCGCCAAAAAACTCACCAAGTACAGCGGTAATACGAACAAAGCGAATATAAAACTAATCATTAAAATAATATTCCCATATGTAAATGTTTGAATGATTATTAGTAGGAAGGAAATCGCAATACTAATAAGAAATGGGGACAATTGACCTCCATAAAAACTAATAATAGCTTTCAAAGAATGTGGAGATCCAAAAAAGTTATTCGCTATAAAAAGGGCAAATACCCCAATGCCAAACAGCAAGAGAGTAAGGAACATGATTTGAACGAAAAATGGAAAAAAACCTAAAGACTCACCAAAATAATTGCGATTCACAACTAAAAATAGAGAAACAGTGTACACTACGGCAAACAAAAGAATGCTAAGCATACCGTTTGAAAAATCTTTTTCTCCTTGTTCAAATGCACGAGAAGGGTTTCTTAGTTGCTGCATAAAATAGATTTTATATTGTTTGGACTTCTTTTTGATGTTTTCTAGATGAATATTCGCTTCAGCTTGTTGAGTGGAAGCTCTTTTTTTCACCAAGACAGTTGGTTCTTCTAATTTATAACCACATATTCCACAAAAGTTTCCGACTGCTTGTTCGTAACCACAACTAGAACATACGATACAAAATTCCTCCTGAGTCCTTTTAATATACATCGTATGAGTTGGATGGGACTAATATTCCCCGTTGTTCCAATTGTGTCTGTATCCATTCGACAAAAGGCTACAATAGTGGGTTTATTCAGAATAGAGTCGAATTTTGCTGAACGCTAGGACACTATAAGAATAGTTTGCAACGCAAGGACATTAAGCGATATGATAGTAAGAAAAGGCGGGATGTTAATGACTATAGGACGTAATGATTCATGTCCATGCGGCAGCGGAAAGAAGTATAAAAAATGTCATGGCGGCAAAGAAGTCGTGTCGATTCAACAAGTGGCCGACGAGGAATTGGATTTAATCATCCAAAACTTTTACAATGAATATCCAGAAAGAAAGGATATGTACGAGCTACGTATGCTACTTGGCAAATGGAATGCGAGGTTAAAAGGATTTTGGCCACCAAATCAAATCCAACAGCAAGTAGTAGATTACTATTTACTTCTACAAAAGCAAGATATTTGGAAGAAATACGTAGTAAAACAATTGCAAAAAACAGTTCGCCCTTCCGTTATTCAAGTGCTTGAAACGTGGACAAGCCCAATGATGCTTATTGGAGAAGTGCTAGAGGCTAGTCAAGGGATTATCAAATTGAAGGAATATTTAGATGGCAATGTTTATGAACTAGATTCGGTAGAGGGTGATTCAACAGCTAAAGTAGGAAGTTATGTAGTAGGCATAGTACTGCCCAATAGCCGTCGTGGTTTGAATGGCATAATGGTGATTACCAGCCTTGCATTCATGCCGAATTGGATTTCGGATGGTTTGAAGCATGTGAAACAGCTTGCCAAAGAAAGCAAACTAGACACACAAGCATTTTACCGAGAACATTTGCTAGAATGCCTGATGTTCATTAATGAAAGCCAAAAGAGCGATCAGGAAAGCCTGAGAAGCGTCGACGAAAGTGAACAATTAGAAAGTACAACTCAACAAATTGATCCTAAAATAACCACCAAGCAAATGGAAATGCTAGTAGCATTCGAAGATATGATGAGTGAGCAAGATGTAAATAACGACGAGCTCCATCGTATTTTCAACTCCTATTTAATGGAATGCTCTCCAAACCCAAGAAAAACTGGAGCCGTAGCAGCTGGCGCCATTCGCTTCGGAAGAGAACGTCTATCCGCTGAGGAGTTCCCATGGACGAACAAAGACATTGCGGCAATGTTCGATGTATCCACATCGACCGTTCAAAAGTACTTTGAGGAAATAGATTCATTTTACTCATCCGCGCTTGTCCCTGCGTGATTTGTCCCCGTGCAAGATGCAATTCAGAATTGTGTCTTGCGCGGAGAGCAATTTCACCATCTCATGTTGGGATCTAAATATTTATGGAAAACTATTTTCTTAGATTTTGCTAGTTCCTCTTTTGCCAATTCGGGAGAGTAAAAGATAGTAGATCCTAATGCAAGCTTGTCCGCCTCTGCTTCATAATCGATCACAGAAATATTCCACGTTCCTGACTTTTTTAGTTTCTCAATCAAGTCACTAGTCCACATATCCACCCCTAAAATAACATGCTCCGTTTTTCTCTTTTTTCCTGTTCGTTGATACATTTCTATTCCCCCTTTTCACGTAATCTTTTATTTCATCATACCATTTTTCATGTATCCCTGTGCGTAACGACAAATCCACCTTTGTTACATTTATGTTACGGGTGCCTGGCACTATTTGTTCATTTAACTTCATGAACAAGAAAAAATAAGTTTCATATATTGCTGCAGAGGTCTACTTAGCATTTTGGGTGCATATCTTAACCCTGTTGGTCAAGCTATTTTAGTAATTAAAATTTACAAAAATACAGGAGGAATAACATGCAAAAAAGTGGGAAAATTAGACTTCCAAAAGGAAAAAAGGTTGCAGTTAATATTGGTTGTGATTTTGATGCGCAGTCAATTTGGGACGGTTCATTTAATTTAACATCCCCGGCTTACATGGCAAGAGGCGAGTTTGGGGCTGAGGTAGCAGCTCCACGTTTACTCAAGCTTTTTGAAAAGTATGATATAAAAACAACGTGGTGTATTCCAGGACATACTGTAGATACATTCACGGACATTTGTAAAGAGGTTGTAGCAACTGGACATGAGGTAGCTCATCATGGATATGTCCATGAAAATCCTACTAATCTCAGTTTTGAAGAGGAAGAAAAGGTTATGCAGATGGGTCTTGAATCACTCGCGAAAATTGGTGTAACCCCTAGGGGATACCGATCTCCGTATTGGGATTTTAGTCCAAATACCCTTAGCATTCTTGAAAAATATGGATTTAAATATGATAGTAGCTTAATGGGGAATGATTTACACCCTTATTATCCTCGTACAGTTGAAGTTCATTCAGATAAAGCAAATAAATTCGGAGCTAATTCTAGCGTTTTGGAAATACCAGTCTCCTGGTACTTAGATGATTTTCCACAAATGGAGTACATTACTGGTGGACAAGAAGGTATGAGACCGGTAGAAGATATTTATAATCGTTGGGCTTCTATTTTTGATTATGCTGCTAATAATGAAGAGGGTGCATGTTACGTGTTAACCACACATCCACAAACAATTGGCAGAGCACATACGATTCAAATGTTAGAAAAATTAATAAAGTATATGGAAGAAAATGGTGCGTGGTTTGCAACACTTGGTGAAATCTATGATGCATTTGAAGAATCTTAATAATAGTGATCTTATTTTCTTTTATAAAGCTTTTTTTAGGAGGAGTATGATTGAAAGAGGTTAAAATAACTGCTTGTCAATTTAGGATAGAGAAAGTTTCTTCGTTTGCAGAATTTCAAAATCAAGTGGAAGAATTGATCAGTCAAGTTCCTTCAGACTCTGATTATGTCATTTTCCCAGAACTTTTTACTGTAGGTTTATTGGCAAGTTTTCCAGATGCAGAGGAATTGACTGCTGCTGACTTGATAAAAATAGATGAGTATACGCCACAGTATAAAACTTTTTTTAGTAATCTTGCGAAAGATAGACAGCAAATCATCATTGCTGGCTCACATTTAGAACGTAGGGAAGATAAATACTATAACATCGCTTATATTTTTGATAAGGATGGTTCTTTCGTAGAACATAAAAAGACTCATATTTTCCCAGCAGAAGCAAATTGGCAAACTTCCGAAGGAGACTCACTTGAAGTCTATTCTATCGGTCCTGCAAAAATTGGATTAGCTGTTTGCTATGAGGCGGAAATACCTGAGGTTTCAAGGATTTTAAGTATAAATGGGGCTGAAATCATTTTCTGTCCTTCATTTACTTTCACCAAAGCTGGTTTTTGGCGTGTACGTCATTGTGCACAGGCTCGGGCAATTGAAAATCAAGTCTATTTTGTTCACTGCCCTACAGTTGGTGAACCTGGTTCTCCATTACCAAACGGATATGGACGATCCTCTATATTAAGTCCATGTGATAATCCATGGACACCAAACGGTATTGTAGCTGAATCAGAGATAAATACACATACGATAGTGACTGGAACGGTGGACCTCGACGAACTCTATCAAAACCGGAAAACAGGTGCAGCAACTACCTTTTTAGATCGTACCCGTCGTGAGAACCTTTATACAAAATATGAGCCATTTAAGTCCATGTATTAATCTGAAGTCTCATTATATTTAATTTTAAATTACTACAAGCAGCCGATCATTGCATCTTCGGCTGCTATTTTTATTTGTAGAATAAGTGCATTCATTTGCCATAGCAAAGTGGACTGAAGTATGCGAAATCGACGCATGAAATTCAAATGTATTGCTGTTTAACCAAATATACTCTCTAAGCGTAATATCATGATTCAATTTTTCTGCTACCATTATAAGCAACTACTTTAATTTTTCTTATGAAAATAGAGGATTTAATCCTTTGAAGGAGAATCCCATTTATAGAAGGATACAGCTGAAAGAAGAATTGAATCTATATTCAGCAGGCAATTGTAGCTTCTTTTTTTTTTTTTGATTATTCAATTCTGAATAATCAAATCATTTTTGGGTTATTTATTCAAAGTTGAATAAATAAATTGGGCTGAGGAGGGACTAATTTGTATAAACAAATCGTTAAAGAAGATGAATTGAATTTAATTTTTCGAAATACTACAAATGAAATTTTTGTAGCAGATGGTCAAGGTATTTGTATTCAAGTGAATCCGGAATGTGAAAAAAATCTTGGGATTGATGCTGCATCACTCATTGGTACCAATGTCAAAGACTTAGTAAGCCGTGGGTTGTTTACTAATTCTACAACACTTAAAGTTTTAGAGGAAAAAAAGCCGGTTAGTTTAATTCAAGAAACGAGTATCGGGCAAAAATTATATGCAACTGGTATTCCTGTTTTCGCTGAAAATGGTGAGATAAGTAGGGTTATTAGCACTTCTATTAATATTACTGAAATCTTGAAGTTTCAAGAAAAAGTTCAAAGAATGGAATTAATGCTTGATGATTACAATAAAGAACTTGCCTCCATTAAGAAAACAATAAAGTTTAATCAAGGAGAAATTATTGCAAGTAGCCACCATATGAAAAGGGTATACGAAATGCTCGAAATGATCACACAGGTTGATTCGACAATATTGCTATTAGGAGAATCTGGCGTAGGAAAAAGCGAAATAGCACACTGGATTCATAAAAGAAGTAATAGATCAAATAAAAAATTAATTGAAGTAAATTGTGCCGCCATTCCTAGTAATCTTTTTGAATCTGAATTATTCGGTTATGAACCTGGAGCATTTTCTGGAGCTTTATCCTCTGGGAAAAGAGGACTTGCATTAGAAGCAGATAAAGGCACTTTATTTTTAGATGAAATAGGAGAACTGTCATTAGAGTTACAATCCAAAATTTTGCAGTTTATTCAATCGAAAAGTTTTAGAAAAGTCGGGGGGAACAAAACCGAAAAATCTGATGTTAGAATTATTACTGCTACAAATAGAAATTTAGAACAAATGGTCAATAAGGGGAAATTTAGAGAAGATCTGTACTATCGGTTATCCGTAATTCCAATTAAGATACCCCCACTTCGGGAAAGAAAAGAAGACCTAATAGCATTGATATTCCTTATATTAGATAACTTAAACATTTCATATGATAAGAAATATACTTTTTCCAATACAACTATTCAAAGTTTATTAAATCATCAATGGCCAGGTAATATAAGAGAATTGAAAAATACGATTGAAAGGATTTGTGTCACAAGTAAAGATGAATATATAGATTTAGATAAAAGTTCACTAATAAAATATTTGTATTTTAATAACAGTGATTATATAAACGAGGAAATACCGCGTAGGAGCAGTATTGATAACGATGAAAGTATAACAAATGAAATTTTTTCCTTAGAAAATGACATGTCACTTAAAGACCGTGTCAAATGGTTTGAATATGAAATTGTTAATAGATATTACAAAAAATATAAATCTACTCAACAGGTCGCAGAAGTACTAAAAACAAGCCAAAGTACAATTAGCAGAAAGCTAAACCAAGTGGAAAATTAAAAGTTGGCATAGAAATTGCATATTAAATGTTTCGAGAAGGGGATAAGAATTTCCTTTCTATAAAAAAGGGGGATAAGTCGACTTATGAAAAAGTATTTAATGGTGTTATTAATTTTAGTACTGGGTATCGTCTTAGCGGCATGTAGTAGCGATGGTAACAATTCTTCAGCGAAAGAAAATACATCATCTACTAAACTAGGAACCTTGGAAAAAATAAAAGAAAAAGGAGTTTTGACCGTCATATCTTCAAATGATGTTCCTTTTGCATACATTGACAAGGATTCAAAGGAGTTCGTTGGTATTGATGCGGAGATAATTAAAGAAATAGCAAAACGATTAGGCATTGAAAGAGTTGAAATGAAAGAAGTTAAATTTGAAAATATGTTAATTGAACTAAATAAAGGTGATGCAGACATAGTAGCAGATGGAATGTACATCAATGATGATCGGAAAAAGGTAGCGAATTTTACAGAACCTTGGTACCAACAAGGAGAAGGTTTAATTGTGTTAAAAGATTCCGAGCTTACCTCTTTAGATCAGTTATCAGACAAGATAGTTGGGGCTCAAAAAGGTACAACATTTCAACCATTTTTAGATGAGTTACAAAAACAAGGAGAAATAAAAGAAGTGAAAATTTTTGGTTCTCAAGCAGAATTACTGCTTGCTGTAAATACGAAAAAAATAGATGCAGCAGTGACGGATAGTGCCACAGCAGCCTTTGCAATAAAAACAGATCCAACATTGAATATTAAATTAGCATCCCCATATACACCACACTTTGATGGGCAAATTGGTGCAGCTATTCGCCTTGATGATGAAGAATTTTATGATGCTGTAAGTGAAGAACTTCAAAAATTGAAAGATGAAGGTTTTATACTAGAAGTATTAAAAAAATATGGCTTAGGTGAAGATAACTTAATTGAATAGTTTTAATTGAAATCAAAGTTTTACAAGGGAAGTGATTATGTTATGACAATCCATTTTGGAAGGGCTTTCAGTGAACTGGCTCCATCGCTTTTTGACGCTTTGAAGACTGTTACCCTTTTAGCAATACTTGCTTTTGCGCTTGCACTTATGATTGGGATGTTGATCGCGGTAGGACGTATTTCTGGTAATAAAATATTAGATCGTTTCTTAATAGTTTTACTAGAAATAATAAGAGGTACCCCGTTGCTAGTTCAGTTGCTCTATGTGTACTACGTAGTACCGGAGTTAATTAGTTTTGTAGTATCATTTTTCGTTCCGGATTTTCATATGAATTTTGGTGCTTTTGAAGCCGGTGTTATAGGTTTAGGAATTAACTATGGATGTTATATGTCTGAAATATTCAGATCTTCCATTCTAGCAATTGATAAAGGTCAAAATGAAGCGGCCTTGGCGTTGGGATACACGAAACATCAAGCTTTACGGAAGATTATCTTCCCACAATCTATAAGGATTTCTTTACCAGCACTAGGTAACTATTTAGTAATGCTTTTAAAGGACACTTCTTTGTGCGCATTTATAACATTGGGTGAAATAATTTTAACAACGCAATCTTATGCAGCACAGACTTTCTTAACAATTGAATCCTATACAATAGCGGCTTTGGTTTACTTGGTAGCATGTATTCCTCTTGGTTATCTTGTACGCGTATTAGAGAGGAGAGTTACTAAATATGTCTAAGTCAATAATTGAAATTCAAGATTTGCATAAACAGTTTGGAAATGTAGAGGTCTTAAAAGGTATCGATTTAGTTGTGAAGGAAAGTGAAAAAGTAGTCATCCTGGGTCCATCTGGATCTGGTAAATCGACATTATTGAGATGCATTAATTATTTGGAATATCCTACGCAAGGTAGCGTAAAAATTAATGGAAATGCATTTGAAGATAAAAATAGAAAAAACCAAGAAAAGCACATCGCTTTACTTAGAACAGAAGTTGGTATGGTATTTCAAAAGTTTAACTTGTTTCATCATCTAACTGCTCTAGGTAATGTTATGGCAGCTCTAGTTACTATAAAAGGTTTAAGTAAAGTGGAAGCTAAACAGATAGCTGAGTTTAATCTTGAAAAAGTCGGATTACTTGAGAAAGCGAAGAATTATCCAAGTCAGCTGTCAGGAGGACAACAACAACGCGTAGCTATAGCAAGAGCATTAGCAATGGATCCGAAGGTAATGTTATTCGATGAATCTACTTCAGCCCTTGATCCAGAACTAGTAGGAGAAGTGTTACGAGTAATTAGAGGTTTAGCAGAAGATGGGATGACAATGGTGCTAGTTACACATGAAATGAAGTTTGCAAAAGATGTTGCGGATCGTATTGTATTTATGGACAATGGTGTAATCGTCGAAGATTCGCCTCCTGAAGTATTCTTTAATAATCCATCAACTGAACGTGCGAAACAATTTATCATGCAGGAAGACTATTAATAACAAAACAGGGGGAAATTATGATGATTAATTACATTAAAAAAGCCGTTACACAAGGAAAAAGTGAAGAGCAAAACTTAAAAGATTCGGTACAATCTATTATTAGCAACGTTATTGAAAAAGGGGACCAGGCGATATTTGAGTACTCAAAAGCGTTTGATAGTGTTGAGTTGGATACTATAAAAGTTTCCGCAGATTCTATCGATAAAGCAAAGAAACAGTTACCGCTTACCTTACTTGAAGATATGAAGTTTTCAATAGAACGTATAAAAAGTTTCGCAGAGCTTCAAAGAAATTCTATTTCTGAATTCGAAAATGAAATGATTCCAGGTGTATTTTTAGGTCAAAAAGTGATCCCTATTGAATCGGTTGGAGCATACGTACCGGGAGGCAGATATCCTCTCCTCTCTTCAGCTCAAATGGCTATTATTCCAGCAAAAGTTGCAGGTGTTGAAAAAGTACAGGTATGTACACCACCAATGAAAAATGGTGAAATACACCCAGCCGTTCTAGTCGCAGCTAGTCTTTCTGGAGCGGACGAAATATTTAGCGTTGGAGGAGCACAAGCGATAGCAGCTTTAGCTTATGGAACTGAATCTATTAGTCCTGTAAATAAGATTACTGGACCGGGTAATAGATTCGTTACGGAAGCTAAAAAACAAGTTCATGGAAAAGTAGGAATAGACTTACTAGCCGGACCAAGCGAAGTACTCGTTTTAGCAGATGAAGATGCCAACCCAAAATATATTGCATCCGACTTACTGGCACAGTCTGAACATGATATTCATGCACAAGGGATACTAGTCACAAACAGTGAAACGTTAGCATTAGCAGTCCAATCCGAAATAGACCAACAATTGAAAACACTTCCGACTGCGGAGGTTGCCCGAGTTTCGTGGGAGACTAGAGGCCAAATTATTCTTACTTCCACATTAGATGAAGCAATTGAAGTAACAAACGATCTAGCTTCCGAGCATTTACATGTCCAAATAAAAGATGCAGCGTCTTACCTAAATCGTCTAACAAATTACGGTTCACTTTTTTTAGGAGAAAATGCATCTGTAGTATACGCTGACAAAGTTTGTGGCACAAATCATATTTTACCTACCAATGAAGCAGCAAAATATACTGGAGGAGTATGGGTAGGTACATTCCTAAAAGTTGTTACTTATCAAAGAATTGAACAAGCTGGAATCGATGTGCTAGCACCACATTGTGTAAGGCAATCCTATCGTGAAGGATTGATCGGACATTTACGTTCAGCTAATGTCCGCTTAACAGGCGAATTAGATGCTGAGAAGGAATTATTAACTAGTATTTCGAAGTTTTGATATGGTGATACTGAATTGATTCCCGACTAATTATTGGTTGGGAATCTTTTATTTAGGAGTAAGAGTTTATGTGAAAAGTTAGGTTTATTTAGTTGTTAAAATTTTCTCCAGCAATCCCCATTTCAACTAATCAATAAACTAAGAAAAAGGCAGCTTGGTGTTCATTATCAAGCGGAAGTTGTATGTGGGAGATTTTAAAAGCTAGAGATAGTGGCCACTTAGTTTTGACTCCCATTTTCTGGACAGAAGATACGAAAGTAATTCGTTATGAAAAGAATAATATCAAGTATGTCGAAATAAGTGAACACCAAGGCCTGGATAGTGAAATATACATTCCACATATGTACTATATTATTCTTCGAGAAGAAAACGGGAATTATAAAGTCGACGATATTAGAAGAGTGATCGATGAGTCTGTGAACCAATAACGTGTCCCAGTGTAAGAAACAATGCAAATCATTACGTCAGACGAGAACACTCTTATAGCGAAACGTAAAGCTGGTATTGATAAAATATCCAAGGAGTAAAAAATGCGTCTATCAAATTGGAACGTACCCTCTATAAATATATTTCTGTTTGAAAAACAAGATGATTTTAGGTGAAGTAGTAGCCTTCTATATAGATAAACAAGTATATCCCGATGAAAATAAATTATTTATTAAACTATTGCCCTTTAACTAGGGGTGCTAACAAATGTGCAACATTCACCTTGGATAAAGTTCATATGATCCAATATAGATAATTACCTGTTTTTTTATTAACTAGGAAATAAACCAATAAAAATAAGAAGCGATTGTACCCTGGTATCTTTTGAAAAGAAGCACGGGTTATCAGCTAATATTATTCCGTACGTAGATGATGAAAAAGAACCTAATTTTGACTTCACTAACACGAATGGAAACTATCTAAAGAAAAATTCACGAAGTTAAAAAACAAGTCCCTTACAAAGTTTGTAGGAATACTTCAAGTAAAGGATTTCAATCGAGGAGGAGATTTACCTAATAAGTACAGAAGAAAGAATCACAGGGGCGGAGTTTGGAAAGTCGATACATATCGGAGACAATGGAAGGATTGGTGGCAGAGCTGTCATTAATCCAGGAGTGAAAATGGCGAATAATGTTGTTATAGCTTCCGGAGCAGTGGATAAAAAAATATGATGGTTGGTGTTAATCCTGTTAGGTACATCCCTAAACGCGTCCTTGAGTAATAAACGATTCAGAATCGTTTATTACTCAGGGACAACCATATACTTATAAGACCTCCTACACTTGAATTAATAAAGTGTAGAAGGTTTTTTTTTGTTTCTTTAATATTTGGTGTTATTTTGGTGTTATTTCCACCTTGGTGCAATAAGGAAGGAGTAGGAAAGGACAAGAAAACGCAATTTCAACTCATTTTCCTATTATCAAGAATTTGGTGAGGAAACAATCGACGCCAACGTTTACGTATGAACAGAAATTGTATTGAATCATCCATTAGCCCTTCCATCAATGGATGATTCAATACTTGAAAGGTAAAAAATAGTTCTGCTTGTTATTTCCCCGACCAAGGTAGTGATTCATTCATTTTCTGTTTACTTGCACAAATGGGGATGAACTAAATTATTAACAGAATAATATTTACAATTAGGAGTATTTGAAATATAATAACTAAAAATACGGCATTGTCGACAAATAGACAAAGTTAAAAGGAGAATAAATAAGTGAGTGCTAGTTTTTCGAAAAACTCGTTAAAATATCAAATTGCACAGCAAATAAAAAAAATGATATTTGAAGGTGCACTGCAACAAGGTGAAAAAATTACAGAATTGCAGATAGCACAAGATTTGGGTGTTAGCCGAACATCTGTACGAGAAGCTATATTGCTTTTAGAGTTGGAAGGTCTTCTCATTTCTGAACCATATAAAGATACAAGAGTAACGACCATTTCACAGGAAGAAGTGCTTGAATTGTTAATTCCTATGCGGCTTCATATCGAAACGTATGCTTTAAGAAAAGGCTTTTCTACTTGGGGCGATGATACGAAGGAACAATTTGAAAAAATTCGTGGAAATATGAGAAAGGCCACACGATATGAAGATTTGTCTACATTCATTGAGTTGGATATTCAATTGCATGAACTTATTGTTATGTCATCCCAGCTTGATAACGTGATACGAATTTGGGAAAGCATTGTTCATCGAATTAGACTACATTTCTTATATCAAAACAGTAAATCTAGCACCTTAGAAAAGTGGCTAAACGATCATGAGGTGTTAATTGACATCCTCATTAATGGGAAATCTTTAGATATAGCACTGGAAACACTAAGACAACATATTGTTGAAACAAACATTCCAGATGTTTATTTATTAGACTAGAATCAATTTATTGAAAGGGGGGATACATCAACATTACAATATCAAAAAGTTAAAGGAGCAGTGAAAATACTATGAAACTGAAGATTAGTAAAGTGGAAGTGTTTGTTGTAGTAGGTCCTGACGCAAAATATAAGACATCTTCGCACTATTCTGACCTGACAATTACAAATACGATAGTCAGAATTCAGACTAACGATGGATATGAAGGATATGGCGGGGCAATTTCTTGGACAGAAGCAGGCGTTGATAAAAGTCTTGCAGAGTCCATCCGCCATCTAATCCCATTCTTAATGGGAAAATCAGCTTTGCAAAGGGAAGAAATATATGCGCTAATGGCAAGTCGATGTGTCCAAATGACACCTCAAGCCCAGTCACCGATTGATATTGCTTTATGGGACTTAGTTTCTAAATACGCAGGAATGCCTTTGTATCAAATGTTAGGGGGAGCAAGGGAGAAAATTATTTCTTATGCAAGTACACCATTTTTGCCTAGTATTGAAGACTACATCGAACACGTTCATGACCTTAAAGAGCAAGGGTATAAATTTATCAAGTTTCATACCTGGTGCACATTTGATGAAGATATGGCATTAGTAAAAGCTATTCATGAAGAATTTAAGGATACCAATCTTACATTTATGTTAGATGTGGAAACAGCATATACAAGGGAGCAGGCATTAAAGGCTGCGAGGATATTGGAAAACTATGATTATCTTTGGTTTGAGGCACCACTACCGGATACCGATCTGGAAGGCTATAGGGAATTGAGATCCAGAGTCGATATTCCAATTATTCCAGCAGGGAATACATTGCTTCATTTGAACCAACTGGAGCACGGGATTCAAAATGGTTGTTGGTCAAGTGTGCGAGTAGATGCTACTCTAGCGGGTGGAATAACACAAACTAAAAAAATAATGGGTATTGCAGAAGCGAATTCTATGACAGTTGAACTACAATCATGGGGATATACTTTATCACAAGCCGCAAATTTACATTTGATGCTAGCTTGTACCAATAGTAATTTTTTTGAACAAGCAGTTCCGGTAGAGCCATTGGAATTTGGGGCAATCAATCCAATTAGAACGGATCAAGACGGTTACGTTCATGCGCCAAAAGGAAATGGATTGGGGATTGAAATGGATTGGGAAATGATCAGTAAAAATGCAGTACTAAAGTTTGCTTTTGATGAAACTGGTTGGACAGAATAAAACAGAATCCATATTAAAATAGATGGGGGCAACCATACGTACTTTAAAGGATTCTGCCTTATGTATTATAACATAATTTGTAATTTATGAATAATTGATATAAATAAGGTTGAGAAAATTTTAATAAAAGGAAGTTTATTAATGAAAATAGCAGATATAGAAGTAATTACGCTTAGGGTTCCTCCAATCGACCAAGCTTGTGAATGGGGAGAAGATGCTTTTATTGTTAAAGTAGTCACAGATAATGGATTTATAGGGATTGGTGAAAGCGATACCTCTCCAATAGTAGCTAAAGCGGTTATCGAGGCACCGAACTCAAATCTATACTGTTCGGGATTAAAGTCTCTTTTAATTGGAGAAAATCCTTTAGAAATTCAAAAACTTTGGGATAAAATGTATTGGTCTTCGAATTATCTAGGAAGACGTGGGGCAGGGATTCATGCGATGAGTGCGATTGATATTGCGTTATGGGATATCGCTTCTCAATTCTATCAAGTTCCTATTTATATGCTATTAGGAGGGAAATATAGAGAGAAAATCCGAGCGTATGGTACATTTATCCCTGCAGATACACCTGAGGAGAATAAGAAAATTGCACGTCAACTAAAAGATAAGGGCTTTACGAGCTTGAAATTCGGTGGTGGTATCTTAGGTGATGATGCGCAAACCGATTATGAAATTATTAAAGCAGTTAGGGAAGAATTAGGGAATGATTTTGAATTACAAATTGATTTAGCTTCTAAATGGCGAACGTATAGTCATGCAGCACATATGGTTAAGAAAGTGGAACCTTTCCAATTAAATTGGATTGAAGAACCAGTATTAGCTGATGATATGAGAGGCTATCGCAAATTAGCGAATTTATCAGGAGCAAAACTTGCTGGTGGGGAATCATTAACTACAAGATTTGAATTTGATGATTTTATAAAACAGGCTCAACCAGATATTATACAACCAGATATTACTCGTTGTGGTGGCATAAGTGAAATGCGCATCATTAACGATATCGCTGAAATGAATGGAATTAAACTGGTTCCTCATGGATTTAGTACAGGAATACTTTTAGCTGCAACGGTTCAATTTCTAGCTGCAACAAAAGACGGTGACTTAATGGAATACTCGCAAAGTACGAGTCCGTTATTTACGAAACTAGTAAAAAACTTAATTCCAATTGAAAACGGTTACGTAAAAGTTCCAGATGTGATTGGACTAGGTGTCGAGTTAGATGAAACCATAATAGAAATGTATAGAATATAAAGAAGAAAAATCAGCTTTAGATCTTGGTGATGCCACTAAGATAAATAGAAATTAGAATGGAGAGTAATTATGACAAATAAAGTTGATAAGTTATTAATCTCTTTAAGCGTTGCACTTGTCCTAATTGTCGTTGGTGTATTATACTTTCAGCCAGCTCAATCACAATCTGTTGCCAATAATATTTTTGGGAAAATGACAGAATGGTTTGGTTCTGTAACGTTGTTATTTACATTTTTGGGAGTTTTACTTCTTGTTTTTGTAGCATTTAGTAAATTCGGTAGAATCCGATTAGGAAATACGAAACCGGAATATTCCACTTTTAAATGGATTTCGATGATGATTGCTTGTGGACTAGGATCCGCTACAGTCTATTGGGCATTCATCGAATGGGCTTATTATATTGGTACACCAGGTCTTGGTATTGAGCCGAATACTCAAAAGGCTTTCGAAATGGCATTACCATACAATATGTTCCATTGGGGCCTTAGTGCCTGGACTTTATATGCATTAGTAGGTATACCAATCTGTTATCATATTTATATACGAAAAAATCAAGGACTTAGTTTAAGTTCGATCATTAGCTCCATTACAGGCTTAAAGCAAAACGGTATTATCGGACGAATTGTTGATGTCATGTTTATCTTTATCTGTTTTGGAGGTTTAAGTATAACATTAGGTGTTTCTGTACCATTGGTAAATGAGGTTTTAAGTAATGTTCTTGGAATCGAACCATCATTTGCGATGAACATTGTATTAATCCTTATTATTTCTATTGTTTATTCGTTAAGTTCATATATAGGTTTGCAAAAAGGGATGGCACGTATTGCAAATTGGACGACGAAATTGGCGATTATTTTATGTGTCGGTGTTCTTATTCTGGGACCAACATTTTTTATCATCGCAAATAGCACGAATGCCATCGGTTTAATGTTACAAAACTTTTTACAAATGAGTTTATTTACAGATCCAATCGGACAATCAGGTTTTCCTCAAGCATGGACTATATTCTATTGGTTATATTGGATAACGTATGCGCCATTTACAGGGATATTTATAGCCAAAGTTTCAAAAGGTAGAACACTCCGCTCTGTTATTACCAATACATTGGTTAGTGGAAGTGTTGGTTGTTTCTTTTTCTTTGGGGTTATTGGAAGCTTGACGATGGATCGTCAATTACGAGGAATGGTTGATGTCGTTGGTATGCTGGGGGACGGCAAAGACAATAGTGCAATAATTGAAGTGTTACAAACCTTACCGTTAAGTAGTATTTTCATGGTATTATTCTGTACGGTTTCTGTATTATTCCTTGCAACTACATTAGATGGAGCTGCATTTACAATGGCTTCTACAGCAACACCAAAGTTAAAGGAGAATGAAGATCCACATCCAATGCATCGACTTTTCTGGTGTGTTATGTTGGCATTAGTTCCATTAACAATGATCTTTATAGGAGCAGATTTGAATACGATTAAGACGAGTGCCATCATCACGGGTGTCCCAGTCATCTTTATCATGATTGTCATGATTGTTGGATGGATGAGATGGATGGTCAAAGACTTTGGGCACGTTCCGGCTGACAAAATTGAAGAAATAAGTGCTGCTGGAATTAGTAAGTCGGAAGTAGATGAATTAAAGGAAAGATAGCGTCGTGTTCCCACTACGTTGAACAAATCAAAAGGCATTTTTGCGTTCGAAACAACTCTGCACTACTCTTACATTTTGTGAATTTCATGATAAAATTGATAAAAAAAGCATCCTTGTGCAAGGGATAATTCTGACAGTTCACCATTAAATAAGTTAGCGTCAAATATAATGTAAACTAGTAAATATAAACAAGTAGCACCTCCTGATACGATGGAAGTATCAGGAGGTGCTTTTGTAATTGTTTAAGATCACTTCTCCAACTTAAAGTAGCTCATATGAAAAATCTATAATTAGTGTGACAAAGGAAATCTGAAAAGTTAAGAGGGATGAAGATGTTTCAGGTTGATACAAATAAGACCTCTCTCAGGAAAATGCACTTCTTGAAAAACAGCATGTTAAGAACATAAAACTTTATGGAAATGATTTATGAAAATAATCTAGGTAGAATTACTATATTTATCTAGGTATTTTGGAATCCTGCTATGTAACAAAACAACTATATAGGAAAGTTAGCGGTAAATAAGATTGACGTTGATAATCATTATCATATACAATAGTAAGTGAAAATGATAATCGTTTTCAATTGAAAATTCAAAAGCTACTCTTACATGTTAATAAATAGTAAGTAACGATACAGGTAGAAATATTGATAAGCAACAAGCCTAAACTACTTAAATTACAAAGAGAGCTCTAATTAAAGAACACCTAAAAAACGAAGATGAATGAAGGAGGAATAACTATGAATGACCGTTTTGTTATACTAGAGTTTTTTCAGCATGAAGTGAGCTGCTGCTGCCCGGGGCAAAAGCATCAACATCTCATTGAGTTCCATCAAGGGGATGTTTGGACCATTACAAATGAACGAAAATACGTAGATTGCCTTGGATGGCACTTTTTAGTTACTGTCAACGGCGAATTTCGCTTTCTTATGCATGTGGAAGATATGGAAGATCTTTATAATAACGGCAGTATTTGCTCTGTTTTAGATTTGGAGCTAAAAACTATTCATTTGAATTTTAAAATAAACGAAGCACTCGATGCACATGATAAGGAGTCATTTCTTTTATTTGCAAATGAACTGACCAACTTGCGGGAAATCAAAGATAAAATGCACGCTGAAGGTGTACAAGTTTTTTGAGATTTATAAATAGAGAAAAAGCCTACAAACATAGAAATTTCAATACTTGTAGGCTTCTCTAAAGGTAGTCTCGACTGGTTTCGATCCAGCGACACTCGACTTATTAAATTTGTAACTCTTAAATAAATCCTGTACAAAAAACACTATTATACTCTATTGTATTTATGTTTAAAATTGTTTTAGCGATTCTGTTGATTATTTTGTTGTGCGTTTTTTTGTTTAGTTTGGTTTACATCTAGCTCTTCAGCAAATTCTTCACGATTGTTGTTTCTTGAATTAGGTTCTTTTTTCTTAAAGTTTGGTTTATTTTTCTTCACCATGGCATCGTCACCTCCCTGAGTTTAATGTGCTCAGTATAGGTGGTTTTATTCAAAATATTAAACCGCGTTCTAGGAACAATTCTGACATTCGCAATAAACCTCCGCCTTTAACTAATGGTATAATATGAATTAATAGCACTTTGATGGGGGGAATTTTCGATGGAAGAAGCAAATCGTAAATTAATACAAAGCTTCACAAACCTAAAAAAGGCTTTAGATCGTTTAGAAGAAGCGTTAAATGAAAATCAAGAGAATAGCTTAATAGTTGATGGAACGATTCAACGTTTTGAATTTACTATAGAGGTCTATTGGAAAATGTTAAAAAGACTGCTACTTAGTGAAGGAATTGAAGCAAAAACTCCTCGAGAAACATTGAAAGAGGCTTATCAAGTTGGATGGCTTCAAGATGAGCAAGCTTGGCTACAAATGCTTAAAGATCGAAATGAAACTTCTAATGCTTATGACGAAGAAATGGCTAGAAAAATTCTAGAAAACATCGTCCGTTATTTTCCAACAATGAAAACAACTTTTCATAACCTGGAAAGACAATATATGAAGGAATTCGATAAAAATGAATGAGTTGCTCATAGCCCAATTAAGAGAAATAGCTACTAGATAACACGAAATACAAGCTGTTTTGTTATTTGGATCCCGTGCCCATGGCGATTTTAATAATCTCTCTGATATTGATCTAGCGATTAAAGCACCCAGAATATCGGATAAAGATTGGTTATTGGTAACTGAACAAATAGAGAATGAGTTAGATACACTATTGAAAATCGACTTAGTTTTATATGAGCAAGTATCCGAAGAGTTGCAACGACAAATCAATCAGTGTTATCAGGTTTTATATAGTGAAACGTCCCTATGAGTGAAACAGAGCTCCCCTTAAATACCATTATTTTTAAGATAAATAAAAAGTCCAAATCAAAGAACTTCCATAATGCAGTGCCCACCCGGTTAACAGGTGGGCACTATTTAACGTTTACTGTTCTATTATCTAACAGTAATCCATTCTTTGAAGCAGATATACAAAACTGTCAACAGTATTCTAGATGAAATAATTAAACGCTGAGGATAAAATATCCATATTTTTTGTAGTAGAACAGCTGTTTTAAATGGATTTGCCACTCTAAATGGATTCACTGGAATATTTTATAGTAAAAAAACTCGCATTCTATGTTTATACTGAGGGAGCACAAGAAGGAGGAGACAATAATGAAAAAAAATTATTCATTACTAGTTGGGGTACTTGCAGCAGGAAGTTTGTTATTTTCCACACATACTGTCGAGGCATCTATGACTACTGGAAATGCAAATACCACTTCAGAAGCAAAATCTTATGAAACACATACATGGAAATCTCCATATCAATATAAATATAACTTTAACAAATCTCACAAAAACAGCCATAATGCTCCACAGAAAAATGAAGTACCTGAACAAGCACGGGCTACTGAGCAACCAGCTACTCCAGTACAGCCATCAGTAGAACAAAACAAAGAAAATGTACAAGTTTCTTCTACAATTCAGCAAGTTGTTGATTTAGTAAATAGTGAACGAGCAAAAGCTGGACTACAAGCATTGCAAATCGATACAAAACTTACGGAATCGGCTCAAGCAAAATCGCAAGACATGAAAAATAAAAACTATTTTTCTCATACGAGCCCAACATATGGCTCACCATTTGACCAAATGAAATCTCTAGGCATTGCGTATAAATCAGCAGGTGAAAATATTGCGATGGGACAACGCAGTGCAACAGAAGTAATGGATGCATGGATGAAATCACCTGGACATAAAGCAAATATCATGAATCCCTCTTATACACATATCGGAGTAGGATTATCTGATAGTGGTTTCTACTGGACACAACAATTTATTGGGAAATAAATAAGTGCCAGTCACCCATATAATTCGTGAAAGATTTAATGCAATTCAATAAGTAATCGCCAAATAACACCTACCTTACTAACGGGTAGGTGTTATTTACAATTTAATGTGAATTCAAAGATAGGGTATATGGTCTGATGGAAGTTGGACCTGTATCCGTTTTTGCGTTGGTTGCTTTCGAGGAGAAACTGGTTGCTTTCGCTGTTTAGTTGGTTGCTCTCGTGGGTGAATTGGTTGCTTACGCCGATCATTTGGTTGCTTTCATGGCATAATTGGTTGCCCTTAGGATTATTTTTACAAAGATGGTAAACAAAATAACAGTCACTCGCACAATTCAAAAACTATTCTAGTAGTTTTTCTCCTTTGATTATTATCATCTTAATAATTCGTTAACTTGTAGCGTATTCTACCTTTACAATTCACAAGTAATATAAATTCGAAAGAGAGAATGCTTTAACGAAAATATCAGGAGAATGAAAGGGGATCAATTCAATGAAAAAGTTTACATTCGTCACATTTATGTTTGCACTAATTTTATTATTGGTTGCATGTTCGAGCAAAGAACAAGAGGAAAGTACAGATACAGCTTCATCTGACAGTTCAAACAAGGAAACAGCAGAAGAAGTAGTTGCAGAAGAGGAAGTGAAAGTGGAAGGCGAGTTACAGTTTTATACATCTCAGCCGGATACAGATGCAACAGCTTTAGTGAATAAGTTTAATGAAATTTATCCAGATGTAGAAGTAAAGATTTTCCGTTCTGGTACAGAAGAAGTTATTGGGAAATTATTAGCTGAAAAGCAAGCTGGATCGGTTCAAGCAGATGTTCTACTTGTAGCAGATAATGTTACGTTTGAGAGTTTAAAAGAACAAGGATTATTAGAGTCATACGAGTCACCGGAATATAGCAATCTTCCAGCTGATTTTGTGGATGCTGATTTTATGTACGCTGGAACTAAAATAATGGCAACCGTTCTTGCAGTGAATACAAATGACGTTACTGACTTGCCAACATCTTGGAATGTTCTAACGGAGGAAGTTGCGAAAGGTAATGCGATTATGCCAAGTCCTTTATATTCAGGTGCTGCAGCATATAATCTTGGTGTCATTACACGTCAAGCTGATTTTGGTTGGGAGTACTATGAGAACTTAAAAGCTAATGAAGTTTCAGTTGTTCAAGGGAATGGAGCAGCATTAAAAGCAGTCGCAGGCGGAGAAAAATCGTATGCAATGGTAGTAGATTATTTAATCACTAGAGGTAAAGCTGAAGGTTCACCAGTTGATCTTGTCTATCCAGCAGAAGGTGTACCTGTAGTTACGGAGCCAATTGGTTTAATGAAAGATGCCAAAAATCCAGATGCTGCAAAAGCATTTATTGATTTTGTCGTATCGGAAGAAGGTCAAAAATTAGCTGCAGAAATCGGTTATACACCAATTCGTGAAGGTGTTGCAGCTCCAGAAGGTTTAAAATCTATCTCAGAACTAAAGGTAATTTCTGCACCGGTTTCCGAGTTAATCAAAACGCGTGATGAGGACAAGCTTAAGTTTAAAGAAATGTTTGGTGAGTAATCAAAAAGGTAGGTTCATAGCATGACACAAGTAGTTACTCCAGAAACGATAACGAAAAAAGGTTTTAGTATGAAAATGATGAAAAGATTAATTGGCCTCACAAGCCTTCTGCTCATTATTCTACTTTTTTTACTGCCAATCGTTAGACTTTTTGTCATGAGTTTTAAGCACAATGATCAGTTTTCTTTGATCAATTACACTATTATACTAGCGGAAGCATCGACTTGGTCGATGCTTCAAAATACATTAATCGTTGTAGTAGGTTCTACTCTGTTCGCTCTCCTATTAGGAGTAGGGACGGCTTGGGTTATGGCATACACAGATATCCGGTGGAAGAAAGTAATACAAATATTTATTATCATCCCGTTTGTTATTCCATCTTATATCGTGACGATTGCTTGGTCCCAGTTTGCCAATAGTATCGATGTAATAGATATCCATTTAAATAGTCATTTGGGTATTATTTTTGTGTTAGGTATTTCCCATTATCCACTCGTTTATTTATTTACCGTAACTGTACTGAAAAGAATTCCAAAAGAATTGGAGTGGGCGGTTCGTTCGTCAGGAGGTAGTAGTTGGGTTGCTTTTAAGCGAGTGACTATTCCCTTGGCTTTACCTGGAATTGTAGGAGGCGGGATGATCGTATTCCTGTCGAACCTAGACAATTTTGGCATCCCTGCTATTCTTGGTATTCCTGCTAATATAACGGTTTTGAGTACAGCCATCTATCAAGAGGTCATTGGCTTTGGTCCAAATGCATTTGCTCGGGCTGCAACTTTATCTGTTCTACTTGCACTCGTTGCTTTTGTTGGTACAGGATTGCAATGGTTTTTACTCCGAAAGTCCAAACTAAGTGAAACAGCGAGCATCGATGAGAGTCCTCGCTATATACTTGGGAAAAGAAGAAAATGGTTGGAAATTCCTTTATGGATTTTTCTATTAGGCATTAGTATTGTGCCATTATTGTCGATGGTCAAAACATCCTTAATCCGCGCATACGGTTTGGATTTTATTAGAGAAAATATTACATTAAAGCACTACCAATATGTATTATTTGAATACGATAAGGTTCTACAGTCTATGGGCACTAGTTTGAAATTAGCGCTCATTACTACATTCATTTGTGCTGTTTTTGGAACGATGATTGCTTACATAAGATCGAGAAAGAATTCCTCTATTATGCGTTTTGTAGAAGTGATTGTCGGATTACCTTATGCATTGCCTGGAATGGTCATGGCACTTTCGATGATTTTTGCATGGATGCAGCCAATTCCGGGATGGAATCCAGGACTGTATGGAACAGCTTGGATATTGTTAATCGCCTATATTACGCGATTTATGATTTTACAAGTAAGGGGAAGTATGACAGCCATATCGCAAGTGTCTATCGATCTAGAGGAAGCGGCGCATTTATTTGGTGCAAGTACTTTCGTTAAATGGAAAACTATTTTATTGCCATTGTTACTATCTGGAATAGTGAGTGGCGCATTTTTAGTATTATTGACTACGCTGACAGAACTAACTGTTTCTTCGCTTTTATGGTCTAGTGGTACGGAAACAATAGGTATTGTTATTTATAATTTTGAGCAAGCGGGCTATACAACGCACTCCTCTGCTTTATCGGTTGTTATATTAGGCTTGATGCTCTTGTTAGCCTTAATCGTTTACGGTATTCAGTATTGGTGGAAGCGGAGGTTGAGTAAAGGGTGAGTACAAGATTACAACATGTAAAAAAAACATTTGATGGCTTTCAAGCATTAAAGGGAATAGATTTGACCATAGAAGATGGGGAGTTTGTGGCAATCGTCGGTCCATCTGGCTGCGGCAAAACTACGCTATTACGCCTAATCGCAGGTTTTGAAACACCAACAGAAGGCTCCATTTACATGAATGATGAATTAGTAGCTAATGCGAACAATAGCATGCCTCCTGAAAAAAGAAATCTCGGAATGGTTTTTCAAGCATTTGCACTTTGGCCACATATGAAAGTAAAGGAGCAAGTAGCATTTCCATTAAAATATCATCGTTTTGTTACATCTAGTTTACATAAAAATAAAACAAAAAGAGTAGAAGAGATGCTTTCACTCGTAGGACTTCAAGATTTTGCGGAAAGAATGCCAGGGGATCTTTCTGGTGGACAAAAGCAACGTGTAGCAATTGCTCGAGCATTAGCTCCAAGCCCAGCACTGTTGTTGATGGATGAGCCTTTAAGTAGTTTGGACGCGAAATTGAGAATAGAACTGCGAAATGAAATCCAAACCATTCATCGAAAAACGAATACTTCGATTGTTTATGTCACACATGATCAAAGTGAAGCATTAGCAATGGCGGATAAAATTGTTGTGATGAACAATGGGAAGATCGAACAAATAGGAACTCCAAAGGAAATTTATTTTACGCCTAAAACTGAATTTGTAGCGAAATTTATAGGGAAAGCAAATGTGTTAAATGGCAAGTGGAGAGAGAACTATTTTTTCCCATTAAAAGATGAAACAGTGAAGTGGCAAATTCCAGATATAACAGAAGATATGAAAAGGCAATCGAAATGTCCAATTAGACCAGAACAATTAACCTTAAGTAAAAAAGGAAATGGGATTCCGGGGGGGGTTCGAAATGTATTATTCCAAGGTAGGGAAATACATTTCACCGTAGATACGGGTACAAACACCATTGATGTAATTGAAAGTATTCATGCGAGTTTTCAAGTGGGAGATCGGGTGGTAGTGTTGCCGAAATAATTGTAGCTAGTAAGAGCATATACATAAATAACATCCAAGTTGGAAGCGATGAAACATTGTTTCCAACCTGGATGTGTATTTAAAATTTAAAGCGTTCCTATGTCCATTACAATTCATTTTAGAAGGGTACACAACTAAGTTTTTTGGCAAAATGATTATTTCATCAAGTTTTTCTCGAAGTTTCTGATTTTTCATAGTGAATGTAAAGTGTAAGGTGCTTAGAAAAAATGAGGTAAACTTTCTGTCATTTTACGTAACTTTGTTTTTTATCGATGTTTATAAGCTCGTAATAATGCTTTTCAATTTCTTTTAATCGCTTTATTTCGTATTGTGCGGAGGAGATGAAGCTATTCTCTCCGTATTCTTTATATTTTTTTATCCATGTGGTAACGGAATTGACGCTCACATTCAATTCTGTGGCAATTTCTTTTCGTGGACGTTTTTTTAATAAAACTTCCTGGACTGCATAAAGTTTTTGCTCACAGGATGTTTGAATATATCTTTTTCTAAGTAGACCATGCATGGATGTCTTTCTCCTAACTCTTATAAATACTAATTTTCTACAGCAATTCTGCTAGATTTGCATAAATAATATTACGCGCCACAATTATTGGTTTCGTTGTGTGTTCCCGAATAATATTTTTCATCTCATTGGAATATCCCATGCAATCTAAGAGTATTGCTTGAACTTGTGACTCATTTAATCGTTTTGTTGCTTGAACCAATTCTTCATGTGTCCCATTATATGGTGAAGTGGAAGTAATACACGTTTTGAAATTCACTTCTTTCCACTTATCTTGAATCATTTCTGATTGTTCGATTAAAGGGACAATCACCCCTAATTCACCCTCTCTAAGCAATCCTTTTACAGCGTAATTTAGTAAAAAATCGGGATAGATTACAGGAATTTCAGATGAGAATAAAGGGAATTTCCCTGTACAAGCAAGTAATATTAAATCTATTTCAGATTTTTGACATTCGTCTATAAGCTGTTGAATGATTGGAATTATTTTTTCTTTGCTTACTACTACACTGTTTCCATTCGTTAATCGTGAGACTAATGTTGTTTGACCTTCTTCCACAAATAGATGTTGAATTTCCTCTATTACTAACGAATCTAAAACTCCTTTTTCGATAATTCGAGTGTCATTTGGTAAATAGGATCGAAGTGGAGGAATCATATCTGTGCGAGGAGTTTGACCAATTGTGATTACACATATTGTTTTCAGATGCATTTCATTCCTCTCTTTTGTATACTTGTTCTCCATTGATATAAGTTTCTACTATATTTGCTTCTGTTTTAAAAGGTGGATGGGACCAAATAACAAAATCCGCGTCTTTTCCAATTTCAAGTGAACCTACTCTGTTATCGATCTTCGTTAATTTTGCGGCTTCTATCGTTATGCTTCGCAATGCAGTTGTTTTACTTAAACCATATTTGACTGCTTCAGCAGCACAATAATATAAATATTGAATAGGAATAAAAGGATGATCTGTCATAATTGCGAATGGAATACCTGCTTGTTCAAAATGCATAGGGCCTGCAGGAGTTGAATTTCTAGTTTCGTACTTACTAGGAGGAAGCATAAATGGTCCTAGTGTTACGTGTGCTTTACTATCTTTAATAGCATCTAGCATTAAATGTCCTTCTGTACAGTGCTCTATAGAAAGCTCTACATCGAACTCTTTCGCAATGCGAATAGCAGTTGCAATATCATCTGCACGGTGACAGTGAAGGTGTAGCGGCATCTTATGTTCCAATACTTCTATGAATGGATAGAGATGTGATCTATTTTTTAGAACGTTTTCTTTTTCTGTTTCTGATAGTGCGAGTGCTTCTCGAAAACCTTTTCGAATAATTTCTGCAACTGCCATACGTGTCATTGGTTTTTGCTTACTATTACCAAATACATTTTTGGGGTTTTCTCCTAATGCTCCTTTTAGCCCGCTTCGTTCCATAATTATCCTTTCTTTTAAAGACCGTCCACTTGTTTTTAATATCATCCAAACACCACCAATGGGATTGGCGCTGCCTGCTCCTGTTTGTATGGTAGTTACCCCGCCTTGAATAGCTAAGTCAAAAGAAAAGTGTCGTATATCTATTCCATCTATTGCATTCATTAGTGGTGTGTAAGGGGAAGAGTATTCATTTGCATCGTTAATCTGTTCATTGATTTCACTCCATATACCAACATGCGTATGTATATCTATCAAACCGGGGGTGAGGATACAGCCACTTTTATCTATAACTTTTGCATTATTAGGTGGAGATTTAGCATTTCCGACATATAAAATCTTTCCATTTTCCACCCAGATTTCTGCATTTTCATAGTATGAATTTTGTTCATCCATTGTGAAAATCATACAGTTTTTATAAATAACCGTCATTTCCAATCACTTCCTTTATAAACTTCTTTTCCTTTAATAAGCGTACTCAATACTTTAGCTGATAGATTTAGAGGGTGTTGGTCCCACACGACAACATCTGCATATAGACCAGCCGCTAAAGAACCAGTTAAATGATCTATTTGAAGAATTTTTGCAGCATCTGTTGTTAAAGAACGTATGGCATTATTTCTTGAAACACCTTCCCGAATTGCTAACGAACTCTCTAGTTTTAAATGAGATACTGAGCTAATAGGGTGATCTGTTGCGTTACATGATAAAATCTCCAACGTTTGTAATTGTTTAAAAAGGGAAGGATGTAAATTTTTTAGTTCAAATCTTTCGATTGCTTGAAAAACTGGACCGGCAATTATCTGGCTAATTTCTTTTTGAGCATCCTTGTCTATAAGTGCAAACTCTGTTGCATGTACAAGGGTGAAATTAGCTTGAAGTTCACTTTGAATTCGGAGTGCTGTTTCAATATCATCGGCACGGTGACAACGTATAAAAAAAGGAAAATCAAGAGGTAATCCATCTGCTCTTAGTTTTTGAATCGTTTGCCTAATAATATTAGCAATACCCATGCGTGTTAATGGCTTTTTAGTAAAGTCAAAGAATGCTTTTTTAGGAACATCACCCATAGAAAAAGAAAGTCCTACATTATTTGTTATAAGCATTTCATCTACCGTTGTGCCGTCCATATGGATAATCGCAGAGTATGCACCAATAACATTTTCAGCAGTGGACATAACATGTGCGCTAGTAACTCCAGAAGAAATGGCTAGCTTAAAGGAAGGATCAAATGGATAAATTCCGTCTACAACAGATAAAATATTACTAGTTTCTTGGGTAGGTTCATATGAATCATTTCCTTCCCAACGGATACCGGTTTCTTTCAAACCAATTTGAGAACAAGCATCTATTAAACCAGGTGTAATATATAAAGTGGATGCATCTATGTTTTGATAAAGGTCTTCTTGTTCGATGGTAGTATCGCAGTCTAAAATGGCATGTATATATTGATCTTTAATCACTAATTTCTTCTTCTTGAATTCATTAGAAATTGGATTTAGGACGTATGCATGGTTAAATATGATCATTTAGGCTCTTCCTTTCATTTAAAAGAAAAGTAGAGAATATATACTCTCTACTTTTCTTGTATAAATTTAGATGAAATTATTTATTATTTCTCCAACCATACGTTTGTACCATTAGGGTTAACGATAGAGATAGAGAAGTCTGGAGAAACATCAAAGCCTTTAACTTTTTTCGTAATTCCTGCTGCTGCTTCTGTATTTTCTAACTCAATTCGTGGCACATCTTTCAAGATTAGTTTAAGCGCTTCTTGATAAAGTGTTGCACGTTCCGCTTGGTCAACTGTTTCAGATACTGCACGATTTAATAATGCATCAACTTCTGCATTTTCATATCCTTTCCCATTACCTAGTGCTCCAAGCTGATCCGTGTGGAATAGTTGGTATAAGTAAAAGTAAGGGTCTGGATACCATGTCCATCCACCAATGGACATCGGTGCATTTCCTTTAGAGACAGTATCGCTATACGTTCCCCATTCCACGGTTTTAATCTCTACATCAATATTAAGGTTTTTCTTCATTTGATTTTGGAAGATTGTCGCATATGGTACTCGAGCTTCCGATACATAAATTTCCGTTTTGAAACCATCTGGAAAACCTGCTTCCGAAAGTAAGGCTTTTGCAGCGTCCGGGTCATATGTTGGGACAAGAGCTTCTAAACTTTCGTCATATCCCCATGAATCTTTAGGGATTGGTAAAAGGGAAGGAACTGCTCCACCCCATTGGTTTACACCTTGGACAATTTCTTCTACATTTGTAGCTTTATAAATTGCTTCGCGGACTTTAGCATCAGCAGTAGGACCTTTTTTGTTATTTAAGTCTAGATAAACTGTTGCTAGTGCTGATTTAGAAATTAACTCTAAATTAGTATCTTGCTTAATTAATTCTCGGTTTTGTCCTTTAACATCAGAAGCAATGTCAATATCACCAGAGCGAAGTGCGTTTGTCATCATATTAGGATCTGAAATGATTTTAACTGTTACTCCATCTAAGTGAGGTTTTTCTCCCCAATATTTATCATGACGTACAAGCTCAACTTGTTGATCTTGTTGCCAATTTTTAATCATAAAAGGTCCTGTTCCTACAACATTTGTACCGAAGTTGTCTCCCCAGCCTTCTACTTCTTCTTTAGCCACAATCATATTTCCAGAGTCTGTAAGCATTGCTAGCAGTGCGGCATTTGGTGCTTCTGTGTGGAGTTTTACTTCGAATTCTCCTGTTACCTCAACGCTTGCTACCCCTCTTAGGCGATTCATCGCAGATTCTGTAGCAGAACGTTCTAAGCTATACTTTACGTCTTCCGCTGTCATTTGACGTCCATCCTGATATTCACCAGGTTGAAAAAATACATCTTCTCTTAATTGGAAAGTATATTCTTTCATATCTTCTGATACTTCCCAGCTTGTTGCTAGAGATGGTTGAATTTCACTTAAATCTTTACTGTAAACAACTAAAGTATCTGAAACCATTCTCATTATTTGAGATTCATAAACTCCAGTATATTTAATAGGGTCAAGCGTTTTAGGGTTTGCTGATAACCCTAGACGAAGGGTGCCCCCATCTTGAGGTTCTCCAGTTGCATTTTCGTTTCCATTAGAAGAAACTTCTTCATTAGAAGATTTTTTCCCAGAACAGGCTGCAAGTACTAATACCATACATAAAACAAGTATTAGTAGTGATAAATATTTCTTCTTTTCCATATTTATAATCACTCCTTTTAGTTGATTCACATTGTGAAACGCTGTATCACATGATGAATTGTTAACTAATTTATCACATGAGAAAAGATGTGTAAATGATTTTTTTAAAATGTTTAGATAATTGTTAATTTTATATTTACAAATAATTAGTCAGATGATAAACTTTTTTTAATTCACATTGTGAACCAGTGATTCATATAGTGAAAAAAGGAGGGGTTTTATGGGTAAATACATACTTAAACGTTTAGTAGATTTGCTTCCAACTATTTTTGTCGTAGCTATTATTGTTTTTGTCATCACACGTTTAATACCTGGTGATCCGGCTGCAGTAATGTTAGGACCACAAGCAAGTGTAGAAGACATACAAGAGTTAAGAGATGATTTAGGATTAAATGAACCATTGCATACGCAATTTCTTCAGTATATTGGAGACTTAGTTCAAGGAGATTTCGGAGTTTCATTAACTTATAATCAACCAGTGATTTCACTAATTATGGATAGATTTCCTAATACACTTGTACTTGCCTTTTCAGCATTAGTAATAGCTCTATTAATAGGAATTCCAGCAGGTATCATTTCCGCATCAAAGCAAAACTCGGTAATGGACTATACGGTTATGGTTATTTCGTTAATAGGAGTCTCTATTCCTATCTTTTGGTTAGGAGTCATGCTTGTATTGTATTTTAGTGTAAATTTAGGTTGGTTTCCAGCTACCGGAATGGGAACGATGGATGAAGGATTTATCACATACATTAAGCATTTAGTGTTACCGAGTATTACTCTTGCAACTATTCCCATGGCTACTTTTGCAAGAATTACACGCTCTAGTATGTTGGAAGTTATTTCTCAAGACTATATAAAAACAGCCAGGGCAAAAGGGTTAAAAGAGTTTTTCGTTATAGGTAAACATGCGTTTAAAAATGCATTAACGCCTATTTTAACTGTACTTGGTATGCAAGTGTCCGCCCTATTAGGAGGAGCAGTTTTAACAGAAACAATTTTTAGTTGGCCAGGGATGGGGCGATTAATAGTAGATGCAATAGATAAACGGGATTTTGTAGTAGTGCAAGGAACCGTACTATTTATCGCTATAATTTTTGTATTAGTCAATCTATTAATTGATGTTTTATATAAAATTGTGAATCCACGTGTCAATTATTCTTCTGGAAAAGGAGGAGAAGGAAAATGACTTCTACTCAACCTTCATCTATGGAAACAAGAGAAGTGAAGAAAAAGGAAATAAATGAGCGAAGTTTTATACGGAAATTATTGAAAAATCGCATAGCTGCTTTTGGTTTGTTTGTCACTATTTTCATGACAATTATCGCAATTTTCGCTCCTCTAATTGCTACACATGCACCGAATGAGATGGATATTACGCATAGTCTTTTAGGAGCTGGAGTGGATGGACATTTCCTTGGTACAGATAATTATGGACGTGATTTATTTAGCCGAATTGTGTATGGAGCTAGAATTTCATTGATTGTAGGAGTATCTGCCGTTTTGTTTGGGGCTGTATTTGGTACGTTTTTAGGTTTAATAGCTGGTTACTTTGGCGGGAAATTAGATTCTCTTATTATGCGTACAATGGATGGATTATTTGCCTTTCCTTTCATCCTACTAGCGATAACGTTAATGACGGTTTTGGGACAAGGGTTAGTGAATGTAATTATTGCGATCGGCGTAGCTAATATACCAGGGTTTGCACGAATAGTACGAGGACAAGTATTAAGTGTAAAAGAGGAAGAATTTATAGAAGTGACACGTTCTTTAGGTGCAACTCACGGAAGGATACTATTTCAACATGTGCTTCCTAACTGTTTAGCTCCATTAATTGTATATGGAACAATGAGTATTGCCGGAGCTATTATTTCTGAAGCTGCATTAAGTTTCTTAGGTTTAGGGGTTCAACCACCAACCGCTTCATGGGGGAGTATTTTAAAAGATGGGAAAGACTTCTTAGTACTTAATCCACAAATGGCCACTTTTTCTGGACTTGCTATCCTTATTACCGTTTTAGGGATAAATTTGTTCGGTGACGGGTTAAGGGATGCATTAGATCCTAAAATGAAAGTCTAATAAATATTTTTACTGGAGGTGGAAAAGATGTCAGATGTAATACTAAAAGTCGAAAATTTAGATGTCCACTTTCGTTCTTCAGCATCGATTGTAAAAGCAGTTAATGGAGTAAACATAACATTGAAGAAGAAAGAAACTCTGGGGATTGTTGGAGAGTCCGGATCGGGTAAAAGTGTTACTGCAACAGCTCTTATGAGATTACTGCCAAAAGGAATTGGTAGTATCCCAAATGGGAAAATTACCTTTAATGGAAAGGATATATTATCCCTTTCTGATAAAGAAATGAGAGACGTTCGTGGTAATGAAATTGCGATGATATTTCAAGATCCGATGACTAGTTTAAATCCAGTGTTTACTGTGGGAGATCAAATCGAAGAAGCAGTACGTACTCATCAACAGATGTCTAAAAAAGAGGCAAAGAAAAAAGCAATTGAAATGCTGAAAGTTGTTGGAATTCCAGAGCCGGAAAAAAGGGTGAAAATGTACCCTCATGAATTTTCAGGTGGTATGAGACAACGAGTAATGATCGCTATAGCATTATCGTGTAATCCAAAGTTACTAATTGCAGATGAACCCACTACTGCTTTAGACGTTACAGTACAGGCACAAATTTTGGAACTTATGAAATCATTGCAGGAAAAGAATGATACGTCGATTATCATGATTACGCATGATTTAGGTGTTGTATGGGAGATGTGCGATAAAGTAATTGTGATGTATGCAGGAAACACGGTGGAATCTGGTACAGTGGAAACTATTTATGAAAACCCTCTACATCCATATACTTGGGGGTTATTAGAGTCACAAATCACGAAAAATACATTGAATGGTGATAAATTGCCTGCAATTCCTGGGAGTCCTCCGGATTTGCGCAACCCAATCCCAGGATGTAATTTCGCTGATCGTTGTCCATATGCAAAAGAAATTTGTAGCACAACAAAACCACAACCAATCGAGGTGGAACTAGGTCATATAGTGTCTTGCCATTTCCAAACAAATTCCAACCGTCTAGAAAGAAAGGAGCGCGTTTACATTGAGTGAAGTTGTTATTAAAGTAGAAAATTTAAAAAAACATTTTCCAATAAATGAAGCAGTACCTTTTAAAAAATCTACACAAAGTGTAAAAGCAGTGGATGGAGTTAGTTTTGAAGTATATAAAGGTGAAACGCTAGGGATTGTTGGAGAATCTGGTTGTGGAAAATCCACAATGGCAAGGCTTATTAATCAACTCATCCGACCGACAGAAGGTGTTGTTGAGTTTAAGGGAAAGAATTTAGCAACACTAGGATCAAAAGAGATACGTTCCATTCGAAAATCTATCCAAATGGTTTTTCAAAATCCATATGCTTCTTTGGATCCTCGTAAAACGATTGAGTATTTAATTGCAGAACCTCTAGCTATTCATCATATTGGTGACGCTAAATCTAGAAAAAAGAGAGTAATAGAGTTATTAGAAGTTGTTGGTTTAAGCGGTTATCATGCAGAAAGATATGTCCATGAATTTTCTGGTGGTCAAAGACAGCGTATAAATATTGCTCGTGCACTTGCGTTAAACCCAGATATTATTATTTGCGATGAACCAGTCTCCGCTTTGGATGTATCTGTTCAAGCACAAGTTATAAATTTATTAAAAGATTTACAGCGTAAATTTGATCTAACTTATATTTTCATTTCCCATGATTTAAATGTTGTTCGCTATATATGCGATCGAATTGCGGTCATGTATTTAGGAAAAATTGTGGAGATCGGTACATACGAGGAGTTATATGAAAATCCAAAACATCCTTATACCAAAGCATTATTATCTGCAATTCCAAAAGAAAATCCTTTTGATAAAAAAGAGAGAATTCTTTTGGAGGGGGATGTACCAAGTCCTGTGAATCCACCACCTGGTTGTAGTTTTCACAAAAGATGCCCTCATGCAATGGAACATTGCAAAAAGGACGTACCAGCATTTGTAGATTTGGGTGAGACCCAAAAAGTAGCTTGTCACTTATATTCATAAAAACTAGGAGGAACAAATCATGTCATTAAAACACGTAATGGAATTATTTGAAGAAATGGATAGTATTCATGTAACTGGAGAAGTAATTAAGTCTTATTTAGAGAAAATCTCAGATAAAGGTGAGATTAGTGTTCAAACAGTGGAAGGAAAAGCTGGATCTACTGATTTTGTGAAAGTTTTCATCCCAGGCACAAATGGAAAACGAATGGGAGGTACTGCTCCAACACTAGGAATAGTTGGAAGACTTGGTGGTATTGGTGCCCGTCCTGAAGTAAAAGGCTTTGTATCTGATGGAGATGGTGCATTATCTGCTATGGCAACAGCTGCTAAGTTATTAGATATGCAAGGAAAAGGAGATCAACTAGTAGGAGACGTAATTTTAACAACACATATTTGTCCAACTGCCCCAACGTTACCTCATGATCCAGTACCGTTTATGGACTCTCCAGTTGATATTTTAACAATGAATCAATACGAAGTAACCGAAGAAATGGATGCAATTCTTTCTATAGATACAACGAAAGGAAATATGATTACAAATCACAAAGGTTTTGCAATTACTCCAACGGTAAAACAAGGCTATATTCTAAAAATAAGTGATGATTTGCTTCATATTTATACACAATCTGCTGGCATATTACCAGTAACTTTACCTATTACAACTCAGGATATTACTCCTTATGGGAACGGAGTATATCATGTAAATAGTATTTTACAACCGGCAGTAGCAACAACAAGCCCTGTAGTTGGCGTTGCAATTACAACAGAAACAGCTGTAGCTGGTTGCGGTACAGGAGCAAGTCACTTAGTGGACATTGAACAAGTTGTACGATTTGCGCTTGAAGTTGCTAAAGTTTATGGAGAAGGTAAATGTTCATTCTTTAATGAGGAAGAGTTTGTATTATTAGAAAAGCTATATGGCAAGATGGAACATTTACAAACTTTTGGAAAACAAGAGGTAACTAACTAATGGATAATACACAATTAAAACAGCAATTAGTAGATGAAGTAGAAAAAAGAAAAGACGAATTAATCGAATTATGTAGTTCACTTATCCGAATTCCTAGTGAGAATCCCCCAGGTGACTCAACAGAAGCGAGTGAATTTGTATCCGACTATTTAAAGCAGTTTGGGCTAGAAGTAGACTGGCATGAAGCATCCGAAAAAATGTATAATCTTGTAAGTTCTATTGGAGATGAATCAGGAAAAAAACTTATTTATTGTGGTCATACTGATGTGGTTCCTGCTGGTGACTTATCCAAATGGGATTTCGATCCTTTTTCAGGAGAAGTAGTGGATGGTTGGATGTTAGGACGAGGGGCAAGTGATATGAAAGGCGGACTAGCCGGAATTATTTTTGCATTCACTTTGTTCAAGCGACTAGGAATCGAATTACCAGGTCAGCTTACTTTAGCAATAGTTCCAGATGAAGAGACAGGTGGAGAATTCGGTGTCCCGTGGTTGCTAGAGAATAACTTGATTAATGGTGATGGATGTTTGATAGCAGAACCTTCCTCTCCGTTAAATCCAACAATCGGCCAAAAGGGTTCCTATTGGTTTGAGCTTGAAGTATTTGGTGAGCCTGGTCATGGAAGTCTATCACCAGTAGCAGGCAACAATGCTATTGTAGATGCAATCGCAGCGATTGAAAAGATTCGTACACTATGGGATTTGGATATTCACATGCCAGAAGAAGTGAGAGAATTGGTAGACATTTCTAAACGTTATTTACGTGAGGTGGAGGAAGAAAGAGAAATTTTTCAACCAGTTTTAGAAAGAATTACGGTGAACATTGGAACGATTAATGGAGGAACAAAGTCAAATGTTATTCCTGAAAGCTGTAAAGTTCAAGTAGATTGTCGTTTACCATTTGGTATTACCCATGAAGAAGTATCAGATTATTTGAAGAAAGAGCTAGATAGTCTAGGTATCCGCTACTCCATACGGTTATTTGGTTTTAAGAGTGTTGCAAATTATACATCTGCGCAAGACCCAGTTTGTAAAGCGATCGTAGAAAATATTGAATTTGTAACAAAAGATGAAGCTTACGGAGTAATGCAATGGGCAAGTAGCGATGCTAGACATTTTAGAGATTATCACATTCCGGTGTTACAATATGGTCCAGCTTATTTACCTAGCATTCATGGCTATAACGAGAAAGTATTAGTAGAAGATATAGTAAGATGTGCAAAAGTATACGTTGCTGCAGTGGTGGATTTTTTATATGAAACTTCCAATGATTAGAAGATTGAGTGTAAAATTACTTGTGTTTTATTCTAATTTAGATAATATAGTAGGTAATTAGGAAAGATATGGGGGATTTTACTTGTTAAAGACACTAGATTTATCTTTAAAAGTATTAAAGATGTTTACTCGAGAAACGCCTGTTTGGGGTGGAAGAGAACTCGCCAATGAAATGAATATAAACCATACGAATATATATCGTATTTTAGAAACTCTAGAAAAAAACCGATTTGTAACCAAAGATCCAATTACCAAAAAGTATTCCCTAGGCTATGCCACTTGGGAACTAGGCAGAATTATGTACGAATCTCTAAATGTAGATACCCTTATCAAGCCATCTTTAGATAAGCTGTGCGAGGAAACGGGAGAATCTGTTTTCTTAACAATTCTTGACCGAGATGAAGCGGTCACTTTAGCTGCGGTAGAACCTGAAAATAAAGTGAAGTTTTCCGTTTCAGCCGGTAGTCGCGCCCCATTATATGTCGGGGCGTCCTACCGATCTATACTGGCATTTCTTTCAGAAGAAATGATTGAAAACGTTATCAAAAAAGGATTTACTAAGTATACAAAATATACATTGGATAGTGGCGAAAAATTGAAAGAAGAACTTGCACTAATAAGGGAAAATGGGTGGGGAGAGAGTCAGGGAGAATTTACTCCTGATGTGCTCGCTGTAGCTGTTCCATTAAACGATCACTTTGGCGTTATTGGGTCTATAACTGTTTCAGGTCCTATTTATCGTATGACAGAGGAGCATAAAAAGGCATGTATTCCTTTATTAATGAAGGCCCGTGATGAGCTAGAAGTAATTATTAAGCGGTACAATATAAAGCTTAAATCTTAATGCTTAATAGAGAGGAGGGAATGTATTGTCTACTATAGAAAAAGCAAAAAATGTATTGATTAATAACCTACATATTCAAAATGAAGAAACACTTCTTGTACTAACAGATACTGCACTATCAGATATTGCTCAATATTTTGTAGAGGCAGGACGAGAATTAGGTAATGAAACTATTTCCATGCAAATGTCTACTCGAAGTAAATCTGGGGAAGAGCCTCCCCGTCTTGTTGCAGAGGCGATGAAAAATGCAGATGTAGTACTTTGTATAACTGAGCATTCCCTAACTCATACGTTGGCACGAAAAAATGCTTCTAAAAAAGGTGCACGTGTAGCAACAATGCCTGGAGTAACTTTAGACATGCTAGAAGAAGGGGCGATTTCTGCAAATGCAGAAGAAATAGAAGAATTGACGGCAAAGTATTGCAAAGTGTTGGATGAAGGTTCAACAGTTACAATTGAAAAAGAAGGAATGAGTTTGTCCTTCTCCATAGAAAATAGAAAAAGTATTGCAAGTACGGGAGTATTTAAAGAAAAAGGCCAATCCGGCAATATTCCTTCAGGTGAGAGCTATATAGCACCAATTGAGAACTCGGCAAATGGCAAAGTAATAATCGACGGTTCTATAGCTGGGATTGGTTTAGTTCAAGAACCGATTATTTTAGAAATTATTGATGGTCGTTTAGTACATGCAACTGGTGACCAAGGAAAACAATTATTAGAAATTTTGGGTGAAGGTAATGGTCGAATTATTGCAGAATTTGGTATAGGAACCAATAAAAAAGCGCGTCTTACAGGAAATATACTAGAAGACGAAAAAGTTTTTGGTACAGTTCATATTGCTTTTGGAAGTAATAAGTCGTTCGGTGGTGAAAATGAAGCTGGCGTTCATATCGATTGCCTTATTAAAGATCCGAACGTAACAGTGAAGTGATAGTTTTTTGGTTGATTCTGTGTGAAATAAAATTAAGAGACTATTCTAAATTGTTTTTAACATAATCTTGGAGAAAAAGGTGCCAGATTCCGAAGAAATTCAGAATTTGGCACCTTTTATATTTGTCATTCTAATGTATTCACTAGTGTCCCAATTTTTTCAATCGATACTTCCACTTTATCTCCAGACTTTAACCAAACTTGTTCATTTTCCGGATACCCTAAAAATACGCCCTCTGGTGTACCGGTGAAAATGACATCTCCAGGTTTCAATGTCATATGCTTGGACACATAAAAGTGGGGGAGAGGTCGGAAAAAGAAGAATGTTCTATGGAATTTTTGTGTAATAGTTATTGAAATTTTAACTAGCCATGCTGCTTAAAAACTTAAATAATTGCCAATCCTTAACATCATAAGGAGTGGTAATTTTGGAAAATAGGTTTTTCGTGGGGCTCTTTAATGGCTTAATTTTAAGCATTATATTATGGGCTTCAATTTTCGGTTTGATTCGAATAATTTTAAATGCAGTGGAGTAACAGGCAGTTATGGTGAAAAAACGATTCTAGCCAATTCAAGAAAGTGAAAACTGTTAATTAATGTATCTAACAAAAGATGATGCAAGCTGTATGCATCATCTTTTGTTGTATTCAACCATTTATTGGTATTATACGCTACGTTCATCGACGTCTTCCCACCAAGTAAACTTGTTATTTTAAGAATTGGTTGCTTTCAACAGGGATTTGGTTGCTCTCGTGCTGATTTGATTGCTTTCCAGGACTGGTTGGTTGCTCTAAGCCATTTACTGTATATTCAAATAACAAAAAACTACACCGTATAGGGTTTTGGTGATGCATTCAGCTGATTTTAATTAGAATGATAGATTCCGTATCGAAGTGTAGAAAACATATACGTAGTTTCATTCCACAAATTCCGACATATCTGACATGGGTTTAAAAGCGTCCTTGGCTAGAAACAATTCTATGGGAAGAGGAACTATTAATTTAAAGACTCTACTAAAAAAGATGATGCCACTCGTATGGGCATCATCTTTTGTCGCTTTCGCTCGTACTTATCTCGTCGGCACTTAATAATACAATTCTTTCATCGTATTAATAAAAGAGCGCGCCGCTTTTGAGAGGTAACGATTATTCTTATAAGCCATCACGATCTCTCTCTTTGGGTTAATATTCTCTGCTTTGATAGGCAAATACATAGGTTTGTCTGATATTGTAAATTCGTTCACAACCATTCTGGGGACAAAAGAAATTCCTACTCCAGCGGTGACAAGGGATTGGCAAGTATTGATATTGATGCTGTCAAAAACAATCTTAGGTTCGAAGCCGAATTGTACACATAAATCATACGTATTTTTTCGAAAATGGTTGCCTTCTTTAATAAATATGAAAGGCTCATCTTTGCAATCCTTTAAATTGACTTCTTCATAACTTGCTAACCAATGATTGGTCGGAATAGCGAGTAAAATATCCTCTTCTAAAATCGTTTCTTTCTCAAGGCGGATATTTGTAATTGGCATCGACATCAGTCCTACTTCTAACTGCCCACTTGCAATCAGTGATTGTAAATTGACACTTGTATCTTCGATTTGGTGACGCTTGTTTACAATGCCTCCAATTTAGCTATGGACCGAATCAAGTTAGCAATGAAGCAACAATCGTTACAAGTATCCTAAATAAATGGAAATTCTATTTTAAAAAAACATAAAATTCATCCAAGGGCTACTCTACACATTTTTAAAAACGGTAATTATGAAATTGATTCAATTTAATAATTAAATAATATTCTATTATAACGATTCAGAAAATTACGAAAATGTATTGCAGGAAATAAAAGTGTGTGTTAAATTATTCTTAACGAATGGAATGGTATTCCGAATAGTGGAATAGTACTTTGTGATTCAATATTTTGCAAATGTTTGTTTCCAATAAATTGTAAGCGTATTCAAATGTTTCGTATATTATTTCAAAAGTACTTTATCATACGTATTCCTTCTGTTTAATGGTGATTAATGAAAGGGGTTTGAAAGATGAATTATTGGAAAAGTATCAAAGATGTAGAGGCTTACTCTCCACCAGGGCATGAAGGAACTTTTAATCGTCGTCTTGTGGGTCCTGATGAAGGCATGGAGCATATGGAAGTTATTATTGGGGAAATGGAGCCTGGAGGATTGGCAGATCCTCATTTTCACGAGGACATTGAACAGATTATGTACATTTTAACTGGAAAGATGCACATCATTATCGAAGGCAAAGAAACGGTTTTGACAGAAGGAGATGTCGTCTGGATTCCGAAAAAGGCTATGCATGAAGTTAAAAATGTGGGAGATAGCCGTTTAAAGTTTGTCCTGATGTATTCTCCGCAAAAAGTTAAGTAATGATTTGGAAATATAGTAGAAGCTTTACCAGATTAGTACAATTAGAGGGGGAAAATTATGAAAATGAAAAAAGTTATGTTGTACCTATTATTCACAGCGTTATTGGCTATCATTGCAGCTTGTGGAAATACATCTGCTAATGGAACAAATGAAACAATCAAGCTGAAAATGGCTGATTCACTACCGACAACGAATTATTTATCTTCGGAAGGTGCAGTATTTTTCATGGATCGGGTAAAGGAATTGACAGATGGGAAAGTAGAATTTGAATATTATCCAGCAGAACAAATTGGAAAAGCAAATAGTTACCTCGATTTGACATTGTCGAAAACGATTGACATCGGATATACGTCCTATTCAACTGACCGCTTACCTTTGACGGAGATTGCGACATTGCCAGGTGCCTATAGTTCAGCACAAGAAGGCTCAGCAATTATTTGGCAGCTTATGAAAGACTACCTTGCTGAAGAGGAATATTTGAAAAATGGCGTTCGCCCGTTATACGCAGTTGCACTACCTCAATATCAATTTGTAACTTCCAAAAAACCTGTAAAGAGTATGGAAGATATTAAAGGATTAAAAGCACGTGTCACTGGCACAATGGAACTTGGTTTTGATGAACTTGGTGCATCACCTGTATTTATGCCAGCAACGGAGGCGTATACAGCAATGGAACGTGGAACGGTTGATGGGGTTACGTTCCCATTCACGAGCTTCGCTCCCTATCAAATTGAGGCAATCGCAAAGTACTCAACTAAAGGTGCTAATTTAGGGAGCTTTACTGTTGTGTATTCTATTAATGAAAAATTGTACCAAACTCTACCAGAAGATGTAAAAGAAGCATTAGCTCAAGCTGGTGATGAGACTGTTGAACATCTATCCACATTCCTTGATGAGAAAAATGATGAATTGGCAGAGGAGTTTTCCTCCAAAGTTGAAATCTATGAACTTAGCGATAAAGAATCAGCGGAATGGGATAAATCACTTGAACCTGTATGGGATCGTTGGGCAGCAGATTTAGAAAAACGAGGATTTAATGCGAATGAGACAATTAAGAAATATCGTGAGTTGAGAGAGAGTATGAAGTGATGTATTGAGAATCAGAACCAGCGGCCAACGGGAATGTATCTACAGGCCGCTCTTCTATTGGGGAAGGTGAAGGAATGGATATAATCGAAAAAGGATTCGGGAAATTAGAAGTCCTCTTTTTGAGACTTTCGCAAATTGCGCTTGTGATTATGATGACTTTAACAACTTTTGATGCACTTAGCCGCCACTTTTTTAGTAAATCGATTACTGGAGCTTATGAAGTAACCGAAATGTATTTAATGGTTATGCTCGTGTTCCTTAGTATGAGCTATGTACAAAAAGTGGATGGACATATTAGACTCGACATTATATTCGAACGGTTATCCAAACGAGTTCAAGACATATTGAATATTATCTTTTATTTGCTTGCAGCAGCTATGATGTTTTTCATTGGTTATCAAGGATTTAACATGACATTGACTGCAATGCAAAATAATCTTATCGCATCTGGACTTATCAATTTCCCGTTATGGCTATCTTATATTTGGATCCCAATCGGTTCGTTTCTAATAATGATTCGGCTAATTCTTTTAGTCGTATTACTTGGTTTAGGTAAAGATATTCAAGCAAGTGATAGTAGGCCAGAGGAGGTAGATTTCGAATGACTATTGCTATACCACTAATCTGCCTTGCTTTGTTTCTTGCATTTGGAATGCCGATTGCTTTTGCATTAGGAATTTCTGGTTCTATCGGTCTACTTATGTTCAGTGGTTGGGACTCATTTTTAGGAATTTTACAGACAGCACCATATGATAGTGTGAAAAGTTTCCTAATGAGTGCCATACCGATGTTTATTTTAATGGCAGCTTTCATGACAGTAAGTGGAATTATGAAGGATCTTTTTGAAGCAGCATATAAATGGCTGGGTAAATTGCCTGGAGGACTCGGAATTGCTACAGTTTTTGCTGGCGCTTTGATGGCAGCTGTTTCGGGTTCGAGCCAGGCTTCTGCAGCAGCTATGTCAAAAGCGGTTGCGCCTGAAATGAAAAAGTATAAGTACAACACTGCTTTTACAATGGGGGTTATCAGTATAGCTGGAACGCTTGCTGTAATGATTCCTCCGAGTATCATCCTAATTCTTTATGGAATATTAACGGAAACCGGGGTAGGTTCATTACTTATTGCTGCGGTTGTACCAGGTATAATTACAGCAATTGGTTACATAGTGGTCATCTTTGTTTGGGTGAAACTGAAACCAGACATTGCGCCAAAAATTGAGATAAACCCAACAATTAAAGAGAAATTTGCTTCATTGAAGAATGTTTGGCCTATGCTAGTCATTATTATCGCTGTCATTGGAGGAATTTACAGTGGGTTTGTTACAGCGACTGAAGCGGGGGCACTAGGTGCTTTTATTACGTTAGTTGTTGTTTTTGTTATGGGGCGAATGAATCTCAATAAATTTGGTACTGCTTTAAATGACACAATTAAATCAACGACGATGATCATGACGATCATCATCGGTGCGCATATCTTCAGCTATTTCCTAACTATGACACAGTCGACACAGAAAGTAGTGGCGTTAATAGAAGGAATGGAAGTTTCACGGTATTGGATTCTGGCTATAATTATTTTTATATATCTGATTCTCGGTTTCTTCATGGATCAGATTGCTATATTGATATTAACATTGCCGCTTACTTTCCCGATTGTCGTATCTCTCGGATTTGATCCAGTTTGGTTCGGTATTATTGTTACGAAGACGGTTGAAATTGGTCTTGTTACTCCTCCAGTAGGAATGAACGTCTTCGTCGCTACGGGAGCAGCTGGCGTGAAGACAGCTGAAGGATTTAAAGGGGTGAAATGGTTTGTTCTGATGGATATGCTCATCCTTATATTATTGATTGTTTTGCCATTTATTACTTTATGGCTTCCAAGTTTTATGATGAAATAAAGATTACATTGATAAGCTGTATACAGTTAGGAAGGAAATTAAGATATGAAACCAAATGTTATTTCCAAAACATTTTCTCTCCTTCGTGCTTTTACCGATGGACAAAGCGAGTGGGGTGTCAATGAACTGGCAAGATTCCTCGATATGCCAGTCAGTAGCACTCATCGGATGATTTCAACGCTAAAGGATGAACATATACTGGAGTATTCAGATGTAACTGGAAAATATAAAATAGGTTCAGATTTTATTCGAATGGCATCGATTATTTCAACAAATGTAGATGTGAAAAAGATTGCTCGTCCATATTTGGAAAACCTTGCAAAGAATCTTCACCATTCTGTTTATTTTAGTCTTTATTATCCACAACATCAAAAGCTTGCATTTGTCGATTGCATCAAAAGTTCGTCTGCTTTGCAGTATGTGCTTGAGATTGGGGTACTGCAGTCGATCCACGTTGCAGCAAGTGGTAAGAACATCCTTGCACATTTGAGTGATACGGACATAGAGGAGATCTTGGAGAAGGAAGTAGATTCTCAGAATGATAAAGAACTATTAAAAAATGAAATGAAGAAAGTGAAAGAACAGGGCTATACAAAGACGGCAAATGAACGAAAAGAAGGAGCCTTAAGCATTGGTGCTCCGGTGTTCGATGCAAGTCGCAAAGTTATTGGAAGCATTATCTGTGTTGTACCGATTGGAGACTTTAAGGAAAGTCAGGAAGAGTTCTTTATCCAAAGCGTCAAGGAGTCAGCTAAGGATATTTCTTATTCATTAGGCTATCCAAAAATATAAATAGTGGAGGGGTATGATGGAAACTTACCGTACGTTATTATTTGTTCCAGGCATCAAGCAGCAGTGGTTTGAAAAGATTCCTTCCTACGATATGGATGGCATAATTTTAGACTTAGAGGACAGTGTTCCTCTTCAACTAAAAGCAGAAGCACGTGCATATGTTGCAGAGGCTATTCCGTTTCTTTCTTCTAAAGGGATCCAAGTATTCGTTCGTATTAATAAAGGATTACAAGAATATGACGTAGATGACCTAAAAGCTGTTGTTACGCAGGGGTTAACAGGTCTGGTCCTTCCCAAACCAGAAGGACCAGAAGAAATAAAGAAATTATCCGTTATTGTAGAAGTATTAGAGGTAGAACTGGGCATACCAGTTGGAACCATTCGATTCATACCAATTCTTGAAACTGCTAGATCCATGCAACTTGCTTATGAAATCGCGTGTTGCGATAGGGTTATAGGTATAACGGGTTTAAGCGCTAAGAATGGTGATGTTGCAAGAGCACTTGGTTATCAATGGACTCCTGAAGGATTAGAGACTTTGTATTTGCGATCAAAAGTGGTGATGTCCGCACGTGCGGCAGGAGTTCTTCCAATTGGTGGACTCTGGCAAGACATTCACAATCTAGAAGGATTGAAGAAAAATGCCGCATTTAATAGACAATTAGGATTCGTAGGTGAACTTGTGTTACATCCATCAAACGTACCAATTATAAATGAAGTGTACTCACCTTCGGATGAAGAGATTACTTATTACAGTGGTATGATAGAAGCTTTTCAGATAGCGGAAAAAAGAGGAGAGACAGCCATCATGTATGAAGGCGAGCATGTCGATTATGCACATGTGAAAACAGCTAGGGAAGTTTTGACTACCGTAGATCGAATGGTTAGATCAAAGTAATGAAGATAGGAGATGTTTGTGAATGTCAGGTGGAAAATACTTTGAAGAATTAGCAATTGGTGACATATATAAACATCGGCCAGGTCGGACTGTGACGGAAACAGACAATTTACTTTTTACAACCTTGACGCATAATACGCAATCACTTCATCTGGATGAAGAATATGCAAAAAATACAGAACATGGTGGACGTATTGTTAATAGCCTTTTTACATTATCGTTTGTTGTTGGAGTAGGCGTCGGTGATTTAACGGATGGAACAACCCTTGGTAACCTTGGATTCGAAGAAACTGTTTTTCCAGCACCAGTAAGGATTGGTGATACCTTGCGTGCTGAAACTGAAATCGTCGGAAAACGTGAGTCAAAGTCACGACCTAATACTGGTATCGTTTGGTTTGAACATAGGGGATACAATCAAGATGGGAAACTTGTTGTGAAAACGAAACGAACAGGGCTAATGCTAAAACAACCGGTTGCAACGTCCAGTATTTCTAATTGATTGTGCTTGAACTTCATGATGTGCGCTTTATGGGGATTTAAAAAGTTTAAGGAAGGAGATGAAGAGAATGAGTGGACCACTGGAAGGGATTAAGGTACTCGATTTGACTTCAGTTGTAATGGGACCATATTGCACCCTCATGTTAGGGGATATGGGTGCGGATGTCATCAAAGTGGAGAATCCATCAGGGGATACAACTCGATATCTTGGACCAGCAAAGAATAGGGGGATGGGAAGTCTCTTTCTTCATTTGAATAGAAATAAGCGAAGCGTCTCATTAGATTTGAAAAGTGTGGATGATCGAGAAATTTTGATAGAACTTGTAAGAGAGGCGGATGTTTTCGTTCATACGATGCGTCCGCAATCGATGGAAAGATTAGGTTTGTCTTACCGAGAATTGAAGGAAGTAAATAGACGACTAATCTATTGCGGAATGTATGGTTTCAGCAAAGAAGGACCATATGGAGAGCGGCCAGCGTATGATGATATTATCCAAGGAGCATCTGGGATAGCGGCGGCTCAAGGTGAAGTTTCGGGGGCCCCTCAATATTTGGCAACTGTATTAGCCGACAAAACAGCTGGCTTGGTAGGACTTAGTTCGATACTAGCTGCAATCTATCGACGAGAGTTGAGTGGAGAAGGCCAAGAGATCGAGGTCCCAATGTTTGAGACAATGGTTTCGTATACGATGATGGAGCATATGTATGGCAAAACGTTTTCCCCGCCAATCGGATCTTCTTACTATTCCAGGGTTACTTCATCTTATAGGAAACCGTACAAGACGATAGATGGCTATATTGGTGTAATGATTTACAATGATAAACAATGGCAATCCTTTTTCAACGTTTCAGAGCAAAGCAATCTGCAGGATGATATACGTTTCAGCAATATAACAGAACGAACTAAAAATATTGATTTCGTATATGGAACTATCGAGGATATCATGGCTACAAAAACTACGAATGAATGGCTGAATATTCTGGAAGAAGCAGATATACCCTGTACGAAAATTAATACACCAGATTCTCTTTTTGAAGACCCACATCTTCTTGCTACGGAATTCTTTAAAAGTACTCAACATCCAACCGAGGGAGATATTTGGGAAATGAAGTTTCCAGTGAATTTTTCGGGAACTCCTACTTCCATCCAAAGACATGCTCCAAACCTTGGAGAGCATAATGAGGAAATAATGAAGGCAATCAAAAAAAACGGTAAATGCCAAAAAGTAAAACGAGACTCTGTGTTAAAATAACTCTATAATATTCTGATAGTTATCTGTAGTATAAAGAGAAATAGAGCTTCAATTTTATAAAACAAGAAGTGGTCAGAGCAAAAATTAGGCTGCTTCTTGTTTTGTGTTTCACTTCTTTGAATCATTCAAAAAATCAATAAAAGCTTTTACTTGAGCTAATTCAAGCGTAACATAAGATTTTTCTAAACGTTTTTATACTATTTAATTAATATAGACTTGTTACATTTATTAAATGAACAAGTCTATTTTTTGAGTTATTATTTGCAATTGATCATATGTTTTAAAATATGACTCTTCTTTTTGTTCATTGAATGATCCTATGCTGCTCAATTTCTCATTAAAACAATACAAAGTTTATTTCAAGGATACTTTTCTTCTTTCATTTTCAACTTCCCAAGCAGGTAGCATTTTGTTTAACTGTTTGTCTTTCCGGTATCCTAATACGTATTCAGCTTGCATTACTGTATGAATTTCACGCGTTCCTTCATAAATTACCGGCGCTTTCGAATTACGTAAATAACGTTCTGCTGGATATTCGTCTGAGTAACCATTTGCCCCGTGAATTTGAACTGCATCATCTGCTGCTTGGTTGGCAAAATCACATGCTTGCCACTTCGCAAGGGACGTTTCTCGTGTATTTCGTTTGCCAGCGTTTTTCAGTTCACCAGCTCGATA
>NZ_VDGG01000027.1 GCF_006861775.1 Psychrobacillus soli | reverse complement strand
TTTGAAATCATCTGGAACACCACCTGCATTTAATAATTCTATTATAAATGAACAAAGCGAGGTATTCGACGATTGAATCGTCGAATACCTCGCTAAGTTAAATTATCTGGACTTTTTCAGTGCCCTCGTTCTGGAGGGATATTGGCTATAACAGTTTCATATCCTCCTGCATTCGAAAGTGCAAATGGAACTGCAATAGCAAAACCAAAAACAATGATAAAAAATTGAACAAAATCTGTAAGTGTAACGCTCCACATTCCACCAAGAAATGTATAGAAAACAACTACAAGTCCTGATATTAAGATTGCCCACGTTAAATCAAAACCAGTTAAAACATGCACAATTGTAGCTGTTGCAGTGATTTGAACCGCTGCCAAAGCAGTGGAAGCAATTAGAGATAAAATACTGGAAATAGCATAACTATTCTTCCCATATCTTCTGCCGATAATTTCCGGGACAGTTGTTGCCATTGTCTTTCGCATAAATGGTGCAATAAACGATACCAATATGATTCCAATCCCGGCTGAAACAACATACCATCCCGCTGAAAGTCCCCATTCTCCATAAGCTTTAGAAGCAACACCAATTGAACTTCCTCCACCTATTTCAGTTGCAGCGAGCGTACCTGCAAGCATTATCGGCCCTAATCTTCTACCCGCTAGGTGGTAATCATTTGAATCTTTAATTTTTGTTTTTGCATAAAACCCAATCCCTATCATCGCAATCATATACACTACAATTATTGTCCAAATTATTCCCATCTTCTTACCTCCCCTTTAATGTACATGCCCCTTCGTACAATACAGTTGATGAATAATATCAGGTGACTATTTAACTAGTTCTGATTGAATTTGAGGATAAGATCTTTTAAACACTCTCCCTGCAGGTTTACGGTATGCATTATGTCCATTTATGACGATATGTCCATTTACAATTACTTTATCAATCCCTATATTAAATTGGCGTGGCTTTTCAAACGTTGCTTGGTCTATGATAGTATCCGGATTAAAAATGACAATATCCGCAGCCATTCCTTCTCTTAAGATCCCTCTATCTTGTAGACCAATAATTCTTGCTGGCTGTGAAGTCATTCTACGTATCATATCTTCTAATAGTAGAACATTATGTTCACGAACATATTTCCCTAATATTCTTGGAAAAGAACCGTATGCACGCGGATGTGGTTCTCCTCCTAATAATCCGTCACTACCAATAGTGCCAGCTGGATGAGCGAGTATTGCTTTAACCGATTCTTCATTCATCACAAAATCAATCATACCTACTGCATTTTTTTCTTGTAAAATTAAATCTAATACTAGATTGCCATAATCAGTGGTTCCTATCATTTCTCCGATTTCTCTAATCGTTTTCCCTACGTATTTCTTCGCATCATCAGAGTCAACTGAAGTAATAATAATGCCATCCCAACCGGCCCATTTAGAGATACTATCCCATCCCTTTAACGCAGAAGACATTTCCTTAATCATTCTTTTACGCAAATTTGAATCTTTCAATCGCTCTAACATCATTTCACTTCCACCATCATGCGCCCATGGAGGTAAAGTAGCACTTAACATTGTACTTCCAGCAGTATATGGATACTGATCAAAAGTCACTTCTAAACCATCTTCTCTAGCGAGATCAATTTTCTTTAGTACATCCGGAGTCTTATGCCAATTATCTTTTCCGCAGTTTTTCAAATGCGAAAAGTGTAGATGAGCTCCACATCTCTTCATCATATCTATCAATTCTTGCATTGACTCTAAGATTTCATCTCCCTCACTTCGTTGGTGAATAACAAGAGGAACACCATATTCCGCAATGACTTGACATAGAGCCTCTAGCTCTTTCATTTCTGCAAAACAACAAGGAGGATAGATTAAACCTGTCGACAATCCAACGGCACCTTCATCTAAAGAACGACGAAGTACAGTTTGCATTTTTATAATTTCTTCATCAGTAGCGGGACGATTATCAAGACCCATCACTTCCATACGGATATTCCCATGAGGAACCAATACTGCTAAGTTGTAACTAGGATTATTAGCTTCGATTTTACGAATATAATCTCCAACTGTTTCCCAGTCCCATTCAATTGGAGGCGTTCCATTTAATCCAGCCATATTTTTCCTCCAAGGTGACACAAATTGAGCCGGGAGAGGAGAAGCCGCGATACCATCTTGACCAAGAAGATCTGTTGTAATTCCTTGACGTACTTTAGCTTCAATTAGCGGTTCATCTAAAATGACAAGATCTGAGTGAGTATGCATATCGATAAATCCAGGTGACACTACTTGTTGTTTAGCATCAATTACCTCAGTAGCGTAAAGTGTATCTAGTTTTCCAATTTTTTTTATGATACCGTCTTTTACTCCAATATCACCATAGAACCAAGGTGACCCCGTACCATCAATTATTTTTCCATTTCGAATGAGTAGATCAAACATAAATGCATCCCCTTTTTCGTTTTTTATAATGAAGAAAGCGTTTTCATAATTGTGATATATCCCTCTGTCACTTTAGTCAATTGGTCAATCTCAATATATTCATTATCAATATGCGCTAGGTTTTCTGCAGAAGGTCCATATCCAATCGTCGGAATGTTTGCTTCCCCCGCAAAATGGCTGCCATTCGTGCAAAATGAGTAGTGTGATAATTTAGTATCCGGATTAATAGCTAGTAAATTTTTATATACTTGATCTACGAATTGTTCTTGCTCACTATATAACCAACCAGGGAAGAATCTTTCTGCCTTGATAAGAGCACCTGTATAACACTTTTCTTCTCCTATTGAAAAACTTGCTTCTGCCTTAAACTCCTCGTCATCCAATTTCATCTGCTCTATAAGGGATAAGATTGGTGCAAGTACAGATTCTTTCGTTTCATTAACAAGCAATCGACGATCTAAAGTTACTTTGCAGTTAGAAGGAACAACAGATGCCCCTGGATACGGAAATGATTTAATATCCGTCAATTCAAGAATTCCTTTACCTAACACTTCATGCTCTGGAATTGGTAATTCCCTAATAGCGGTTAACAACTTCATCATCTGGTATACGGCATTGACTCCTTTATCCGGATTAGAAGAGTGGGCTGTTTTACCAAACGTTTCAAGCGCTATTTCTGCTCTGCCTCTTTGGCCTCTATTTAAATTCAAATTTGTCGCTTCTCCAATTACTACAAAATCTGGTTTAACATGTTCACTTACTTTTCGTGTTGCTACTCCCTCAAAACATTCTTCATGAACACTACATGAAACTACAACCTCCCCTCTAAATGATTTATTTGTATCCTCAGCAAAAGATATAGCCGCTGTAATCATTGCACTCACAGCGCCTTTCATGTCGGATGTTCCTCTCCCATAAATCTTTTCATCCTTTATTTCTCCTGAAAATGGATCTAGTTCCCACTGGCTAGGTTGAACTGGTACCGTATCAATATGTCCATCAAAAACTACTGTCGGTCCTTCCTCATTTCCTTTCATGATTAATAAGATATTTCCATATTCATCCACTATTACATCATCAAACTCGTTTCGTTTGGCATAGTTTTCAATATAAGATGCAACAAGATTTTCTTCCCCAGAATAACTTTTTAGTCTAACAAGTGATTGACAAAGACTAATAACCTCTTCTTTTCTTGCTTCTGACAACATGTCGAACTCCTCCAATCCCTCTTTACCATTTTCTTTTTGGTAAGTTTCAGTTAGGATACGAACCTTCCCATACTATTTTCTTATAATGCTCCGGGTCTGTGTCCCCTTCTGTACTTATTAATAAAACGTTTGAATTTGAATCTAGCGAAATTTTTCCATTCATCTCGTTACCTTGTTCTAAACTTCTTAAGTAATAAAGTAAACCTAGGGTAGCTGCGCCAGATTCTCCCGAAATAACCTTTGGATCATCTTTTAATGGATTACCGTAGACACGCATCCCAAGTGCAGCAATATTATCATGACAAGAAAATGCACCTTTAGCATATTGTCGAAGTATTCCATATGCCCTAGCGTTCGGCTCTCCACAAGCTAACCCCGCCATTATTGTGTTCATTTCACCACCAACCATTTCTATATGTCCATCTTCAGTAGAAAAAGATTTATAAAAACACTCTGCTTTTTCAGGTTCCACTACAATTACAATAGGCGGATTCTCCCTATAATGTTGAAACATATATGCAGCAATAGAAGCTGCAAACGAACCAACACCTGCCTGAAGAAAAATATGCGTGGGTGGCTTTGCATCAGCTTCCTTTAATTGATCCACAATTTCTAATCCCATTGATGCATATCCTTGCATAATCCAAAGAGGAATATCATCATAGCCTTCCCACGCTGTGTCTTGCACCATTATCCATCCATTTTTCTTTGCCAATTCTGCACATATTCGTACAGTATCATCATAATTAAACTCAGTAATTTCGGCATGCGCTCCTTCATTACGAATAGAAGTAAGTCTCTGCATGGATGATCCCTTCGGCATGTATATGCTTGACTGATGGCCAAGTTCCCTCGCTGCCCATGCGACACCTCTTCCATGATTTCCATCTGTAGCGGAAATAAAAGTTAATTCTCCAAGCTTCTTTCTATTTTCAGGAGAGCGTAATTTCTCAAAGGATAAATCCTCCATGTTCTCCCCTAATTGTTCTGCTAAATATCTTCCAATTGCATAGATACCTCCCATTACTTTGAATGCGTTTAACCCAAATCTATAGGATTCATCTTTTACTCGTATATCTGCGACGTTTAAATACTCCGCTAGATTTCGTAAATTGTATAATGGCGTATTCGTATATAAACTATGTGTTTTTTGAAAAGCAAGAACCTTTTTGATCTCTTCTTCTTGAAAAAAAGACAATTCCTCTTCATTGAATAATGTTGATTTAAATTTATTTTTAACCCATTTAATGTAATTTCGATCTATTTTATTCTGCATATCCAATCCCCCTATTTAAATTTAGTTATTATCTCTATTCCTATTAAAGCTCTTTTGGAACAGCTGCACTTCTACACAACTTTTTACTCGTTAATGTATAGTGAAATATGTGCCAATTACATCATGAACACTCTGACATGAATCCATGGTGTCTAGAAAAATTGTCGTCTGCACAATATATATGAGACTTAAATTGATCTCCGAAAGTAAACCTTTTATATTTTCCATAATTACTCAGTTGCTGTATTTCCTTCCATTTACCCACTTTCACTACCAAAGGGAAGCATCCCTGATAAGTATGCAAAACCATTAGCTTTAATAGCTTGCAAATATGGTCCGACAGCAGCTGATGCTTTAGTCGCTTGAATTTGTTTAATCAAATTTCTCCCTCCTTTTGGTTTACACTTATTTATATTGCAAGAGCCATGCCAACTTTTTTTCTGAGCATTTATAGCATTTAACAATAAAAATAAAATCCATCTAGTATCTAAATGAGACTAGATGGATTTTATTTTTTCAGATAACTGAGAGGCGTATAGTTAGAATACAAAAGTATCAATTTGGTATTAGGTATCAATTTGATATTTATTTATTTTTCTAAATAAAGTTGCTCTTCCTATTTCTAATAATTTACTAGCATCTTCGACGTTTAAATTATGTTCCTTTACATAATTAAGTGCTTTCCTAATCAACTCTTCTTCCATTTTTACGAGGGAAAATGAAGGTGGATTTATATAATAATCCGTTTTTTTAATTTCTAATTTGCGAATAATTAACTCTTCATGTTCCTCCAGCGTTATCCAACCACTATCAATAAAATTGAATAGATATTCTATAAAATTTTTTAATTCGCGAACATTTCCTTTCCACGGATAGTTTAATACAATTTCTTTCACGCCCTTATCTAGACCCAACACTTTGGAATGAAAAGTATTATTAAATTCTGAAATAAAGTACTCACTTAAAGCTACAATATCTTCTTTTCTACTTCTAAGGGGGGGAATAGTAATAGGGATTACATTTAAGCGAAAGTATAAATCCTCTCTAAACTTTCCGTCTTTCACCATTTGTTGTAAGTCTTTATTTGTAGCGGCTATAACACGTACATCTACAGCAATAGGACCATTGCCACCTAGATGTTCAATCTCTCTTTCTTGTAATACTCGAAGCAATTTCACTTGTAGAAGGGCTGGCATTTCTCCGATTTCATCTAAAAATATAGATCCCTTATTGGCCAATTCAAATTTTCCTATTCTTCCTTTATCGTTCGCTCCAGTAAACGCACCTTTTTCATATCCAAATAACTCACTTTCCAGCAAATTTCCTGGAATTGCACCACAATTCACGGTTACAAACGGTTTATCTTTTCTAAAGCTTGCATTATGTATAGCTTTGGCAAATTCTTCTTTCCCTGTACCACTTTCGCCTTGAATTAATACAGTAGAATTTGATTGAGAAACTTTAAATGCATATTCTTTCACTTCATTAATTTTTGAACTCACTCCAATAATTTGTTGGAAAGGTCTCTTATGTTCTTCGGTTGCCTTTTCTGCCAAGTTTTGAATGTCATTTACATCTTGTATACTAATAAGATATTCTGGATATTGCCCTACAATAGCAATCTTTGTTTTCGTAATAAAAAGCGTTCTTTCTTTATTGTTATTTTCCAAAGTAAATGTATGATTTAATGTATCTGTTTGCTCAACCAAATCTAAGAACAAGTTTATTATCTGCGCTGGATACTTGCCCCTTTCCTTAATTCCAAGCAATAATTCGGCTTTTATATTCATCTCGAGGGGAGTTCCTATACTATTTAAAACAATAATACCTTGATCGACAAGATTGATCACTTTTACCATTTTTTCAGAACTTCTTGTAAGTTCTTTTATCATCTCGTGTTCATGTAATTTACTTGCTAAAAGTTCAGCCATTTTATTTAGAAAAGTTAATATCCCATCTGTATTCTCGAACAATCGCATTCTCTGTTCACTGTCAAATGCCAATAAACCAATTATGCCTACTGCTTGATTTTGATAAGTAATAGGAGCACATATTTCTCCAGTTTCTGAACAATTTTTATAAAATGTACACCTCTCACATACTTTTTCAAATCCTGGATTTTCAATAATTACTGGTTGTCCAGTACGAATCGCAGATTGATAAACGAAATCCCCTTCCATTTTACGGAGAACACCTACTTTATTTTCTCCAGTACCTGCAACTCGAATAAATTGATGGTTTGCAATTTCTACTTCAATTTTCAAAACAGCTGCTATAGCATCCGCTATTTGTTGCACAACAGGCTGAATATCCATTAAATTCACTGTAAACACCCCAATTTTCTTTATCCCTTACATTCAATATTAAACTTAAATAGAGATTGGAAAGATTCTAATAGTTTGTTTGCTTTCACAGAAACGTGGGAGCATAAAATCGATCAGAATATCCTTTCGAAGAGTCAGAATATTTAATTAAATATCATCAAATTATAACACACTACTTTTACAATTAGATATTAAATTTCAATTTTCAGACAAAATAACACCCACCTTTTCATCAGGTGGGTGTTATTTACCACTTACTTTTCAATAATTAATTGTCATAATAGAGTGTAATCTCCCCTAACGCCGGGACGCGTTTCCATTAGATTATCTATCTCAAACTTCATCAAATGCATTCAAAGCATTGACCCCATGGGCTAAAGCTGAGCCAGCTTTTAAGGCTGTGGCAACAAAGATAGATTCGGCCACTTCTTCTTTAGTAGCTCCTTTTTTCTTTGCGGCTTTCACGTGCAAAGCGATGCAGTATGGGCAGCCAGTGGTATGAGCAACAGCGATTGCAATTAGTTCTTTTTCTTTCACTGATAAGAGTCCTTCTTTTAGCGATAAAGTATCGAAGTTGATGAAAGCGCTGAATACTTCTCCGTTAAGCTTTGAGAATTCCGATAGGCGGTTAAAGTAAACTTCTTTATAGAGTTCTTCATCCGCTGTTTCGTCATATGCATTTAAGGCATTGACCCCATGGGCCAGGGCTGAGCCAGCTTTTAAAGCGGTCGCCACCATTATGCTCTCGGCCATTTCTTCTTTTGTGGCATTAAGCTTTTTGACATTTTTGACATGAAGGTCAATGCAGTACGGGCAACCGGTTGTATGTGCTACCGCTACCGCGATCAGCTCCTTCAGTTTTGCGGATAGTGCTTTTTCCTTCAGTGCAATCTTATCAAATTGGACAAAAGCTTTAAATACTTCTGGAGCAATCTTTCCAAATTCAGGAAGGCGAGCGAAGTTATTTTTCTCGTATAGGTTTTTGTTTTCTGTTAGGTTCATATTTAGTATTCTCCATTCTGTTTTTTTATTTTAATTGCCTAGTCCATCGAATTTGGTAAGAACATCGCGATATCTGGAAAAATATAAAGAAGCGTGACGAGGGCAAGAATCGGAATGATAAAAATCACAGCTCCTTTGAAAATATCAACAAGTTCCAATTCATTCGTTACCCCCTTTAAGACAAATACATTCATACCAATAGGAGGTGAGATTAAAGCGAGTTCCACCACTAATACGATTATGACGCCGAACCATACTAAGTCAAAGTTCTGAATTTCTAGGATCGGTAACAAGATTGGTATAGTAACAACCATCATCGCCAGGGAATCCATAATCGCTCCGAGCAAGATGAAGAGGCAGACGATTAAGATGAAAATTGTCGTGGTGGATAAATTCGATGTTATGAAGAATTCTGCCAGCAAATTAGGAACTCTCGTCAAAACAAGGACATAATTAAGGATGAAAGCCCCTAATACAATCGCAAATAGAAATCCTGTTGTTCTTAAAGTCCCCATAACGGCATCTTTAAAATTCTCTAAGGTTAAACGGCGGCGAACTATACCAATGATAAATGCGCCGAATGCACCTACTCCTGCAGATTCAGTGGCAGTAAAATATCCTAGGTAAATACCGCCCATCACTAAGAGGAATAATGAAATAATCCAAATATTTGAGCTTAATGAAGAAAATCGCTCTTTCCAGCTCACTACGTAATTAGTAGGAGCTGAGATCAAACTCGGTTTAATCAAGATACAAATATAAATCGTCAGCATAAAAAATAAAGTCAGGATAATTCCAGGTACGATTCCAGCTGCCAACAATTTCCCCACGGATTGCTCGGTGATCATTCCATAGATGATGAAGGTTGTACTTGGCGGAATCAGAATTCCCAATGCCCCTCCGGCTACAATAGAACCACCAGTTAAGCTTTTGCTATATCCAGCCTTCAGCATTTCCTTTGTGGCAATAACGCCCATCGTACCAGTAGTCGCTACACTAGATCCAGAAGCAGTCGCAAACATTGCCGAAGCTCCAATTGTAGCAATCCCTAGACCGCCTTTCATGTTACCAAACCAGTTCTTAAAGGTTTTAAACAAATCATCTGTAACTCCTGAATAAAATAACAATTGTCCCATTAGCACAAATAGCGGGATTGTACTTAACGTATAATGGTAGCTCTGGCTCCAAACCACACTATTGATAGCAGTTAATAATGTATCCCACCCTTTGAGGTAGATGATTCCGATGCTTGCTGGTATAACCATCGAGATGGCGATGGGAACACGTAAAAACATAAGTACAAACACTGTAATAATAACTAAAACGCCTATCATTTCATTAGACAAAGTCTTCCCCTCACTTTACTCACTTTTCTCAGCTGTCCTGTAATTCGCCACAATTCCTATAAATTTCAATAGAGCTTCCAGTGCCCAGCCGATAAAGCAAATCACTAAGAAAATTTTAAAAGGCACAAACGAAATATTTAGCATATCGGACATTTGCGTCAAATTTATTTTTGTAGTGAAAGCCCAACAAACGATAAAGGCAAAGACGATTGTACAAAGTTGGGCTATAAAATCCAATACAATTTGTACTTTAGCAGGGAACTTATCAACCAGTAGTCCAATGGAGATATGAGAATTCGTTGCTTCGGTATATGCTAACGAACCCATAATTAAAACAACCATACTAAATTGAACGAGTTCGATATCGCCGAGAATTGGAACGCCAAAGCTCCGAGATATTGAAAAAAATGTTACTAATGGAACCAAAATGATTAACATGAAAAACGAAATCCATTTCGTCAAATTGGTTATAGTTCTAACAATCCAAGTAAAATACTTCACATTTCCACCTACTTTCACATAAGAGATTAATAAGGTAGAGTCAACCCTTCTTCTTCTAAGGTCTTCGTAAAGAAGTCCATCATTTCTTGGCCATCAAATCCTTTATCATTCGCTAGTTTAACCCAATCATCCCAAACTACCTTCGCAGGCTCTTTAAATGACTGCAGATCTTTTTCACTTAGAGTAATAACACGTCCACCGTCTTCTGACACGGCTTTATCAAATTCATTTATCGCATTTTCTGATGCACTGCTGTACAACTCACTGTTCATAGTTTCGAATTTCGGTCCTAGTTCATCTTCAAACAGTTTTTGAAGATCTGCTGGTAGAGATTTAAACGAATTTTTGTTCATTAAGAAAAGAAGTGCCGTATTTCCCATATCGATTTTTGTTAGGTAAGGAGACACTTCATATAATTTCAATCCCACTGCACCAATCGATGTGTAAGTAGCTTGGTTTACGGTATTACGGTCGAGCGAAGTATAGATTTCTTCTAGCCCCAAGGAAACCGGAACCCCTCCCCATAATTCAATTAAATCTACACGTTGGTAACCAGAAGCAATGATTTTTTTGTTTTTCACGTCATGAATCGTTTCAACAGGATCTTCACTATATAACTGGTATGAATCAGTCCCAGATATCCCGACCGGAATCACTTCTTCGAGAGACTCAGCCATATACTTTTCCATAAAAGGCTTCAAGACAGCTGTGCTGTCGAATGGATCCGATATTCCAAAAGGCAAGTCTCCGATTGATAATGGGAATAACTCTGTATCTGGATGCAAGCTCGGACTAACATATCCAATATCGTAAACGCCCCCCTGTATATCTTCGTAAGCTGTACTCAAGGTTCCAAGGGCTCCACTATTATAAATATTCACTTTCACTTTTCCTTCTGTCTCTTCCTCGACAAGCTTTGCCCAGGGCTCCACTACTTCCGTATGGAATTTGTGAGTCGATGGTACTTGGATATTAAAACTCAGTTCGTATACGCTATCTTTATTTGTCGCTTCACCGCTACCGCAGGCTGTCAACAACAATGTAACTCCCGCTAATAAGGACCATTTCACCATTTTTCTTTTCTTCATACGACTCATCCCCTTTTCATCTTATCTAGCTGGCTACGTAAACCTTCCAAATTCATTCTTCTATTCAGCCTTCTTTTGTCTTACCGACAAACTCCTTTATCTTTTCAAGCGTTCCGCCCCCAAGCAGCATTTGCTCTTGCAATTCTGCTTCATAATAGAGCAGATTTTCAAATCTTGGAACAGAGGCATGGACGATTTTCTTGGTAATTCGTAAAGGATCAAATGGCTTCTTTATTAGTTTCTTTAGGAACTCATCCACCGTAGTGGAAAGTTCTTCCCTTGCCACCACTTTCGTTACCAACCCAATATCTTTCGCTTCTTTTGCCGTAATGATATCGCCTAGCATGATAAGCTCTTTCGCTTTCGAAGCACCAATCAAATTCACTAAACGTGGGGTTCCCCCTCCGGAAAAAAACATACCCCGGTCAATCTCAGGCAAGCTCAGTGTCGCATCGTCGGCAATGATTCGAAAATCGCAAGACATCGCAAGGGCCAGTCCGGCGCCGAAAGCGGGTCCATTGATAGCGGCGATGGTAATTTGGTCAAGAGCATCTAACTTTCTTAGAAATTCCTGTCGGCTAATTTGATCTTTTCGTATCCAAGAAGAATCTTCCTCATTTTCTTCTATACTTTTTCCAACTTCTTTGATATCTGCTCCCGCCGAAAAAACCTTTCCTGCTCCTGTGAAAATAATAAATTTATATTTTTTATCTGAACTGACTTCTGAAATTAATTCATTTAATTCTTGATCCATTTGATAGTTCATCGCATTTGCTTTGTCGAGACGGTTAAATGTAATAGAAAGTGTTGGTTCTACATATTCGACAATCAAGGTTTCATACTTCTTCATATAGCGCACTCCTTTCTCTCTATCATGCTGTCAAATTTGTCGTTCAGCCAATTCCCAAAAAGGTTCACGCAGCTTTTTCTTGTCTACTTTTCCGTAAGACGTCAACGGAAGAGCTTCTACAATATGAATCTCTTTTGGGTTCTTATATTTAGAAAGTTTCGATTTGCAAATAGCCATTACTTCGGCAATTTCCAAGTTTTCAACTTTCGTTGTTAAAAATGCTGTGACGGCTTCTCCCCAGTCGGGATCAGGCACGCCTATAACCGCCACCTGTCCTACTCCAGGATGTTCTTGAATAACATTTTCGACTTCTGACGAATAAACGTTCATTCCTCCGCTGATAATCATATCTTTGGCTCTGTCGAGAAGATACAGGAATCCCTGTTCGTCCATCGTGCCAATGTCTCCCGTGTACAGCCAACCGTCTTTCAGTGCCTCCGCTGTCTTTTCTGGCTGATTAAGGTAGCAAATCATATTTGTAAACGCCTTTACCACAACCTCTCCTTCCATACCAACAGCAACTTCCTTTCCGTTGGCATCTACAACTTTTACTTGAGAGAAAATCGTAGACCTTCCACAGCTCTTCAATAAATGTAAGGATCCTTCTTCGATACTATGAAACTCTTTCTTCATCCAAGTTGCTGCACTTTGTGTTTCTGTCAGTCCATAAATTTGTAAAAACACCTGTCCGAAAATTGACAAGCCTTGTTTCAAGCGCTCAGCAGTTATAGGAGCTGTTCCGTATTGAATTGTCCGGATCGAAGTAACGTCCACCTCTTTTCGTTCTAAGTAATCTAGCATTCTGTATAAAATTGTTGGCACCAAGCTCAAGTAAGTGATACGGTTTTCTTCAATATGCCTAACCACCGTTTCTATTTCAAACTTGTCTTCAATAAAGATTTCAGCACCTTTTATTAATCCAGCAAACAAATACAGGCCAGCTGCATGAGGCAAAGGAGTAGTCACAAGAATTTTCTCATCGCTTTGAATATTCGCTTCGATGATGATTGAGATGAACGTCAAGCTAGTAGTTTCATAGGTATGAACGACACCTTTTGGCTTGCCTGTGGTTCCACCCGTATATAAGATAAAAGAAAAATCTGATGGCGCACTTTTAACATAAACTTCTTCATCTGAACCACCCTCTTGAAAATCTTCCCAACATATCAATTCATCGAACTCAGTCTCTTCTGCACCGAGCACGATAACCGTATGGAGTTTGGGCAACTGAGATTTAATTTTTTTAATCATTGGCAGGAAGCGATTTTCTACGATTAATAACTCCGCTTCTGCATCTTCTAGGATATAGCGGACATCCGATTCACTGACCATCGAGTTAAGAGCGATTTTCGTCGCTCCTAGATAATAAATCGCTATTTCACTTACCACATACTCGTAACAATTGGGAAGTAATAATGCGACGCGTGATTGTTGAACAATACCTTTTTTTCTTAAAGCCTGTGCCGTATGGTTCGCAGCAGTATGCAATTCTTTATAAGTAAAACTAGACCCGTTGACATGCAGTGCTTTTTTGCCAGCATTATTCTTTAAACTGTTTTTAACCAGTTCATTTAATACAAGTGAAGTTAAATTCATATCTAATCCTCCATTTTATGAATGCGCTTTCTTTCATTATTTCAAATTAATCTAATTATTAAGAAAATACTATCAACGGAACTTAATTTAGTCTAATATATAAAAGAAACCGATTGAGATCTTTAACGTCTTAATCCATTTGAGGAGGAATTGTAATGGAACTTCGACATTTTCATTACTTTGTAGCAGTGGCAGAAGAACTGCATTTCGGAAAAGCAGCGAACCGCTTGAATATTAGCCAACCACCTCTTAGCCAGCAGATCATTCACTTGGAAAAAGAAATGGGCGTCAAACTTTTTCAACGAACAAACCGATCAGTCCAGTTAACGCAGGCGGGCAAGTATTTTTTAGAGGAAGTTTATGAAATACTCGCAAAAGTCAAATCAAGCGTGGAGGATACTCAAAAAATATACATGGGAGAGGCTGGAACCTTGAAAGTTGCTTTTACTGGCTCCTTGAACTCATACCTGATTCAGATAATCAACCTGCATCGCGAAAGCTATCCCGACGTCAAAGTGACTTTGCATCCTATGTCAAGCACAGATCAATTAAAGGCCCTTACTAATAAAGAAATCCATTTCGGATTTCTCTGTCCGCCTATCACCAATCCTTCTTTAGGTTTTCAGCATATATACAGCGCTCGGTTTGTGGCGGCTTTACCAATAAATCATCCTTTAGCTTCCAGGTCAGGACCTATTGAAATCAAAGAATTAAAGAATGAACCGTTTATTATGGCACCTCGGAGATTGGAACCCGGCTATTATGACATGATTATTTCTATATGCCTAAACGGAGGTATGAGCCCTGTGATCTATCAGGAAGCTGAAGGAGTTACCCATATCCTTTCACTAGTTTCCGCAGGAATCGGCGTAACGCTCGTGACGGAAGCCGCCAAGCAAGAATATCCCAAAAAAGGTGTTGTCTATAAACCTTTAAAAGGTAGCCCGCAAGAAATGGATTTGTACATTACCTGGAACAAAAACACTACCACACCCATTACAAACACGTTTATCCATACGATGAAACATTATCTAAAAGAAAAGGACTCTATCTTAAAAAAAGCAAGCTTCGAAGTCATGTGATTTCGAAGCTTGCTTTTTTTTATGCCTAAGGTGAGTGGCATCCTTATATTTAGGACAACTTAAACATTTCATCTTTATACAAAAAGAATCCAACACTTTCTTAGTTGAGGATTCCAATAAATTTATTGGAAATTGCAGTACATAATCCGAATAGTTTTTTACACAGATACCTGTTAAATCACTACCGCGATTTTTTGAACGTCTTTTACATCGTGTGGAGATAATTCACATGAATGGCGATAGCTATCGCAAGATTTTCTCTTATACATCACATATTTTAAAGTAAATCCTTGTCAAAAAGACTGGGGCTTTTTACTCCTACAGGTTACTTCAAGTTAAAAAATTCAGCTAGCTAATGGATAATTTTATATTGTCCATAAAATAGCGACTGCACTAAAAAGTACACGTTTTTAACATCTTACAAATCCAACTTCTCTAAACGTAATATCCGGTTTAGACTTTTCCGCCCACCATCTTTTAGGTTTAAACACATTGATATCACTATTTCTAAAAGTTTTATCTTATAACACATTCTTGATTTAGTTCTTCTATTTCATCCTTATTAAACTTTATTCTTATCCAGCAAGTTTCTCAGCTGCTCGGATAACTCTCTAATAATATCATCCGTTTTAATCGAATCATTCTCATTACCTCGAAGATAGCCATATTCTAAAATGCGCTTGAATTCTTCTTGTAATTCTGCCGTTGTCATGCAACAATACCTCCTATGTTTTTCACAACATGTTATATCCATTAATAAATAATAGAATCTCCAGTTATTGTAACAAAGACTCATTAAATATAATATCGAAATTAGTCGCAATCTATAAATTTATTAAAATATTTGACATCAAAAGGACTTGAACAGAATTAGAACATGAGAGAGTGATGCATGTGCTATTTATTGGAAACTTTACGACAGATAGAAAACCACTAATAATTGCATGGTTAACTTTTCTCTATAAATTCTAGTTGATTATCAGATTAGTATAGAATTGCTTCTAACAAAGCGACGTGACACTACGCTAGTCCGAGTCGTATCCTAACTATTCAAACCGTAGTGCCTTACTCGGATTCATCCTTGCTGCCTTCAATGCTGGGTATATCCCAAACAAGCTTCCAATTCCAATTGATGTGTATAAAGCTAACTTCACTGCCCATATCGGCAAGACGAGCGCAAATATGTCGATGTTGCTGTTCCATACTTCTATAAATGCATAGCCGAGCCCGATGCCAACTGCGCCTCCTATGACACATAACAGCAATGTTTCAAAGAAAAACTGACCCATTATTTCAACTGTTGTTGCACCCAGCGCTTTTCGAATGCCAATTTCGCGTGTCCTCTCACGTACGGACATGACCATTAAATTTCTAACACAGGGACGCGATTTTAAAGAAAGTAAATAAAGTTATGAATTATTTGTTTCAACGCAAAGTAACGCCCACTTGTTAATTAAGTGGGCGTTATTTCATGCTTGCCTTTTTCAAGTGAATTGCAGTAAATTGTCAGAATAGTTCATAACACAGGGACGCGTTTTGATATTAGTCAACCATAAAGCCATGTTTGAATGGATCATTTGGATCTATTAGTATGTTACTGAATCCTGTAATAAAAGCAGAGCCTGTAACCTCTGTTACATATGCTTCTTTGTCTCCAAGCTGTGTTTTTTCGATGGCTTTCCCGTAGAATCTGCCACCTACAAATCCTTCGCAAATAACTTCTTCACCAATTTCAAGTTCTCCTCTACCTACCATTCTTGAAACCATAGCTGTTGTTCCTGTACCGCCTGGTGAGCGATCCGCTTGATTTTCACTGAATATATGAACGTTTTTATACGTCGCTTCAGGGTAAATGGATGGTTTACCGTAAAAAGTGACGATATCAATGTGATTAATATAAGGCTTTGTAGGATGTTGAACCTTTACTACTTTATTGACTTCTTCTTTAATAACTTTTGCCATTGCTTTCAGTTTTGAACCATTCGAAACATGAATAATTTCATTCAGTTGTTCAATGTCTACCCAAGCAAAATAATTCCCACCAAAGCTAATGTCCACTTTGATTTCTCCTAGTTCACCTGCGTTAATTACTACATCTCTTTTCTCAAGGAATCCAGGAACATTTTTAAAGGTGACTGATGAAACTCTTCCATTTTCAACTTTCACTCGTGGATACACAAGTCCAGCGGGAGTCTCTAAGACTAGCTCTGTTACTTCACCCGTAATTGGAACAAGCCCAGTTTCTACAATTGCAGTAGCTACACCAATTGTCGCATGTCCACACATATTCAAAAAATTCGCATTATCCATATAAATAACCCCAAAATCGACCCCTTCTTGTAATGGCGGTAAAAGAACTGCCCCGAACATATCTCGGTGGCCTCTTGGCTCCTGGATAAGAGAATTGCGGAACCACTGATAGTGCTCGTTCATATAATCACGCTGTTCTGCTACTGTGTTACCTTTTAATTTCAATAATCCTCCGTTTATAACTCTAGTCGGTTCCCCGAATGTGTGTGTCTCAATAGTTTGAATAACGTTTGTAAAGTTCATTTTTTCATTCTCCTCTTCTCGTTATATTATGGAATAATAATTCTTGGAATATAAAGCATGACATCAGGAATGAAAATCATCCCCATTAAAGCCACAAAGAACACTAATATAAACCAAATATTGTATCTGCTTACTTGAAGCATACTTACTTGTGCAATAGCGGTTGTTATGTAAAGTCCGCTTGCTACTGGTGGCGTTTGCTGACCGATTGCCCAAACAATTATGACTACCATTGCAAATTGTAGGGGATCAATCGCGGTAGCTTCAACCAATGGGAGAAACAATGGCACGATTACTAGAACCATTACGGTACCGTCAAATATGAAACCTCCAATAAATAGAATCAAACTTGCCAAAAGCATCAAGATAATAGGGTTTTCAGCATATGCCATTAACGGTTCCATTATCATTCTTCCGATTCCAAGTGCTGAAAATGAGAAGCCTAGAATTTTGGCTGTCGCAACAATTAACATTACCAGTGCTGTATTCACGACGCTTTCATTCAACGCCTTCTTAAATCCGCTCCAGGTTAACTGTTTATAAATAATTCCTGCAATGATGCCGCAAATAACGGCAATTGCAGCAGACTCGGTTGGTGTAGCGAATCCTGTTACAATTCCACCCATAATTGCGACTGGTACTAAAAGAGCCGGCACTGCGCTAACAAACGTTTTAAGTACTAGTCTCCAAGAGAATGGTTGTTCTTTAAAATCATATTTCTTTTTGACAGAAATAATATATACAACAATCATAAAACCAATTGCTATGCCAATACCTATCGGGATTCCCGCAAAAAATAAGGTTGCTACCGAAAGCCCCGATATCGATCCGTAAAGAATCATCGGCACACTAGGCGGTATGATGATTCCGAGCGATGAACCAGCAGAGGTGACGGCTGCTGAAAAGCTCGCAGAATACCCCTTTTCCTTCATTGCAGGTATCATGATTTGACCTACAGCAGCACTAGCACCTGCTGAAGTTCCAGTTATGGCTCCGAAAAATACAGATGCCACCACATTGACCATGCCTAAACCGCCTTTTACCATCCCTATAATGGATAGGGCAAAATTGATAAGACGTACAGAAATACCTCCATAGTTCATTAATGATCCCGCTAACATGAATAACGGAATTGCCAACAAAGGAAAACTGTTTGTACCCAAATAAAGTTGTTGAATAATTACAACCATCGGAATATCCGCATATATGATTAAGAAAACTGTAGCTGTGATTCCTAAAGTGAATGCAATAGGCACCCCAATTGCTAGAAGAACTAGTATAACCAAGAGCATCAAGATTGGGAGCATTCTTCATCCCCCCCTTTTTGCTTTGACGGACTGACTATTTCCCTAATATGCAAAATAATTTGGGCAATAAATTCAATCAGCATTAGAAAGAAACTGGACCAAATAATCCAATATGGAATCCACATAGGGAGTCCTGAAACCGGCATTTTAATATTTCCTGCTTGCTGAATAAACGAAAATCCCATATAACAGGTGACAATTAAAAACCAAACGACGAATCCTTTTGCAACAATGGATAAAAAAGGCTTCATCTTTTCAGAAATTTTGCTTTGTAAGAAATCCATTTTCAGATGATTTTCTTCAATTGTGCATTGATACGCTCCAAAAAAGGTAATCCAAATCATTGCGATTAATGACAATTCTTCTGGCCATGGTAATGGATCATTAAATAATTTTCTTGTTATAACTTGAATAATTAAAACCAAAAACATTAAAAATATGACTGAAATATTTAAACGCTTAATAGTTGAATGAATGAAAGTCCTAATTTTCTCCATTTAATCTCAACCTTTTACTGTGACTTATTTATTTCATCAACGATTTCCTGTGCATCACCGCCAATGTCATTTACTACACTTTCCCACACGGACTTTGTAGCTTCTTGGAATGGCTTATTCTCGTCAATCACTGTAACTTCCATCCCTTTTTCTTCAAGTCCTTTTACCAATTCAGAGTCTTGTTCTTCATTCAACTGACGATTTAAATCCCTACCTGCTTTAGCCGCCTCTAATACGATTTCCTTCTGTTCCTTACTTAATGAATCCCATTTCGAAGTATTGATAAACAATGTGGCAGGTGAATACACATGGTTTGAAATGGTTAAGTATTTTTGTACATCATAAAAGGATGAGCTATTGATAACAGACAACGGATTTTCCTGTCCATCAATGGTTCCTTGTTGAAGGGCTGTAAACACTTCAGACCATGCCATTGGAAGTGGACTAGAACCTAATGCTTTAAAAGATTCTATTCTAACTTCACTTTCCGGCACACGAATCCTTAATCCCTTAAAGTCCTCGATTTTCGTGATTGGACGGGTACTATTGGTAATTTGTCTGAATCCATCTTCCCAATATGCTAGATGGGTCAAATTATGAGCGCTTAACTTTTCACCTACCTTATCCCCGATTGGTCCATCGAGCACTTCCCAAGCATTTTCTCGGCTACTAAAAATATATGGCAGTGAAAATAGATCTTGGTACGGATTCATCAAGGACATTGGTGTAGATGATATGCCGATATCTATTGTTCCAATTTTGGCTCCTTCTTGAATTTCTCTACCTGAACCAGCCAGTGAACCGTTACCGTATATTTCAATTTTCACTTCACCATTTGTTTTTTCTTCAACGACTTCCTTGAACTTTTTAGCTCCTTCTCCCCAAGGGTGGTCGTCTGGCAACTCATAGGCAAAACTTAAGGTTGTTATGCTTTTACTACCACCTGATGCTTTACTGTCTTCACTACAGGCACTCAACAAAATACTACTTAAAAATAGAATAAGAACTAGCAAACTTATACTCTTCTTTTTCATATTATCTACTCCCTTACCTATTTATTATGAAGCTCATCGTCAAAGACTTTCAGTGATTGTTTCATATCTTCCAAAATGACTTCCTCGTATTCAGTAATGCCTTCCAAATGCTTGGTTACAATTTTTTTGACTAATTCTTTATCTCTTGTCTGCAATGCAGCCAAAATTTCTTGGTGCTCTTCAATCGATCTCTTGACCAAATCAGTTCGTGACATAAATGAATACCTGAATGCCTCAACATAATCATGCATGTTTTCAAGAATTGCTATGATTCTTGATAGATTGGATGCTCTATTAATAATCTGGTGAAATTCATCATTTGCTTCCATGATCTTTTCTACATTACCCTTAGATGCAAATTCCACCGAAAGTTTTATCAGGTTATCCAGACGTTCCAAATCTTCATTCGTCAGGTTATTCACCGCGATGGATGCAGCAATTGGCTCTAATTGTGACCTTATTAAATGAATTTCTCTTATACACTCATGTGTTACGCCTTTAACAAGACAATATCTTCTGGGAAAAATTTCAACGAGACCTTCTAACTCCAACTTATGTAACGCTTCTCTAACAGGAGTTCTACTTACACCTAACTGTTCAGCCACCTCCTTTTCATTTAGCTTTTCCCCCGGCTTTATTTCTTGCGAAAGGATCATTTTACGTAATTGATTGAAAGCGCTTTCTCTTATGAGTGGATTATCTAATATTTTCATAACATTATCTCCTTTTTTTAATTATATGACATACTGTATCCCAGTTCAATATTATTTTTATATAATTCCTTTTATTCTGAATATATAAAACAAAAAATCATCAGTAAAAGTGCACTGTACACTTTTCTGATGATAAATTTGACATATATATTGATCAAAATTGTTCATGCTATGGCGAAAGGTACCAGCTTCATATTGAATTCTGAATTGTTCGAGAACCTCGTACACGACATTGCATAGTTGGAAAATTGTTTTCAGAAAATAAAACTACAAGATACATATACTGTCTACAAAAAGAACATGGGGTCTGAGGATATGAAAAAACGGAAAAAAGGTGATGAGCACATGCCGACAATCACACTGAAACAACTTGAAAAAAGAGTTGAAACCAATGCGAAGAAATCCGAAGATGCTGTGAAACGAATCTCAAAAAGAAAACAGAAACAAAATCAGAGTTAGAAATAGATTACGAGGCGGTGTCCATCTCAAATTAGGAGATGATTTATTATGTGCATTCAAGCTATTATCCAGTAACTATGAAGCTTTGGATATCGAATGTTAGAAGAGTGGTTAAGTCAACTAGAAAGAGATTTTCAGTAATTATCCTATTAAGCCGAGGGCACTGAAAAAGTCCAGATAGTTTAACTTATCAAGGTATTCGACGATTCAATCCTCGAATACCTCGCTTTTTTTCATTTGTTTCTAACACATTGTAGGGGCGAGTTTTTCGGGTCTCGCTGTCCGACTACTACTGGGCTTTCGATTGACCATCGCCCAAAAAATGAAGCACAAGATTTCAATTTCGACTGCTTTTCCTTTGCTTACATATGATTACTAATTACTGTTTAATAGTGAATTGTAGTAAATTGTCAGAATAGTTCCTAACACAGGGACGCGTTTTTAAAAGAATCCTGGATTAGTGTGGCTAATCCATCAATTCCTTTTCGCATATCCGTTTTTCCAAAAACGATGCAGATGTTTTTCACGCTTGTATAATCCTGTTTCATAGATGTCTCAACTCCCTCATAACGGTTTGGATGATGCGTTCATCTACGCCACTATAGAAGGAAATTTCTGCATGTGCCGTTTTAATCGTGCAAATGCTCGGGAAAAGGGAGTCCAAGGGAGTAAACGGTAAAGAATTTTCACTAACTGGATGAAGCTTAACGGGGACGATTGTTAATTTTTGATGTGGCATAAAAAAAGCATCTCCTTAGATTGATACATGTATCGTACCAGGAGGTGCTACGTGATTTATATGCGTTGTTTGATTGGGGGCTGAGTCGGATTCTAGCATTCCAGTTAAATGAAACGAATATTTAGTCAATTAAAGACAAAAAAATTCATTTCCGCAAGGAAAGCCCATTCATAGTATTCAGTCAAACTATGAATGAGCTTATCTTTCTTAAAGCGATTTGTGTAAATAACTAGCACCTTAAACCAAAAATTAAGATTCAATGCCCTAGATAGAACTCTTTACAGTTTTATTAAGTTCTTCTTTCTGTCTATAATTCGTCTCAAACCGCCAAGCATCACGACACATCTCCACAATATCACGCTTAGCTCCCCACCCTAACTCTCGCTCTGCCTTTGAAACATCCGCGTAACAAGAAGCAATATCACCAGAACGTCGCTCCACAATATCATAAGGTACTTCAATATCATTCGCTTCTTCGAAAGCATGTACTAACTCTAGTACACTCGTTCCTCGACCCGTACCAAGATTATAAATATGTAAACCTTCTTTTAGATGATCTAGGGCCGCTACATGTCCTTCAGCCACATCAACGACATGAATATAATCACGTACTCCCGTGCCATCCACAGTATGATAATCATCACCAAACACTCTCAACTTCGAAAGCTTACCTGTTGCCACTTGTGTAATATAAGGCATTAAGTTATTTGGAATCCCATTAGGTGCTTCACCGATTAAGCCACTTTCATGAGCACCTACTGGATTAAAATACCGGAGTAGTGAAACACCAAAACCCGGATTCACTTTTGCAATATCAGTTAATATTCGTTCGCACATTGCTTTCGTTTCACCATAGGGATTCGTCGTAGGTAATAAATCCATTGTCTCCATAAACGGTACCGTATTATCCCCATACACGGTTGCCGATGAACTAAACACAAATCGCTCAACACCATACTTTAAACAAGCCTTGGCAACAATTATAGTACTGACAAGATTATTAAAATAATAAGCATCTGGTTTCTCTACAGACTCACCCACTGCTTTCAAACCCGCAAAATGAATGACGCCATCAATCTTGTGAGACTTAAATAAAGTATCAACTGCTTCAGCATCCGTTACATCAATCTCACGAAAGGTAACTTCTTTATCTACAATTTGCTTAACTATCTCAACAGCCTCACGCCTACTATTACATAAATTATCTGCAATAATCACAGAATGGCCAGCCTCTAGCAAAGCTACACATGTATGTGAGCCAATATATCCTGCACCACCTGTTACTAGAATATTCACTAGATGACCTCCATTTCATTAAGTGTCAGTATCAAACATAAATTATAGTTAGTTGTCAGAATAGCTTGGAATTACTTCTTGCAGAGAGACGCTTTTTAATTTATTTAAGCTGCATCCTCGGTTATTTTTACAGCATAGCCACCAATAAGGAAATTTTATCCTTTAATCATTTCATATTGTAAAATAGAATCTTCAGTAATAGCTTCTTTCGCAACTTTTCCGAGTACTTTATCAATCTCCGATGGTGAAATTCCAGTACCTGGTCTTTTAAAAGTAAGCATCTCTTTGGTAATCGTATCTCCTTTTTCAATATCGCAATTTGCTACTAAAGATCTTCGTGCATTTTGTCTTGATACTATTTCTGAATCTAAGCACTTTATATCGTAAGATCCTCTTATTGTTTCAATAAAGCTTATACCACTAATGATTTTGCTCGCATCATTTGGATCCATTGCATGGTAATGATCATTACCTGGTAAAGTTTTATCCAAAGTGAAATGTTTTTCTATCACGATTGCACCTAAGTTATATGCTGTTTTAATAATATCTGCGTGCACATCAGGTTTTGTATGATCGGAATACCCAATAATAACATCAGGATAATTATTCTTTAGTGTAACGATTTTATTTAAGTTGGCATGTTCGAATGGAGTAGGATACTCCAGAACACAATGGAGTAAAACAATTGGTTCATTATTATGTGCTCTGATCACTCGCAGGGTTCTTTCGATTTCGTCTTCGTTTGAAGCTCCAACAGAAAGTAAAATAGGTTTCCCCTTTTTTGCTTGATATTCAACAAATGGAAGGTTATTTAAATCTGATGAAGAAATTTTATAAACCACCATCAAATCAGAGAGGTAATCAGCAGATTCAATGTCAAATGCCGTAGATAAAAATTCCACACCTAAGTAATCGCAATATTCGAACAACTCTTTATATTCCTTATATGAAAAACTATCAAATTTTTTGAATAGCTCATATTGTGAAGTTGTAGACTCTTCATTTGTATCCCAATAAGATGGTGACTCTTTAGCTGCTAATGTATCTGCCTTATACGATTGGAATTTAACAGCATGGATGCCTGCTTCCTTTGCTTCTTTAATCATTAATTTTGCGGCTTCCATAGTTGTTATATTCAATTTTTTAGCGATGTCATAATAATTGACACCAATTTCTGCAATCAGTACAAATTTCCCTGCCATTGCTCTTTCTAAAATTCGACTCTTCATTTTAACCCTCCATTACAAATTTCGATCAAGTACTAAATTAATAACTCTTTGAACCCCACTCTTTAGGTCTCTTTTTAACATTTGCTCTTTCATCTGTTTTCTTATTTGTGGGCTATTAATTAACCAAAGTAAAGTTTCTTTAATTGTACGATCTTCTACTTTTTTACCAAGCCCTAAATTAATAAACCCATTTTCTAAATATCCAAATTCATGGTGTAATTCTCTTTCATTTTGGGCTAAAAGTATTGTAGGGACTGCCATCGATGCGAGCTCAAGCATTGTTCTTCCTTGAGACGATAATGCAATATCAGCTTTACTCATATATTCTGTCATACGTTTTACATCTCTTACAATATCAATATTTAAATCTGAATCGTTAGCTGCAGAAATTAATTCCTCACTGTGTTTATAACCCATACCTAAGATAAAAGTGTAATGAATATAATTATTAGGTATTAAATTTATAGCCTCAAATATTCTAGATGTAAGATTACATGGGTCGGTTCCTCCAAATATAATCAATATTTCTTTAACATCTTCATTAAATACAGCTGGTTTTGCAAGTAGAAACTCATCTCTTATACAATAATAACTGCTTCCCCAAAAATGATTTTGATATTCATTCCTCTTATCATAAAGGTCATTAATAACTGCATCTGCGTAAGGTGCCCCTGTTCCAAGATCTTCAAAGTTTACAACACGAACTCCTAATCCCTTACAATTATTTACATATTCTTTTGTTGTATCGAGAATGTCGTTTATTAGAATATCGCATTTATATTCTTCTACTAGCCCATCAATATCAAAATTATCTTCTATGATGTCATATTTGAAATGACTATCTTGAATTTTTTTTATTCCCATGTTTGAACGACTTGATAAAACAAATCTCACATCATGATCAATTAGATTATATGCTAGAAGTAAACATCTATAAATATGCCCTAATCCAATCTCTGCATACCCATCAGTTCTTATTAAAATACTTTTCTTAGATAGTTCCTTTTCGGCTACCCACCAATCTTGTGGGTTGTCGATATCAATACATTCCTTTTCTGGAACTTCATAGATTGACACATTAGGACCAAGTCTACTTTGTTCATTTACAAATTCCCTTTTAGTAATAACAAATGCTCCGGTTTCATGTAAGTTTTTAGGAAGGTATTGACGATTAAGTCTTTCTTTATAAAGTGGTATAATTTCCCCGTCTTTTTCAGTCCAAGAAAGATGTGGACGATTAATACCACTAATTACTGTATCAAAATCATTATTAGAGAAATAAGAGATAGCAGCGTCTAACGTCGCTGTTGTTAATAATGGTGAAGTAGGTTGCATCGTAATAACATAATCATAATTAAAACCCTTCTCTTCTTCCATTTCTAATAAAGTATGATGGATTACAGGATCTAATGTAACTTTATCAGTTGCCAACTCAGCAGATCTTTTAATTACTATTGCGCCATACAATTCAGCAATTCCCTCAATTTCTTCGTCATCAGTAGATACAGCGACATCTAATTTAAATGAACTATTCAAGGCATTTTCTATACTATAGCTAATTAAAGGCTTTCCACACATTAGCCTAATATTCTTTCTTGGAATCCCTTTTGACCCACCTCGAGCAGGTATAATTACTAATATGTCCAATTAACTAGTCACCATCCATTTTTAATCGTTATTATGATTTTTTTATTAATGTAATATATTTAATGCTAGTCTTCTAGTATTCATACTACTAATATTTCTAATTATCCTTACTTACCTTTAATTTTTAATAAAAAGACAGTATTCATCAATATCGAATATATGATAAAACTTATCGAAGTTGCAATTGCAACTGATGTAATTGACTTATTAAAATACAAAAAAACTATACTTAGTGCAATATTAATAAGAATACTCACTACCTGAATTGCCATATATACTTTTTGATTATCTGTTGAATTAAAATAAGCAGCAGCTAAATTTACTAAAGTTAAAGGATATAACCCCATTAATAATAGTTGGGCAGCCCTAATTCCATCATTATATTCTGGCATATACCAAGTAATGAAGTATGGTAATAATATGTACCCTATTATCATCACAAAAATCATGCTAATAGCTAATATAGTATTGACTTTCCAATATAATCTTTTGATTTTAGAATAATCTCCAATACTTACTAACTCCACTATTTTTGGATACATAACTTGACTAATAACCTGTGGAAAAAGCATCATTGTACTGAAAACCATCATCCCTACACCATAATTCCCTAAATCCTTTGGTGTCATAAAAATTGAAATAATTATTCGATCAATTGCAATCATTATACTCCAAATAATTCCAACAATCAGGATAGGAAATCCAATTTTCACCAATCGCTTATACTCGTAAATAGTATGCAAACTTTTAATTTTAGGAAATACCTTTTTACCCATGAAAGTATGTATTAATAAGGAAAATAGCATTCCTAAATAAAGACCAATATATCCATAAAAAAAGACCAAGATTACTGTAATAATTGTCTGAGACATACTTTTGATAGAAATTAAAGTTGAAGCTCTCTTGAAGTTTTGTTCAGATTTATAATACATATCCACATAACCAGATAAATATGTAAATCCACTAATAATCGACCCTAATAATAATCCCATTTTATATTCAATTTTTATTTGTGTAAAAAAAGTAATTAAACTACTAACTATCAGCAATAACACTAATAAAAGAGGGATAGTAAAAATAAAGGAAAATACAGTTTCTCTTATTTCTATGACTCTTTTATAGTCTTTTCTCACTAAAAAAAAAGGAATTTCCCTATTCATTGCATTAAAAGTTCCAAGTTGAAATAAGGGAATAAAAGTAAAAATCAGTGATACTGTTAACCAGTAACCGAATTGTTCTGGACCTAATATATTCCTGGTTACAATTCCAAGTACAAAAGCCAATACCGCATTAATTAATGTTGCAGTTCCAAGTGATGCAATATTTATTAGTATTTTATTATTTAGCATTTTATTCAATATTATACCAACTTACTATAGGTATTTTACTACCCTTTTTTTGTAGTTATTTATATATAAAATCATATTCCATAAAACTTATATTTTATGTAAAAAAAACACTTTATACAAGTCATTTACAACGAGTTAAGGATGTTAGCCTCTTACAACTTCTTCTATCCTAACAGTGGGGGCATTGTGAATATTTGAATTTTCATTTTTTCTGATACATTTTATTATAAATTTTTATATTATCTCTAACTTTGCTTAATTTAGCAAAGGCGTAATTATTTCTATTCTGTTAACATTATCTGCAAAAAAATCGCTAGTAGAATATGAAATAGTTTTAAAGTTCTTTATACAATCTTCTAATTCTTCGACATTTTTTGCTAACATGACAACACCTTTTTCTATTAAAAATTCCATTTCTTCTATCCCAGAGAAATTAATTAATACAGTTTTACAATTCAATACTATTCCCTCATAAATGGCAGTAGAGTATACACCAACTTGAAATTCTGATTCCGCTAATATTTGATATAAGTTTCTTTTGTTGTTATCAATAATTGTGAAATTTTCCAAACCATCTGCTTGTATTAATTCAGGATATATTTCTCTCCATAGTTTATATTCACTGGGGTGCAGCTTATATTTTACTTTGTAATCTATATTATCCCTTGCAAATTCATATGCAATATGAATTAATTCCTTTGCAATTGTTCCTTGCGAAATAAAAGCAATAGTCTTTTGTGATTTCTTTGTATCTTTAAGTTTATCCAACTGGGTTGATAAATATGGATATCCCATAATGTTAATATTTTTTTCTTTTAAAGGTATAGCAGTAGAATCCTTCCAATACTTTCCGAAAATTAATATTTTATCTGGAAAATAAGGTATCTTTTTCTTTACAGGAAAGCTATAACCCAAATGGTAATTCGTCATTATACCATGTTGTAATTCAATTACTGTAATTTCTTTATCTTGGGCAGCAGCAATCAATGGCTCTTGTCCGTAAGAACAAATCAAAATAATTTTTTTGGGTTTCCAGCTATCAAACAATTTGCAATAGTATTTATATGTTTGCTTAAAATTATGAATATTCTTTTTTGTCATCAATAATATATCTATTTCCAAATTAAAACTCTCATATATTTCTCTTTTTATTCTTTCTATTAATTGCTTATCTTGCTCTCCAAAACGTATTTTGACAAAAAAACTGGATACTTTCATTTTGTATAATGAATTAAGGGCAATTTTTGTAGAATTAGAATCATAGTATTCTTTATTATTAGTTCCAACTTCAAGAAATTCGTAATCATAAAAGTCAAGTTCATTAAACGCATCTCTCAAAAAATATGTGTAAATATCTGTTTTTTTCCCATTATAATTTCCTTTTCTAGGACTTTGAAAAACAAGAATACCCTTTTTCTCTTTGGATCTTAAAGCATTATATTTATAGATATCAATTTCTTTTTTTGTAACTTCAATAATTTTTTTTAGATTACTAATATTATTACTTGGATGTGGATCGCCATAAAGTCCAAGTTTTTTAGTTAAAATAGTGTATACTTGGAATCTAAGTATTTTCCAAAAATATATTCCATCTATTTCATGCTCAAAAAGATTGTATTTTAATTCAATATCCTTAATAAAATCAGTAATATCTTTAAGGTTATTTTTCATTCCCAAAAATATCCATCCTTTTTTTATAACTTTTAATACAGCAACCAAAAATTGAAACTATCTTTCGCCTTATATTTTTTCACTAATGATAGAAGGGCCGATAATAATACTAAGTATTGATGTGTTATTTATTTAATTATTTATCTTCAAAATACTTTAACTCCTTGAAATTTTTTACTAGGTATATAATTATAAGAATAATAATCCAAAATCTTGGTGAAAGATAATCAGCTCTATACATACTAGTTATAAATAAATGTACTAAAAGCATATATGTGACTACTGAGTATTTATTAACTTCTATTTTTAAATTTATTAAAACTCGTCTCATGATAATAATAAATATAGAGATTACACATATTAAACCTACAAATCCATTTTCAAATGTAAAGTCAGTAAATAGGTTGTTAGAGGTACTATGTATAGGTTCCCCTGACGGTAATTTTTTTACATACTTTAAGTATTCAAAAGAATTAGGTCCCAAACCAAATAGTATATTCCATACTTTATATTCAAATATCCACTTAAAGGGTTGGGTTACCATATAAGTTCTTGCAGACCCAGTTGAATCAAACATTGTATCAAATCTACCTAATACAGGGTATAAAATTTTTCCAACATTAAAAATATTAAATATAAAAACACCTAATATAGAGAATAAAATGGTCAGGAATGAGGCAAGTAAAACAGTTTTATATTTAAATTTATTATAAATACCTATATTTAGAATAACTAAAAGACTAACAACTACTAACAATAGATTTACATAACCACCTCCTGAAAAAGTGAAAAAGAGAACCATAGTTGCAAATAAAATAAATAATATTCTATATAAACTTTTCTTGATAAATAAGAAACTCAAAATAATGGAATCGATGATAAAAGGTGCGAAAAAACTAGGCTCATTAGCTAAAGATGTTAATCGAAAATTAAACTGTGCTATCGAAACATCAACACTATGCAGTAAGGAGCGTGTATCTAACTCTAAGAATGGAATTCCAAAGACGAAATGAAGTAATTGCCAAACCCCAAACGCTAGCATAAAAATACAACCAAATAGATATAGACTAATCATTTTAAATATTTTGTTTTTATTTTCATTATTTATATAGTCTACTAATAAAAAAGTTACAAAGAAATAAACCAATACATTTATTAATCTATTCACAAAATCTGTCTCTAAAAAGGACTTATAATCGAGATCCTCTATAAAAAAGATATTCAAAATAATAGTAATAGTAGATAAAAATATTGGTAAAAAAAAGAGAACTATAACAGACTTTGATAATGAATCAATTTTCAAATGGCCTTTTTTAAAAATTACAATACTACTGGTTATTATTAGAAGTATTGATACAAGTAAACTAGTAGGTATTACTGAAACATTTTGATATATAGAAGACACTACAAAGGGTCCTGTGAAAAAAAATAAATAGATAAAAAACTTTTGTATACTTTTCACTTGCATTAAAATCTCCTTTATTTATAGACTATCTAAATTATGTTTCCCCCAATCAAGAATTCATTTCTTTTCTAATTTAAAATTATAATATTTCGATAAATTTATCCACGTGAAAGTTTGGATTAAATTCTAAGCTGTTATTTCTCGCTTGTCTCCTTTTGTCGTCTATAATTCCATTTCCTTCATGTGAGTAAACGCATATTTTTTCTATCACTTCAATTAATTTCTTACTATTACCTTCTTCTACTAACCAAGAATTCGAGTCATTTAATACTTGTTTATGTACGTCATTGTTCCAAGCAACTATGATTTTTCCAGCTGACATCGCTTCTAATAAACTATGTGATAAGCCTCCAGCCATAGAAGAGATATTTAAAAACAAGAAGATATCTCCTGTTTGAAATATCGATTCTAGATCGGTAAATTTATACTTTCCCTGATAATTAATTGTAGGTAATCTTTTCTGTAAATGCGTATCATCCCCGTATGCAATAAACTTTTTATTTATACTACTTTGCTGAGAAACTCTTTCAAAATAAGAAAAGCCCTTACTTTCATGAAGTCTCCCTGCATATACAATTGTATACTGTTTTTTTAGTCGATCAGTATTAATAGCTAGATAATTAAAATTATGTGGAATTGCATTAGGAATACATAATATTTTATTAGCAATCTCTGGATACATCATTTCATAAAATTGTTTGGTGTCATAACCATTGGTTATAATTTTAGTACTCTTTTTCAATAAGCTCTTTTCTAAGAATCCCGCTATTCTTTTTTTAATCCCAAATAACGCGTTTCCTACTTCACCAACACTCTTACTTCTAATCCATACTATTTTTTTCGAACTTTTATAATTTATATTTTTCCAACTAAGATAACTATTACAAAAAGATCCCATTATAGATCCAATAAATATAAAATAATCATTTGATATATCTTTATTTGATATGTATTTTTCTACTTGTTCAGAGTATGCAATATAGTTTAATAAAAAGAATCTCTTTTCAGGACTATTAATTTTTATTGGTTTTAATTTCGCTCTAATCTTGTCGTTTGACCACTTTGTAACTAATTTTTTATTCACGTTATTATCGTCATGAACATAGTAAATATTAATTTCTATATTTTTATTCTCAGAAAGAATTGGAAAGAAATAATCAGCCCAAGTTTCAACGCCTCCAAACCCTTCAATCAATTGTGAATAAAAGAAAAAATGTAAACGTTTCACTACTTGCCCCCTAATTCTTTTTTAATTTAAAACCTTTGGCACTATTTTAAATAGACCTCTATAGCTTTTAAACAATCGGTAGAACTTCTTCTTTTGTTAGCATCCTTTTAAAAATGAATTATTACTCTTTCTTTGCCTTATTATATTACTAATTTATGCTATATTTCTTGTTACTCCACTTAGAATCAATGTTTTGTTGCTCAATAGAACCTAATTTAGTACATAATATACATGTTAATATTCAACTCTAATAGTTTCTAATACCTTTAATTAGTAATTTAAATGCTTCTAATATTTTCTTATCATCTTTAAAAAGACTGCGTTTTCTAATAACAAATTGTAAAGATAGCAGACTTGCCCACCTTCTCGAAATGTTATAAAACAAAGCGCCTTTATCTATAAAAAACTTATCTGTATAGCCATTAAACCAAGTAGATTCCTTATGGGTTACAGTACCTATTTTTTCAGGGGATGCATAAATTTTCAATCCTTTTTTTAAGCTATCCATTATTAATATACTATCTTCCCCACTTCCATATTTTGCTCCTCCACCAAATAGAAGTGAAAAATATATATTCTTCTTTCGTAGACTTTCCGTTCTTATTGCTACCCTAAAAGTTCCATATCTTAAACAATTATAAAATCTTAATCTTTTTTCATCATGTATAATATATTCTTCTCGCTCAGGATTCGTACTTTGGACATTAAAAACAATAATGTTTGCTTTAGGGTTACTTTTGAAGGCATTTATTATTATATCTTTATAATTGTCGACATAAGTAACATCATCATCCGCAAATAAACATATATCAGCTGTAGCTCTCATAAGCGCATTATTTCTACTTAAGCCAATTCCACGCTCAGCAAAAGATAAAAATTTTATTTCATTTCCTTTATATACAAAATTTTGAAAATCGTTCTTATTGCATTGATTAATAAATATGGCATCCGATTGAATATTCATTTTTTCAAGTAAACTATGATCATCTTGATACATAGTTGATACTAAAACTTGTAGGTTCATAATAGCCTCCCCTTATATCTCCAAAAGTAACTAGTTTACAAACTTTATCTTTCTATACTTTTTTACTGATTTCAGTATATGACTTGTCATAAAATATATTGAACTAATCGGATTCAAACCAATAAATCTAAACACTTTGTACGTCATTTTAATCGTCTTTACTTTATTTCCCGACTTAGAATTTCGTGAAATTCTATATATAAGCAGAGGTTCATTTATACCATAAGCACAAACTCCAGTATTTAAAACTCTTAACCAAACAGCATAGTCTTCATGCATATCATCATTTTCCATTTTTATATTTCTGAAAAATTCCTTCTTTATCAGTACTGATGAACACGAAATAACATTATGTGTTCTCAAGTTCTTATAAGTTACCTTATTAGGAACTTCAAAAACGCCTTGATAATCTATCCCATTTTCATTTATATAAGATGAACCTGTAAATATAAATTCAGCAGCTCTTATTTCTGCATGTGCTATCTGTTTATGTAATTTAGTTTTATCCCACATGTCATCACTATCTAAAAATGCGATCCAGTCACCATTAGCAAGCGATATTCCTCTATTTCTAGTAGCTGATACACCTTGATTCTTCTCATTAATATAAAACTGTATACGTTCATCTTTGATTGACAGTTTTTCTAAAATTTCTACCGTTTTATCACTTGACTCGTCATCTATTACTATTAGTTCCCATAATTGATATGTCTGCTCGATAACAGAATTAATTGCTTCTTCTATATACATTTCACAGTTATATGCAGGCATTATAATACTTACTAAAGTCTCTTCTTTATTTAAATATTTCATATTAACGTCCCCTTTCAGTTAAAAGAATCGAAGACTTAAAATCGCATACATCATATGAAATCCTGTATTCAGACATATATTTATCGTACACTAAGTCACCAAACACTTTATTAACCGTACCAATTTTGAGCAATCTTAATAAGGGATTAAAAAACTTTATCATCTTAATCTTTTTCCCATGTTCTTCAGCAATCAGCCTAACCATCTCACTTGTTTTTAAATACTCACTATTTTGCGGGAAGAATAAGCCGTTTCTACAATCATCAATTAGAAGTTTAATAAATTCAGTTAGATTATCTATATAAATCATGCTTCTTCTATTCTCTATATTAGGAAACACCGGTGTTTTGAGAGCCAGACCTGCCAATCTAGTATAATTTCCTTTACAGTCATTACCGTAAATCATCGGCGGTCGAAGAACAGCTACTTTAAATGAATCATCTCTCAAAGTACAAATTAATTCTTCTGCTTGAAACTTTGACTTTCCATAATTACTTTTGGGCTTAAGTGGAGTATCCTTACTTATAACTCCGTTTTCTACCCCATAAACACTCATCGAACTTAAGAATATAAATTGCTTAACACCATCGTTTTTTGCCTTATTAGCAGTTTCATATGCCAAATCACGATTCACACTATAATAAAATTTTGCATTGTCTTTTGTTTCCTTAATGTGCGCTATTCCAGCCACATGTACTACAGCATCGTACAACGAAAAGTTTTTTCCTTTCCAGGATTCGTGCCTTAAACTAATGGAATCTACAGAATATTGTTCTGGAGAATTTTCCAGCCATTTCTCTAGGCTTGTGCCTACATAACTACTTGCTCCTGTTATTAGTATTTTTTTCATTTTAAAATACTCTCCTTAGTACCCGAAACCTTCTTCTGATCTCCAATCCCGCCTTCAATAACCCCATCACTCTTAACAACACTTACAATTGTCCCAAAGAAGCACTTAACATCCATCCAAAAACTGATTTTCTTAACATACTCCCCATCTAACTTAGCCTTAACATCAATAGGCAACTCATCCCGACCATTAATCTGAGCCCATCCTGTCAGTCCCGGCAGCACATCATTCGCATCATATTTATCTCTTTCTTTTATTAAATCATACTGGTTCCAAAGAGCTGGTCTTGGTCCGATAATACTCATCTGTCCAACAATGATATTCCATATTTGAGGCAACTCATCTAAACTAGTTTTCCTTAAAAACTTGCCTGTTTTTGTTATGTATTGCTCCGGGTTAGTAAGTAAATGTGTAGGAGTGTCCATTGGCGTATCTATTCTCATAGTACGAAACTTTAATATATTGAAATGCGTTTTATAGATGCCAATTCTTTTTTGTTTAAAAAGCACTGGACCTCTGGATTCCAATTTGATTGCTATAATTACAATTAAGAATACTGGCGATAGAATAATAAGACCAATTAATGAAAGAATAATATCTATCAATCTTTTAATTTTCATATACATCTTTGTTTCACTCCTTGGTTTCTTTAGTAATTTACTCCATAATTCGATTCCAATTAATCCAATTTAGTAATAAATAACCAAGACATTCATCCTATATTAAAACCACTAAGCCTAATCAATTGGCCCAGATTTTCTATCCCCTAAACGACCAACCGCCCAGTCATCAGCTCATCCAAATAAACCAACAACTCATCTCTCAACCCTTCATCCTGCAAAGCCATCTCAATAGTAGTCTGTATAAATCCTAACTTCTCTCCAACATCATACCGCTTACCCTCAAAATCAAAAGCATACACATCCTGCACTTGGTTAAGATGTTGAATTGCATCCGTCAACTGAATCTCTCCACCAGCACCCGTTTCCTGCTTTTCCAGAAACTCAAAAATCTCAGGAGTCAAAATATACCGACCCATAATAGCCAAATTAGAAGGTGCAGTACCCTGTTCCGGTTTCTCCACAAAATTACTAACTTGATAACGTCTACCTTCTTTTGAACTCGGATCAATAATCCCATATCGATGCGTATTTTCATTCGCAACTGTTTGAACACCAATTACGGATGATCCAGTTTCATCATATTGTTCGATCAATTGTTTAAGACAAGGTTTTTCAGCTTGTACGATATCATCACCTAGTAATACAGCAAATGGCTCATCCCCGATAAAGTTACGTGCACACCATACGGCATGTCCTAATCCTTTAGGTTCTTTTTGGCGTATGTAGTGGATTTCAACTTTAGAAGATTGATTTACTTTTTCTAGTAGGTCAAACTTGCCTTTTTCCATCAAGTTTTCTTCCAACTCTAAATTACGATCAAAATGATCTTCTATCGCACGTTTTCCTTTTCCCGTAACAATAATAATATCTTCTATGCCAGATGCGATTGCTTCTTCCACAATATATTCAATAGTAGGTCTATCCACAATCGGCAGCATCTCTTTCGGCATTGCTTTTGTCGCAGGAAGGAAGCGTGTTCCTAATCCAGCAGCTGGAATAATAGCTTTTCTCACTTTTTTCATTTGTCATCACCTATTGCCCGATTTATTTTACTATTTTAATATTCTTCCCAAGTAATTCAAACATCTTCGATTTATACGCTTCTACACCAGGTTGGTCAAATGGATTAACACCTTGTAAGTAAGCACTCATTGCGCAGGCTTTCATGAAAAAGAACATGAGATAACCTAGATGGTACTCGTCCAATCTTTCAACTTCGATACTAATGACAGGTACACCGCCCTCTACATGGGCCATTGCTGTACCTTGAGTTGCAATATCGTTGATGGTATTTAGTGTTTTATCACTTAAATAGTTCAACTGATCTTTATTTTGACTGTCATATGGAACTTCACAATCTTCCTCTACCTCGTGGAAGTGTAATAATGTTTCAAATAAGAAACGTTTTCCATCTTGAATATATTGTCCAATCGAGTGAAGATCTGTGGAAAAGGAGACCGCTGCGGGGAATATTCCGTCATGCCCTTTCCCTTCACTTTCTCCAAATAATTGTTTCCACCACTCGTGAAGGTTTTTCAATGCTGGTTCAAATGAAGCTAAAACTTCCACTTCATACCCTTTTGAAAGCAGTAGTTGACGAGTTGCCGCGTATCGATAAGCTTGGTTTGTAAAAATATCATTTGCTTGTAAATCAATCGCTGCTTTTTTTGCTCCACTCATTAATGCTTGAATATCATATCCTTGGACCGCAAGTGGTAATAATCCCGCTGGAGTAAAAACAGAATAGCGGCCACCGATTGTCTCTTCGATGATAAATGAGCGATAGCCTTTTTCATTCGCTAATTCGCGAAGGGCTCCTTTTTCACTATCCGTCGTGACAATGATTCGTTCATTTGCTTTTTCTCCGTACTTTTCTTCCATGTATTTTCTTAAAATACGAAAAGCAATTGCAGGTTCAGTCGTAGTACCTGATTTGGAAATAACATTTATATACACATCTTTATATTGGAGAAACTGTAATAATTGATTCAAATAGCGACCGCTCAAATTTTGGCCTGCATAAATTACTTCTGGGAACGTATCATCCACTGGGAAGTAAGGACTTAGTGCGTCTTGAATTGCTTTAGACCCTAAATAAGATCCGCCAATTCCAATGACTACAAATACTTTCGCATTATTTCGCACTTCTTTAGCTATTTCCAACATCTCTTCTATTGGAGATTCATGGTTTTCTAGCGGGTAATCTAACCACCCTAAAAACTCGTTTCCTATGGAGCTTTTATTATGCATGTCATCATGAATACTTTTAACTGACTCATTTAATAACAGTAATTCATCCTGTTGAATATAAGACTTTAAATAGTTTGTTTGTAACTTTAATGTACTCATCTTATTCTCCAATCTAAAATACAGGTTTTCAGTACCGAATTAACATGCAGTTATATGTTACATACTTACTACCCTTTGTTTATTTACTTCAAGGTTTTTCTTATTAGCTATACCTACTAAAGTATCCTTTAACTCATCTATTGAAAGTGTAGGAATCGTATCTAATAGATGATCTAATTCTATATTCGTAATCGGCGTAGCCTTCCCGATATAAATCTTCGGAAACACAACCTCACTCTGTCTTTCATTTTCATTCATCAATTCTTCGTATAATTTTTCACCTGGTCTAATTCCTGTTTCTTTCACTTCAATCTCGCCTTTTGCGTAACCAGACAATCGAATCAGATTATTAGCTAAATCGACAATTTTCACTGGTTCTCCCATATCGAGGACGAATACTTCCCCTCCATTTGCAAGTGTTCCAGCTTGAATAACTAGTCTTGAAGCTTCCGGGATGGTCATGAAGTATCTTGTCATACGCTCATCCGTTATTGTCACTGGCCCACCAGCCATTATTTGTTTCTTAAATAGTGGTACAACACTACCCCTAGATCCTAGTACATTACCAAAACGTACTGCTGCAAACTTCGTTTCACTTTTTCTCGCAAGATTCTGAACAATCATCTCAGCAAAACGCTTCGTCGCACCCATCACGTTCGGTGGATTCACTGCTTTGTCGGTTGAAATCATAACGAAGTAGCCAATCCCAAACATATCAGCTGCTTCTGCAACATTTTTTGTACCGAAGATATTATTTTTGACTGCTTCCATTGGATTGTATTCCATTAATGGTACATGTTTGTGTGCTGCAGCGTGATAAATCACGTCTGGTTTAAATTCGGATACGATATCGAAAATGCGGTTACGATCCTGGATATCCGCGATAATTGGAATTATTTCTGTACTTTGTGAAACCTTTTGGCGCAATTCCATGTCTATAGTATAGATAGAATTTTCACCGTGACCGAGTAGAATAAGCTGTTTTGGGTCGAATCTTGCTACTTGGCGACAAATCTCTGAACCAATTGAGCCGCCAGCTCCTGTTATAAGAATCTTTTTATTTGTCAGTTTTATAGAAATCGACTCCAAATCTAGTTCCACTTCTTCCCTTCCGAGTAAATCTTCTATTCTTACATCTCTGATTTCATTGATAGATACTTTGCCCGTCAGTAAGTCTTCTATAAGTGGCATTATTTGTGTTCGAATGCCAGTGTCTATGCATTGTTGCATGAGCATTGCACTTGTTTGTTTATCGAGTGAGGGGATTGCTATGATGATGTGTTCTATACTTAAGTCTTTTACTGCATCTGCCATAATATCTGCTCCACCTAATACGCGCATATTAAAGATTTCTAATCCTTTTTTCTGTGCATCATCATCTAAAAAAGCGATTGGTTTTAGTGGAGATTCGATATTTTTCAACAACTGGCGGGCAATCATTGTTCCTGCTGAACCCGCTCCTATGATGAGGGTTCGCTTTTGTTTCTTGTCGAATTGATCGCTAGATATATATGTATCACGGAAAACTCTCCATGAAAGCCTTGTGCCACCAATAAGTAGAATATGAAGCATCCATGTAATGGATAATGCACGATACAGGATGTCCCCTTTTACGATAAATTGAATAAGTGCAACTGCTATGATAGATAATGATACTGCTTTAAAAATCGATACTAACTCTCTTACTGATGCATATTCCCATACTTTTCGATAAAGTCCATAATGCATTGCAAAACCATGATGTGCTAAAAATATAGTAAGTGAACTTATCAACAAAAAAGTATCCGTAAAAGGATTGTCTATTGGATGCAGTAAAAAGTATCCTATATAAATAGAAAATAATACTATACAAGAATCGACCAATACTAACATCGACATTCTTTTTCTCAACGACATCTAACACCCACCTATTCTTTATACAATTTGTATATTAGTTTCCATAAATGATTATAGCACTTTTAAAATTGGTTGGTTTATTTTATTTAGTGCATTATTTAAAAATGGAAATTGAATAGTTCAAAAGTATCTTCGTTGTAACTTCTTTCACGTTTTGTATTGATTTAACCTTATCTATTTTTTATCAATATCAGATAAATCTATTAATTCTTATAAAATTACGCAAATAATCTCCACCATTTAGCCTTTTCTAGTTCTTTTGGCTCTAAAATTATTACTTCAATGTTTTCTACTATTCTTGCATTGTTTTCTAGAAAAATGTCGACAGCATCGAGTCTTTTATGCTTTTCCAAATAACGGAGTCCAGCGTCAAATAGAAAGGGACGTGTTTTCGCATGATGAACGTCAGAACCATATGTATGCACCAAATTAGCATCTACCAGTTGAAGTGATTGTTTTTGAATATTTCTACCGAAATGACCCGCTAAACTACCGGCAGTGATTTGAGCTAGTGCCCCGTGGTTTATTAGTTTCAATAGTCTACTTGGTTTTTCTGCAATTGCTCGATTTCTTTCGGGGTGAGCAATTATTGGCACTTTATCTAAATTTAAGATACCTTGAATGATTTGAACCGTGTAAGCTGGTATATTCGCAGTTGGCAACTCGAGTAAGACATATTTCGAATCTGCAAGCGTAAGTGCTTCTCCGGATGCTAACTTTTCTATAGTGGAGTCTTGTACTCTTATTTCTTGTCCTGAATGGATGTTGATCGGTAAATTTTGTTTTTTTATCTCTGCATTTAATAATTCTACTTTTTCTAAAACGATACTTTGCGGTACATCAAAGTGAGGGTTATAAGCATGCGGTGTGGCAATAATATCCGTAATACCCTCCTTTACGGCCTGCTCCAATAGCTTCATCGATTCTGCTAACGTTTGGGCTCCATCATCTACTCCTGGGAGAATATGTGCATGTATATCAATCATTATTATTACCCCTTTTTCCTATAGGTTAATCAAAAAAAAGAACGAATAGGCATAACTACCTATTCATTCAGCACTTCCGTAATATTGATAGTAATAATGGTCCTTATGTAATTGGAAGTTATTCATGACTACCCCAATAATGTTTGCTTTAGAAGAAACCAGAGCTTCTTTCGCTCTTAGTATCCCTTCTTTTTCTGTTTCTCCCGCACTTAGAATTAATATTGTACCATCACATTTATTGGAAAGTATTTGAGCATCTGTTACCGAGAGTAGTGGTGGTGCATCAAAAATGATAATGTCGTAACTTTCTTTCATTTCCTCTATTACTTTGTTCATTGTTTGAGAACTTAGTAATTCTGCTGGGTTAGGAGGAATCGGACCACATGTAATGATATGTAAATTTTCAATCTCACTCGTTTTTACTACTTCCGCTACAGTAGCTTGCCGTGTTAGGAGATTGGATAAACCTAATGTATTTGTCAGATGAAACGTATAGTGAACGGTTGGTTTACGCATGTCTGAATCCACTAAGAGGACACGTTTTCCTTGCTGTGCAAATACAACAGCCGTATTGGCTGAAACGGTTGACTTCCCTTCTCCTGGAGAAGAAGAAGTAATAAGAAATGTTTTCAATTCTTTATCTGGCATAGAAAAGTTAATGTTCGTCCGTAGCGTTCGGAATTGCTCCGAGACAATAGATTTTGTATTTGCACTAGTTACAAGTTTACGTGCAGCATTTTGAATAATATGTTTTTTGCTTTTTTTTCTTGCCATATTATTACCTCTTTCTTCTTTGTGTCACTTGTACTTTTGTATCTAGAATTTCTTGATCCGAAATTGGACTGATTAAACCTATAATAGGTAGATTTAAAAGTTCTTCCACGTCTTGTTCGTTTTTCACTGTCGTATCTAAATACTCTAATAGAAATGCGATCCCTACTCCGAGCATTAAACCGATAACAGCTGCGATAGCCATATTGAGCATAGGATCCGGTTTGACTGGTGATGGATTTTCTCCAATTAGAGCTGGTGTTAATATGCTTACATTGTCTACCTTCATTAATTTTATAATTTCATTTTGGAAAACAGTAGCTGTTGTGTTGGCAATATCAACTGCTACATTAGGGTTTGCATCATGTACAGTTATATTGACTACCTGTGAGTTTTGTTCATTTTTTACTGTAATTTGATTGGTTAATGCAGCTGGTGTTGTGTTTAGATCTAATTGTTCAATTACTTTACTTAATATAGCAGGACTCTTAATAATTACATTGTATGTATTGATAAGTTGCAAGTTTGTTTGTATGTCTTGTGCGTTGAATGTACTAATATCTGTTTTTTCTTGATTGACTAATATTTGTGTAGAAGACTGGTAAATCGGTGTTAAGAAAAGAAAGCTAACTACCCCACTTGCCGTAATTGCGACTACGGTTGTCAGTATGATTAATAGTAATCTTTTTTTCAACGTTTTAAACAGATCTTGGAGGCTTATTGTCTCTTCCATTAAATTTAAAACTCCTTTAATATCAATTCTATTACTTTCGACATAGTATAGCATACATTGGCATTTTGCGCCTTTACCTTTATTATTCTATCATAGGAGAAGTATAATATAACCACAAGATTTGTAAGATTAGCAAAATAGGTGTTAAGGAGGGGTTTAAGTGAATTATAAGCGAATTATCGCAATAGTTATTTCCGTTATTTGTATTATTTTGCTTATTTTCAGTTTTTTAACGTGGAAATCAAAAATAGATAATGTCAAAGCAGGGGCAAAAATAATCGATTCTACCCAAAATGAACTAGTAGAAACAAAGGATATTGTATCACCTACAAAAGATAGATCTGATTCATTAAGTAGAACAACTGTCGAGGGTGCACTAAAAAACGCAGATGAAAATGTACAAAACTTAGTATTGAATCGATTTTATTCAAAACAAAAAGTTCAGCTTCTCATCGTTGGCTCTAATTCGATGGAAGACGGAGCACCAGGTTACGCGACATTACTTACAAATGCTTTAACAGATACATATGGTGACTTTATCGAAACGGATGCTTTACCGTTTGACGGTACATCCAAACAATTTATAGAGGAAAAGATGCTAGACATCGATTGGACAATTGGATACGATCTCGTCCTTTTAGAACCATTCACGCTTCATAATAATGGGAAAGTGATCATTGAAGATGAACATAGACATATCCAAGCTTTTGAACAGAAAGTGTTAGAGGAAGTGCCAGATGCAATTGTGATTCTTCAACCTTCACACCCTTTTTTCCAGGCCAATTTTTACTTAATACAGATTGACTCACTGGAGAAATTTGCCGCACGTAGAGGATATCCTTATATTAATCATTGGACTGCTTGGCCAGCTACCACTGACCCTGCACTGGATAATTTTCTAACTGAAGACAACAGTCCGAATAGTGAAGGAGCTAAAGCTTGGGCTTCCTCACTGATTACTTATTTTACGGGCAAATAATACAAAATCCCCTCACTACTACGTGTAGCTGTGGGGATTTTAAGTTGATCATCTATTGTCAAGTGCTTTTTTTAGTATACCGTCACGTCGTGCTTTTTTGGTCGCTTCATATTCATCTTTGAAGCTTTGTGCGTACGTCTTATCATAGCCATTTACAGCAAGATCTTTTTCTACCGCTTTAAGCACTGCGTGGAAAACTGTATCCGTGCTCGCTTCCAAATCTCCTGCTGCCGCCGTATATTTATTGTAAAAATAGCCGAAATCTACTTTTTCTCCATCTGCTTTCTTTCCGCTATATTCGCTTACTGCTCGTCCAATGAGAGCATTGATTTTGGAATCTGCTTGGGCTTCTAGTCCTTCAAGTGCCGGTCTATATTTGTCTTTTATCGATGCAACTGTTGGTTTTTCAGTAGAGGATGTGTTTGTTGTGGAATCGGTGCCAGGTTCAGCAGTCTTTCCATCTAACTTTTCGCCACTTGTCGCAACTGTATTTACTTCAGAGGTTGCAGTCTCTTCGACAATCTCTCCTTTTTCATCGATGACAAGCGTGCTTCCATCTGGCAGTTCCACTTTATATGGATCCCCAACAATCTCACTCACTTCTTTATCTGCCACATCATATTCTTTAAATTTAAACATATAGAGCAAGTACCCCCCCGCTCCAAGTATTATTACTAAAGCTACTATTAAAAAGATTTTAAGTTTCTTCATAAAATTCTCCTTTACCAATATATATCATTAGTTTAGCACGAAGAATAATAGAAGAGTAGAGAATATAGTCAGATAATGCAGAAAATCCCTTCACATGTTGTCGATGTGAAGGGATTTTTGCTTATTTAAATATAAGTGAGAAGGTTACAGCTAGTTCTGAACCATTATTTACTGTGATAGGTAGGTTAATTGTTTTACCTTTCAAATCAGCAAGCGTAGTTGCATCAGAAGAGATTGTAGATGCAATATAAGCTACTGCCTCTGCCGATAATGCATCATGACCATCCACTTTAGTAACTCCTAGTTGATTAGTAAACATTGGATAGAACCCTTGTCCTAAAAATTCTGCAATTGTTGCATTTGCATTAACTACTGTAACAGTTAAAGTATTAGAAGCAGTTCTTTCAGCTGTAGCAATGTTACTTGAAATTTTGTTAACTTCAGTTGCTAAACCTGTAATTTTCGTATTTAACGTTTGTTGAGGTGTTGGTGTATTTTCACTGCTTCCACCGCCACCGCCTCCGCCAGCTACTGGTGGTGTAGTTGGTTTAACTTCTGCTACTACTTTCTCAACTTCTTTTATAAGTTCTTTAAGGAAAGAGCTTTTATCTGGATTTGGAAGTCTTTCGATTAAAGCGGGAATACTATCTAATACTTTTTGTGCTGCTTCTGTCTTTCCTTCAGCCGTTAACTTTGCAGCCTCTGTTACTTTCATATAAATCGTAACTGGTACCATTAATTCTTCTCGTTTATCATCTGCTGGTAATTTATACTTTTCTAGTAGTAGGTCACGAGATGCCTTACCAGAAAAACGATAAAGTATAGAAGTTCTAGATTTTAGTTGAACAGATAATTTATGATACGCTTTCTCAACTGCTGCTAAATCATTTTTCGCTTCTGCTTCTTTAATTTCTTTCATGATTGGATCAAGATATTTCGTTGCATAGTTATACGCATCAATATATGGAACAAGACCCTTTGTAATTTTCTCCGTGTACAATGCATCCAGTTCCTTCAGTTTTGCTTGTTTTTCTTTTTCTGAAAGTTTAGATGCTTTAATAGCTTTAGTCACTTCGTTATAGCTTTTCTTAGCACTGTTTAAAGTTGCATAAAGTGAACTACTTGGAACAAGTTCCCCTTCCAGTGATGGATAGACATAAAGAGTTGTAGCTTTATTCAACTCTGCCTTCACCTTGTCAAATGATTGGTCAACTGTTGTTGCCCCTAGCGCTACCGGTGAAAACGCTAGTACTGATGACGTTAATAATACCGCAGCTGCTGTTTGTTTTAATAAACGTTTGTTCATTTTTCTCCTCCTCATTATTGGGATAATTTGTTGATTAATTTCCAATATATTTCAACAATTTAATAATACTATTTAACTGGAAACTATACAACTTCAAATTTATTGCACTAAATGTATTCATTACTAAAAAGGAAATATTACAATAGTATTACTGGTGCCAGGTACCAGTAATACTATTGTAATATTTGAAGAGATGAGTTTTGTCTTATAACGAGAAAACAAAAAACATTATCCGTCCATATCTACTAAAAATTCAATAATATTACTTTTTACTGCTACATCATGAATATTGTCTAAAACTACTATGTATCTATGTTTTCTAAAATCGAGTCGATTTTTTCTATAAACGATTCCCAAAAGAAGTTGCCCTTCTAAATTCATCCAGTTTGTATATCCTTCACAGCAAGATAAGTTATAAATAAATGTGCTATACTATCGGTAAGGTATTTTGAAACGAAAGGAATTAGATGATGACAAATACACCTAAAACATATAAAACAGAAATAGATTTTTCTACGGACTGGGAAATACCTGCACAGGAGAAATATATTTTTCAATATTTCCATCAACAATTAGAAGATTTAGAAGCCAACAAACTGCATGTACATGGAGTAAAATTATATACTGTAGATACTGGAATCATTGTTACGGCTATTATTAGACACTCTTTACCGAAGAAATTACTTCTTGAACAAGTAGTGCTAATCGTGAAAGATAAAGAAGGTAAGGAAATAGCAAAAAAACAATTTGATATGGAATTGTTCGGAGTGTTAGAGCCATGTACCGCAAGACCATGGAACTTCCTATTTGAAACCGATGATCTACTAGTTCCTTACGAAGAGATAGTAAACGAAATGGATTTCGAAATGGCATTCGAATATTACGAAAAAGTAGTAAAAGATTTCGAACTATATTTAGATGAAAATTGGTCGAATGGTCTTACAGAAGATCAACAGGGATATGTGCACAATTTGGTTGCTTCATTGGAACCTATTAAAGAAAACGAACTCTCGGTTGTCGGATTCCATTTCCATGAATCAGAAGAAGCAGTCAATGTTTATGTGATCATTCGTAATGCATTTTCTGAATCATTAACAATTGAAAACCTTCCGATTCAATTGTTTGATGCAACTGGTGATATGGTATGTAAACTTGGATTCCCAATTGGCCAATTCGAAATTGCTTCCAAACAAGCGCGCCCACTTAGCTTATCGTTCTCTAAAGAAGTGTTCATGAAAGAAAATCCAGATTTTAGTTCTTGGAAAATTGAAATGATTCCTCAAACTTTGTAATACAATAGTAAGCAGTTAAAGAGTTTTCTCTTTAACTGCTTTTGTTTTTGGAAACAGCGGCATAATCTATTGTATATCCACTACCTCTAGTGCTGTATTATCCTTTATTCCAGATACAAGCGCTAATTTTGCTTTTGAAGGTGTTTCATATTTTACTTTAGCGGTATTTTTTTGAATGAAACTCCCCCCACCTACACCATATAGCCCACTATTTTGCCCTTTATAACTATATACACGGAACTCCTCGTCTTTTTTTAACATACGAACGATCGTTAAAGAACCATTGCTTTCTATTTTCACAAGTGGTGTGTCTTGTAGAATCGTTACCTTTCCAATTTGCCCAATCTTTAATTCGGTTTTGCCCCACATTACTTTAGTTGCTGCTGCCGTATTTATTGGAATCGTAATCAATAATCCTAAGGTTATTAGTATTGGTAGACTTATTTTAGATATTTTTGTAAACATTTTTAACTCCTTCATCAATATGTACTAAAAGCCGTTAAAGAGTCTCACTTTAACGGCTATCACTTTTTCTAAAATTAGTATCCTTTAATCTCAAATCCTGCATTTACTTTCAGATTCAATCCATAAGCATTAGTAACACCTTCAATGGAAATAACTTTTAAATCGCCTGTTAATAATCCATCATTTCCTTTAGTCATAATAACAGCAGTTCCTTTCGTCGTATCGATTGTGCCGAATTTAACTTGGAAGCCATTGTTGACTGGGTTGAATCTGGTGTTATCCTGATTGTTTGCGAATTTAACTTTTGTGCCATCTGCATCCTGAACGATGATTGTCGCATTGGATGCGGTAACTGCTTGATCTTGAGCTAAGACTAAGCCACTTTTATTACTTAATGGAGCTATTGTAAATGTCAATTCTTCGTTAGACAAATCATTGTCTAGTGATGTTCCATTGCTGATAGATAAAAGATCAAAAGTTCCTTCTACCACTCTCAATGTTTTAGCATCCCATCCAACGCTTGTAGGCGTCGCTTTACCAGCTACCTGTTGAACAAATGAATAATCTGTTATTGCATTTTGGTCCACGTTTGTTGAATAACTCCATGCTCCGTTTGCATTCACTCTTGTTTTTCCAACGTATGTGCCCGAGTTTTTGAAAAGGAATATTTCATAGTTTGGTTGCGCTGTACCGATTAGATCAATTCGGCTTCCAACCATACGGTATCCAGCAGTTCCAGGTTTATATGCAAATTTAGAGTCGAGTAAAAGATCGACAAAATAGAAATTTGTCGTAATTTCAAACGTCGAAGTTGCTGTTGGTTGGTATGTTCCATTTACTGTATCTTCGATGTCCAGCGCTGATTTAAATGAATCGTAAGAGACTGCGATTCCTTCATTCTTATAAACGTCACCAGAAGTTTTTACATTGTATTTCAATCCATCCGTAGTAACGAAGTAATTATTATAAATGTCTACATAAAATATTTTCTTATTGGAGAAAGAGCCAGCTTTAGCAGGAGCATAAAAGTTTAATTTTGCTGAAGTTTTCGTTTCTGCTACTTTATTGCTCTCCATTTTGTTAAATGTAATGACATTATCAATTGCAGCAACGTTAACATCTTTTGCAGTAAAAGCAATTGTTACCGTGCCATTTTTATCTGGCGTTACATTGATACTTTTCGCTCCTACAATATTATTCTCAATACCATTTATTGAAACTAACTTGATCCCTGCTGGAATATCGATCCGAACTGTAGATTTAGAAGGCTGGCTATTTGACTCTGTAAAGTTTGCTGCCATAGTAAGCACTTCGGATGTCTCTCTATGTTGAGTCGTTTGGTTTCCTACTTGAATTGGTACTACGCTACCTGGAGCTGTAAAACTAGCAGAATTCCCTTTATACTTAGCCGTATATTTTATCCCTGGACTTTGGGTAGTTGTCGTTAACGTAACCACTGTTCCATCTTTACTTAAGGATGCATTCGTAACTGTCAAAGAATTATCAAATGAAAACTCTGAAAGATGAATTGTAGAAACTGCTTTAGTCAATTTTATTGATACAGTATTGTTATCCACTCTAGAAATAGAAACAATTTGAACAGGTAGAGAATTAGTTACAACGTCGAGATTATTTTTCAAAATATTTTCCCAAACCATGATATTGGAGTTAAGGATCACTTGACTTTCGGCAACTTTTTTTGCAGCTTCTTCATACTTACCAGCTCGGATGTCTGCAGCAGCAGCCTTCGTATACATATGTACAGTGACATCGTTCTTTACATAATTGATTAATTGTTCTGCTGGTCCTTTTACTACATTTCGAATTTTATCCCGTGTTGATTGACCATATACACGATCCAATAAAATCGTTTGCTTACGGAATTCCGCAGTCATTTCATGATATGCACTTTCAACCTGTTCTAAATTATTTGTAACAACAGCTTGTGAAAGTGCAGTCTTCTTTTCTTCTATCTTAGTACTTGCCGTAATTGCATCGAGATACCCTTGTGCTCGTTGTAGCTGAGTTTTTGGCTCAATTAATTGAGCTTCAAACTTTAATTTATCCGAATAACTTACTCCATTCATAGCTTCTTTGACTTTTGCAATAGCCGTTTTTGCCGCATTAAATTCAGTCCATGGCTGCGTTATTCCATCTGCAGACCCCTCAATTGAAATTGCCCATTTCAAAACAGTTCCTGCTTTTTGTGCATCACTTACTAATTTTTCAATATTTGTTGAAGCATCTGCTTTTTGATTTGGTATTGTTGCAACAAATGCTGATGTAGCTATTGCTGAAGCTATGATTATCTTAGTTGTTTTATTGTTCATGAAAATTCTCCCCCTTTTTTTCAATACCCTTTGACTTATACTTAATTATACAAAATAACATTACAAAAATGTGGACTACTTACTATTATTTTCAATTTATTTTCATTATTAATTTAATTATTCTACATCCACCAATTTGATATAGAAAAAAATAAGCCATTCCAGTTAATTGAACTAGAACGACTTATTATTATATACGGCTTGAATGCGATTTCCATGCTGTTTCTACGTAAGCGTCAAATAACCCACACCTTCTAACATCTCCGATGTTTTGTGATAATCACAATAACATCAAATGTTAGGAGGTTTTATTTTTCCATGTCCCCAGAGGAACGAAAACAACTATGGCAGCAACGGATCGATGCCTACAAGGCAAGTGATGAACCCAATGTAAAAGCCTGGTGTCAACACAACCAAATTGGTCTTCAAAGTATGTATCAATGGATGAAAAGACTTAATTCAGAATCAAGTATCGATGTTCAATCTGCAACACAATGGATGGCACTAAGTGAGTCTGACTCACACTCCGATTCAAACTCATCCCTTCGCATCCAAATAGGCAATGTTTCTATTGAGATTCAAGACGATTTTAATCGCGCACTTTTCCAAGAAGTGCTTGAAATCCTTCAACATCATGTTAAGTAAAGCCCCAATTGATCAGGTTTACTTGGCTTGCGGTCCAACGGATTTGAGAAAGTCGGTTGATGGATTAGCGGCAATTGTTCAATTGAGTTTTCAACTAGATCCCTTTTCATCTAATCTCTTTGTGTTCTGCAATCGCAAACGGGATAAATTAAAAATCTTACACTGGGATCACAATGGATTTTGGCTGTACTATCGCCGTTTGGATGAAGGGCTGTTCCATTGGCCTGAATCACAAACGTCAAGTCCACTAAAAATTAGCCAACGGCAATTAAATTGGTTACTCGATGGGCTTCCAATGGAACAAAAACAAGCCCACCCAAAAATTGATGCAAAATTTATAATTTAGAGAGAATTGACATCCCATGTCTTCTCTCTTTATGGTACTATATTCTCATGGAAAAAAATACGACTCAACTACAAGAAACAATTGAAGAACTCGCAGCGAAAAATGCGGATTTAGAAAAACAAAAAGAAGTCCTAGAGGCAAAAATTAAATGGTTGGAAGAACAGTTCCGACTTAGCCAACAAAAGAAATTTGGGGCTTCCAGTGAAAAATCAAATCCAAATCAAATCGAACTTCTCCTTTTTAATGAAGCTGAACTATCAGTGGATGAAAAGGTCGAAGAACCCACACTTGAATCGATTACTTACCAGCGAAAAAAGTATGTCGGACAACGAGATGCGAAACTTGAAAACCTGCCTACGGAAACGATCCATTATCGTTTACCTGATAAAGAGCAGGTCTGTTTGTGTTGCGGCGAAGCCGTTCACGAAATGAGCACAGAAAAGAGACGCGAATTAAAAATCGTTCCCGCTCAAGTGACAGTCATTGAACATGTTCAACATATTTTCAGTTGCCGTCAATGTGAACGGGAAGGTATAGAAACGCCAATTATTACAGCTAAAATGCCTGCGGCAGTTTTTCCAAAAAGTCTCGCTTCGCCTTCTTCAATGGCATATATAATGAATCAAAAATACGTAGAAGGGATGCCATTGTACCGAATTGAAAAACAATTTGAACGGCTTGGTGTCTTTCTATCACGCCAAACGGTTGCCAACTGGGTAATATATGGTGCAACGAAGTGGCTCTCACCGCTTTACAATCGCTTGCACGAGTTACTACTTCAACTTGATCGTCTGCACGCAGACGAAACAACAGTTCAAATTTTAACAGAACCTGGAAAATCGGCAAATTCCAAATCCTATATGTGGCTGTACCGATCTAGTCGAGATGTAGCGCCGATTGTCTTATATGACTATCAAACTTCGCGCCACAGTAAGCACCCGAAAGCATTTCTTAGGGGATTTGCGGGATACCTTCATGTCGATGGCTATGCGGGGTACCATGATTTGAAGGACGTGGAGTTGGTTGGTTGTTGGGCACATGCTAGAAGAAAATATGACGAAACGCTCAAATCGTTACCTACCAATATAGACAAATCTACGACTCTCGCGGCTGAAGGTCTTCAATTCTGTACGCAATTATTTAAAATTGAAAAACAGATAGAAGAGGAATATGAAAATTGTAGCCCAGAACAAAGGAAAGAACAACGTCAAAAACGCAGTCAACCCGTGTTGGATGCTTATTTAGTATGGCTAAAATCCAAACGTCCTCAAGTCCCACCTAAAAGCAAATTAGGTGACGCCATCAATTATAGTTTAAACCAATGGCCAAAGCTCATTGCCTTTATGAAAGACGGGCGACTTGAACTCGATAATAACAGAGCAGAGCGCTCCATTAAACCATTCGTGATGGGTAGAAAAGCATGGCTATTTGCCCAATCAATGAAGGGTGCAACTGCCAGTGCCATCATCTTGTAACCGTCAAGTGAAAACATACAGTTTTTGCTCGTTTGAAATGAACACTTTTGCTTAAAATACGTGCTGCCTGTTTTTCATGCGATAGCTGTCTCCCTCCATGTGAATAACCTCCACACGATGT